>JAZLLI010000001.1:0-50723 GCA_045598085.1 Acutalibacteraceae bacterium
GTGTGGCAATCCACTCCCACGGCAAGTACAAAACAAAAGCTTCCCTCGTGGGAAGTGGCAAAATCTCTGATTTTGACGATAGAGGTTCTCATAAAGTAATAAGTTGTAGTGAATAGTGAAGAAGTTTCACCATACACCGTACGGGAAGAGCTTGCTCTTCCCGTATGTATTTGCACCGAGCTAAAGTAATGTCATTGCGAGCGTAGCGTGGCAATCCACAATTCAAATGAATAACGAATATCGAATAATGAATAATTTCGGGCGGGGTACCCGCACCCGCTTTGGAGTAATAAGTTTTAGTGAATAGTGAAGAAGTTAATATGCTTCACCACGCACCGTAGGGGAGTGGCTTGCCACTCCCGAATTGAATTTAAAAATCGAAAAATGTTGGTATGAGCTTTATAAACTTGGCTGATTCCAAATATAATGTATTAGCTAAGCTTTTAGACTAACCGTTCTGTTAGTAAATTTGAATTAACATAAAAAATTGCACCCACGGCATTTCGCTGTGAGTGCATAATTTTTTCTGCTGTCAGCGTTAAAGTGCCGATTTCTGTTTGCACCTTTTCAATAAAAATCACAGTGCGTTGACCTCGTTATAAAGTGCTTCTGAAAGCTCGCCCAGCTCTTCCATTGAAAGGCTTTCGGGGCGGACGGTCGGCTTAAATCCTGCGTTTTCAATTGCTCTGTTGACCACATCTTTTGAAAGGCTCAACCCTGCGCTTAAAGAGTTTGACGCAGTTTTTCTTCTCTGTGCAAATGATGCTTTCACAACTCTGAAAAAGAATTTTTCGTCTGTAACATCAATGGGGACACCGTTTCTTATATCAAGGCGGATAACTGCGCTGTCAACATTTGGTGATGGCATAAACGAACCCCTCGAAACATCAAAGAGCTTCTGAGCATCTGCATAAAAATCCACCGCAACAGTAACCGCACCGGCATCACGGGAGCCAACCTTTGCGCAAAGTCGCTGTGCCGCCTCTTTCTGCACCATAACGGTAACAGATTCCGCAGGAAGCCTGCTTTCAAGCAGCTTCATAATAACAGGGGAGGTGATGTAGTATGGCAGATTTGCACACACAACAAACGGCATATCGCCAAACTGCTCCTCTACAATTTTGTTAAGGTCAGCTTTCAAAACATCCTCGTTAATGATTGTAACATTGTCAAAATCCGCAAGGGTTTCGTCAAGCACAGGCAAAAGCCTTGTGTCAAGCTCAATGCACACAACCTTGTCGGCACGCTTTGCAAGCTCAGCTGTGAGAACGCCAACGCCTGCGCCGATTTCAAGTGCGCCAACGCCTTTTCTTGCACCGCCCTCCTCGGCGATTCGTGGGCAGACAGTGGGGTTGATGATGAAATTCTGCCCCAGTGCCTTTGAGAAAGTGAAGCCATGACGGCTCATAACATCTTTAACTACATTAATATCTGATAAATTTTTCATATATGCCTCTTTTTCTATTGAAATAATTTTAAAAAATCAATATAATATACCTGTAATATTATACTTTGGAGGAACGAATATGTCAATATTAGTTACAGGCGGAGCAGGATTTATTGGTTCACATACTTGCGTAGAGCTTTTGAATGCAGGTTATGAAATTGTTGTTCTTGATAATTTCTACAACAGTAACCCCGAAAGCCTTAACCGCATCAAAAAAATCACAGGTAAGGATTTTAAATTTTATGAGGCTGACATCCGAGACAGAGCCGCACTTGATAAAATTTTTAAAGAAAACGAGATCGAAGCAGTAATTCACTTTGCAGGACTTAAAGCAGTTGGCGAAAGCTGCCGTAAGCCCCTTGAATATTATGAAAACAACATCGGCGGCACAATCACCCTTTGCGAAGCTATGCGTGATGCTAACTGCAAAAAGATTGTTTTCAGCTCATCTGCAACAGTTTATGGCTGTGAGAATGTTTCACCTCTTACAGAGAATATGAAAATCGGCGGCACAACCAACCCCTACGGCACAACAAAATATATGATTGAGCTTATACTTCAGGATTTGTACGCTTCCGATAACGAGTGGAGCATCACAATTCTCCGCTATTTCAATCCCATAGGTGCACACGAAAGCGGAATGATTGGCGAAAACCCCAACGGCATCCCCAACAACCTTATGCCCTATGTAACACAGGTTGCTATCGGCAAGCTTCCACAGCTTAGCGTTTTCGGTGATGATTATGATACACCTGACGGAACAGGCGTTCGTGATTACATCCATGTTGTTGACCTTGCCCTCGGTCATATTAAGGCAGTTGAAAAGGTGCTTTCAACAAAAGAGGTTAATGTTTATAACCTCGGCACAGGCACAGGCTACAGCGTGCTTGATATAGTTAAAGCATTTGAAAAAGCATCTGGCAGAAAGGTTAATTACAAAATCGCTCCCAGAAGAGACGGCGACCTTGCAACCTGCTATTCAGACCCCTCAAAGGCTCTTAATGAGCTTGGCTGGAAAGCTGAAAGAGGACTCGACAAAATGTGCGAGGATTCATGGCGTTGGCAGAAGAATAATCCCAACGGATTTTAATAGGAGAAAATATGGAATTAGTTGAAACACATAACGAAGAACCCGAAAAAGCGGTGCTTGTGAGTGTGGATACAGGCATTTTTGATGCCGAGGATTCACTTGACGAGCTTGAAGAGCTTGCAAGAACCGCTGGTGCAGTTGTCTGCGCCCGTGTTATTCAAAAAAGAGATAAACCCGACACCGCCACATATATCGGCAGTGGCAGAATACAGGAAATTAAAGAGTTCAGCGAAAACAACGATATTGACCTGCTGATTTTTGACTGCGAGCTTTCGCCCTCACAGCAGAGGAATATCGAAAACGAAACAGATGTGCGTGTTATCGACAGAACAATGCTCATCCTCGATATTTTTGCCGCCCGTGCAAGAAGCGGTGAGGGCAAGATTCAGGTCGAGCTGGCACAGCTTAAATATTCACTTCCCCGCCTTGGGGGTAAGGGCGCAGAGCTTTCAAGGCTCGGCGGCGGTATCGGCACAAGAGGTCCTGGTGAAAGCAAGCTTGAGAGCGACCGCAGACACATCCGCAGAAGAATACAAAACCTCGAAGAGGAGCTGGCGGAAATTGCAAAACGCCGTGAACAGCTTCGCCACCGCAGAGAAAAAGACGGTGTAGAAACTGTTGCCATTATCGGCTACACAAATGCAGGCAAATCCACACTTATGAATGCCCTCACGCAGGCAGGTGTCCTTGCCGAAAACAAGCTTTTCGCAACCCTTGACCCAACCTCAAGAGCCTTAACTCTCCCTGACGGCAGAGAAATTATGCTCATTGATACAGTTGGACTTATCAGACGACTTCCTCACCACCTTGTTGAAGCGTTTAAATCCACCCTTGAAGAGGCGGCAAACGCAACGCTGATTCTTAATGTTTGTGATGCTTCAGACCCTCACTGCGGTGAGCATCTGAATGTTACATTTAATCTTTTAAATGCACTTGGCTGTAACGGCAAGCCTATTGTTTCTGTTATGAATAAGTGCGACAAGGCAGATAATCTTTACGCTCTGCCCAACGTTGGCAAATTCTGTATGATTTCTGCCCTCACAGGCGAGGGACTTGCACAGCTCCTTGCCACAATTCAGATTTCATTGCCCCCCACACGCAGAAAAGCGGAGTTTCTTATTCCTTATACTGATGGCGGTGTGGCGGCAAAAATCCGTGAGGACGGCGTAATTTTAAAAGAGGAATACAGAGCAGACGGAGTTTATATCAAAGCGGTCTGCAATGTGATTCTTATTGAAAAAAATAAACAGTATTTAATATAAAGGAGATACCATGAAAGCAAAAAACGGATATTATGTTTCTGGCAGATTCCCACAGTATAAAAAGACAAATTTTACTTTGGACAGCGGACTTGCAACAGCTAAAACCAACTGCCTTGCAATAGATAAAAACGGAACACTTTTCGCAGGCACAGACAGCGGACTTTATGAGCTTTCAGGCGAAAAATTCATCCCTGTTTTTGATAGTGTAATCAACACACCCGTCAACGCAATCACTGTTATGGAGTGTGGCAAGCTTGCCGTTTGTGCAGGCAAAAAGCTCTATTATGTTGATAGTGAAGCCGTCTGCTTTATCAGAGAGTTTGAGTCAGATATTGTTGAGATTTGCGATAAGCGTGGCAAACTGTGGGTGCTTACAAAAGAACGCTTTGCAGGCACAGATTACACTGCACAGCACGATTTTGTCAACCGTCCTCTTGAGGGTGGCGAGGGGCAGAGCGTTGCCGTTTCAGATAAAGAAATTTATGTTGCAACAGAAACAAATATCAGTGTTATCCACGGCAAGCGTATGGAGTGGAAAAACATTCTGCCTCAGTTCAGTGATATGCCCAAAACAAAGGCAAACACAATCTGCTTTGATAACGCAGGCTATCTTTGGATTGGCACAGATAACGGTGCCGCAATTCACGATAATCAGCACCTTTGGCTCACTGCCGATAAAATTCACACCCTGCCCAAAAACGCAGTTTATAAAATCAAAACCGATGCAGTTGGAGGCAGATATTATGCCTCTGATGTTGGCGTAATTTATCAGAAAGCGGGCAAGATGAAATATTTCTCTGCTCATAGATGGGTGCTTAATAATAAAATAAATGATGTTGCTGTAGCTCCCGACGGCTCAAAGATTTTTGCCGCAACAGACGACGGAATTTCAATGATTTCCTGCTACGAAACAACCCTTATTGAAAAGGCAAATGAGTTTGAGAAAAACATCAAAAAATATCATTACAGACACGGCTTCGTTGCCGAAAGAATTATTGAAAATTATGACATTGATTCAGGTCATGTTCATATTTCAGATAATGACGGCTCATGGACAGGTCTTTATGTTGCCGCAGAGAGCTTCAGATATGCCGTAACAGGGGAGCAGGAGGCTCTTGAAAATGCAAGAGAATCTTTGGAAGCAATGCTTCTTTTAACAAAAATCACAGGACTTCCCGGCTTCACCGCAAGAGCTGTTCGCTATGAGGGCGAAACAGGCTTCGGCGACGGCAACCACGAATGGGTCAAAACTCCCGATGGCAAGGCAGAGTGGAAATGCGAAACATCATCTGACGAAATGACCTGCCATTTCTTTGCCCAGTCAATCTATTATGACCTTTGCGCCAACGAAGAGGAAAAGGCAGAAATCCGTACCGCACTTCTTGGCATTATGGAGCATATCTTTAATAATAATTATCGCCTTATTGACCATGACGGACTTCCCACCACTTGGGCGGCATGGAATCCAAACCTGCTCAACCACGACGATAAATGGTATTTTGAAAGGGGCATAAATTCCCTTGAGCTTCTTGGCTTCCTCAAGGTTTCATATCATATTTCGGGCGATGAAAAATACAAAAAGCTCTATGACAGCTTCATTAAAGAGCATCATTATCCGCTGAATGTAATGCAGCATAAAATCCGTGATGCCCACATCTGCCATATTGACGATAATTTAGGCTTCCTTGCCGCTCTCACACTTCTCCGCCTTGAAGAGGACGAGAGCCTCCGCTCAATTTATCTTTGCGGTGTTGAGGACCATTGGGAATACGAGCGTGTTGAGAAACAGCCCATGTTCTGCTTCGTTCACGCACTTCTCACTGGCAGAGATGAAGACCTCACCGAGGGCGTTGAGTCCCTGCGTCAGATTCCACTTGACCTTATCCATTACTGGGCAGAGAATTCAAAGCGTAAGGATTTGATTTACGACACCGAGCAGGAAGAGTGGCACGAGGAATGTCAGCTTAAAGTTCCGCTCCCATATGATGAGCGTAATGTTCACAGACCCGATGCCAGCGTGTTTGAAATTGATACAGTTGACCGCCGTCATTCGCAGGAAGGTACCCTTTTCCTCCTGCCGTATTGGACAGCTCGCTACTTCGGTCTGCTTAAAGAAGCAGAAGAATAAAAAATCAGGTGCAGTCGCAAGATTGCACCTTTTTTGTTGTAATGAATCGTGTCATTGCGAGGTTGCTTGCAACCATTTGATTGAATGTCATTGCGAGCGTAGCGTGGCAATCTACTCCCACGGAAAGCACAATTATAACAATCAGCCTATGGACTGCCGCAGTCGCTCCGCTCCTTCGCAGAGACAATCGTGGCATTGTGCTAAAAAACAAGCCAAAGTATAGTCATTGCGAGGTTGCTTGCAGCCATTTGATTGAATGTCATTGCGAGCGTAGCGTGGCAATCTACTCCCACGGAAAGCACAATTATAACAATCAGCCTATGGACTGCCGCAGTCGCTCTGCTCCTTCACAGAGACAATCGTGGCATTGTGCTAAAAGACAAGCCAAAGTATAGTCATTGCGAGGTTGCTTGTAACCGTGGTAATCCAAAAATAAAATAAAGTAATGAAAAAATGAAGTCGCTTCGCTATTGAAGAAATTGATGGCGGGACACCTGCACCTGATTGAAATAATAAGACATAGCGAAAAAGCGTGGGTGAACTGCGGGGGAGTGTCTTATTCCATAAAAATTCGCTCTTTTTCGCACATTTTTATTGTTAATACTAATAATTTACCGAAAAAATCCAAATAACTCTTGCAAAATTTTTTGTTTTGTTATAAAATAAATTGCTATAATTTGTAAACAATAAAATAAGGTTTTATGAAAGGACGAAGTCAAATGAACGCACTTAATAAAAAGACAGTTGAAGATCTTAGCGTAGCAGGCAAAAAAGTTCTCGTTCGCTGCGATTTCAATGTACCTCTTGCAGACGGTAAAATCACAAGCGATAAGAGAATCGTTGCTTCTCTTCCCACAATCCAGTACCTTGTAAAGAACGGCGCAAAAGTTATTCTTTGCTCACATCTCGGCAGACCCAAGGGCGAGTTCAAACCCGAATTTTCTCTTGCTCCTGTTGCAGTACGCCTTTCAGAGCTCCTCGGTCAGGAAGTTAAAATGGCTAAGGATGTTGTTGGCGAAAGCGCACAGGCACTTGCTGCTGACCTTAAAGACGGCGAAGTTATGCTTATCGAAAACGTTCGTTTCCATAAAGAAGAAACAAAGAACGACCCCGAATTTTCAAAGAAGCTCGCTTCTCTTGCAGAGCTTTATGTAAATGATGCATTCGGTTCAGCTCACAGAGCTCACAGCTCAACAACAGGCGTTGCTGATTATCTTCCTGCTGCTTGCGGTTATCTTATTCAGAAAGAAATCGAGTTCATGGGCACAGCTCTTGCTAATCCCAAGAGACCTCTCGTTGCTATCCTCGGCGGCGCAAAGGTATCAGATAAAATCGGCGTTATCACAAACCTCCTTGAGAAATGTGATACAATCATCATCGGCGGCGGTATGGCTTACACATTCATGAAAGCTCTCGGCTATGAAATCGGCACATCTCTTCTTGAAGCAGACAGAGTTGAGGACGCAAAAGCTATGATGGAAACAGCAAAGGCAAAGGGCGTTAAGTTCCTTATCCCCGTTGATAACAAAGTTGGTAAAGAGTATGCTCCTGACACAGAAGCTATGGTTATCAACAGCGATGAAATCCCCGAAGGCTGGATGGGTCTTGACATCGGTCCTAAGACTCAGGAGCTTTTTGCAGATGCTATTAAAGGCAGCGGCACAGTAATCTGGAACGGACCTATGGGCGTTTCAGAGTGGGAAAACTTCGCAGCTGGTACAATCGCAGTTGCAACAGCAGTTGCAGAGTCAGGCGCAATTTCACTCATCGGCGGCGGCGATTCAGCAGCAGCAGTTCAGAAGCTCGGCTTTGCAGATAAGATGTCTCACATCTCAACAGGTGGCGGTGCTTCTCTTGAATTCCTCGAGGGCAAAGAGCTTCCTGGTATCGCAGCTCTTAACGACAGATAATTATATTTCTGAAAGGACTTGTAAATATGAACAAACAGCTTCGTAAAGCAATTATCGCAGGCAACTGGAAAATGAACAAAACTCCTGCTGAAACAACAGCTCTCATTAACGATATGAAGCCCCTCGTTGCAGATGCAGATTGTGAAGTAGTTCTCTGCGTTCCTTTTGTTGACATCCCCGCAGCAGTTGAGGCAGCAAAAGGCTCAAACATCAAAATCGGTGCAGAGAATGTTCATTTTAAAGACAGTGGCGCATTCACAGGCGAAATTTCAGCTGATATGCTCCTTGAGCTTGGCGTTGAATATGTTGTAATCGGTCATTCTGAAAGAAGAACTTACTTCGGTGAAACAGACCAGACAGTTAACCTCCGCACACTCAAGGCTCTTGAAAAAGGTCTTAAACCCATCGTTTGCGTTGGTGAAACACTTGAGCAGAGAGAGCTTGGCTACACAGAAACTCTCCTTAAATTCCAGACAAAGATGGCTCTTACAAATGTAACAGCTGACCAGCTTAAGAATGTAACAATCGCTTATGAGCCTGTATGGGCAATCGGCACAGGCGTTACAGCAACAGCAGATCAGGCAGACGAGGGCAACGGCTTTGTTCGTGCAGCTATCGCAGAGGCATATGGCGCAGACGCAGCTGAGGGCGTAACAGTTCAGTACGGCGGTTCAATGAACGCTAAGAATGCTGATGAGCTTGTAGCAAAAGTTAATGTTGACGGCGGTCTTATCGGCGGTGCTTCACTTAAAGCTCCCGATTTCGCAGCTATTGTTAAAGCAGCAAGCAAATAATTAAATAAAAATTCCGCAGGCTCGTCATATGGCGAGTCTGTAAAATTAGGTGATAAAAATGAAAAAACCTGAAGTATTATGTATTATGGACGGCTTCGGCATCAACCCTGGTGCAGAGGGTAACGCAATTGAAGCTGCAAAAACTCCCAACCTTTCAAAGCTCTTTAAAGAGAATCCCTGCACTGCAATCGGTGCATCAGGTCTTGATGTTGGTCTTCCCGACGGTCAGATGGGCAACAGCGAGGTTGGACATACAAATATCGGCGCAGGCAGAGTTGTATATCAGATGCTTGTTAAGATTTCAAAGTCAATTAAAGACGGCGACTTCTTTGAGATTGAAGCTCTTAAATCAGCTGTTGAAAATTGCAAAAAGAACGACACAGCTCTTCATCTTATAGGACTTCTTTCAGACGGCGGTGTTCACAGCCATATTGAGCACCTTTTCGGACTTCTTGAAATGGCAAAGAAAGCAGACCTTAAAAAGGTTTATGTTCACTGCATTATGGACGGCAGAGATGTTTCTGTAACATCAGGCAAAGGCTTCGTTAAAGACCTCGAAGATAAAATGGCAGAGCTTGGCGTTGGTAAAATCGCATCAATTTCTGGCAGATATTACGCAATGGACAGAGACTTCGCTTGGGACAGAGTTGAAAAAGCATATTCAGCAATGGTTTATGGCGAGGGACTTCAGAACGAAAACGCAGTTGAGTCAATGGCTCTTTCTTATGAAAACGGCGTAACAGATGAGTTCATCATCCCCACAGTTGTTGATAAAAACGGTACAGTTAAGGCTAACGACAGCGTAGTATTCTTTAACTTCCGCCCCGACAGAGCCCGTCAGATTACAAGAACATTTGTTGACGAGAGCTTTGACGGCTTTGAGAGAAAGAATGGCTTCTTCCCCCTCAACTATGTTTGTATGACACAGTACGACGAAACAATGCCCAATGTATCAGTTGCATTCCCTCCTGAGGAGCTTAAAATGACAATGGGTGAGTATGTTGCAAGCAAGGGCATGACACAGCTTCGTATCGCTGAAACACAGAAGTATGCTCATGTAACATTCTTCTTCAACGGCGGCGAAGAGAAAACATTCGAGGGCGAGGATAGAATCCTTATCCAGTCTCCCGATGTTCCCACATTCGATTTACAGCCCGAAATGAGCGCATATCCTGTTTGTGATGCTGTTTGCGAGCAGATTAAATCAGGCAAGTATGATATGGTTATCCTCAACTTCGCTAACTGCGATATGGTTGGCCATACAGGCGTGTTTGAGGCAGCAGTTAAGGCTGTGGAAGCTGTTGACGAGTGCGTTGGCAAGGTTGTTGATGCAGCACTTTCAATGGGTGGCGCAGTTTGCATTACAGCCGACCACGGCAATGCAGACAGAATGATTGGTGATGACGGCAAGCCCTTCACACCTCATTCAACAAACCCCGTTCCTTTCTGCGTAGTTGGCTATGATTGCGTTCTTAAAGATACAGGCAGACTTGCAGACATTGCACCCACAATGCTCACAATTATGGGACTTCCCCAGCCGGCAGAAATGACAGGCGAAAGCCTTATTAAATAATAAGATATAAATGATAAAGCACGGTTCACTGAGCCGTGCTTATTTTTTAGTCTGATGATTGTTTGAATGGCAATCCACTTTTTAAATGAATATTGAATATTGAATAATGAATAATTGATGGCGGGACACCCGCACCCGAATTGAAGTAATAAGTTGTAGTGAATAGTGAAAAAGTAGCATTGTAGAGGATGGCGTCCTCGACATTCCGCAATTGTTATTTGAATTTCAGTACAAATTCATCTGTTATGTAGCATTGAACGGCACGATAACACCGTAGGGGCGAACTGCGTTCGCCAGCTTTGCATTACACAATTAAACGAAGAGTTTTATGAAATCACACCGTAGGTGAGTAGCTTGCTGCTCCCGTATAAACAAGGCAATCCACAACCACCGCAAACCCCAAAAAAACAAAAAGCACGGCTCAACGAACCGTGCTTTTACTTTTGCTTATTATTTAATATCCAATCTTAACAGCCAGCCAGATAAAGCCTGCCATAACGGCAAAAATCGGAATGAAAACTTTCCAAGACCAGCGGATGAACTTTGTGTAAGAAACATTGATAAGACCAATGCTGAGAATGAGCATTGCACTTGTGGGGTAGAGGATGTTGCAGTAACCATCACCCATGGTGAATGCCAGTGTCAGCGACTGCCTTGTAATGCCTAAAAGGTCAACAAGGGGCAGAATCAATGGCATAAGCAGGAATGCTTTCGCAGTGCCACTGCCAACAAAAAACTCAATAATAATAACAACAGCGGTTATCATCAGAAGCGACTGGGTGGGGGAGAAGCCTTTGATTGCTTCGTAAATATAATAAAGGATAGTGTCAATAATCATTCCCTTATTAAGAATGTATGTGATGCCGAGAATGAAAAGAATCAGCGGTACGCAGGGGAGAATTGTCTTAACGCCCTCCCAAAATCCTTTAAGAAGATTTTTGCCCTTGATGCCTGCAATACTGCCTGCACGAAGTCCGCCAAAAGTGAAAAGCACAGCCATTGCAACAAGTGGAGTGTAGCTGACAATGCTTGCAATGTCGGGGTTGGGGATAAATCTCTGCGCAATAAAGCTGATGATTGTCAGCACAACAACGCCCGAAATGCTCATAACAAAAGTTTTTGTTGCTTCGGGGAGCATAGGATTATCGAGAACTTTTTCGCTTTCTTCTGAAAGATATTTTTCTCTCAACGCTTTGTCTGTTTCATAGCTGAGCGACTTTTGGGGATTCTTCTCAATTTTCTTTGCATATAAGAATAAGAAAGTGAAAAGAATCAGATATGTTGCAATGAAAACAAGCACTCTGAATCCGAGACCTGAGAAAATGGGAAGACCTGCCATTGACTGAATAAGCACAACATTGAATGGGTTGAATGTTGCGGCGGCATAGCCGAAAACAATCGCCATTGAGCTGAAGCCAAGACCGACCAGTGAGTCCCACCCAAGAGCCAGCGAAATAGCACACGCCAACGGCACAAGGGTTACACATTCCTCCAGCATACCCATAACGGAGCTTAAGCACATACAAATTAAAATAATCAGTGCCATCAGCAGATATTTTTTGTCAGAGAATCTGTTCACCGTCTGTTGTAAAATGTATTTCAGAACACCGCTTTTTTCAAGAATAAAAAATGTTCCGCCAACAAGAATTATAAATGCAATAATGCCAATGCCGATGGCAGAATCTGATGTGGTGAAAACCTCAAACGGAGCTATAAAAACTCGCCAGAAAGGATAGTTCACTTCGTCCTCAGAAACCTCGTGATAAGAGCCTGCAATAATTGCGCCGTTGGCATCCTTATCGTATGCACCGTGTGGCACAACCCTTGTCAGAACGCCTGCAAAAATCATAATTGCAAGAAGCAGAGCAGTTATGCCAAACAGCGTTTTTTTGTTAAGCTGAATACCCGAACTTTCAGACTTTTTTTCTTCCTGTTCGATAATTTCTTTGTTATCGTTCATTATATCGCCTCTTTTTTTGTTTTCATAATTATACAATAATTTTAGCGTATTATCAATATAAAGCAATAAATTATTTTTAATAAATATCTTTCAGAAAAATTAAAAAAATGGTAATAATTTCACAACAAAAAACAGCTATAAGATTTGTGTATCTCATAGCTGTTTTGTTATTATGTTTTGCTCAGCAATCAGCAATCGTCAAGAACTTGGCTTACTGCTTCATATTCCCTTTCGTTTTCGTGCTTGTGGTCATGTTTATTGTGGTCGCCATGGGGAGGTTCAGGCTTGTGGTCATGACCGCTGAAAAAATGCTCAAAAGGCTTGTGGAAAGACTTTGCTGGGGGCAACTGAATAGGAATAACATTGCCGAAAAGGAACTTAACCGCCCAAAGAATAATCATCACAACAAGAAGCGGAATAACGCAGGTTGTCAGCAGAAGAATTGCAACTGCATCAACGAATTTACTTGAAACTTCTTTTGCAGTGTCAACAGCACCTTTTGTGCTTGTCTGTACCTTTTCTTTAACGCCGTTAAGCTTCTGCGAAAGCCATGACTGGCTGTCGTTCTGAGTTGTGGCAGCTGTGCTGAATTCATCATATTCTTCAACATCGCTTACCTGATCAACAGTGTCTTTATTTGCGTCATAAATATAGTCGCTTACCTTCATGCTCAAAGGCACAACATTAACCAAAATCAAAGCGAGCACAGCAACTTTTATTCCCAAAACTTTAAGTGATGCTTTGTCAGAAATAAGGAACAAAATCAGTATAGCACAGGCGAGGGGAATCAGAATGCTGAACGAAACATACCCGAAGCTTGTGAGAAGCACCTTTTCAAGCACTAGTGCGCCAATAACGATAATCAGATAAGATGAAATGTCCATTATCTTGTCTGCAAGGGGAGTGGTGGAGTCCCCGGGGATAGCCGCAAGGGCAATTGCCGCTGTGTCTGCCGCAATGGTGATTGTTGTAACAGTTGCTTTTTTCTCGTCAATAGATTTCACAATCTGCTCATATCTTTCAGGGTTGGTGGATGTTTTTGTCAGCACGCTCACAGAGAGAAGTGCAATCAAAAGCAAAAGAATAACAGCAATAATTTTTTTAAAAAATTGACTTGATTTAAATTTTTCCATATGGTTTTCACTCCCGATTTTTTATTTAATTTTTTAACACAATTTGTGTCGGTTTTATTATAATAAACAAAAATTTTTCCGTCAATTATTTCTTGAAAAATAAATTATTTTTTTAAAAATTTTTTCAGATTTTTTTAAGAAAAAATTATTTTAAATTTCAATCTCTGCCACAACAGGGAAGTGGTCAGAAAGAATAATTTCGGGCACATCAAATGAATGAATTTTAATATCTTTGCTTGTAAAAATATAATCAATTTTTCTGTTAGGATTGTGCGCAACAAATGTAAAGAACGGCTTACCAAAAGGTTCCGCTGTGTCGTTCATTCTCTTCTTGATTTCGTCAAGAATCGGGTTGTCGGGTCTTGCGTTAAGGTCGCCCATAAAAATGCACTTTTCATCAAGAACAGTGTCGCAGAAAGTTTCAATTGCATTTACCTGCTCGTCATCGTTAAGACCAAAGTGAGTTATAAGAAAAGTTGCCTGAGGCTCGGTGTCTGTAACCATTTTTAATATACATCTTGTTTCATACCAGTGGCTTCCTGTGGGATTTTCGGGGTCGGGGATAGGAATAACCGAAAATTCTTTAACAGGCAGACGGGTCAGCACTGCGTTGCCAAAGGGATTTTTGCCATCGTCAAGCTCTGTTGCCTTTGCAAAAAAGTAGTTGTAACCAATCTTTTCGCCAAGAATTTTTGCCTGCTCTGTGTATTCCTCTAACTCGCCCTCACCGTGAACCTCATTAAGACCAATAACATCAGCGTCAAGGCTCTTAATCGCTTCTGCAAATGCGTCAAAATCAATCTTTTCTTTTCTGTAATCTTCACAATGATAAATGTTGTAAGATGCAACTTTAATTTTCATAAATCCTCCTAAATAAAAAAGTATGGATTACAAAAAATTTCTGCTATAAATCCATACTTTTTTGTGCAAAAAATTTTTAAATTTTACTCAGCTTTTTTTGAATATTTTGTAACATAAATTGTGCGCATAAGGTTGCAGTCAAGTGCGCTGAGAGTCTTGCCTGCGTTAAAGAAAGTTGCGCCAAACTGAGTCTGACATTCCTTTGAAAGAACAAGCTCAACTGCTTCAAGGTCGCTCTTCTTTTTGCCTGTGCAGATTGCGCCGAGACCCTTGATAAGAATAACATTTTTGCCTCTTGATGCAATGGCAATCTGTCTTGCGCAGTTTCTTGAACCGTTCCAGGCAACATTCTTGATTTTAACGCCTGCGATCTGTGCGAAGTCATCAAGTCTTGGCTTGATGGGTGCGCCAAGTACGCTGTAGCCAACAACATTTATTTCTGTGCAGTGCTTAATGCAGGTAACATCTGTGTTGCGATAAAGCTCTGCGTGAACCATAGCTGTTCTGGGGAGGTCGCTCTCTGCTTCAGATTCATAGTTCTTGATGTCAACAGTGAAGCTCTTACCGTTTTTGTATGTAACAGTGAATTTGTCGCCGTCTCTTTCGCTCTCACCAAAATCTGTAACATATTTCGGGAACTGACCAACGCCGTTTGCACGAATGAATGAGTTAATCATTTCTTTGCGTGAAAATTCAGATGCACCGCTGAACATTCTGTACGATTTGTGAATGATTTCTTTGCAAAGCTTTTCAAGAGTTTCTGCAATAATAAATGCGTCCTCAATTGAATCGCCAAGGCATACCGCACCGTGATGCTCCATAAGAAATGCTTTTGATTTATCGAAGTCAACATAAACCTGCTCAAGAGCTTTGCGGAGCTTGCCAGTTGAGGGCATACCGTAATCTGCAACGGGAACATAATCGCCGAGAACCTCACGGTATTTTTCGGGCACATTTGAAATTGGCTTGCCTGTTGCACCAACAACAGATGCACGAACCTGATGTGTGTGGATAATAAAATTAACATTTGCACGGTGCTTGTAAGCGTCTGCATGAATGCCTTTTTCGCTCGATGGCTTAATGTTGCCGTCATAACTGCAATCTGCAATGTTTACAACAACAAGCTCTTCAGGCTTCAGCGTGTCATAAGGCTTACCGCTGGGGGTGATGACAAACTGTGTGTCAGAAATTCTTGCGCTTACATTGCCCCATGTGCGGGCAATAAGTCCGTTTTCCAAAAGTCGTTTGCCAGCCTCAACAACAAGCTCACGGGCTTCTTTTTCTGTGTATGCCATTGATTCATCTCTCCAATCAATTTATTCAAAATTTATATCAGTTTAATTATATCATAAACTAAAGAAAAGTAAACATATAAACCAAAAAAAGTGCCATACTTTGGGAATTTAGCTTCTTTACTTTAAGATTTTTGTATGATATAATATTTTTGACATAAACCTGTTCAGCAGGATTTTTATAAATTTTTTCGGGGGTTATCTTATGGGTACATATGTTATAGCATACGATGTTGGCACAACAGGACTTAAAACCTGTCTTTTTGAAATTGACAAAACTATCAGACCTGTTACAAATGCCTACGCTTCCTACAACCTTTATATGGTTGAAAACGGCGGAGCAGAGCAGGACGGCGACGAATGGTGGGAGGCAATGTGCTCCAGCACCAAAGAGATTTTTACAAAAACTGATGTAACACCAGATCAGATTGCAGGTATCTCTTTCTGTTCACAGATGCAGGCTCTCGTTCTTGTTGATAAAGACGGCAACGCAGTTCGCCGCCCAATGAGCTATATGGATCAGCGTGCTAAAGAAGAGCTTAAAAAATATATGGCATACGGCATTCAGATTGCAGGTGCAAATATTATTCCTCTTCTTAAATCAATTGCTGTTACAGGTGCAGTTTCATGCAGCGTTAAAGACCCCGTTTATAAATACAAATGGGTTGAAAATCACGAACCCGAAGTTTTTGCCCGTGCATATAAATGGCTTGATGTTAAGGATTACCTTATCTGCCGCTGCACAGACGAATTTAAAATGACAAGAGACTCTGCTTTTGCAACTCTTCTTTATGACACAAGAAAGGGCAAAGAGGGCTGGAGCAAATCAATCGCAAATATTTTCAAGGTTAATATGAATCACCTGCCCGAAATCATTGAATCAACCGATGTTGCAGGTAAGGTTACATCAAAGGCAGCCGCAGAGCTTGGTCTTAAAGAGGGTACACCTGTTTTTGGCGGCGGCGGAGATGCTTCTCTTATCGGTGTTGGCGCAGGCAGTGGCGCAATTGGCGATACACATATCTATTCAGGCACATCAGGATGGGTTGGAACAGTTGTTGGCAAACAGCTTGTTGATACATCCGCAATGATTGCCGCAATTGTTGGTGCAGACCCCGACAGCTTCAATTACTTTGCAGAGATGGAAACAGCAGGTAAATGCCTTGAGTGGGTGAGAGATCACCTTTGCCTTGACGAAATCGATATGTTCATCGAAAAGAAAAATATCACCGAGGGCAAAGAGGCGGAATACACAAGCCTTTATGACTATATGTCAGAGGTTATTGATAAAGTTCCTGCAGGCTCAAACGGAGTTATCTTCACACCGTGGCTTCACGGCAACCGTTGCCCCTTTGAGGACCCCAATGCCGCAGGTATGTTCTTCAACATCAATATCGACACTGGCAAGTCAGAAATGCTCCGTGCTGTTATTGAGGGTGTATGCTTCCACCAGAGATGGATGCTTGAAGCTGAGGCAAAGAAGGTTAAGACTTCTGATGTTATCCGCTTCGTTGGCGGCGGCGCACTTTCAAAGGTAACCTGTCAGATTCTTGCCGATGTTACAGGCAGAACAATCGAAACAGTTAACCGTCCGCAGGATGTTGGCTCAGTTGGTGCGGCGGCAATTATGGGTATCGGTCTTGGTGTTATTGAGAATATCAGCAAGGTTAAGGACTATGTTCCCGCTGTTAAGTCATATAAACCCAACCCTGCAAATAAGGCTGTTTATGATAAAAACTTTGAGGTTTTCAAAACTCTTTATAAAAATAATAAAGAGAGCTTCAAGGCTCTCAACGGCTGATTTTAATTAAAAAACTGCACTCTGAATTATGGCTTTTTTCGCTGTAATTCAGAGTGCTTTTTGCTTTTCGTTTCATCATAATTTTTTACAAAATTTACAGTATTTAGCATAAAATTGTTAATTTATATTAAAAGGCATTAAAACGCACAAATTTTCTAAAAAAAGAAAGAAAATTTGGTTAAAAAAACAATAAAAAAAAGCCCCTAACTATTGCATTTTTTTCGTGGATATTATATAATTGAGTACGACTATAATTAGGCAAAATTTCTAAGGATGGAGGAATGACTAATGAAAAGATCATTAAAGGTATTGTCCCTTATCTTCACAATCGTGATGTTGATAGGAACAATATCTGTCGGAATGTCAGCATATGCTGTTTCCGATGACGTTATAGGCGATTACGATTTTGAAATTACCAATGTTTATAAAGACATTGACTGGTCAAACGTAGGCGTCTATAAGGGCGAAACTCATGTACATACTGTACGAAGCGATGCCGATACCGAAATCGATGATATGATTCTTGAATACTATCGTTTAGGTTTCGATGCTCTGGCTCTTACTGACCATGGTACTATCAACTATGGTTGGACTAATGACCAGTCCCGTATCGCTATCTTCGAATATCAGTACTTTGTGCATGGACCAACAGACGAGCTCAGTGAAGCTCAGTACAAATCAGTTATCACTGGTACAAGAGAAAGAAGCATCAACTCTGGTAAGGGTATGATGGAAATCCCTCTTGGTATCGAGCTTAATGGTATGTCAACCATTAAGTGCCATGTTAACGGATTCTATGCTGACGCTGACCACGGCGGAATTGGTATGGCTGAAGACTGGCCTCTTAACGCAGTTGTTAAAAACTACAACGCAGGCGGCTTCACACATATCAACCATGTCGGTGAATGGTCAGAGGGTAACGATGACGCTTCTGTTTACTCAGCATCATGGCTCACAAGATTCACCTCAATTTTTGAGAATTACTGCCCCAACCGTGGTGGTAGAGGTTCAGAGGCTCAGACAAATTGGATGGATTCTCATAAGGGTGAAGCAGGTTGTATCGGTATGGAGCTTGTTAACACAGCAGACAGCCGTACTCACAACGACCGCCGTTTCGTTTACGATGAAATCCTTAAGCGTCTTGCTCCTCAGGGCATCAACGTTTTCGGTTTCTGCGAAGATGACGCTCATGAGTATTCAGACTGCGACAGAAACGCACAGTTCTTCCTTATCAATAAGGATAAGAATGTAGCAATCGACGAAGCAAAGTACAATGCCTCAAACAAAGCTTCTGGTGAAAACACTGCATACAAAAATGATAATAATGACCCCATGGATAAGGTTCAGAATTATTACAGAGATGCAATGTTCTATGGTGAGTTCATCACTTCATCAAAGAATGCTAAAAACAGCTATGAGCTTGGTAACGGCTTCGTTGCAGCAGGCGATTATCCCACTGTTTCAAACATTCAGGTTGATCAGGAAAAGAATCAGATTGCAGTTACTATTAAGGATGCAACCAAGGTTCGTATGGTTGCAGACGGCGAAGTTATTGAAACTGTAAGAACTTCCACAGCAAGTCAGACAGTTGTATTCGACCTTAACAGAAACGAATCAAAAATCAATGGTTATGTTCGTATCTATTTAACAGGTGCAGGCGGAATTACATTCCTTCAGCCATTCCTTGTTAAAAAGGTTGAATCAGCCAAAACAACAGTTCAGTTCCTTACCCCAACAACAGATACAGAAATCGTTGTTAAGGATTCAACTGGTGCAGTTGTAAGCGAAAATTGCAAGTATGAGAACTTCTACTATGTTCTCCCCGCTGGCGATTACACATACACAGCTTCAAGACGAGGCTTTGAAACAAAAGAGAATGTTCCATTCACTGTTGATGAAGGTGATTCTCAGAAAATTCCTGTAGAGCTTGAAGAAAAGAGCGATGTTTCATACGCTTACTTCTATGCTCCCGAAACAATTTATCTTGACCCAAGCGATAATCAGACTTTCGCTAAGTATATCGACAGAGAAAATGCAGTAAACGGTGCACTTCATAATGAGCCTCAGGCAGCTGGTAACATCTTCTTCTATCGTGAAGGTGCAACAGACCTTGAGCTTCAGTATGATGTTATCGAGGGTAAGCTTCCCGAGAGCATCACAGTTGCATCAACAAAAGCTGGTGCAACAACACTTGCAACACAGATTACCGCTGGTAAGATTACATCACCCGTTCCAAATAATGAGCATGTTCTTATTAAATGGACAATGAAATATACATATAATGATATACCTTACGAGGCATATACATATTCTTATGTATATTCAGTTCCATCTAACAACAACTCAATCCTTGCTGCAGGTGGTTTTGCAAAAACAAAGAAAAACATTACAACGTGGGCACATTCAGAAATGTACCTTGCTGCATCACTGTATGTAACAGGTATTCATAAGCTTGTAACTGTAGGCTCAGACAGTAATGTAAGCTATAAGTACGCTCCTAACACAGGATACACATTGTATGGCAATGATACCAACCCAATAATTTCTGGTACTGGTATGCGCTTCAAGTCAAATGATTCAAGCGGCGGTTCAGCAGAGGCTGAGGTAAACAACACCGATAACGCTTATATCTATGCTGATAGAAGCCGTATCAATAACTGGTCAGAGATTCCTTATTTCGCAGTTGGTCTTGACCTTAACGCTGCTGTTGAAGTTAACGATAAGAACAATGCCGCTGACGCTGCTGTAAGACTTGGATTTGACGCATCTATCAATGATGTAAAGAATAATGTGGCTGCAAAGAGAAGCAACCTTCTTTACGCTCTTGAGTTCTCAAGCCAGACCAACTTTGCAGAAATAGTTGACTATAATATTTCTGACGGTGCTAATTATGACACAAGAAGATCAGGCACACAGTCAAACAGCCTTGCAGGTATTGGTCCAAAACGCCTTTATCTTTCAGATAATGCCGATTCAGCTAAGAAGATTGTTTATCCTCTTCCACCAGCATCTGCTCAGGAATCAGTAATCCCGATTTCAGCATATGTTATCGGTTATAAGGAAGGTCGTTCAGACCATACAGCTCTTGAAGTTAATGTAACAGTTGTTAACATTAACAAGGACTCACTGAGAAAGCAGTTTAACGATACAGTTAAAGAAAGCTACCAGAAAGACTGGTTCGCATCAGATGCTGACTGGGACACATATCAGGCAACAGTTGTTAAGGCAGCTAAGCTTCTTGGTAACCCCGTTGCAGAGGCTGAAGAGCTTGAAACAGCCGTACAGGACCTTCAGGACATCGTAGATAACTTTGTTCTTAAATCAGGTACAATGGTTGTTAAGCATTACTGGGAGAAAGACGGCAATACCGGACTTATTTATTCAGAAGCACCTATCGTTTATGAATACAGTAATGACCTTTCAGCTAATGCGGCAGCAATCGCAGGTTATACATTCGCAAATAAATATGAGTGCTATTCAGAAGGCACAAAGATTGATGAGGGTATAGCAGACTTCGACCTTGCATTTGCAGAGAAGCCCAACTATGAGTGGAGATTCTATTATACTCCCAACGAGTATAATGTAACTTACGACACAATGGGCGCAGGCGCAATCAGCAGCTACGCTGCAAAAGCATCTTACGGTCAGAGCTACACAGTTTCAAGTGAAACTCCTCAGAAGACTGGTTATACATTCGATGGCTGGTACCTTGATAATACTCAGAAGACATATTCAGCAGGTGCAACATTCAATTGGAACTATGCTGGCGATGGTGAGTTTAAGGCACAGTGGACATCAAATAAATATACCGTTTCTTACGATTTCAATGGCGGTAGTAGCGTTCCAGTTCCCGATGATTACAAAACAGTATCATTCGGTGAAACATATTCATTGATTTCAGCAGTTCCTGCAAAGACTGGTTACGCATTCGCTGGCTGGCAGCTTAACGGCGGTAACATTTATACCTCAGGTTCAAATGTATTCTGGGATATAGCCGCTGATTCAACATTCGTTGCTCAGTGGGAAGTTGCAGAGTTCAAAGTAACATTTGATAAGGTTGCAGCAGACGCTTCACTTTCATTCAACGAAAAGACCGTTATGTATGATGTACCTTACGGAACACTTCCTGAGGCAACAAGAAACGGTTACACAGTTGAGTGGTATGCAGACCCAAGCTACGCAACAGGCACAAAAGTAACAGCAAGCACAAATGTTGCAATCAATGCAGACCATACCCTCTATGCAAAGTGGAACCCCATTGATTACACAATCACTTATAACCTTAACGGTGGTGCTGTTTCAGGTAATAACCCCACAACATACAACATTGAAACAGGCGATATCGCACTTAAAGCACCTACAAGAGCAGGTTATAAATTCATCGGCTGGACCAGCCCTGACTTCGCAGGTATGAAGACCAGCTACACAATCCCCGCAGGCTCAACAGGCGCAAAGACCTTCACTGCTAACTGGGAACTTAGCGGTTATACAATTAACTATAACCTTGATGGTGGTCAGAACAACGCAAATAACCCTTCATCTTATAAAGTTTCTGATACTGTTACACTTTTAGCTCCCACAAAGAAAGGCTATCGCTTCGTTGGTTGGACTGGCGACAACGGCTCAGTTCCAGAGACAACAGTAACAATTGCTGCTGGCTCAACAGGTGAGAAGAGCTACACCGCTAACTGGGAAATTGAAACCTACACAATCACTTATGATTATGACGGTGCAACAACAACTCCCACCAACCCCACATCATATACTGTAAACACAGCAACATTCACTCTTGAAAATCCCGAAAGATTCGGTTACACATTCAGTGGATGGACTTGTAACAATGACGCTCTTAGCGGCAAGAATGTTACAATCACAAAGGGTGCTGTAACAGGCAACCTTACATTCAAAGCAATCTGGGCAGAGAATGGCGCTCATACCGTTTCCTATGTTCTCAACGGCGGTAAGGTTGAGGGTTCTAACCCTGCATCCTATAAGGATGGCGATTCATTCTCAATTGTTAACCCCACAAAAGATGGTTATACATTCGCAGGTTGGGTTAAGACAGTTGGCTCAGCAAGCGAAGCTGCAACAAAATCTGCAAAGATTCTTGCAACTGATGCAGATGACATCACATTCACCGCAACATGGAACGTTATTGATTATACAATCAACTATAACCTTAACGGCGGCAGAATTGCATCTGCTCAGACAAATCCTGCAAGCTACAACGCAGAGTCAGCAGCAATCACACTTGTTGCTCCTGTAAGAGCAGGTTACACTTTCAATGGCTGGACTGGCACAGGTCTTTCATCAGCAACAAAGGTTGTAACAATCGAAACAGGTTCAACAGGCAACAGAAATTACACCGCTTCATGGAAAGCAAACGACTACACAATCACCTATAACCTTAATGGTGGTGCAGACGCAGGCTTTAGAAAGAGCTACACATCAGCAACAAATGCAACAATCGGTGCTCCCGTAAGAGCTGGTTATACATTCACAGGCTGGTCAGTGGCATTCACAAACTTCACATGGAACAGCGGCACAATCTCAGCTGACGGTAAATTCGCAGCAAAGAGCAATTCCTTCTATTCAGATGGTATCGTTCTCAGAAGTGGAAACACTTATAACCTCACAGGTGCAGTTTCAGATGTTAAGATGTATGCATTCGATAAGAGCGGTGCTCTCATTGGCACATTCACAACAAGCATCACTCCCTCTAAGGATTGCGTTGTTTACATCGTAGCTGACAATCAGAGCTCAGCAGATTCACTTAGAGCAACTAAGCTTGAGCTTGCAGGTGCAACTCCCACAAGCTTTGCACTTACAGCTGAAACAGCTGATATATTCGGCAACGCAGGTAACATGGAAATGACCGCTAACTGGTCAGATGATACCTACACAATCACTTATGTTTACGATTCAACATTAAGCTGGGGCGTTGACAGCGAAGGCAAACCTCTTGCTGACCCCAACCCCACAACTTATAAGTATTCAAGCAGTGATATTCTCCTCAAGAACCCCTCAAAGACTGGTTACACATTCACAGGTTGGGAATACAACGGAGTTGTTTCTCCCTCAACTGTAATTAAGTCAGGCTCAACAGGCAACAGAACTTACACCGCTGTAATCGCAAGAACAGAGTACAATATCACTTATACTGGTATTGACGGCGCAACAGTTTCTGGCAACCCTGCAACATATAATGTTGACAGCAGTGATATTACACTCAATAACCCCACCAAGACAGGTTATGTATTTGAAGGCTGGGTAGGCACAGGTCTCAGTTCAGCATCAAAGAGCGTTAAGATTGAAAAGGGTTCAACAGGTGATAAGACCTTCATCGCAACATGGACTCCCGTTGCTTACGCAATTTCTTATAAAGGAATTGAAGGCGCAACAGTTTCTAACCCCAACAGCTATACAATCGAAACAGATACATTCACCCTTAAGAATCCCGCAAAGGCTGGTGCAGTGTTCACAGGCTGGGAAGATGAATCAGGCGCAACTCTTGCAAATGTTACAATCAATAAGGGCACAACAGGCAACAAGTCATACACAGCTGTTTGGTCTTACACAGACTACACAATCACATATGACCTTGCAGGTGGTACAGAAACAACTAACCCCACAGCTTATAAGGTAACAAGTGCAGATATTACACTTAACGCTCCCACAAGAGCAGGTTACACCTTCACAGGCTGGACTGGTATAGGTCTTGACGCTAAGACAACAAGTGTTGTTATTAAGTCAGGTTCAACTGGTAACAGAAATTACACTGCTAACTGGCAGGTAATTAACTACTCAATCTCTTATGACCTTGCAGGCGGTCAGGTTGCACAGAATGCTAACCCCACTTCCTACAACATCGAGTCAGCAACAATCACACTTGTAAATCCTGTTAAGGCAGGCTTCAAGTTCGCAGGTTGGACTGGCACAGGTCATAAAGAAGCTGCAATGGAAGTTACAATTCCTCACGGCTCAAAGGATAACAGAACTTACACCGCAACATGGGTTGAGGATGGTTACACAATCACTTACACAGGTCTTGAAGGCGCAACATTAAGCAGTGAAAACAGAACATTCTACACTGTAGCAACTAACGATTTCACTCTTAATAACCCCGAAAAGAGAGGCTATACTTTTGTTGGTTGGTCAGGTACAGGTATCACAGGTTCAGGTATTTCAAATACAGTTACAGTTCCTAAGGGTTCAACAGGCAACCGTTCATACGAAGCAAACTGGAGCCTTGATGAATATGTAATCACATATGACTTCACAGGCGGTTCAGAGGGCGGTATCAAGAACCCAAGAAGCTATAATATAAACACAGCTCCCTTCTCACTTTACGCACCTGTTAAGACAGGCTACAATTTCGTAGGTTGGGAAAGTGATTATTACGACGGCACACTTGCAACAGTTACTATCGACCCTAACGAAACAGTAGGCGATAAGAACTTTGTAGCTGTATGGTCAACAGGTAACTACACAATCACACTTGATACTGACGGCGGTACATTACCTGCAGGTCAGGCATCAACAATTTCCTATAACTACAATACACCTTCATTCACAATTATGAACCCCACTAAGTCTGGTTATGATTTCGCAGGCTGGATTGGCTCAGGTCTTACATCAAAGACTGTTACACTTTCAATCAATCAGGGTTCAACAGGCGACAGATCTTACAAAGCAGTATGGATTTCAAGCAGCCAGAATAAGATTACTTACAACCTTAACGGTGGTGAGGTTCTCAGCGGCGCAAATCCTGAATCTTATGTAATCAACTCAGGTTCAATTCTTCTTAAGAATCCCACTAAGGAAGGCTATAAGTTCAACGGCTGGGTTGTTGAGCAGGAGAGCAAAACTGGCATTATCACTTTGAATGGCAAGTATGCTACAATCAACACCTCACTTGGCGGTTCTGCTTACATTTCAGCAGATTGGTCCCTTGCAACTTATAAGATTACTTACAACCTTAACGGTGGTACAAATGCAGGCACAAATCCCAAGACCTATACAATCAATGATGCATTTACTTTGGATAATCCTACAAGACCAGGTTATACTTTTAAGGGCTGGACTGGTACAGATCTTGACGATGCTAAGCCTTCAACAAATGTTTCCGTTGCAAACGGCACAGGTAACAGAACATACACAGCTCATTGGGGAGAGGCAGAGTACTCAATCACCTATGATTACAATGGCGGTTCTGCAACAGTTGCTAACCCCACAAGCTTCAATGTTCTCACACCTTCATTCACACTTAACAATCCTGAAAAGGCTGGTTACACATTCACAGGATGGACTGGTTCAAACGGTACAACACCTCAGAAGACTGTAACAATCGCAGCAGGTTCATCAGGTGCTAAGAACTATACAGCTAACTTCGAAATTGAAACTTATACAATTACTTACTACGGTGTTGACAAGGATCCTCAGACCTACACTGTTGAAAGTGCAGACATCAACATTGCAAATCCCACAAAGGCTGGTTATGAGTTTATGGGATGGCAGCATAAAGATGCAATTAACCCTGAAAAGAATGTTGTTGTTCGTCATGGCTCAACAGGCGATAAGGAATTCACAGCAATTTGGAAAGAAACAGAGTACAAAATCACTTATGTTCTTGATGGCGGAGAGGTTTCTGGTACTAACCCCGAAACATACACAATTGAGTCATCAAAGATTACTCTTCTTAATCCCACAAAGGCTGGTTATGAATTCTTAGGCTGGAATACTTCAGACGGTAAGACAAATCAGATGCTTGTTGAAATTCCCAAGGGTTCAACTGGTAACAAGACATTCACTGCAAAGTGGGGTCTTGCACCTTATAAGATCATCTATCAGGGAATCCCTGCAAGCGTAGTTGAAGATCTTAAACTTCCCACATCTTACACTGCAGATGCAAGCGTTACAATTAAGAATCCTGTAATGGCTGGTTACACATTCGCAGGGTGGACTGGTACTGACCTTACAGCTGCTACAAAGAATCTTGTAATTCCCGCAGGTTCATCAGGCAATAAGATTTATAAAGCTACATGGACTATGGACAATTACACAATCACAGTTGATTACAACGGTGGTACATCAGCAACAACTGTTCCTGCAACATATACTGTTGATAGTGCAGATATCGACCTTGGTATCCCTGTAAAAGAAGGATATACATTCACTGGCTGGACTGGATCAAATGGTACAACACCTGAAAAGTTTGTAACAATTAAGACTGGTTCTGTTGGCAATAGATACTTCAAGGCAAACTGGGCTGAAGGTTCAGCAGGCGATACTCATAAGTTCTATTTCAAAGGATATGCAGATGCTAAGCTTTATGTAGCTGAAGGCGTAGAAAACGGCAAGCAGGTTCATTACGATTACATTGAGGTTCCTGTTGGAACACCTGTAAACATTGATCCCGCAAGCATCGACACAACAGCTGGTTACAAGATTACTGGCTGGGATATCGATCTTAATGATCCTCAGTATGTAAATAGCTATGAGGATGTTATCGTCCATGCAAAATGCAGCTATGGTGATGAAAAATACACTATTACTGCTAACGGCACAACACCTGTAACAAAGACCTATTCTCAGTATGAAAAGGTATCAGTTACAACCGACTATTCACAGGGCAACAGCTTGTTCTGCTATTGGGTAGAGGCTAAGGTTGGTGCGGACGGCAGCATGCAGCCTGGCGAAATCGTAAGCTACTATAGAAACTATACATTCTATGCACATACTAATGTTGTTCTTATGGCTGTTTACGGTGCTGGCTCAGACTTCGTAAGAGCTACAACCAGAGTTTCAAGGATTGAGGAATATGATCCTAACTATGACTGGGTAACAATTAACTCTGAAAGAAGCATTGGACCTGAATATACACTGGTTCAGCATGGCGTACTCTTCACAACAGAGGCATCATCTGGCACAGAGAGCGGACTTGTTATTGGCGGCAGCAAGGTTTATAAAGCAGTTGCTAAAACAAAGAATCTCAATGGTAACTGGGCAGTTTCAATACCCAACCCATACTCATTCGGTACCGGAAAGACCTTCTACATTCGCTCATACATCATATTTGCAGATGAAGATGGCAATAAGACAACTATATATAGTGCAATCAAAACATATGTAAATAATGAGGATATAACACCCAACTAAAGGAAGGAGCATATAAAATGACTTATGAAAAACCGACTATAACCTTTAAAAAGTTTCATACAGATGCCTTCCTTGCAGATACTGGCATTTTAAGCGGAATGAATAATACCGAGCATGAGGAAGATGTTTGGGATCCAAATGCTGGATTTGAATTTGGCTCAAACGAGTTTAATGGATTTATCTCATTAGATGGCGACGGTGTTGGCGGCTGGTTTAACGGCTAATTAAAAATGAAGACGGCAGTCTGTTTTCAGGCTGCCGTCGTTCAGTAACAAAAAGGAAGGTATTTAATTTGGAAGAACAGTTACGCACCGAAACAAGAAATATGGTCGATATTTTTATCGGTCTTATGCTTGTGCGTGTTTATGAATACTTCTTTTACAAAAATCATATGATTCCTACGCTGTCTTTCATTTCTTATGGCGTAGGACTTCTGTTTATCTTTATTTTTAACCGCAAGCATTGCTGGTCGCTGAGCGATTACGGCATTCGTGGTTCAATGAACAACACTTTTTACGAAGTGATTATGCCTGCACTTATATGGATTGGCTCTGCTGTGTTAATTATAGTGCCAGAGTTTCTTTATTGCCGTGCAACAGGCGCAGAAAAGCCGTATTTCGATTTTGTGTGCTTTAATCAGCATGTAAGCTATATTCTGTCAAAGGCAGATACAACAATTCTAATTTCGTGGACGCTTATCGGTGCAATAGTGTGCATTTTGCGTGCATTGTTCCTTGAGTTCTATTTCAGAGGTTTGTGCTTCGGTGTGTTAAGAAAGAAAACGAACTTCTATGCTTGCAACATATTGACTTCATTGTTTTATGCACTGTGGTTTATGATTGTTCCTGCAAGAGCCTTCATTCTTGCACCGTCAAATTACAAACTTAAAATTATCGGCTTGATGGCGATATTCTTTGTTGCGCAGTTCCTGTTTGCTTACAGGCAGGGATATGTAAGGCTTGTTTGCAATACAATCTGGCCTTGCGTAATTTCAACATTTGCATATAATTTCTTTACCTTCAATTTTATGCTCACAGGTATTGGCGGTAAGGAGTATGAAAGATTGGCAGATTATATCCGCTGGGCGGTTATCAATCTTATTGCACTTCTTTTCACCTTCCTCTATTGCAAGATGATGAAAAAGAAATTTCCGCCACCACAGCCAACCGCTGAGGAGGAAAAGCTTCTCAGAGAGATGTATGACGATTCCTTCGGCGAGGAATATGAAATTACAGCAGAACAGAATAAAGATTAACGAAAATCCCCCGCAGTTATCTGCGAGGGATAATTTTTTGCTATTTTCAATTGAATTATTCAACCACTTCGTATCCTGCGTCTGTAACAGCCTTTGCAAGTGTAGCATCGTCAACATCACTAAGAAGCTCAACTGTTGCGGTCTTTGCTTCAAGGTCAACCTCAACCGCCTTTACGCCCTCAACAGCCTCAAGAGCTTTCTGCACATGAGACTTGCAATGCTGGCACATCATGCCCTCAACCTTTAAAACCTTTACCATATTTATCTCTCCTTTTTCAATAATTTCTGTTTGTTTGTTTGTTTCAATATTATCTGCCTTGAATTTTCTGAGCCTTAGTGCGTTCAGCACCACGCAAAGGGAGCTTAAACTCATCGCCAGCGACCCAATCATGGGACTTAAAAGAATCCCGAAAACGGGGTAGAACACACCTGCCGCCAGCGGAATCCCAAGCGCATTATAAAAGAATGCCCAGAAAAGATTCATCTTGATGTTTTTCATAACCGAACGGCTCAGCTTAATTGCCGTAACCGCATCGCCGAGGGAGCTTTTCATAAGCACCACATCAGCCGATTCAATGGCAATATCTGTGCCTTTGCCAATTGCAATTCCAACATCCGCACGGGTGAGGGCAGGGGCATCGTTAATGCCATCGCCAATCATGGCGGTCTTTTTGCCATCATCCTGCAATTTGCGGATTTCACGCTCCTTGTCCGCAGGCATCACATCAGAAATAACATTTTGAATGCCTGCCTCCTTGCCAATCGCCTTTGCAGAAAGAGCGTTGTCGCCTGTGAGAAGCACCGTGTCAATGCCCATTTTGTGCAAATCAGAAACCGCCTTGATGCTCGTTTCCTTAATAGTGTCCGCAACGGCAATAATGCCAAGAAGCTCGTTGCCCTTTGCAAAAATCAGTGGAGTTTTACCGCTTGATGCAAGGCTCTTCACCATTTCAGCCTTGTCAAATTCAATACCGTTTTCTTTAATATACTTTTCGTTACCGCCAAGAATAACACAGCCGTCAATTGTGCCTTTTACACCTCGACCACTGACCGATTCAAAATCATCCACTGCCAAAAGCTTTAAATTCTGCTCTTTCGCCTTGTTGATAACGGCTTTTCCAAGTGGATGCTCGCTTTTGCTTTCAAGTGAACCTGCAAGGGTGAGCAGCTCGTTTTCGCTTGCCTTGAATGGAATAATATCCGTAACAGACGGCTCACCGTTTGTTACCGTTCCCGTTTTGTCAAGCACAACAGTGTTGATTGAGTGAAGCGTTTCAAGGCTCGTGGCGGATTTCACAAGAATCCCAAGTTCCGCCGCCTTGCCTGTGCCTGCCATAATGGCAACAGGCGTTGCAAGTCCAAGGGCGCATGGGCAGGAAATCACAAGCACCGAAACAGCGCAGTTAAGGGCAAATTCAAAGCCTTTCCCAGCAATGAGCCAAGCAATCAGCGTAATCAATGAAATACCCATAACCACAGGCACAAAAACACCGCTTATTTTGTCCGCAAGCCGTGCAATTGGAGCTTTTGAGCTGCCAGCCTCGTCAACCATTCTGATTATCTGCGAAAGGGTGGTGTCATCACCAACCTTGCTTGCCTTGAATGTGAAGCTTCCGCTTTTGTTAATTGTGGCAGAAATTACCGTGTCGCCCTGCTTTTTGCTCACAGGGATGCTCTCACCTGTAATTGCGCTCTGGTCAACATATCCGCTGCCCGAAATCACTTCGCCGTCAACAGGCACGCTCTCACCGGGGCGGATAATCACCACATCATCAACATTGATTTCTTCTGTTGCAACAGGAATTTCATTGCCGTTTCTCAGTATATTTGCCCTTTTTGGTGCAAGTGCCACAAGCTTTTCAAGCGTTTCAGATGTCTTTGCCTTTGAGCGTGTTTCAAGAAATTTGCCCACCGAAACAAGTGTCAGAATCGTTGCACCCGATTCAAAATACAGCGAATGTGCGTATCTGTGAAGCAGGTGCATATCGCCTGTTTTCACCGCCTGCATCATTCTGTATATGGCAAAAATTCCGTAAAGCACCGATGCCGAAGAGCCGAGAGCCACAAGCGAATCCATATTTGGCACTCTCTTTGCCAGTGCCTTGAATCCCGAAATAAAGAATTTTTTATTTAAAATCAGCACGGGGATTGTTATTAAAAATTGCGTGAATGCCGAAATCAGCGCATTTTCTTCCCCTTTGAAAAAAGAGGGGAGGGGAAGCCCAAGCATCCCGCCCATAGCAATATACATCAGCGGAATAAGAAGTGTGATTGAAAAAATCAATCGCCGTTTCATATTGTCGCTGTTTTTTTCTTCTGTTTGTCGGTGGCTGTTCCACTGTGTTTTAGATTGCGAATCTTTCACCGCTTCGTCCTCTGCGTGGTAGCCGATTGCGTTAACACTCTCTTTGATTTGCTCCGCTGTCAGCTTCGTTTCATCAAAAACGACCACCATTCTGCCCGTCAGCAGGTTCACATCCACACTTTCTGCGCCCTCAAGCTTTGCCACCGTTTTTGTAACATTCGCCTGACAGGCTGCGCAGGTCATACCGCTCACTGTGAATTTTTTATCTGTCATATTTCACCTCATTCGACAATTTTTTAACAATCTTATTGTAATCATAAAATAAGAAAATGTCAATAAATTTTAAAAAATTTTCTATATGTAGTAATATTCCCAGTTTCATTCACATATATTTTGTGTAAAGATAATAAGTGAAAAAGGTGATATTATGGCTTTGGAATATAACGATAACAGCATTTCAAAAGCGGAAAAAGTCTTTGAAGGCTCATGCGAGCAGGCGATAGATTGGGAGGTCAACCTGCCCGATTATTGCGCCGACATCCTCAGAATCCTCAAATGCACGGTAACTCCCTGCGTGGTTTCGTCAAAAATATCTGGCGACCGAGCCTGTGCAGACGGCAACGCAATTATAAGAATTGTCTATTGCGATGAAGAAGATAACATCTGCTCCGTGGAGCAAAGTATGCCCTTTTCAAAATATGTTGAAACAGGCTCCGATATCGAGGGTGCGCTTTATGTAACCGCCAAGCCCGAGTATGTGAATTGCCGTGCTGTCAGCCGCAGAAAGGCGGAGGTTCACGGCACAGTACGCTTTGCTTTCAGAATCAATAAGGTTATGCGAAAGGATTTCATCTGCTCAATTGAATCTGACGATATACAGACCAAAGGCGGCACAGTTGATTACGCAAGCGTTTCTGCCTGCGATTGCAAGCAGTTCCCCATAAGTGAAACCGCCGAGTTGCCACGTGATTACCTGCCTGCTCAAAAAATCATCAATTGCTCCGCTGTGGCAATTCTCAATGAAGCAAAAATCATCAAAGGCAAGCTTCTTTTAAAGGGTGAAATTAACGCAGAAATCATCTATTGCACCGATAAAAACAAGGGCGAATGCGTTAAATTTGACTACTCAATCCCTGTCAATCAGGTGGTGGATGTTGCAGGCGTCAGCGATGACGGCTTTGCAGATGTGGGGCTTCTTATCACAAGCTGTGATATTTCTCCAAGGGAGGATGCCGACGGCGAACAGCGATTGTTTGACATCAACCTTGTTGCCTGTGCTAAAATCAAAGCCTATATAAAAAAGGATAGTGAGTTTATTTCAGATGCCTACAGCACAACAGGCGAGCTTTCGGCAGATTATGAAAATATCGAGTTTTACCGCCACGCACAGAGCATAAACGATACTTTCACCTGCTCAAATAAATTTGATTTTTCGTCAGTGTCTGCTCAAAAAATGCAGGCAATGTGGTTCGGTTTGCCCGAAATTAAAGTGGGGGAGGGCAATCAGGAAAAGCTTTGTGGCAAAGTCCCTGTGAATTTCATTCTCACCGATGCTGACGGCAAGCAGATTTTCTGCGAAAGAGAGTTTGACTTTGAATACAGATTAAGAGGGGACGGCTATATGCTCTCTGAGCCGAGCATTTCCCTTAGCGGATATACCCCCACCGCCATCAATAACGGCACTGCTGAGGTGAAAGCGGAGTTTGTCATCTGCGCAAATACATTCTCAAAAGAGCAAAAAAAGGTTATGACATCTGCTCGACTTGATGAAGAAAGTAAGGGCAAAAAAGCCACAACGGGCGTTGTGATTTATTTCCCCGATGATAACGAGAGCCTGTGGGATATTGCACGCAAATACGGCACAACGGAGCAGGCAATCAAAAAAGAGAACGGCATAACAGGCGACAACGTAACCGTTAATGAACCAATTGTTGTTCCATATTCATAAACTTTTGCTGAAAGTTCGTTGTTTAGACATATTTTGTTCATAACTTTGTGGTAATATATACCTAAAGAAACAGTTCTGAGCCATTTCCTTCAATTGCAATGCTTTTTTATCTCCTTAATCGGAACTGTTTAAATGCGGCGGTGGGCAATAGCCTGTCGCCGCTAATCAATTATATGGATTGCCACGGCTTTCCCCATCTTATACAAAAACCCCGTCAAAGTTTCCTTTGGCTGGGGTGATTTTTTTATAATGAATTGTTTAATTGCACTCTACCCATTGGGCATAAAACTCTTTAAAGTATAAACGGTAATCGGTTTTTTCGCCGTCTTTTTCAAAGGTATAGACCATACCCATCTGGTCAGAAATATCCCAACCGTCATTTTTCATATAGTCAAGAAAATCTTTAAAGTTATCTTTTGAGCAGATGTAGGTGTTTTCATCTGTCTGCACCACGGGAGAATCCTTGAATTTGAAAAATCCATAGATATTGTCGCCATAATTATGCTCAACAGGCAACAGGATTGCAACGAGAATTACAACCACGATTAAAACTGTTATAAGTTTTTTCATAACAAATCCTCCTTTCTTTATTTTGTAACTACAACCTTGCCGTCAGAATCAAGAAGCGGTGTGATGCCCCCTGCATAGCCTGAACTCCACACAAGGTAATTTACGCCTGTTTCTTTGTCAACAAGAATTTGTTTAAGTCCTTTTGTGGTTGCCGATGAACCCTCTTTGTGAATAATTTCAAATCTGTTATCTTCTTTTGACATAGCTTTGCCCTCCGAGAATTACTCTTCCTCTTCTTTGATTACTTCTTCAGCCTGACTTCTTTCAAGTTGTTTTGCTTGACTTATTCTAATCAAATACTGCATTATTTCAATTCCACGTTTTGAATTAAGTACTGAATAAAATAAAGTTTCAAGCTCCTCCCTTGTATTACAGTTATAGATATAGCCTTTATTATCTATAAAAGCACTTTTTGCAATGCTTTCTTCTAAAACAATTTTTACTGGATAATTGCTAATACCATATTCCATAAAGAAAAGTCTATATCTGTATTCATCATATTCAGGTGTATACAAGTAGCACTCGTATTTGTAGTTTTCATTTGAATTTCCACCTAAATCCTCTTGTATATCTTTTTCCCTATCGCTGTCCAACAATTCCGCCACTGATTTAAAACGATTACTAATTCTGTACGATTCAATATTTCCATAATACGCTGTAATATCACCATAAATGTAATTTTGGGTTGCTTTAGGAAGTTCTGAAAGAATATCATTTATTACAACATCAGGTGCTGTCAAATCAATTTCATCAAAGTTCAATTTATCATTTAGCTCAAATCTATTATCCATATTTATCCCTCTCTTATTTCAAAAATTATAGGTAAATGATCGCTAATTTTCATATCTGGATGACCTTTATTATCCAATAAAAATCTTTCATTTGTTTGTGTTAGTATTTTTAAACTTTTATCTATAAACTTTTCTCTTATTGCAGGTCTAATTATCACCTGATCAAATATATTCCAAAATGTATTAACTGCTTCAGAACCAGAATAGTAGTATGTACCATATGGTTCTTTAAAGTCTCCTAAAAAGTTCCACATAGGATTGTAGAACAGTTTGAACTCTTTTCCTGATATAGTTCTACTTTTTCTTTTGGCATCTTCATACACTGGAAGTCCACTAAAATAACGTGCATCTATACAACTTTTATCAAACGGATTTATATTAAAATCGCCTACAATAACAGTATTTTCTGTACATCGTATTTCTTCAATTCTTTGTATGTTTTCGATAAAAACACCAATATCGATTTCTCTTTGTTCTTTGTTACCATTATATATTTGGCTGTTTAAATGAACGCAACCCAAAATATAATTATCATCTATAATTTGTATTGTCCAATGGGTTTCATCAGCAACAGGGTCAATTCTTTTTATTGAACTAAACATTGTGATACGCTCACACAGTGTATCAACTTTTCCCATTATAACACCATTTTCTAACAAAAGATTAATCAATTCATCAGGAGGAGCTTTATACTCAGCTAAAACAATCAACGAAATATTATGTTCTAACACAATCTCTTTTATTACAGTATTTATATATTCATTTTTATGGGTATTCCAAAAAAGAACTTTCAAGCCGACATCACCTCTCAATCAAAGGATTTCCACAAAAGCTCTCAAAGTTTTTTGAGAGCTTTTGCTTTTAAAAGTTAATACGTCAGTTAGAAATCAAAGATTAAGCACCTTTTTGAGTGTGCCGCCAAAGAGGTTTTCTTTTGCGGTGTCGGAGATATTGAGTGAATTGAATCTTTCGATTTCGTATTTTATGTAGTCGGCATTTTTAAACGGGAAGTCAAGACCGAAGATGTTACGCTCCTCGCCAATCTGCCTAACAACAGTTTCAAGCTGTTCGTTGGTGAGAGTCCATGCACCTAAACCGTCCCTGTCGCTGATTGATGTCCAGCCTGCGAATGCTCTTGGCTGAATGCCCTCCCTTGAATTATTGCAAAGCACTGCAAGGGACTCGTTAAAGAAGTGATAGCCACCGATATGCTCGAGGCTGAAGCGGAGATTTTTGAAGAACCAGCCAACTTCATCATAAAGAATCGGTCTTACGCCCTTGAGGCGGTGCCAGTGCATTCCGCAATGGAAAGACACGAAAAGTCCAAGCTCCTCGGCTCTTTCATAAACCTTGAATGCGTCCTCACCGTCAATGTCAAACTCCTGATAAGGCGGGTGCATTTTGATGCCCTTGAAGCCGTATTCAGCGATTTTATCAACCTCATCACGAAGATTTTTTGCGTTGAAATCAATTGTGCCGAAGCCGTAAAGGTCGGGCTGGTCTTTGATTTCCTTATAAAGCCACTCGTTGGGGGTCATGGGGAAATCGTTCTCTTCAAATCTGTCTGTGAACGGGGCGAAGCAGACACACTTGTCTATTCCGCACTCATCCATAAGTTTTTTAAGCTCATCAATTGAACCCTCGGGTTTAATCTCCTTTGGGAAAACATGAGCGTGGTTTGCATAAATCATAGTATTTCTCCTGTAAAATTGTATTAGAAAAGGTAAACTCTTGCTTCATAAGGTCTTGTTACGAAGCCGTTGTCGTTGATTTTGTTAATCTGATAGTTGTTGAGCACAAGCTCGCCCTTTGAAAGGTCAAATCCCTCGGGAGCTTTGAATTTTGCACCCTTTTCAGAGAATGAGCAGATGATAAGAGCCTTTCTGCCCTCATAATTACGCTCATAAACATAGAGCTTGCCTGATGCCTTGTAATGCTCTTTGTAATCACCATAAATGAAAATTTCGTTCTCTTTGCGGAGCTTTAAGAGCTTGCGGTAATAATTGAGGATTGAATTGGGATCTTCTTCGCTCTCTTTAACATTGATTGACTTGTAGTTATCGTTAACAACAAACCAAGGCTCTGTTGTTGAGAAGCCTGCGTATTTCTCATCGCTCCACTGCATGGGAGTTCTTGCGTTTTCACGGCTGGCAATATTTGCAAGCTTTAAGAAAAGTTTATCGCTCAAATGAAGCTTCTTTGCGATTTTAACATTGTTGAATGTGAGAACATCCTTGTATTTATCAATTGAGTCAACAGTGGGGTTGGTCATACCAATTTCCTGACCCTGATAGATAAAGGGAGTACCGCTCTGAAGATAGCACATTGTGGCAAGCATTTTGCCGCTTTCTTTTCTGTATTTAAGGCTGCCGTAACGGTTGATGATTCGTGCGTGGTCGTGGTTTTCAAGATAAAGTGAATTCCATGCCTTACCATAAAGAGCATCCTGCCATGTAGAGAATGCCTTTTTGAGCTTGTGAAGATTAAATGGAGTATGTACCCACTCTGTCATGAAGCAATCAGCCTCCTGATGCTGGAAGTGGAACATCATATCAAGCACCTGATTTTCGCCCTCTGTGATATAGGGAAGTGCGTTTTTCATTGTCATCATAGGACTTTCGCCAACGGTGAAGCAATCGTATTTGCTGAGAACCTCGTCCTTAAATTCTTTAAGATATTCGTGAACATGAGGGCCGTTTTTATAATGCTCAACACCTGTTGCGGCAGGGAGCGGGAAGCCGTCTGGAAGATTTGCAGGCTTTGAAATGAATGTAATAACATCCTCACGGAAGCCGTCAACGCCCATATCAAGCCAGAAGCGCATAATGCTCTTAACCTCTTCACGAACCTTGGGGTTATCCATATTAAGGTCGGGCTGTTTCTTTGCGAAAACATGAAGATACCACTCGTTGAGGTTTTCGTTATATTCCCATGCGCCGCCCTCAAATGTTGAAAGCCAGTTGTTGGGAGGAGTTTTGCCGTCCTTATTCTTGCCCTCGTGCCAGTGATAATACTCATGATAAGGGTTATCCTTGCCCTTGAGGCTCTCTTTAAACCAGTAATGCTCGTCAGATGTATGGTTTACAACCAAATCCATAAGCACTTTCATGCCACGCTCGTGAGCACCGTCAAGCACCTTTTTAAAATCGTCAAGTGTGCCGTATTCGGGGTTGATGTCTTTATAATCTGCAATATCGTAGCCGTAGTCTGCATTGGGTGATGGATAAAGCGGTGAGAACCAGATAACATCAACGCCAAGGCTCTTTATGTAATCCAGCTTTGAGTAAACGCCGATAAGGTCGCCGATGCCGTCGCCGTTGCCATCGCAAAAGCTTCTGGGCCAGATCTGATAAACTGAATATTCTTTATATGGTCTTTTTGAAATTTCTGCCATTGTAATTGCCCCTTTCAGAGTTAAAAAATCTACATAAAAAGATTACCATATTACGAGCTTTTTTGCAACAAAAAACTGTGTAAAACATTAAATAAATGCGGTTATTCAATCGGTTCTCTTTTATTAAAAAGCAAACTGAGCCATCCTGTTGGGGTAAGAGATTTAACATAATGACGGCTGACACCGCAATGAGGGCAAAAGAAAAAGCTGTCTGAAAGCTCCACATCCTTATGGCGCAGGCGGATATTTGCGATTTTTGAAAGATTATCTATGCACAAAAGCGTTTTGCTGTCTTTGATTATTATCTCGACTTTCTGCGGATTCATAAAAGCACCTCTTTTTTTGCAGTTATGAATATTATTTCTCCGCTTTATGTGGAATCATTCAAAGACGAGGTTGAAAATTTCAACTTTTAGTGCTAAAATATGCAAAAGAGGTGTTTATTATGAAAATTGTAATTCTTGACGCATTCACATCAAACCCAGGCGACCTTTCTTGGGAAAAATTTGAGGGTCTTGGTGAATTTATCGCATATGACTACACGACCCCAGAGCAGACAATTGAAAGAATGGCAGACGCTGACGCTGTTATCACAAACAAAACCGTCATCACAAGAGAAGCCATTGAAAACGCAAAAAATCTTAAATATATCGGTGTGCTGGCAACAGGCTTTAACATTGTTGATGTTCAGTGCGCTAAAGAGAAAAATATCCCCGTATGCAATGTGCCCACATACTCAACAAACGCTGTGGCACAGCTGACATTTGCACTTATTACAGAGATTTATAATCAGGTTGGCGTTCACTCTGCGGCTGTTCACAACGGCGAGTGGACTAATTCAAGGGATTTTTCGTTTTGCAAAACTCCGCTTATCTGCCTTGAGGGTAAGACGATCGGCATTATCGGCTTTGGCAAAATCGGCAACGCTGTTGCAAAGCTTGCCGCCGCATATGATATGAACATCCTTTGCTATGTGCCGAGGGAGAAGCCACAGCCTGCCATTGAGAACTTTAAATTTGTTTCACTTGATGAGCTTTTAAAGGAATCAGATATTGTTTCGCTTCACTGCCCACTCACATCCGAAACAACAGGTATGGTAAACGATGAATTTATCGGCAAGATGAAGAAAAACGCTATTCTTATTAACACATCAAGAGGCGGTGCAATTGACGAAAACGCACTTGCAAAAGCACTGAAAGAGAATAGAATCTATGCCGCTGGTGTTGATGTGCTTTCAACAGAGCCACCAAAGGCAGATAATCCTCTGCTCAGCTGTGATAACTGCTTTATCACCCCTCATATTGCATGGGCAGGATATGAAACAAGAGTTAAGCTCATTGATATTGTTTATGAAAATCTAAAGTCATTCATTGACGGCAAAACAATCAATAATGTTTATTAAGTGAAGAAAGGCTGTTGCGTGTGCGACAGCCTTTTTCAGCATAGGGCAGGGGAAATATGCTTTCTCTGAATAAACAAAATTATCCATAACCACTTGACTATTCCATTTTTTACTGTTATAATGAACGAAAGTCCGTATTTGTCGAAGATGGGGTGTGAGTATGAAAGATAAATTTCACTTTCCTAAAGACGAAATGCCCAAAATTACTTTGCCTTGGCTGATTATAGGAATTTCTTCAATGATAATGTTCATGGTGTTCCTTGTTGCCATGTATTTTAATTTCCACACTGCGTGGTTCTTCTGCATCTGGATGTGGCTTATTGCAGGCTCACTTATTTTTGACGGAATAAGCAAGCGCAAGGCGAGCAAGCCAGTTGGCAACCTTAGCTTGATTATGGGTGTGGTTGCATTTATTGCAGGCATATTGATAGTGAATATGCAAAAATAATGTGTTTTAGTGGCGCAAAACAGCGATTTGTACCTAAAAAATACTAAAAATAAAAAAATTTGAAAAAATTTCAAATTTTTTTAAAAAAAGTATTGACAAATCCGTATAATGTGTTATAATGAACAAGCTTCGTTGATACAGCACGGCGGCATAGCTCAGTTGGCTAGAGCACTCGGTTCATACCCGGGGTGTCGTAGGTTCAAGTCCCACTGCCGCTACCAACAGGCGGCCCGGTGGTCAAGCGGTCAAGACACCGCCCTTTCACGGCGGTAACACGAGTTCGATTCTCGTCCGGGTCACCACGAAGTATAAAGGATGAGTTCTTCTCATCCTTTATTTTTTTGTCTATTTCCCATCATTTCCGCATATGCTTTAGCGGTGATGATATGAACAATATTTTTAAATCCGTAATCTTCGGCATAATCGAGGGCATAACCGAATGGCTGCCCGTCAGCAGCACAGGGCATCTTATAATCGCAGAGAGCTTTCTTCATTTTGACGGCACATCGCCACAGTTTTATCCTGCGTATTCCGTCATAATTCAGCTGGGGGCAGTGCTTTCCGTTGCTGTGATGTTCTTTAAGCGGATTTTCCCACTCACAAAGGGCATAGAGGGCGTTTCACTGCAAAAGAGTATAATTACATTCGATTTCAAAATCGTCCTTGGTTGCATTCCTGCGGCTGTTGCTGGTCTGTTTCTTGATGAAATCATCGAAGAGCGGTTTTATTCCTGCAAAACCGTTGCAATGGGCTTGATAATTTATGGAATTTTATTTATAATAGTTGAGAGGTTTAAAAAGGACGAAAACTCCAAAATCACCACCGCAGAGGAGATTGACTTCCTCACCGCCTTAAAAGTGGGATTTTTTCAGGTTTTATCCCTCGTCCCTGGCACATCACGCTCAGGCTCAACAGTAATGGGCGGTATGATTTCGGGTATGAGCCGTTTCGCCGCCGCCGAGTATTCATTTTTTATGGCAATCCCCATAATGGCAGGGGCTTCATTGGTGAAAGCGGTGGATTTCGGCTTCAATTTCACTTTTGAAGAGTGCGTTATCCTCTTTGTCGGCTTTGCCACAAGCTTTGTTGTGTCAGTTTTCACCGTCAGCAGGCTGATGGATTTTGTCAAATCCAAAACATTCACATCATTTGGTGTTTACAGAATCCTGCTCGGTGCAGTTCTTTTGATATTTGATTTTCGGTGAGGTGCTTCATGAGCGTAGTAAAAAGACTTTCTCTTGAAAACATAATAAATTGCCGTGATTTGGGCGGCTATCCCTGCGCAGGGGGAGCGGTTACAGAATTTGGTCGCTTTCTCCGTTGCGGAATGCCTAAAACTCCCACGCAGGATGATATTGTGAAGCTCATGCAATATGGCGTTTCCACCGTCATTGATTTAAGAGGAAATTGGGAGTGCGAAAATATGCCCTCTGTTTTCAAATACCTTGACAGTGTGGATTATCACCATGTGCGTGTTTTTGAGGCAAATGCCGCAGTCAGTGATGAATATGCAGGCAGAATCACAAGTGCGTATCTTTTCAGCGTAGAAAATCACAAGGATGAATATGCCCGAATGTTAAAGATTATTGCAGACGCAAAGGCAGGCTGTGTGCTTTTCAATTGCTATTTTGGCAAGGATAGAACTGGCATAACAGCGGCAATTCTTTTGAGCATCGCAGGCGCAAGCTATGAGGATATTGTGGCAGATTATCAGGTGTCGCACACATATATCATGCCGTTTGTTGAGCGTGCCAGAGCAACGCACGATGAATCTTTGTGGGAAACAAATGACGAAAATTTCAAAAGTGATGCAGACACAATGGCGGCTTTGCTTAATTATATGAATAAAAATTATGGCTCAGTGATGGGTTATGTTAAGTCAATCGGTGTCAGTGATGAAACAATTGAAAAAATTAGAAAAAGATTTTTCTAAAAACCTTGACAAATCCAAAAAAATAATTTATAATTAACGGGTTGATAAAACAACCCACAATTTAACGGGGTGTAGCGCAGCTGGTAGCGCGCCTGCTTTGGGAGCAGGATGCCGGGGGTTCGAGTCCCTTCACTCCGACCAAAAAAGCACAGATACTGCAACGCAGTGTTTGTGCTTTTTTCATTGAATAGGGACTCGAACCCCGAGGGGGTGAGCAGCGTAAAGAAAACAATCCAGTGAATTGTTTTTAGCTGCGAAGCTTTTTGCGGGTACTGTTGCGAAGCAACGGTCGCAGAAAGTGTGGCTTTGCGAAGCAAAGATGTCCCTTCACTCCGACCAAAAAAGCACAGATACTGCAACGCAGTGTTTGTGCTTTTTTCATTGAATAGGGGCTCGAACCCCGAGGGGGCAATAAAAATCTGCAACTCAATCAAAAATAATCTTTGCACACTTATAATTTTATGATATTATTAAACCATATCATTTTATTGGAGTTGATTTTATGCAGATGAGATTAAAAGACGGCAAAAGAAAGGTGCTTACATTCAGCTATGATGACGGAAATGCGCCCGACATTCGCCTTATAAAAATTTTTAATAAATACGCTCTTAAAGGAACATTCAATATATGCTCGGGACTTCTTGAAGACAGCGATGAAGTAAGAGAAAATCCTGTTGGAAAGCTTACAAGGGGAGAGGTCAGCGAATACTTCAAAAATTCACCTCACGAGGCGGCAGTTCATACGCTGACACATCCGTGGCTGGAATCCCTCAAACCGCAGGAAGTAATTTACGAAACCGTGCAGGACAGAATAAATCTTGAAGAGTTAACAGGCAAACCCGTCAGAGGAATGGCGTACCCCTTTGGCTGTTTCACAGATGAGCAGACAACAATCCTCAGAAATTGCGGAATAGTTTATTCGAGAACTCCAAAGGCAACGCACAAATTTGGCTTCCCGTCAGATTGGCTTCGCCTTGACCCCACCTGCCACCATAATGACGAAAAGCTCTTTGAGCTTGCAGAAGAGTTTGCCGAAAAAGAGCCACGCTGGGATATTTGCAGTATGTTCTACGTTTGGGGTCATACTTTTGAATTTGACAAAGACAATAACTGGGAAAGAATCGAAAAGCTTGCCGAATACCTTTCGGGCAGAGATGACATTTGGTACGCAACAAATATTGAAATATATGATTATGTCAAAGCCTACGATAATCTCATCACTTCATATGATGGAAAAATAATACATAACCCGTCTGCCGTTGATGTGTGGGTGAAAATATTCGGCGAAACAGTTAAAATCGAAGCAGGCAAAACTGTAAAATTATAAAAGGAGAATTTTCATGAAAATATTATGTATCGGCAACAGCTTTTCGCAGGATGCAACAACATATTTACGCCGTGCGGCGGCGGAACAGGGCATTGAAATTTATGCCGAAAACCTCTATATCGGCGGCTGCTCCCTTGAACAGCACTACAACAATCTTTTATCTGACGCAAAGGCATACGATTTGCAGATTGACGGTGAGGACACCAATCAAAAGGTGGCAATCGCAGAATCCCTTGAAAAAGAAAAGTGGGATGTTGTAACCGTTCAGCAGGCGAGCCATTTTTCCGCCTATTATGATACATATCAGCCGTATGCTGCGGAGCTTGTGAAGTTTATCCGTCAGAAACAGCCCGAAGCAAAGGTGTATGTTCATCAGACTTGGGCATATGAGGAGGGTTCACAGCGACTTGCAGAGAACGGCTTTGCCACACGCAAAGAGATGTTTGCACTCGTTAAAGAGAGCTATCGCAAATTGGCAGGGGAGTGCGCCGTTGACGGAGTTATCCCCTCGGGTGAAGCGTTTGAGCGCATGGCTGAAAAGGGCATGAAGTGCCACAGAGATACATTCCATGCCACATATGGCGCAGGCAGATACGCCCTTGCCCTCACATGGATAAAGGCACTGACCGCCAACGATATAAGTGAAAACGCTTTCACCGATACCGCCGAACACGTTTCAGCCGAAGAAATTATTAAAATAAAACAGTCGGTTAATGAAGTGCTTTGATAAAAACCGTGGCAATCCACAATTCAAATGAATAACGAATATTGAATAATGAATAATTTAGGGCGGGATACCCGCACCCGATTGAAGTAATAAGTTGTAGTGAATAGTGAAGAAGTGGACGGCACACTGTAGGGGATGGCGTCCTCGACATCCCGTTTTGAATGTCAACACAAAGATAAATTTGAACGAATTATTGTCGGTGTTATCTTTGCAAGGTTGCACCGCAACACATACCAACAAAAAATGGGCTCTGAAAAATCAGAACCCATTTTATTTTTATCGTTATCTTTATTTCTCGAAGAATGCTTTATATCCTTTTGCCAGTGCCGAGCCTGCGTTTCTGCTGGCTTCCATAAGCTCTTCGTTATTTGCACGGCTATAGACACCGCCCTTTGATGCAAGGAGCGATTTTGTAAGGAAATTCTGCGCACAATCTGTGTCGGGCATAACATAGCCGATTTCATCATTGGCAATGCCCATTGCAAGGATGCGCTTATCACTGCCAACGGCTGATTTTGCGTAATTTTCAAGTGTATCGTATTCCCACTTTTCGCCTGTCCATGAGTTTTCGCCCTGCCACAGAACATCGCCCTCTGCCGCACCGAATGTAATTGCAGGTGAAACCTCACCTGGGAGCATAAGCATTACAACATCTTCACCAAGCTGAACATAGCCAATTTCTGTAACAATGCCGTAGCCTGTTTCGGATTCGGGAAGCTTCACTGTGTTGTAGCCGAAAACTGCACCGGCGGCGGCAATATACATAATACCGTAATCAAGTGGAATAACTGTTTCAGCCATTTTCACATTATAAACAGGTGCAACCGCATTTGATTTATCAATTGAGTCAATGATAAAGTGAGTGAGGGTGTAGCCAACGGCTCTCATATCAAAATATTCTTCTTCGCCCCAGTCTTTATCGTTTCTTTCGTAGCGTTTTGAAGCGTATTTTTCGCCGTAGCGTTCAACCCAATCTTCATATGAAAGGGATTTTTCAACCGCCCAGTCATAGCCAGCCTTTGTGTAATTGCCCCTTATGCCGATTGCCGCCTGCGAACCCTGAATGAACATAAACTGATAGCCAGCCTCTGCCATGGACTCCCACATATAATGGGGAATATCTGCGCAGACTTTCTCAGATGATCTGCCTGCGTATGTGGGGTGGAAGCCTGCATTTGCAAGAATTGTCTTTTTACCGCTTACAGACTCAAAATACCAGCAGGCAATGAATTTCTGACAAGCCGCACCACTGCCTAATTTATCTCTGATAATATCATCTTTTGGGTCCTCATTATATGATTTATCTTTCATATAATTATCCATATTTTCTGTTTCATAATAATAAAGTGTGCCGTCCTCAAGTCCGTCATAAGCATCTGTTGCCGCTTTTGCCGCCTTGTTACAGATTGCTTTAAGCAGCTCAGGCTCAATGCTTCTTACCTGCTGTGAGAAGAAATGGTTAAACATTGCGGTGAAAAATACAGTGTCAAGGCTCATGCCCAAGCCCTCAATAACAGTGTGTGCGTGGGTTGAGTTAAGCTCAAAGGCAACAATGTCATCGGGTGCAATGCCTTTTTTCTGAAGTGCAAGGCTGACAGCTTTTCTCACTTCTCTGACATTTGCGTTTGCAATGCCGATATTGTCAACACTGCCGATGATTATAACATCCTCAACGCCGTTTTTGTTTGCATCATCACCTGCGGAAAGGATAGCAAGATAAATACGCTCGTCATCATAAATCTTTTTTGCAGTTGAGCCAAAATATCCGCCAAAGAAGTGCAGACCTTTAAGGTTCATGCCGTTTTCGTCTGCCTTGCCGTCGGCATTAAGTCGCCACTTTGTGGGGATAATGCTTTCAGATGCGTAGCCTAATTTCCAGCCGTTACCCTGTCTTTCGCCGTCTGTGCCCTCATAAAAATATTCGTGAGTGGTGTTTTTGTATTCTTCAACAGTGGGGAAAGCGTCTTTTTTAAATGAATCCGCTTTAAGAAGTGAACCCTCAACTGTTTTGATTATTACATCTGCCACAACATCCCATATTTTGTCAAAGATATGTGCAAAGGTCAGCGAATAGTCCTTTGCTTTTTCGCTTGCGGCATTTGCAGGGAATGATACGCTGAATATCATCACCATTGCAAGCACAAGCGCAACGATTTTTTTAATAAATGGCTTTCTTTTCATAGAGAAACCTCCTTGGATTTATGTTAACAGATTAACACAAAACAGCTGAAAAAACAACAATCTGACCCACTTCCAAATTAGAAAATAAAAGCTTTAATTTATCTATTTTGACGAAAGAATAATGAAAAAATGGATTCTGAAACAATCAGAATCCATTGGTATACTCAATATATTTGAGATTCATTTACTCCACAGCATGTCTTTAACGCTTTTTACTTTAGAAAAATTAATGTCTTGATAAAACGGCTGAAAATGAGCTAATCTGCACCATAGATGATAGAAATTATGATACATACTTATATTTTCTTTATTTTCGATATACCCACTTAAGCAAGCAATCAAATAATCGAAAGAACAATTACGGCTGGATATTTTATATCCACACAAAGTATCATTTTTCTCAATATATTCATTGAATTCAGATGGTATAATACTTTGCATAGCATAAAGACGGTCAATTCCGTATTCACTTAAATTTGTTTCAAATACTCTTTTACATATATTAGCTTTTTTACAGCCACCACAATTGAAACTACACCCGTTATTTAAAAGCAACCTTGGTTGAAATCCCTTTATCTTGGTATAACTCCAAATTTCATTATCTCTTATATTTGGTCCGCCAAAAACAATTTCAGAAAAACAATCAGGTATCTTTTCTATATCATTTGGTTTTCTTACAGAACTGTTAAAACTCACTATCTGAACTGGATTGCCGAAAATATCCCTAATCTTGTTACCGTATTCTACCAGAGAAACGACAGCATCTGGTGAGCCGTTAAATAGCCTATAACAATAATTATACGCTTGTTCAATGCACTTATCATCCAACCTATATGTATTGAGAGCCAATTCTTTCTTTATCCCATAAGTAGATGCTAAATTAAGACACGCTGACAATTTTTTAGTTGCTTCATCAAAAGAATAGCCATTAAAAATGTTTCTTCTTGACTGATATACATCTCCGGGAACAGAAAAATAAATATAATCAATATACGGAGAAAATCTATCAAAAATAACCTTATATTCCCTATAAGAAATCGTCATGGACAAGCCTATAGAAAACTTTTTCAAATTGTTTTCCCCCCCTTATGAATCAACGAGCTTTTTTCGTACATGTTCCTTTATCAACCTAAAAGATTCACAAAAATAATCCTTTTTATTATAGTCGTTGTACACAAAATAGGCAATCGCAGGACAGCCACCATGGCAATAATCTGCGATTTCACAGTTTAAACATTCGCTTTTTCTTAAGATTTCCCATCTTTGTGCTGTGATTTTTTTACCATTTTTTAAAACTTCGTCTAAAGATAACTCAAATAGATTTCCTATATTAAAATCCGCAATACCATAAAGTCTATTACATGGATAGCAATTACCTTCTGAATCTATAGATATAAAGTTTTTTCCACAATTTTCGCTTTTAGTGCAACCTCGACATTCTTTAGCTCCACCTATTATCTCACGAATTTCAGATTCAAAATCGCTAATCAAAAATGTATCACATTTTTCATCTTCATACCATAAATCAAACAAATGATTGAAAAAAATCGCATACTCTTTTGGTGTCATACAAATACCAGAATTACTCGTTGGAAAAGCAGGGCGAATATCACATTTCAATCCATTATTGTTAATAAAATTAAGTAGCTGCTGTTCTCCACCTATATTTGATTTATTAACTGTAACGATAGCGCCTGCAGAAACACCGTTCTCTTTTGAAAAACAGTATTTTTCCATAACTCTTTCAAACGAAGAATTTCCTTGATAATCTTTACGACATTTGTTTTGGTCTGCGTCACAACCATCTAAACTAAAACCAACATGAACATTATACTGCTTAAATAACTTACAGAACTGTTCGTTAATTAAAGTGAGATTAGTCTGTAAACTAAAAACAGTTTGTTCGTCTATATCTCTTATTTTTCTAAAAAAATCAGATAAAACCAATGGTGAAATTAGTAAAGGTTCACCACCGTGAAGAATAATTCTTGTAGGTCTTGGCTTATTATGAGCGATAATCTTCCTCATAGCTATTACTATTTTGTCAATATTACTCTCACATAGTCTTATAGAATTACCGCTTTTGTATACATAACAGTAATCGCATCTCAAATTACACTGGTCAGTTAGATGGAAAATCGGCGTAATACGCTCCATTTTATTAGTTCACCTCATTTAAATCAGTCGGAGTCATATTAGTCATTATCAGCGTAGTCATCATAATGATCTGAATAGTGATCATCATATTGATCTGAATAGTGATCATCTGAATAATTTCCACACAAATCACTATCTATGAGATCCTGATTTATCTGCATCTTCTCAATTATTTCTAAAACATGAACATTTGTTGTCATAACTATATCTCCTTTTTATTGTTATAATTAAATTATAAAATGAATCATTAAGTTTGTCAACATTCATCATATTATACCTCATATTTTTTGTTTCAAAAACAAGCAAGAAAGTTTGTGCATTTTGCCGAAATAGTTTTCAGTGGCGATTTTGCACAGCTATACCAATATCATACTATCAGTACATATTTTTTACATGATTAACTAATGCATAATTAGGAATTTTATAAAAATTACATATTTTGTGCTGATATAAATTGACTAAAGACCCGTTTTACTTTATTATAATAATTAAGAAAAATGAGGTGATTGAAATGAAAAAGTATCTGAAGCTGACACTTTCTTTTATGGTTATGCTGTCGGTGATTACTACCCCAAATGGAGCTTTGGTGAAATCGGCAACCGTTGCACCAAAAGCCACAGCAACAATTTCTGAAACCAAAAATGAAACCGAAACAAAAGCGCAAAGCGTTGTAACAGTTAACAGCTCCAACGCACAGGAGCTTTGCGACAAAACTGAAACATTCTATGAGCCAAAGGCAGAAAGCATTACCCCTGTCAGCGAAAAAACGGCATATATCAACGATGCTGTTACCGTGTTTTTTAACGAGGGCGTAACTGACGAAGAGAAGCAGGCGGTTGTTGACTCTGTAGGCGGTGAAATTGTTGGCGAAGCAGAGTTTATGAATCAATACGAAATCAAAATTCAGCACTCGGAGCTTGAGGAAATCACCGCACTTTGCGATAATCTTATGGAAAACGAAAGCGTTGAATTTGCAACCTGCACAACAATGACAGATGCTGAACCTCAGTCAATCCCCGATGACCCGTGGAATGGCTACCCCGATTGGAGCGATGAATCACTTAACCGCTATTACAGCACCATAAACTGGTGGATTAAAGCCATTAATGCCGATAAAGCGTGGGATTATCAGAATAAAATGTCCCACATCAAAATCGGTGTTGTTGACAGTGGCTTTGACACCGAGCATGAGGATTTGCAGGGCAAAATCACATTCCCAACAAAATTTTTTGAAAAGCATAATAAGCCAGACGACCACGGCACCCATGTTGCAGGCATAATTGCCGCCAATCAGAATAACGGCATAGGCATAACGGGCATTGTTGATGATTGCGAGCTTGTTTGTGTTGACTGGCACGCACAAAAAGAACAGGGTCAGCACTGGATTTCTGACCTCAGAATTATGTCGGGATTTATAAGCGTTGTCCGTGCAGGGGCAAAGGTTGTGAATTTTTCACTTGGCAGTTCGTCAGACATCCCCAACGGCACAACCGACAGATACAAAATCATCAAAGATATTGAAGCAAAATACACATCATATATTATGGCAAAGCTTTTGCAGGCAGGCTATGATTTCATCTGCTGTCAGAGTGCAGGCAATGGCGTTGATATGAAAGACGGCTCGTCCTTTGCGGTTGACGCAAGCAACAACGGCAATTTCTGCACAATCACAAAAGAGAACGCAGTTAAATTTGTAATCGGTGTTAAACCGCAGGATATTCTTGACAGAATTATCATTGTTGCATCTGCGGCATTTGATGGCAACGGCAAATATAAGCAGTCATATTTTTCAAATGGCGGTGAGCAGGTGTCAATCTGCGCCCCAGGTTCAAGAATTTACAGCCTTACATATGATGAAACAACAGAGTATTCAGACTACGCATATAAGAGCGGAACATCTATGGCGGCACCTGTTGTAACAGGCGTTACAGCTCTTGTGTGGAGCATTAACCCCGATTTCACAGGCGCACAGGTTAAGCATTTTGTTTGTGATATAGAGAACACCAAAATTATGGTTACCGACAGTGATGATGATACCCATCTGCCCGTTGGTGAAATTCCCATGGTCAATGCACAGCTTGCCGTTGAAGCCGCATTGAGAGCGATCGGCGACCCCGATATTCTCGCAAAGGATGCAGAGAAAAATCAGCCAACAGAAACTGAACAGCTCCCCGCAGAAATCGAAGCAAACTCAGCACAGACAGAAGAGAGCGTAGAAATTGAACCTGCCCAGCAGACCCAAAAGAAAGATTTCAAAAAAGCGTTAAGCGGTATAAAAAGAATAGGCAGTCTCTTCACCGTTCAGTGGAAGAGATAAAACGAACCCTCCTTGCACAAAGGAGGGTTCTCTTGAAGTAATAAGTTGTAGTGAATAGTGAAGAAGTGGACAGGACACCGTAGGGGAAGGGCTTGCTCTTCTCGTATGTATTTGCAACGAGCTAAAGTAATGTCATTGCGAGCGTAGCGTGGCAATCCACAATTCAAATGAATAACGAATATTGAATAATGAATAATTTCGGGCGGGATACCCGCACCTGATTATATTTGCACCACCACAAAACCACGGGGTTCATCCCCGTGCATATAAGGTGAATTTGCTTCACTCTTTGTGGTGAGCAATAATCAGCTTCCCTCGGGGGAAGTGGCAAAATCTTTGATTTTGACGATAGGGGTTCTCTTGAAGTAATAAGTTGTAGTGAATAGTGAAGAAGTTTCACCATACACCGTAGGGGAAGAGCTTGCTCTTCCCGTATGTATTTGCACCGAGCTAAAGTAATGTCATTGCGAGCGTAGCGTGGCAATCCACAATTCAAATGAATAACGAATATTGAATAATGAATAATTTCGGGCGGGATACCCGCACCCGATTATATTTG
>JAZLLI010000002.1:0-71516 GCA_045598085.1 Acutalibacteraceae bacterium
TTATGTCAATTTTAAGCCCGTCCCTTTCGGACATAATATATTTCACAACCGCGCGTGAGCCGTTGTAACCGAAAAGAGCCTCGACAACCGTGCGCGTGTCGCCGCTTTCAATAACGCGGACAGGCTCGATTTCACTCTTAACACAGCAGAATTCCGTCGCTGCCTTGCTGTCAAGGAGAGTAAACTCGCCGATTTTTTCAAGCCATGAGAAGCTTTCCATATACCACGGGTCGTGGTTGTCTTTCCACACCTCAAGCGTGAACGCGCCGTTTTTAACAAAATTCTCTTTTTTATCGGAGGATACATCAACAAGACCTGTCGTTTTGTTGATTTTAATTATCCTGCTTTCGCTTTCAAAAATGAAGTGCGTGCCGTCGCTTTCAAGCTCGGGAACAGGCTTTTTTGTTTCCTCAAAGCCGCACTCAAAGCGGGTCATTTTCATCGGTTCAAGCTCTGCGTTAAAAACAACCTTTTTGCGCCATTCAATGGGCAGATTGCTTCGCTCTTTTTCACACTGAGAGGGGCAGATTTCGCCCTTTTCGTTATAAATAATCGGCTTTAAGAATTTATCCTCCCAAATCTGATCCCACAGCATAAATTCGCAGGTGAAATCGCCCTTAATCTTATACGGATAAGGATTGTAAACGAAAACGGGGATTTTATCTGACGGTGCTTTCTTTTGACCTGCCGCAAGAGCAAAGAATGCCTTTGCCTTGATTCTTGAAAGAATTTCAAGTGCGTGGTCGAGGGTACGCATAGACATCTCTTCCGCAGGCTGAATTGATGAACCTGGGAGAGTATCGTGAAACTCAATGAGAGTTAAATCATAAATTGCCTCGGCAAATTCTTTTTCGGGGTATTCAATCAAGCCCTCGTTTGCGGCATGGGATGCCATTGCCTCTGCAAGGAAAAGCTCGTTTTCAGTTTTTCTGTGCTTCTGCTTAACACGCACCATGCTTGTGTAGCAACCTGGTGCCCAAGAGTTAAGGCTTGTTTCAACCTTTGGCAGGGTTCTGTTTTCGTTGACCTCTTTAAAATACTTTTCGGGAGTGGAATGAATAAGCTCAACGCCCTCTGCTTCCTTTTCAATTGCAAGAGCTGTGAGGTTGTCTAAATCCTCTTTTGAGGGTCCACCGCCGTGGTTGCCGATGCCCCAAAAGCAAATAAAGAAATCATCCTCGTTGCATCTTTCAATGTAATCAAGTGCTTTAGCTGCCGCCTTGCCCTTGCCAGAGCCGTAGCCGCCTGGAAGTCTGACCGCTGTTATTTCGCTGCCGTCATAGCCAACCCACTTAAATTCATCCTGCGGGAGGGTAAGAAATCCAGAATCGGGGCGCATGAAAAGGTAGCCGTCATAACCGCTTTTTTTCATTATCTGCACAAGTCCTCGGCTATGACCAAAGGGGTCAAAGTTAATTGCAACTGTTGGTACTTTGCCGAATTTTTCGAGGAAATATTTTCTTCCCGATAAAATCTGACGGACAAATGATTCACCTGATGGCATATTGCAATCTGGCTGAAGCTGCCAACCGCCCATGATGTGCCACTTGTCTTTTGCAACAAGCTCCTGTATCTTTTTGAAAAGGGGCGGGTCATATTCTTCTATCCACTGATAAAGCAAAGCTTCATTGTGGCAAAAAACAAAATTATCATACTCTTCACAAAATGAAGCGGCTATTCTGAATGTTGAAAGTGCCTCTGCTGCACCCTCTTCCCATTCCCACTGCCAGACAGGGTCAAGGTGAGCGTTGCAGATTAAATGTAATTTTTTTGACATATTATAAATTCTCCGTTATTTTATAATAAAAGTATGGATTCAATGAACCCATACTTTTAAGTTATTTTTCAAAATATACAACCTTGTTCTCGTTTGCAGATTCAAAAATTGCCTCAATAAGCTTAATAAGTCTTAACTGCTGAGCGTGAGTAACTGTCTGTGTTGCTTCACCACGAAGTGTTGCAATGAAGTTTTTGTAAAACTCACTTCTGTCGTTGAATCCAAGATTCTCAACATAGGGGAGAGGGAATTTTTCAATTGAATCGTCAGTTCTGGGAGCCATAGTCTTTGTAAGGCCAACGCCTGCCTGAACAGGAACAGCATCCTTATTTTCCCAATCTGAAACCATAACGATTTCGCCGTTAAGATCCCAATCTCTGACAATAGCTGAGCCATTCTCACCAAGAACATACCAGCGGGGAAGCTCAATGAAGTTGCTTGTGCCAACCTCAAGGTGATATTCAATGCCGTTTGAGAATTTAAGCTCAAGCTTGAAGCCATCATCACAATCGTCTGTTGTTATAAGGTCTGTGATAGCATAAACGGATTCGATTTTTGCATCACCCATAAGCATAAGTGCCTGATCGATAATGTGAATACCCCAGTCAAAAACCATGCCGCCGCCGAACTCTTTGTGGTTACGCCAGTCGCCAGGTACGCCACGGGAGCCGTGAACTCTTGACTCGATTCTGAAAATTCTGCCCAGCATATTGCCGTCATAAATCTTTTTAACTGTAAGATAATCGGGGTCCCAGCGTCTGTTCTGATGAACGGTGAAAATCTTGCCGTATTTTTCGCTTGCCTCAATCATCTTTTTAAGCTCGCTGACGCAGGTTGTAACAGGCTTTTCGCTGATTACATTCTTGCCGTGAGCCATTGCGTCAACTGCAATTTCTCTGTGAAAATTGTTTGGTGTTGCAACAACAACAAAATCTATTCTTTCGTCGCTGAGAAGCTCTTCTCTTGAAGAGAAAGCGTGAATGCCGTTCTCCTCTGCAACCTTTGCCCTTTCGGGGTTAATGTCATAAATGCCGATAAATTCAACATCATCTGTCATCTGCTCACGCATTTTGCGTGTGTGCCAGCTACCCATTCCGCCGTAACCAATGACAGCTGCACCGAATTTTTTGCCTACCATAGTGTAATTTGCCTCGCTTTCGTTATACCCACCACATATCGCCTGTTGACTCTGTGATGAGAACCTCTTTCAACATTTCAACTGCCTTTGTAAGTCCCTCATTCTGGCTCATAAGGCTGTCTTCATGCTCAATACTGATTGCATAATCATAACCAACCATTCTAAGATTGCTGATAATATCTTTCCAGTAAGATGCGTCATTGCCGTAGCCTACGCTGCGGAAAATCCATGAACGGTTGATTTCATCGCCATAAGGCTTAGTGTCAAGAACACCGTTAACTGCGGTGTTGTATTTATCAATTTTAGTGTCTTTTGCGTGGAAGTGGAAAATTGCATCACCAAGTGCTCTGATAACTGCAACAGGCTCCATGCCTTGCCAGATAAGGTGGCTGGGGTCAAGATTTGCACCGATTTCGGGACCTACTGCTTTGCGGAGCTTAAGAAGGCTCTCTGTGTTATATACGCAGAATCCAGGGTGAAGCTCAAGAGCAATTTTGTTTACGCCGTGAGCCTTTGCAAACTCAACAAGGTTTTTCCAATAAGGGATAAGAACCTCATTCCACTGATAATCAAGAATCTCGCCAAAATCGTTTGGCCATGGGCAAGTAACCCAGTTTGGGTATTTTGCGCCCTCATGGTCGCCAGGGCAGCCAGAGAATGTGTTAATCTGATGAAGTCCAAGCTTTTCAGCAAGAAGGATTGTGTTGCGGATTGTTTTGTCAAACTCTGCCGCAATTTCTTTATTGGGATGAACAGGGTTGCCGTGGCAGCTGAGTGCACTGATTTCAAGACCGTACTTTTTAATAAGAGCCTTGAACTCTTCAAGCTTAGCTTCGTCATTCAAAAGAATTTCGGGGTCAGCGTGGCTGTTTCCGGGGAAACCGCCGCAGCCGATTTCAACCATTTCTATTCCCTTTGATTTAAAGTATTCAAGTGCCTGCTCAAGTGGAAGATTTCCAAGAAGGCAAGTAAACACACCAAGTTTCATAATAAATCTCCTTTGCGTTTGTTTAACAATATGCTACACCATATAGTTTTATATTTCAAGTAAAAAACCAAAAGTTTTTTAATATTCGTCAATTTTTGCGGCAAAATAATTGTAATAAATTATAGACTTTACAAAAAGTTTTAAAAATCTGCAATGTTTATTCATATATTATTCATATATGCCTGTTATAATAAAGGCGTGATAAGGGAGATCCGCAACTCCCCCAATCACTACCCCTCCTCAATAAACCCCTCAATTTATTGGAAGAAGCAGTCGGTTACCCGCCGACTGCTTTTTCTTTGTATAAAATTATTTTGTATGGCAACAATATGATTGATAATTAAAAATCAGAGGTGTTTATTATATGAAAGAGAAAAACTTCTATGGTTCTAAAAAACTCTACCGTGCCATACTTACAGGCTGTCTTATAGCCATAGTTGGCATAAGCGCAGTTGTTTACAACCTTTCTGTGCCTAAAAATCCGTTGCAAAATAGCAGCATATCCTCTCAGGCACTTACAACACGCACACTTAAAACAATAAGTGAAAACAATGAAGCCGCCAATGTGCCTGCCACGGGCATCCCTAAGCCTACCACCACAACCACCACGGCAACAACTGTTGCAGAAAGTGAAAAGCCTTACACCGGTAATTTTGCCGCCCCCACCGCTGGCAAGGTTATTAAAGATTTCAGCGAAGGTGAAATGGTGAAAAGCGAAACAATGGGCGACTGGCGAATCCACAACGGCACAGACTTCACAGCAGGCGAGGGCGAGAGCGTTTTTGCCATTCAGAACTGCACTGTTATGAATGTTGATAAAGACGAAATGTGGGGCGTTACTGTTACCGTTCTTTGTCCAGGGGAGCTTTATGTTAAATATTGCGGCCTTGCAGACACCCTTAAAATCAAAAAGGGTGATAAATTAAAGAAAGGTGCAGTTTTGGGCAACGCAGGCGCACTGCCTATTGAATCTGCTCTTGAGGGACACATTCACATTGAAACATCTGTTGGCGGCGAGGTTGTGAATCCGCTTTCAGTGCTTAACCTGTTATAATTAAAAAAGAATGGATTTTGATTTTACTCAGAATCCATTCTTTGTTTTAGTTAAAATGATCTGCCGCCACCGCCGTGCGATACTCCGCCAGATGACATATGCGTTCCGCCCATGCCAGAGCCTCTTGATTCAATAATAATCGGTGCTCTTGAAATATTATTATAAAGGAAGTCATCCGTTTTCTTAATAAGGTTAAGGCTTCCTTCAACCTCATAGCTTGATGCTTTTGGCTTAAATCTGACGGTTTCGTGCTTTGATTTAAGTCCGCTAACCTTACCTGAAGAACCAATAAGTCCTATAATGAACGAAACAGGAGCAAGGAAAACTGCTCGAAGATTAAATGATTTAATAAGTGAATCTGTTTCTGTGGCAAAGGTTTTGCTGGCTGAAGCATAATCGCCTGCGAGAATATCATCATAAAATGTATCTATCAACGGGTCAATTTTTTCGTTGCCTACAATTTTGTAACCTTTACCGCAGGTGCTTATCCAAATTTTTCTTGGCTCCATTGAAATGAGCAACAGAATGCCGTCCATCTCTTCTCCATAGCCATATCCATGCTGATCATAATAATCATCTGCATAATCCATAGGGTCTTTGCCGTTTGTAGATGCAGCAGTAACAACCACAACATCTATCTTTCTTTTTTCGCTTATCTGGTCAAGAAGTGCGGTAATCTCTTTTTCCTGATTATTTGGAATAATATCTGCATCATCAACAAGTCTTGCAGGGTGGTTGGCTTTGAAGCCCTCTGTATCTGCCGCAAAGGCAAAAACTGCCATATTTGCAACAATAATAAAGGTAACTGCTAAAATGCTTAAAATTCGTTTCATCATAACAGCCCTCCTAAATGCCCTAAAATAAACAGTGCCAAATAGCTTGCCGCACCAATCGCAAGGCCATAAAGCCACTTGTATTTTCTCACAAGCTTTTTATCAATGGGCAAATCGCCAACGATTTTGCCTGTCTGACCGTTCACTGCAAAAAGGTTCTGTTTATTTTCAAATGTTGTTGTAAGAAGCCAAACGGGGTAAAGAGCATATTTTGCCTTTGACTCTGAAAGAGAAACACTGCTGTCTTTAACATTTATTGTGCCGAAGCCCTCAATAGTTGACCTGAAAACATCAACAGTGCTGTTTTTGATTCTGCTGTTTGCCCTTTCAAGGCTCTCAACATCGTCAACATCATATTTATCTGCAAGGTAGCCAGAAAGATATGCTGTTTTAAAAGGAACTGCCTCTGAAAAATCAAAGGGTTCAATTGATTCCATCATATCATCGGGCATTTTGGTTGAACCGTCAACAGGAACATTGTTAAACTCAACAGTGCCCTGTCTGAAGCCTGCATAGTGAGAAGTTTCGGTGTAATTGAAGCTGCTGTCTGACCAAGCTCTTGATGTTTCCATATCATAGCTTACGCTGGCATCTGCCACAGCATCAAAAAGCCAGAAAGGAACATAAACACCTTTAATTTCATCAAGATGATTTTCTGATTTAAAAATCTTCGGCAGGAACTTTTTGCCCTCATAATGCTGTTTAAGGGCATCCTTTGCCTGCTCTTTTGTAATTTTAAAGGGAATAACATAGTCGGGTTTAAGTGCACCAGAGAAGTTGGCTGTCATAACAACAGGATTTCCGCAATAAGGGCAGGATGAAGCACCTGTTGTTTCCTCTGCAACGATTTCACCGCCACAGGATTTGCAGGTGTAAACTTTCATTCCGTCTGTTTCGCCCTCTGCCCACTGACCGCCTGCTGTTTCTTCCCATACCATATTATCATCCTGAGCAGATTGGTTAAGCTGTTCTTCATTTTTTTGAAGTGCCTCAACATCAAGCTCTGAATCGCAATAGGGGCATTTCATTTTTTGTGTTGAAGCGTCAAACTCAAGCTTACCGCCACAATGGGGGCATTTGAATTCTATTAAATCCGGCAATCAAATCACCTCTGTCTGTCATAAATGAAAAGGGAACAGAGCAGAGCCCTGCTCCCTGAAATTTGCCGTTAAAAATTATTTTACATCCTTATCGTCAAAAACGTCGCCACATTCGGGGCAGAATTTGGGAGGATTTGTGGGATCTTCAGGTTCCCAACCGCACTTATTGCATTTATATGCAGGTGCGCCCTCTGGCTTTTTAGCTCCGCAATTCTGGCAGAATTTGCCTGTGTTTGCTGTGCCACAAGTGCAGGTCCAGCTGTCATCAACAGGTTTCTTTGCACCGCACTGAGGGCAGAAGTTGCCTGTTGCTGTTGCGCCGCAAGCGCATTTCCATCCGCCTGCCTGAACGGGTTCAGGCTTCTTTGCGCCGCACTGTGGGCAGAAATTGCCTGTTACTGTTGCACCGCAAGCGCACTGCCAAGAGTTTGCTGCAGCCTGCTGCTGAACGCCCATGTTATAGAAGCCTTGAGCTGCGCCGAATCCGCCAGCACCGCCGCCTGTAGCCATGCCCATGCCCATGAAGCCTGTCATTGCACCGCTTCCGTTGCTTGCTGCTGCTTCCATAGCACTTGCTGTAGAATCTGTCATACGGCCAGCCATCATGAAAGGACTGCTGCCAAGAGAAGCTGCATCCTCAAGCTGATTGATTTTCTTCATATCCTCTTCTGTGAGAGTGATGGGGTTAAGAGCGATTGATGCAACTGTAATACCTCTGCGCTGTGCCCATGTTGTGGCAAGTGTGTTGTTTACAGCATCTTTAAGCTCTTTTGTATGACCTGGAATCTGAGCAGGACGAAGCTCCATTTCTGTAAGCTCTGCAAATGCAGGCTGAAGTGAATCAATAAACTCTGTTTTAAGAGTGCTGTCGATTGAATCTCTTTCAAATTTTTCTGCAACATTGCCTGCAACATTTGTGTAGAAAAGAAGCGGGTCAGTGATTTTGTAGGTATATGTACCGTTACATCTTACCTGAACAGTTCTTCTGAAGCCAACCTGCTTATTAACAACGTCAAACATAAAGGGGTTGGGAGTGCCGAATTTATTATCAAAAATCTCTTTTGTGTTTACATAATATACACGCTGATCTTTGCCTGTGTCTCCGCCAAAAGTGAAACGCTTACCGATAAGCTTAAATGTATTTTTGATGCCTTCGCCTAATGAACCTGTGAAAATACTGGGCTCTGTTGATGAATCCCAGATAAATTCGCCTGTTTCTGCGCAAACTTCAACAATCTTGCCCTGCTCAACGATGAGCATGCACTGACCGTCTGCAACAGCGATTGCTGAGCCGTTTGAAATAATATTATCGTTGCCTTTGGTATTTGATGAACGAGGGCCAGTACGCTTCTGTCCTTTAACAACAAGTGTGTCTGAGTTAAGAGAATCACAATAGAAAAATTCTTTCCACTGATCAGCTAATACTCCGTTTAATGCGCCGAGGCCTGCTTGAATAAGTCCCATAATTAAAACTCCTTTCAGAATTCAAAAAACTTTCGTGGGCAGGCTGTAATCTTTATTTATTCCACTACCCTACGATAATATAAATATAACATAAAAAAATAAAAATGTCATTAGTTTTTTGTATTGTTTCGGCGAAATTTTATTTTTTCTGTGGTTATTTTACTTGTATTTTACATTTTACTATGATAAAATCGTCAAAGACTTTTAATACACTGGAGAAACTTATGCTGAATTTTATCAATGCACATCAGCAGATTTTTGCAAATATCTTTGGATTCTCAGCGATTTTTGTTGTTATGCTGATGTATCAATTTAAAAAGCACAAAACAATTTTGCTTCTTATGGTGCTGACCTCCGCCCTGTGGTGCTGTCATTTTGCGGTGCTTGGACTGATGACGCCAGTTGCCATGAACTTTGTGAATGTGATACGAAGCTTCGTTTTCAGCTTCAGAAACAAAAAATGGGCACAGTCCAACCTGATACCCATTGCATTTCTTGTTGTTTCTATGATTCTTGTTATTTTCACATGGGACGGCGTATGGAGCATACTTCCCTGCATCGGCACGGTTTTTGCCACAATTGCCAACTGGCAGAAAGACACAAAAAAGCTAAAGCTCTTAACTATTCCCGTTTGCTGCTCGTGGTTAACATATAACGCAATAAACCATTCGTGGGCAGGGCTTTGCAACGAAATCCTTGCGTTGATTTCAATTTTCGTATTTCTTTTCAGAATCCGCAAAAGTGAAAAGGAAAGCGACACTCAATCAACAACAGAATAAAAAGAAAAGGTATGGTTGCCGTTAAAGTAACCATACCTTATTTTTTAGATACCGAAGAGTCCTAAAACAAATGAAAGACCCTGCATAATTACATCGAACACTGTTTTAATCAAATCCAGCGAGAATGATAATGGAGCAGCGGAAACTGAAACTGAGCAGGTAGCTGTTGAGTTGCCTGAAACTGCGGTAATTGTTGCTTTACCTGCGCCAACTGCGGTAACTTTACCGTTGTTATCAACTGTTGCAACCTTTGCGTCTGAGGTATACCATGATACACTCTTGTTTGCAGTAAGCTGAGCTGTTTCGCCTGCTTTAAGTGAAACTGATAATTTATCAAGAACAACTGCATCTGCTGCAAGCTTTGGAACTGACTGTGTTTCAGTCTTCTGGCAATTTTTGCAAGTGCGCTGTTTTACTCCCTCTTCATTAACTGTGGGAAGCTTTGTGTTTATCCATTCGCCATATGAATGACCTGTTGCAGGGATTGACTCTGTATAGCTGTCTCCACATGAGCAGGTGAATGTTTTAACGCCTGCACTCTCGCAGGTTGCAGCTGTTGTAACCTTTGAGGAATATTTATGTGTATGTGTAAAAATGCTTGAAGTGATTGTAAGTGTTACCTGATTACTTTCAGCCTCGCCAAATGAATTTTTTGCATAAACTGTAACTGTGTAATCGCCGCTTGCAGGGAGTGCAAATGTTTTGAAGCAATCCTCTGTTTCTGAATTTACAAATGTAAGGATGCCTGACTTAACATTAACTCTGTATGACTCTGCGCCAAAAACATCCTCCCATGTAACTGTTATAAGCTCGCCCGTGGTGGCTGATGTTTTGTTAACGCTAATAACAGGTGCCTTTGGTTCAAGCTTTGCGTTTTCAAGTCCGCTCACTCTGAGAACATAATAGTTCATTCCGTTTGTGTGGCTGTTAACGGGAAGATACTCTGTTACGCCTGTTCTCGGGTTAAGAGCCTCAATGCAACCACCGTTGCTTGTGTAAATCGAAACATGATTGTACCATACAATAAGGTCGCCAGCTTGAGCGTTTGCGGTTGTACCGTTACCGATAACTGTTCCATATTTGCTCATATTGTTCCAAATCTCAGATGTGCTGTTTGGAATATATATTCCGAAATGTGAAAAGATGTAATAAACAAAGCCTGAGCAGTCAAAAGCACTTGGTCCTCTTGCGCCCGAAACATAGGGATAACCTAAATAGAGCCTTGCGTAGGCAACAACATCATCGCCTGTAGCGGCATCTGCCGCAATATTTAAACCAGATAAGGGAACAATTGAAACTGCAATTATCAATGATAAAACTAATGCTAAGATTTTCTTTGAGACCTTTTTCATAATTACTCTCCTGTAAAATTTGTAACTAATTGTAACATTTTATTAACCATTTGTCAACTTTTACTGATAAATCCATTACATTACATCAACTTTGAGATGCTTTTAAATTGAAAAAGCGTCAGATTTTTGATTTATTTTTCTTTTTAGGTTCGGGTAATTGAAAATACATTTCGTTGAAAAGCTCTGAAAGCAATTCATGATTTTCAACATCCTCAACAACAATCATAAGGGTTTTTGAGCCTTCATAAGGATATGTAAGCTCCGCACCGTCAAGGAACCTGAGAGATGCCTCCGTCTGCTTCAAAAGCAGGCAGTTATCGCAAATATTGCCAACAAGCCTGCCGTTATAATAAACAAGGTATTCACCCATCATCGGTCTTGTTGTAACATTACCTGCACATTTTAAATTCTCAAGCACATAATCGTGAAACTCTTTTGAAGTTGCCATATTGCACCAAAATAAATTTATAAATCTATAGGCAGTTGCCTGCCAAACAAAGTCAAATAGTAACAAAGTTGAAAAATTCAACCATCTAATTATACCACAGTTGCCGTTATTTGTAAAGTGAAAATAACAACTAAAAAAATATAAAAGCCGCCCTCTGCTTTGTGCAAAAGACGGTCATGGAGCAGGGTACGGGAATCGAACCCGCCTCTGAGGCTTGGGAAGCGCCTGTACTACCGATGTACTAACCCTGCACAACATAGAGCTGCCATGCAGAAAGCACAGCAACCCTTATATATCAATATACGAATATGTATTTTTATCTCTTTTCAACAGCAGCCTGAATGCTCTGGCGTGCCTTGCGGATTTCAGTAATGCTCTGAGAGAGAACATCATCACTGTTTTTCATAATGTCGCTTACAAAGCGGGTTGTAACCTGACGAAGGTTTGATGCCCACTCAGCAGCATTCTGCTTAACAGTTTCTGCTTTGATGTTTGCATCCTTAACAATTGCAGCTGCCTCTTCTTCAGCATTCTTAACGATAGTCTGAGCATCCTTAGCTGCCTGTGAGCGAATTTTATCTGAATACTCCTGTGCAAGGCGAGCAATCTCTGTTGTGCCAACCATCTTGCGTGCCTGCTCTGTTGCGGCTGCAAGTGTTGCCTTTGAGTTTGCCTCGGCATTGCCTACTATTCCCTTTGCTTTCTCTTTAGCAGCGCCAACGATTTCGTCTGCCTGCTTGTGAGCTGTTGAAGTGGTAACAGAAGCCTCTGTTGAAGCTTTCTTTACTATGCTGTTATAATGCTCAACAATTTCCTGTGCTTTCTCGATTTCAACGGGAAGCTCAAGTCTAATTTCGTTAACATGTGAACGGATAGCATCAACATCAACTGCGATTTTCGATGAAAAAGGTATGCTTGAGCCATTGTCAAGCACTTCCTCGATTAAATCAAGAATCTCCTGTACGTTCATATTTTATCTTCCTTTCCCTTAATTCTATTGACAATATCATCAGCGATTTCTGACGGAACAAATTTAGTCATATCTATATTTGCACCCAGCTCGCATATTTGTTTAACCAAACTTGACGAAAGATACATATGCTCCGCATCTGCGGTGATGAAAACCGTTTCAACATCTGGGTTGAGCTGTTTGTTTGTGAGTGCCTGCTGAAATTCATCTTCAAAATCTGAAACAGCACGAAGGCCTTTCACAATTGCAACTGCGTTTTTCTCTCTTGCATAATCTGCAAGCAGGCCGCCTGAAAAATCGACCTCAACATTTTCTATATCTTTTGTGCAGTGTCGGATAAGCTCCACTCTTTCCTGCGCAGTGTAAAGACCCGCAGGCTTACGGAAATTAACCATTACAACCACAATAACTTTATCAAAAAGCTTTGCAGCTCGGCGAATAACCGCAAGATGACCGTTTGTTATAGGGTCAAAGCTACCTGGACAAATTGCTATTCTCATTGGTCATCTTCCTTTTTGCGATAAACGGTAAGTGCCGTTTTACCATATTTATATTCTCTGAAAAGCACAAAACCGTTTGCCTCCAAAGGCATTTCCTCCCCCTTGGGATGCTCGCAGACAATTACTCCGCCATCGCTCATTCGCTGAGCAACAAACGGAAGCGCCGCCTGAAGCAGACCCTTTGCATAAGGTGGGTCAAGAAAAGCAACATCGAATGTTTCTTTAGAGGTTTTAATGAAGTTAAGTGAATCAGCCTGAATAACAACTGCGCTTGATTTAAGCCCTGTTTTGAGCAGGTTGCTTTTAACGCAGTGAACTGAATCCTTGCTGTTGTCAACAAAGACTGCATTTGATGCGCCTCTGCTGAGTGCCTCTATGCCCAGCTGACCTGAGCCTGCAAAAAGGTCAAGGATTCTTCTGCCCTCAAGCTCAAACTGAACAATGCTGAACATCGCCTCTTTAACTCTGTCTGTGGTGGGGCGAACATCTTCACCGGGTAAAGTCTCAAGAACTCTGCCACGTGCTGTACCCGTAATAACTCTCATAAATTCCTCCGAAAAACTCTTCTCAGGGTATTATTACACATTTTTATCCCTGTTGTCAATCCGTTTTATGAAAATGGTCATAAATTTTATTCGCAAATGTCAAATTTATGCCCTCTGCACGGCATAATTCCTCTACAGAGGCGTTTTTTATAGCCGTAATCGTCTTAAATTCTTTCAAAAGAGCCTTGCTCTTCTTTTCGCCGATTCCGTCAATCTGCGTCAGCGTTGCAGACAAACTGGACTTTTTATGCTTCGTTCTGTGATAAGAAACAGAGTATCTGTGTACCTCTTCCTGTATAGTTGAAACGAGGGTGAATGCCTGACGCTTTGAATTTATAGCAATCTCACCGCCGTTTGTGGCAATGGCTCTTGTTCTGTGTGATGAATCCTTAACCATACCAAAAACAGGAATATTCAAACCGAATGCATCAATAATCGGCTTCACCGCATTGACCTGACCTTTACCGCCGTCAAGCAAAATAAGGTCTGGGAGGATGCCGAAGCCCTCACCGCTGTCTTTGTGGATTTCGTATTCATTAAGTCGCCTTGAAATAACCTCTGCCATTGAGCCGTAATCATCCTGACCCGAAAAGCCTTTTATGCTAAAGCGTCTGTAGCTCTTTTTATAAGGCTGTCCGTTTTTAAAAACAACCATACCTGCAACATTATCGCTGCCCATTGTGTGGGATATATCGTATGACTCGATAAAAACTGGTGGTTTTTCAAGACCGAGGAGCTTTGACAATTCATCAAGTGCGGCAGTGATTCCGCCTGTTCTGCCAAGGCTCTGCGCCAGCTTTTCAGCGGCATTGTTTTTGCACATTCTGACGGTTTCGGCCGACTTACCCTTTTGAGGAATAATAATCTCAACCTTTTTGCCTGCGGTTTTGCACAGCCATTCAGTGAGCAGGTCAATATCTTCCGCTTCGCCGTCAAGGTAAATCTGTGATGGAATACCTGCACCGTCTGCATAAAATCTTGTTATAAGCTCCGACCTTGCAGTGGGGAGAGATTCAAAAAATGGCAGAATAAAATATTTGCTTTCTCTAAGTCTGCCCGAATCAAAGCGAAGAATACACAGGCAGGATTTTTCTTCTGTCTGCGAAACAGCGAAAAAGTCCTTTGGGCGGTTATCTGTTCCAACAACCTTCTGACGCTCCGATGTTTTCTCAACCGCTCTGATTTTATCACGAAGCTTTGCCGCCTTTTCAAATTCAAGGTTTTCAGAAGCTTCTTCCATCTTTATTTTAAGCTCTTTTATTATATCACTGCTGTCGCCCTGCAAAAATTTCAGTGCTTCATTAACAGCCTCGTTATATTCGCCACAGCTGACCTTGCCGCTGCAAGGAGCCATGCACTGCTTAATAAAATAATTAAGACAGGGGCGGCTTTTGCCCATATCCCGTGGAAAAGCCTTGCCGCAAGAGGGTAGCATAAATATTTTAAGTGCCTCGTCAACAGAGCTTTTCACGCTAAAAGAGCCTGTGTATGGCCCGATATACCGTGCATTCTCATCATCTTTTTGCAAAACAGCAGAAATTGCAGGCCACGGACCCTTTGTAATTTTTATATAACTGTAGCCTTTATCGTCTTTTAAAAGGATATTATATTTGGGGCTATGCTGTTTTATAAGGCTGCATTCCAGCACAAGTGCCTCAAATTCACTGTCGGTAAGAATATAATCAAAGTCGTTTACATTCTCAACCATTTTGCGTACCTTTTGAGTGTGATTTTTTTGTGAACCAAAATATGAGCTTACTCTGTTTTTAAGAGCCTTTGCCTTGCCAACATAAATAATCTCATTCTTTTTATCTTTCATAAGATAAACGCCTGGTGTTTTTGGCAAAGCCATTGATTTTTTTCTTAATTCTTTCAGTTCCAAAAAATTCACCCCTTTAAAGCAACGAACAAAACAAAAAAGAGCACGAACCTATCAATGCAGATCCATACTCTTTAATCTGAAATTGTATCAGCACAGAAATGCCTGAAACAGGATATTACTCAACAAAGCCTGAGCTTACAAGCTTAACGAGTTCGTTAACTGCCTGCTCCTCATCAGCGCCGCCTGCGATAATTTTAATCTGTGTACCACCCATGATACCCAGTGAAAGAACACCGAGAAGGCTCTTTGCGTTAACTCTTCTTTCTTCATTTTCAACCCAGATAGATGACTTGAACTCATTGGCTTTCTGAATAAAAAATGTTGCGGGACGGGCGTGAAGTCCAACCTTATTCTGAATTGTTACATCTTTTACATACATACTGTTTATCTCCATTCGCTTTAGGTTCTGTGTCAATTCCTACTAATATATTATATCACAAAACTTGTCCCCGTCAACGAAAAGAAATGCTATTTTAAAATATTCGTAGTGATTTCCAAATGTGGCTTTTTGATTCTCTTTAGCTTTGTGCATTTTGACAATATCAAATATGTTGTTTATTGCATATTTACCATTTTTACAGTTCAGATTTCAAAGATTCAAGGTATTTTTTGTCATTTTTATCAAGATCGGCTGATTCAAGCATATCTGGTCTTCGCTCATATGTGCGCTTTAAAGACTGCTCTCTTCGCCATTTTTCGATGTTTGCGTGATGCCCTAAAAGAAGCACCTGCGGCACCTGCTCGCCGTGCCATTCAACAGGTCTTGTGTATTGCGGATATTCTAAAAGTGAAGAATAATGGCTTTCCTGCTGAAAAGCATCATCATTTGCAAGAACACCTGGTAACATTCTTGAAATGCTGTCTGCCAGAATGAGCGCAGGCAATTCACCGCCTGTGAGCACATAATCGCCAATTGAAATTTCTTCATCAACAATCTCGTCAATTATTCGCTGGTCAACGCCCTCATAATGACCGCAGAGAATTGCGATATTCTCTTCTTTTGCCAGCTCTTTGACCTTTTGCTGATTAAGCACCTTGCCCTGCGGGGACATATAAATCAGCTTCGGCTTTTTGCCAAGAGTTTCGCAAAGGCTTTTGTAGCAATCATAAATAGGCTGTGTCTGCATAATCATGCCTGTTCCGCCGCCATAAGGTGCATCGTCAACACGGTTATGCTTATCAAGGGTGTAATCTCTTATATTTATGCTGTTGATTTCAACGCAGCCGTTCTCTCTTGCTCTGCCGATAATGCTCTCACCAAGAACGCTGTTGCACATCTCGGGGAAAAGGGTCAGTATATCAATCCTCATCTTCAAAAATCCCTTTCAGCGGTCTGATTTTTATTATTCCCGTTTTAACATCAACGCTATCCACAACCTGCGGAATTGCAGGGATAAGATACTCTGTGCCGTCTTTCTTGATATGCCAAACATCGTTTGCGCCTGTTTCGCTGACATCTGTCAGGATTCCGTAAACTTTTTCTTCGTTATCTGCGTCAACAACAGTGCAATCGCAAAGCTCAGCGATAAAATATGAACCCTCGCTGATTTTTGCATCGCTTCTTTTCATATAAAGAATTTTGTTGCGAAGTGCAGAAGCAGCCTCAACAGTATCAACACCGTCAAGCTTAATAAGGGCAACATTGCCGTGAGGGCGGCAGGCAAGAACCTTAACACTATTTTGCCCATTTGAACCAAAATAGAGCGTTTTGAACTGTTTAACAAATTCGGGGCTATCGCACCACGGATTAAGGCGGATTTCTCCTCTCACACCGTGAGTTCCAACAATCTGACCCACTTCAAGATATTCTTTTATCATAAAATCACCTTATGTTAATAAACTCTTTTATTGCTTTGCCGTCATTATAACCTTTTTTATAAAGTTTATCAAGGCTGTCGGCATTTTTTGAAAGGGTTGTTATTCCACAGCAGTCATCTGGCGCAACAATCAGGCATTTGCCCTCTTTTTGCAAAGCCTTTGCCTTTCTGACCGATTCATTATAAGCATCCGCTCTTTCTCTTAATTTCTGAGCAATTAAAGGATTTCTGTTTTTTAAAAGTGATGCCGCCTTTGCATCTGCTCCGCTTTTTTTAACAAAATCAACAGGTCGGGTAAGCACAACAATAATTTTTTCACACCCTAACGAAAAAGCTCTGTCAATTGGAACAGGGTCGGCAACTCCGCCATCATAATATTTTTTGCCGTTTATATCAACAGCTCTGCACACAATAGGAATACAGGATGACGCATTTAAAATTCTGTAATTATCCAGAGACAAATCGTCCTTTGTGAAATATACTGCCTGTGCAGTTTTGGCATCTGTGGCAACAACATTAAAAATGCCGTTATAGTTTTTTATATTTTCATAGTTAATTGGATTCTCTCCGCCAGTGTTGGTGAGCGTTCCATAAACATAGTCAAGTCCAATATATGAGCCTGTTTTCAAAAGATTCTGAAAGCTCATATATTCTTTTCTGAATGCGTAATCGTGATAAAAAAGGTAGTTTCGCCCCTTTTGCTTTGCAATGAAAGACGCTAAATTTGCACTGCCAGCGGAAACGCCGATACAGCAATCAAACTGAACACCGTCATCAAGGCAACGGTCAAAAACACCTGCGCCATAAATTCCACGCAAGCCGCCGCCAACATCTATAACACCAACCATTTTATCACCTCAAGACTTAAAAAAGCGGGAGCTGCACAGCAACTCCCGTTTACAATTACTCTATCTCAACAGAGATCTTTTCATCGTTTCTGCTTGCGGCTGAACGCATTACTACTCTGATAGCTTTTGCAATTCTGCCCTGTTTGCCGATTACTCTGCCCATATCTTCCTGCGCAACGCTAAGATGATAAACTGTAACGCCCTCTTCGTCTGGCTCGTCAACAGTGATGTTAACAGCGTCGGGGTTACTAACGAGGCCCTGAGCAATCAAAAGCAATAATTCTTTCATTGCAAAATTCCTCTCAAATTATTTTACGATGCCGCTCTTTTTAAGAAGAACTTTAACTGTATCTGTGGGCTGAGCGCCGTTAGCAATCCACTTCTGTGCTGCTTCAGCGTCAATCTTGATCTGGTCTTCGCTCTTCATAGGATCATATGTGCCGATTTCTTCGATGAATCTGCCATCACGGGGATATCTTGAATCTGCTACTACTACACGATAGAAAGGTGCTTTTTTTGCGCCCATACGGCGCAGTCTGATTTTAACTGCCATTTTTGTTTCCTCCAAAAATATAATAAATAAAAATTGTTTATATATCCATCACGCAACGTGTGAGAAATACCGTGCCGAGCGTGTTGAATTAAATGTTAAACCCTTTAAGCTGTGAAAGGTCGGGTCTGCCTTTTCTGCGTCTTTTCTTACCTGCTGAGTTCATCTGCTTAAACATCTTCTGCATCTGCTTATGCTGTGCAAGGAGCTTGTTAACAGCCTCAACATCTCTGCCGCAGCCTGCCGCAATTCTTCTTTTACGGGAGGGATTGATGATTTCGGGATGCTCCCTTTCGTTGGGGGTCATTGAATAAACGATTGCCTTGATTTTATCAAATGCAGTTTCGTCAATTTCAACATCCTTAATCTGTTTGCCAAGACCGGGGATAAGTGAAAGTGTATCTTTAATAGAACCAAGACGCTTAATCTGATCTATCTGATCCACAAGGTCATTGAGGTCAAACTTATTCTGTCTGAGCTTCTTTTCAAGCTCTTCAGCTTTCTTTTCGTCAAGAGCCATTTCAGCTTTTTCAATAAGAGAAAGCACATCGCCCATGCCGAGGATTCTTGAAGCCATTCTGTCGGGATGGAAAACATCCAAGTCGCCCAACTTTTCACCGATACCGATGAACTTAATCGGCTTGCCTGTAACAGCTCTGATTGAAAGAGCCGCACCGCCTCTTGTATCACCATCAAGCTTTGTGAGCACAACGCCGTCAATACCAAGAGCATCGTCAAATGTTTTTGCAACATTAACGGCATCCTGACCAGTCATAGCGTCAACTACAAAAAGAATTTCGTGAGGATGAACGGTTGATTTAATATTTTTAAGCTCCTCCATAAGAACTTCGTCTATATGAAGTCGTCCTGCGGTGTCAAGGAAAACGTAATCGTATCCACGGTCTTTAGCAAGCTTAATTGCTTCCTGTGCGATTGTTACAGGGTCAATCTGCCCCATTTCAAAAACGGGAACGCCTGCCTGCTCACCCACAACCTGAAGCTGTTTAATAGCAGCGGGTCTATATACGTCGCAGGCTGCAAGGAGCGGTCTGTGTCCTTGACTTTTGAGCATCATTGCAATTTTTGCGGTGTGGGTTGTTTTACCAGAACCCTGAAGACCGCACATCATAACCACCGTTGGGGGATGATTTGCAATTGCAAGGCGGGATTTTGTGCCGCCCATAAGACCTGTAAGCTCTTCGTTTACGATTTTTATAACCATCTGTGCAGGTGTAAGGCTTTCCATAACCTTTTCGCCAACTGCACGTTCGGTAACTGTTTTTGTGAAATCCTTGGCAACCTTGTAGTTTACATCGGCCTCAAGCAAAGCCATTCTGACTTCACGCATTGCGTCCTTAACATCAGCCTCTGTAAGAGAACCTTTGCTTTTAAGTCGCTGAAACGCCGATTCAAGTCTGTCTGAAAGACCTTCAAATGCCATAAACTCACCACCATGGTTGCATATTTTATGATTCTATTATCAATGTTGCGGCAACTGCCTTGATTTTTGCTGTGCAATCGTTAATTTCTCTTGAAAGCTCGTGGGTTCGGTTGTATTCACCAATCTGGTCTGCATAAGCAATAATCTCTTCAAGGCCGTTTTTCATGCTTTCAAATCTTGCGGCAAGCCCCAGCTTATCTTCCATTTCCTGAAGAAGAGCTTCGGCTCTTTTAATTGCATCACGCACACCCTGACGGGTTATGCCCTCGTTAGCCGCAATCTCTGAAAGAGAAAGGTCATCATTATAATAATAGCTCAGAAAGGAGTGCTGTTTCTCAGTAAGCATATCGCCGTATAAGTCTATGAGCATAATAACGTCAAGATTCTTAGCCGTAAAAAGCACCTCCTAAATTGAATGCCTGTAAAGGTTTTAATCTTTACAGGCAGTTATTATACATTATAAATCTCTTTATGTCAAGAGAAAAATTTTCACTTTCAGGTGTAAGTTTGCACACCGTGCTGTCAATAAAATGTCAAATTGTTGTCAGAAACAGTGTCATGCACAATATACAGTGCTTTTCTTTTGAAATATCAGCAATTTCAGCTTATATATTGTGTAAAACCATGTGCAAAAGTTTTTTATTCCAAAGGATTTTCTGTAAGGGATTTTGCCCTTTTCATTATCTTTATTACATTTATAATGAAATAAATCGTTACAATCACGCCGCCGCCTAAAAGAAGTAGTGAGCGGTTAAGGCTGACATCAGAGGTTAAGAAATGCACCTTTGCGCCAGACATATTCATTACTGAAAAAATGATGCCGATAATCATAACGGCAATACCTGCAAGCCCAACGGGCAGAAATGCGCCCTTTAGCTGCTGAAAAAGATATGTTTTTCTGATTTTTTCGCTTGCAAAATAATCGTCTTTTGAGTTGAGCTTTGCACCTGCAAGCTCGGCTGTGTAGCCTGCAAAAATAACATCCTCGTGAAGAGTTTCTATGCCCTTAATATCCTGCACAACGGCAACAGTTGCTTTTGACGAATTGACGCAGAAATTCAAAACGCAGTCAAGCTGAATATGGCTTCCCGGCTTGGCATCGTTTTCTTTCAACACTTCAAGACCCTGCGGAGCTTCAGAGGCAAGAACAGTTTCTCTCGGCACTCTTTTGCGGTGGATTCTGATTTTATAATCGCCTTTAGCTTTATTTTCAAAGTGAACGCTTTCGCCGTCGGCAAGCTCTTTTTCTTCACCGTCAAGGGTGATTATTATATCGTCATCGCTTCTGTTTTCAACCTTAATTGTGGGCATAGGGCATTTCCTTTCAAAAAGTATGAGCCGCTGTGTTTCAAGCGGCTCGAATTATAATGTTAATCAGCGAACTGTAACTGTTCCGTCTTCTGCAACATCAATTGTCATTCCGTCCTTAACATAATCAAGGAATTCCTGACCAAGGCAGTCAACAACGGGCATGGGGCTTTCTGACCATACTGCGCTGATAGCTGCGCCTGCTGCTGCAAGAGAGTCAATATGCTCTGAGAAGAGAAGGCATGAGGGGCACTTACCAAGAACGTTTGCGCAATAAAGAATCATACCGCCTGTTGTTGAGCCGATTGTCTGAGGAAGGCAAAGAGCCTTGTTGAGCATTGGCTTACGGTAAAGATCCTTATTGTTCTGATCATCACATTCAGTCTGCTTATATTTGTTGCCGATAATGGGCAGATCGCCAAACTGAAGTGCGCCCTGGAAAGAGGCAAGTGTGTTAAATCCACCATGAGAAACAAGTGCGGGGGCAGTGCATTTACCTGCTACTACGGGACGACCTTTAAACTGTTTCATATTACTTTACCTCCTTTGTGATTATTGAAAGAATCTCATCACTTGTGTAATAACGTGATGTTGTGTATGTTCTGAGCTTATTTGAGTTTGTGATAACTGCCATTGACTTAGCAAGAGGATTGTTCATATACATAAGTGGGCAGATATAGCTGAGAACAACGCCTGTTGCCTTAAGCTTTGCAGCAAAGGGAGTTGCGTTGAATTTCTCAATAACGCCGGGAGCAGCTGTGAATACTGTAGGAACAGAAACTTTCTTGAGGCCGTTCTTTTTAAGTTCAGCAGAAACATTCTCTGTCCACTCAACAAGCTGGTTGAATGAAAGGTGAGGACAACCAACGAAGCAAAGCTTGGGAGCAGCGTTCTTATCTTTCCACATTACGGGATAGCTTGCCTTAACTCTTTCAAGCTCGGCATCATCAATAACATAAACCTTTGCGCCTTCAGCAACAAGGCCTTCGCCCTGCTCAACTGCTTCGGGAGTAAGATTTTCAATGTGATAAAGACCAACAGCACCGTTTGAAGCTGTAGCTGCGCCGAAATCTTTAAGATATGCGCAAGTGTCGCCATCAAGCTCTGTGCCGAGCCACTTATCAAGACCCTTAACAAAGGGAACATCTTCCATAACCTTCATGCCGATTGCAGAACCGAGAATCTGAGCTTCAGGCTTCTTTGATGTTTTAACTTCAACAACCCATGTTGCTTTTCTGCCTTCGTCAGTAAGAAGTCCGAAATAAGGAACACAGCCAACGATTGAACCGAAAAGCTCAATGATACCTGAGTTACGGTTACATTTTGCGCCAAGAACTGAGTTTGCATAAACAACAGCTGATGACTCTGCCCAAGAAAGAACGTCGCCCTTGTTGGGTTTGTTGCCTACTTCGTCCATGTAGCATGTGCAGGTATATGAATTCTTATCAATAAGACCAAGCTTTTCAAGCTGAGCATCATATTTATCCTGAACAGAATACATGAACTTGTTAAATACGAAGTTCTTGAGAAAATCTGAGGGAACATTGGGATCAAGGGGTTTGGGGTCAACTGAGAATTTCTGAGCGGAAAGTGCACCGCCCTCGATAAGAGCATCCATAAGGTCGTGAACAGGTTTCATAACCTTAAGACCGAAGCTTGTAACAAGATGACCTTTTTCGCTTGTAACAGGAACCATCTTTTCAGCATTGAAAGCATCACCATAAAGGACAAGAGTTTTCATAACCTTTGCCATGGTTTCGCCCTTTGAGCCGTTAAGGATAGCTGCCTGCTCATCTGTAAGCTTCATTTTATAATTGAAGTTTTCATTCATAGGGAATTCCTCCTTTTAAAAATACATTTTTATTTTGAAAGCTTTAAAAAAGCCAAAATCAACAAAGCACATTTTGATTTCATAACCGTGAGATAAAGCTTCACAAATTTGCTTTTATCCATATTGTCATAACACTTTTTAAATTCTTTAGATGCTACAATTTTATGATTATAAATAATTTTTTTAAAAAAGCTGAATTCGTTTCGTTTATCCCATGTGTTCTGAAGGCATTTTACAAAAATCAAAAAGAAGTCTGTATAAAATTTTGTTAATCTTTCATCTTTCTTTATGTTCAAAGCATTAAAGGCTGCTTCATAATTATTGAAAAGTGCCTGAAATTTATTTGTGAATGAATCAGAGGTGTATCTTCCTGCAAGATTTTCACCAAGCTGATAAGAGTAATTATATAATCTGTCGGGAATAACTAAAATTTCTTTTTCAGAGCAACAAAGATATTCAAGTGTAAAGGATGTATCTTCACCGCAGGACAGGTTTTCATCAAACCTTATATTTTTTTCGTTTATAATAGAGGCTTTATAAGCTTTATCCCATCCGCACGCCATCAGATCAAGCTCTCTCAGTTTTAAAAACTCATTTTTATTTAGAATAAACGGTTTATCACTGCCTGTTTCTCTTTCTTTTATTTCAGATGTGGCAATATTCATCCAATTAAAGCAACAACATACTAAATCTGCTGCACCGCTCTCAGAATAATTGCAAAGAACCTCAACAAAATTGTTTTCTGCATAATCATCGCTATCACAAAAAAGAATATATTTTCCTCTCGCAACATCGAGACCTTTGTTTCGAGCCTTTGAAACGCCCTCATTTTCTTTATGAATTACTATTACCTTTTCACTTTTATATTCGTCGCAGATTTTACCGCTGTCATCTTTTGAGCCGTCATTTATCAGAATAATTTCATAATCGTCAATGGTCTGATTAAGCAAAGAATCCACACATCTTCTAAGTGTTTTTTCTGCATTATAAACAGGAACAATTATACTTGCAAGCGGACTACTCATTGTTTTCACCTCAAGCCATTCTTTGTGAAATAATAAACAACCATACGGGATAATTATACACACTCAAAGCAATATATTCAAGTATTTTCAATAATTTTGTCAATATTTTTCAAAAAAGCATTTTATATAAATCAATCACGATGTGTAGGATATGGTTTTTCGCAATCAGTCAACCCTGCAAGATAGTCCATACTTGTATTGAGTGCGAGAGCAATTCTTTTGCATTGCTCAAAAGTGAAATATCTTTTTCCACTTTCAATTTTTGAATAGTCGCTTTGATCTATTCCTGTGAGCATCTGCATTTTTATTTGAGTATAGCCTCTTTTCTTTCTTAAATCTTTAAGCCTTGAATTTGTCATTACTTTCACCTCTATAATAAATATGCCCGATTGACCTATAATTTATATTAACAAATTTAATTTTAAAGAAAGGAGTTGAAATTTAATGAAAACATTCAGAATACTTAAAAAATGTGTTATCGTATTACTTGTACTTGGTATCTTATTCGCTTTATGCTCATGTGGTTCAACATCTAAGCTTGAGGGAAACTGGGTTTGCGAAGTTGCTCGAAACGGATATCCTGATCAAATGACATTGTCAAGTGATGGAACTGGCACGGCAGACGGATATTCATGCAATTGGTATGAAGAAGATGGAATTTTGCATCTTAATGTTGGCAACGCTTTTATTGGATCAAAGAGTTATGGATATCATTTTGAAGGTTCAACATTATATCTGAACGAATTTGCTTATCACCAAAACTAAACAATCATATTCAAGCAACAAAAAACCGTGGACTTCAAAAATCCACGGTTTTTGTTATTTAATTTCGTTATAAATATCGTCAATACTGTCGCACACAATATCGGGCACAAGGTTTCCCTCTGCCGAAGCAATTTCATCCCTTGTGGTTTCGCCTGTGAGCACTGCAACGCTTGTGATACCTGCGTTGTTGCCAATTGCAATATCGGTATAAAGTCTGTCGCCAATCATGCAAGCTTCATCAAGAGAAAAGCCGGATTTCTCTGCCGCCATATAAACCATTGTGGGGTCAGGCTTGCCAGCGTAATGAGGCTTTTTGCCTGTTGCCGCCTCAATGCAGGCAGTTATTGCGCCGCAATCGGGGATAAATCCATATTGAGATGGGCAGGCAAGGTCTGGGTTGGTGGCAATATACTCAACGCCACGGTAAATAAGAATACAAGCCTCTTCAAGCTTTTTATATGTCAGCTCTGTGTCAAAGCCAACCACAAGAAGCTCAATGCCGTCCTCAAGCTCGTCCGTTATATTGAATCCATCTTTTAAAAGGGATTTCTTAAAAGACTCTGTACCAACAACATAAGCTCTTTTATCTTTGCCGTAGTTCTTTTCAATATAATAGGCAGTTGCCTGTGCGGAGGTGAAGAAATTATCCTCCGCCGCTTTGAAGCCGATTTTATTAAGACGCTCAATGTATGTATCTACACTCTTTGAAGAGTTATTTGTAAGGAACATATATTTACCGCCGTTTTTTACAACTGCATCAAGAAATTCCAAAGATTTGCCGATTATCTTTTCGCTGACATAAAGTGTGCCGTCAAGGTCAAGCAAAAAAAGCTTTTTATCTTTAAGTCTTTTCAAAATATCACGCTTTCACACTTTTGGGTTTTCTCTCTTCTGCGGGGATTGTGATGTAATAAGCAAATTCCCACACTGCAACTGCAAAAAGAACAATCATTGCGCCGTAAACAGCACCGCCAAGACCTAATCTATCCACATTGATAGTGCCGTTAAGTGCGGCTGTTGCCAGCGAGCCTAAGATAGATTTGCTATCCATAATCAGAGGAAGAATTGTTGAAGCAACATCAATTGTGCCGTCAAGCAAAGGCTTTGCGGCTTTGCCAAAAAGAGCGATTGATGTAAGGAAGCTTACAGCTCCGCCAAGGCTCAAGCCGATAATTGTTTTGTATGCCTTTGTGAAAAGGGCGCAGCCCATAACGATAACTGTAATAAGCACGCCAATTGCAACAAACACAAGTGCGGCAACAATAAATTTTTTAATCGGGTTAAATTCAGCAGGCAATTTTGAAATTACATCTTTAAAATCAATTGTGCTTTCAGTTTTGCCAGTGAGATAATTGAAAAAGTCAACAAGTGATTTTTCAACACCAAGGCGGTTGCCTGTTATCTTATTATTTTCGCCAAGAATCATATTGAAGAATGAATATGCAAGAGATTCTTTGTTAATAGAAACAATCAAAGAAACAAATGTCTGCATTATAAGCACAGGAAAAACTGCCGCTGCGCCAAGGAAAGTAATGATTTTATTAACTATTTTCATAATATCAGAACCTTTCTGATTCATTTATTACCATGATGATTTAAGGTCAACTGTGCGATTGATTATCATATTATCGGGTGTGCTGTCTTTATCAATGCAGAAATAACCCTGACGCATAAACTGGAAAACATCCCCAGCCTTTGCATCTTTAAGGCTGCCCTCAATAAGGCAATCTTTAAGAACTGTAAGTGAGTTGGGGTTAAGGTCTGCCGCAAGGTCGTCTGTTGTGCCCGGCTTCTCAACTTTAAAGAGTCTGTCATAAATATTAACAGTAGCCTTAACGCTGTCTGCCTCGCTAACCCAGTGAAGTGTGCCCTTAACCTTTCTGCCGTCAGGTGAATTGCCGCCCTTTGACGCAGGGTCATATTCACAGTGAACACATACAACCTCGCCGTTTTCGTCAAGGTCATAGCCTGTGCATTTTGCAAAGTATGCGCTCTTGAGTCTTACCTCATTGCCTGGGAAAAGTCTGAAATACTTCTTAACAGGCTCAATCATGAAGTCCTCACGCTCAACATAAATCTCTTTGCCGAAAGTAACCTTTCTTGTGCCCATTTCGGGGTGGTCGGGGTGAAGCTCAACCTCAATCTCTTCTGTCTGTCCCTCGGGGTAGTTATCAATAACAACTTTAAGGGGGCGAAGAACTGCCATTGCTCTTGGAGCGTTTGCGTTAAGATAATCTCTTACGCAGGCTTCAAGGAGACCGTAATCAACAACGCTGTCTGCCTTGCTGACACCGATTCTGTCAATGAAATCTCTAACAGCTTCTGCTGGATAACCTCTTCTTCTCATACCGCAGAGTGTAACCATTCTTGGGTCATCCCAGCCTGTTACATGACCTTTTTCAACGAGGTCAAGGCACTTTCTTTTGCTTGTTACGCAATAGTTAACATTAAGGCGGGCAAACTCAATCTGTCTTGGTGGCTCTTCAAAGCTGATTTCATTAACAAACCAGTTATAAAGAGGTCTGTGATTCTCAAACTCAAGTGAGCAGAGAGAATAAGTAACTTTTTCTCTTGCATCTGAAAGGGGATGTGCGAAATCGTACATGGGATATACGCACCATTTATCGCCTGTCTGATGATGTGAAGTGTGAGAAATTCTGTAAATAATTGGGTCTCTCATATTGAAGTTGGGAGATGCCATGTCAATTTTTGCTCTCAATACCTTTGCACCGTTGGGGAACTCACCGTCTGTCATTCTCTTGAAAAGCTCAAGATTCTCTTCAACAGAGCGATCACGGTAGGGGCTGTTTTTGCCGGGCTCTGTGAGTGTTCCTCTGTATGCCTTAATCTCTTCGGGTGAAAGGTCGTCAACATATGCCTTACCCGATTTAATAAGCTTCAGCGCACATTCATAAAGGAAATCGAAATAACTTGATGCGTAATAGGTGTTTGCCCATTTGAAGCCAAGCCACTCAATATCTTCTTTGATAGAGTCAACATACTCAACATCCTCTCTTGAGGGGTTGGTATCGTCAAAACGAAGATTGCAGATACCGTTATACTTTTCAGCTGTGCCAAAATCTATGCAGATAGCTTTTGCATGACCGATATGAAGGTATCCGTTGGGTTCGGGAGGAAATCTCGTCTGAATTCTCGTATTAACTCCGTTTTCAAGATCTTCATCAATAAAATCGTGAATAAAATTTGATGATTTAACTGCTTCTTCCATATTTATATCCTCCGCTATGCGTTATTATTCGTATTCTTTAACTGCCTTTTCAAGTCTTGCCTTAACCTCTTCATCACCTAAAAGGGCAATAATTGAGTGGAGGTCGGGTGTATTCTTTCTTGAAGTGAGGGCAATTCTGATAACTGTTGAAACATCGCCAACATGACCCTTGAAAGCATCAGGGTTCTTTTTATATTCTTTAACATTTGGTGTGAAGCCTAAAGGCTCGCAAAGAGCTTTGATTTTGCCAAACCAAGTGTCTTTATCGTCAGCAGCGTCAACAACCTTTATGTATTCTTTAAGAATTGCGGCTGCATCCTCTTTGCTGATATTTTCGGGGAGAGTGAGGTCGGGAGTATAAATCTCATTGAAGAAATATGAGAAATAATCCTTAACCTCGTTCCACTTTGCAATATCCTTACGGGGCTTCGGAACTTCACGATCAATATTGAGCATATTAACAGAAAATTCCTCGTCCTTTGTGAGAAGATTATAGAACTCTTCGTCATAAACCTTTGCCCATGCTTTAAGGTCGTCAAAAATTCTCTTTGCGCTCATTTTTGAAATAACATTTTTGCTGATGTCGGTGAGCTTAACAAGGTCAAAGAGGCATCCGCTGGGGCTCATCTTTTTAAGGTTAAAGGGGAATGAGAATGCGTCTGCTGTGGGGTTAGCTCTGCGCCAATCCTCAAAGTTAGAGTTAAGAAGTGTGAGAATATACTCAATAAGGCTCTCTTTCGGGATACCCTGATCTACAAAATAGCTAACTGCTGCTTCGGGGTCTTTTCTCTTTGAAAATTTACGCTTTGTGCCCTCAACCTCGTCAATTTTCATAAGCTGAGGTGTATGAGCGTATTTGGGAAGCTTGAATCCGCAGGCTTTGAAAAGAGCGATATGCTTTGGAACAGAAGAAATCCATTCTTCGCCACGGATAACATGAGTTGTTCTCATAAAATGGTCATCGCACACATGAGCGAAATGGTATGTGGGGATTCCGTCTGATTTCAGAAGAACCTCGTCAATAATATTTTCGGGCATTTCAATTTTGCCACGGATAATATCGTCAAAATAAACTCGTCTGTCTTCACTTCCGTCTGAACGGAAACGGAGAACATAAGGCTTGCCTGCCTTTATATTTTCTTCAATCTGCTCAAATGAAAGATCACGGCACTTTGCCCATTTGCCAAAGTAACCCCAGATAAGTGCGCCCTCTTTTTCCTGCTGTTCACGAAGAGCAGAAAGCTCGTCTGCTGTGCAGAAGCAGGGATATGCAAGACCTTTTTTTACAAGCTCTTTTGCAACTGTCTGATAAATCTCAACACGCTGGCTCTGAGTATAAGGACCGTATGCACCTTTCTCTGTGCCGAAGCCTGTAACGCCTTCGTCAAACTCAATACCAAAAGCCTTGAAGCCGTTGATAACTGCTGAAACACCGTCTTCAATTTCACGCTTTTTGTCTGTATCCTCAATTCTGAGGTATGAAATGCCGCCTGTTGCCTTAGCTGTAAGAACATCAACAAGAGCACCGAAAAGTCCGCCGATATGAAGATAGCCTGTGGGGCTGGGAGCGAATCTTGTTACCCTTGCGCCCTCTTTAAGGTTTCTTGCAGGGTAGAGTGCTTCATAATCCTCAACTGTTTTGGTTATATGGGGAAAAAGTAATTCCGCTAATTTCTCATAATCCATAATATTTGATTTCCTTTCACTTCTCTGACAAGCAGAGAACATACTTATTGAGTTTATAAAAATACATAGTATATTATCGCAGAAAAGTGCAAATCTATCAAGATGTAAATGCAAAATTTTTCAATTTTTTCTTAATTTATTTTAAAAAGAATGGCTCCCTGCCTTTTGCAAAGCAGAGAACCTTTAAATTAAAGCTTATTCAACATAAATATCTTTTGAAAAATCAACTGAGAGAGTGTCAACAAAATAGGCATTGGTATCGGCTGTCATTCCGTTTTCATCAAAAACGGTTATTCTGAAATAAACATCATCTTTATTGACGCTGAACTTTGCTTCGGTTATGTAGTCAACGCCAAGCTCTTTTGCATAAACGGAGCGAATCCGTCTGCCACCCCTTGTGCAGACAATTCTCACAGCCTTTTCACACTGAATGTGAACAGAATAATCATCTGTATCGAGCCATAAAGCGTTGATAACAGGTCCTCTTGAAGCGTAGAAATCACCTTTCAGAAGAGCGGAAGCAACATCTTCATAGTTAAGGAATTCTGACTTTATCATTGTGAAGCCGCCAAAAGAATCCCAGTGGCAGGTGTCTGGCGCACGGTTATGATTATCGTCTGTTGCAATGCAAAAAATTCTTTTGCCGCCACGGAGCATATCATCATAAATATCGGGGTTATATTCGTTATAGCCGTCAACCTCACTGCTTTTATTAAAAATCTCCATTGCGTGCATACCGTTATAAGACATATATCTTTCAAAATTTTCAAGGGACCATGTGGGGTGATTATATGTGGCAAAAAATCCGTTTTCAACGCCAGTTTTTATCATTTTGTTTACATCTTCGGTGCAATACTCAACAGAAAAAGGCGAATACTCCCTGTCGCCCACAATATTGTTTTCATCCTGAAAAGGGTGCGCTTTTCTTTCTTTTGAAAGAGCGATAAAACAAATATCACAGCAACGCTCGTGCATCCAGCTTTCGCAGTGTTCATCTGCCGCATTTTCAACGCCGTTAAGTGCAAGGAAGCTTTCATCGCTTAATTCATTGTGAGTAACAAAATGGCTGTGGTCTGTAAAAGCGATTATGGAATAGCCCTCTTTCATATACATTTCTTTCATCTCGGCAGGGGTCAGCTCACCGTCTGAAACAGTTGAATGGCTGTGAAGATTGGCTTTATAAAACCTGCCTTTTTCAGAAATAAGATATTTTTTCATAGAATCACCTTTAAAATAAAATACTTCTATTTTTAATTAACTGCCCATAAGACTCAGTTGAATCGTTTAATGATAATGCCTGCCCCTTTTTTCAGTAAGATACTTAGCACTAATGAAATTGAGAAAGTAATTATTGTGTAAAAGAAACAATATTCATCCAAAGCCTTTGAATAAGCGGCAAACTCTGAAGAAATAATTTCAAAAATCAAATATATTTCTATGGAATATCCACCTATCCATATCAAAAATCTTTTTATCCATTTTATTGACAGTCTGTTGTCAAAATAAGAAATCAGTATAATCAATGTCAAGGAAACCACGATGTATAAATACCTACATCCTGTCAAGCTGAATTTCACCCAACTCACTCTATAGAAAAATATGTAGGCAGTAGATAAGAGGAATATCACCGCTGATACAGCTACACTCCACAGTGGGATTGTTTTGTGATTCTTGACATATTTTGCAAGGAATGCCCCTATTAAAAATATAGGTATTCTTGTTGTAACTATTTCAATTTTATTATAATAGCTTTCTGCAAGAAGCTCCATGACAAGGTTAAAAGCTACCACAGTAATTATTAAAATTACCAGTGCCTTTACGCCCTTATTTTCATAAAATTTGTAAATAAACGGATAAGCAAGATATAAGACTATCATCAGCGAAATAAACCAGAACCGTTTGTATCCAGTTATGTAAATTTCCGTAAATGAAATTGAAAGAATAAAATCAAGTACAGACCTGAACCACACCACATTAAAGATTATTGTAACAATAATCGATTCTGGAATTATCCTGAGCATACGCTTTTTGTAAAACTGCTTTATGTCGTTATTTTTTGAAAATGAAAAGTAAAGTCCTATTCCTGAAAGAAATAAAAAAACATCAACGCCTATGTTGCCAAAGTTTTTAACAATATCAAAACATGTTGACAACGCAATCCCGACAGGTCCATTTATTTTCAAAAAGAAAGTTGACAAAAGAAGTGAGTGAAAAAAAGCAATCAGTAATGTTGAAATTCCAAATAAAACATCTCTTGATTCACTTATATAATGTAAATCATATTTTTTCATTTAATCACCTTAAAGTAAAGCGCCCTCAAACATAAATTGAAAGCGCTTTAATATTATTTTTCAAAATATTTTTTTATATTTTCAATGAGAATTTTCTTTGCATTTTCCAGCGGTCCATCAAGCTGACAGCCTGCGGCTCTCATATGTCCGCCGCCGCCCATCTCTGCGCAGATTGCCGAAGCATCCGCAGGGGCATGGGTGCGCATAGAAACTTTGAATGTTCCGTCTGCCTTTTCACGAAGAGTTGCGCCAATAACAACGCCCTCTATCTGACGGGGAAGAGATGCAATTGCATCACATTCGCTCTCGTCAGAGCCACTCAATCTGAACATTTCCTGCGTAACGGTGATAAGTGCAAAACGTTCGTCAAAATAAGTTTCCATACCTGCAAGGCACAGCTTTTCAAGGGCAACATAAGTTTTTGTTTTTGTTTCAAACATAACTGTGTTGATTGCCGCATTATCTGCGCCCGCCTCTATCATTTCTGCGCCCATACGCATTGTTCTGGGTGTTACATTTGAATAGCGGAAACAGCCTGTGTCTGTTGAAAGTCCTGTATAAATGCAATTGGCAATATCTTTTGTGATTTCAACACCGAGAGCCTTTATAACCTCCAGCATAATTTCGCAGGCAGCAGCCGCTTTATCATCAAGAAGTGTCTTTTTGGCAAAGATTCTGTTTGAGCCGTGGTGGTCAATAGATAAATCCACCTTATCGCCATAAAGTTCCTGATTTTTTTTGCCCAGCAATGCAGCATCTGCAACATCAACGGAAACAATAAACTGAGGCTCAAAGGATAAATCCTCTATTCCCTGTGAAAGATAGCTGTATTTTTTTGGAATTTCGTCAGAGCATCTTACTGCCGCTTTTTTGCCCATTGAAATAAGAGCACGGCAAAGGGAATATCCGCATCCCAGTGTGTCTCCGTCCGGATGTCCGTGCACCAGTATGAGAATATTATCCTGTGCCTTTAAAATCTCTGCGGCAGATGATGGAGTATCAATCATCATTTTCATCAGTCTTTAAACCGTCCATAATTTTTACAATGTTCATTCCGTGCTCAATAGAATCATCTGCATAGAATTTCATTTCAGGTGTCTTTCTCAGGTGAAGTCTTTTGCCGACTTCTCTTCTGATATAGCCTGTTGCACTTTCAAGACCCTTAACTGCTTTTTTAGCAACATCAAGTCCCTCCATTGCGCTGACATAAACCTTTGCAAATGAAGCGTCAGAGCTTACCTCAACCCTTACGATTGTAATAAGCTTATCCATAACACGGGGGTCTTTCAACTCCCTGACAACTGCAATAATTTCTCTTTTTATATCTTCAGATATTCTGTCAATTCTGTAGCCTGCCATAAATATCCACCTTTAATCTTCACGATATTCCTCTGTGATAAATGCTTCAAAGATGTCGCCCTCTTTGATGTCAGAGAACTTGTTAAGTCCGATACCGCACTCATAGTTAGATGCAACCTCTTTAACATCGTCCTTGAAACGGCGAAGTGAAGAAATTTCATCCTCTGCAACAACAATGCCATCACGAACAACACGGATTTTGCTGTTTCTTGTTACCTTACCGTCCATAACATAACAGCCTGCAATCTTACCAACAGAAGAGATTGTGATAACGTTTCTAACCTCTATTCTGCCCTGCTCAACATCACGATATTTAGGAGCGAGCATACCTTTTATTGCCGCCTGAACGTCTTCAATGCAATCATAGATAACTCTATACATACGCATTTCAACGCCATCTCTCTCTGCAAGAGTTTTTGCAACATTATCGGGTCTGATATTGAAGCCAACGATAATTGCGTTTGATGCGTTTGCAAGCATAACGTCAGATTCGCTGACTGCGCCAACACCGCTGTGAATAACTCTTACACGAACCTCGTCATTTGAAAGCTTTTCAAGATTCTGCTTAACAGCCTCTGCTGAGCCCTGAACGTCTGCTTTAACGATAATGTTAAGCTCTTTAAGCTCACCCTCACGAAGTGAAGAGAAGAGTGTATCAAGAGTAACCTTCTGAACTGACTTGAACTGCTCTTCCTTAGCTTCCTGCTTTCTCTGCTCAACAAGCTCACGGGCAAGCTTTTCGTCAGATACTGCGTCAAAGCCGTCGCCAGCCTGTGGAACCTCTGCAAGACCCATAATCTCAACAGGAACTGAGGGACCAGCTTCTTTAACATTTTCGCCCTTATCGTTTTTCATAACTCTTACTCTACCAACAGTTGAGCCTGCAACGATAATATCACCAGAATGAAGTGTACCTTTCTGAACAAGAAGAGTTGCAACGGGACCTCTGCCCTTATCAAGTCTTGCTTCAATTACGATACCCTTTGCAGCTCTGTCGGGATTAGCTTTAAGCTCCTGCATTTCTGCAACAAGAAGAACTGACTCAAGAAGAGAGTCGATACCCATACGGGTTTTTGCAGAAACGGGAACGCAGATAACATCACCGCCCCACTCTTCGGGAACAAGTGAATGCTCTGTGAGCTGCTGCTTGATTCTTTCAGGGTTAACATCGGGTTTATCCATTTTATTGATAGCAACAATGATGCTTACGCCAGCAGCCTTTGCGTGGTTGATAGCTTCGATTGTCTGAGGCATAATACCGTCATCTGCTGCAACAACAAGGATAGCAATATCTGTTGCCTTTGCACCTCTTGCACGCATTGATGTGAATGCGGCATGACCGGGTGTGTCAAGGAAAGTAATCTTCTGACCGTTAAGGTCAACTCTGTAAGCACCGATGTGCTGTGTGATACCGCCTGCCTCTGTTGATGTAACAGAAGTGTTTCTGATAGCGTCAAGAAGTGAAGTTTTACCGTGGTCAACATGACCCATAACGCATACAACAGGATCTCTCAGCTGAAGGTCTTTTTCATCATCCTCACTGTCGTCAATGATTCTGTCTTCAATTGTAACAACAACCTCTTTAACGCACTTTGCGCCAAGCTCTGTTGCAACGATTTCTGCTGTGTCATAGTCAATAACTTCGTTCACTGTAGCCATCTGACCGAGTGCAAAGAGCTTTTTGATAACCTCTGCGGCTGTCATATGAAGAAGCTCTGCAAGTGCGCCAACGGTAATTTCTTCGGGAACAGTGATTGTCATCTGAGGTTTCTTTGCTCTTTCAGCGGCAATTCTCTTCAGACGCTCTGCCTCTGTTTCTCTTCTTGAGGAGCGCATACCCTGCTTGCGATACTGCTGAGATTTCTGCTTCAGCTTCTGCTTTGAAGCCATACGGTCTGTGCGCATATTCTGGCTTACAGGTGATATGTTTTCATATTTTTCGTTATATTTTTCAAGGTCAACATTGCTTGCTCTTGTGTCAACCGTTCTTGTTTCGCCCTTTGTGCGGCGCTGAGGAACTGCGTTTGCGTCCTTCTCTTTTTTCTTTTTAGGAGCGTTATTCTGATTGCCGTTTGCAGGCTGTTTAGCTTCTTCCTGCTTTTTGTCTGCTCCGTTATTTTTCTTATCTGTGCCGTTCTTTTTGTTGTTTTTGTCGTTCTTAGCAGGTGCTTTTTCATCTTTTGCAGGTGCAGACTTTGCCTCTGCCTGCTCTTCTTTCTTTTCGCTTGCCATTGCAAAATACTCGTCAAAGCTCTTAACTTCTTTTTCTTTTGTTAATGTTTCAAAAACGACATCAAGCTCTGCTTCTTTAAGAACAGACTGTGCTCTTTTGGGTTCTTCAAAATATTTGCCAAGGAGCTCAATAAGATATTTATTGTTTACTCCAAAATCTTTTCCCAAATCGTTTAATTTATATTTAATTATCATAAGCTGATTCCCTCCACGAATGTATTTTTTTCAAATTTTTTTGCGACTGATTCGGCAAAGCCTGAATCGTCCACCGTAATTACCCCTGCTTTATAGCCGATAAGATGATGTATCTCGTCAATTTTAAGCGGTATTCTATATAATTTTATGCCGCTATCTTTGCAAAGAGTTATAAATTCATCGGTGATTCGCTGTGATGAATCACTGGAAAGAATGCACAGGCAGGCTTTTTTGCTTCTGACTGCACCTTTGCACATATCGTGCCCCATGCTGAGCTTACCAGCCTTGCGGCAAATGCCAAGCAGGTTAAAATCGTTACTGTTCATTCTCTCTCAACTCCCGCTCCATTGCTTCAAAGATTTCATCGGGAATCACACATTCAAAAGACCTTTCGATTCTTTTTGCTTTCTGTGCCTTTTTAAGACATTCTGCATTGCGGCAGATATATGCTCCTCTGCCGTTTTTCTTGCCTGTGAGATCAAGTGAAATTTCATTTTCTGGTGATCTTACAACACGGACAAGCTCTTTTTTCGGCTTCATTTCACCGCAGCCTGTGCATTTTCTTAAAGGTATTTTTTTATTCTGCATTTCTGTGCCTCCCGTTCTTTTATCGGTTTTTATGGGGATTATAATACAATCGCAGGTGCTTCTTTACCGCTTTCGGGTTTAATATCAATCTTCCAGCCAGTGAGCTTTGCTGCAAGGCGTGCATTCTGACCACGGTTGCCGATTGCAAGTGAAAGCTGCATATCAGGAACAACTACACGGCAGATCTTTTCGCCTGTTTCATCAACTGTAACAGATACAACCTCAGCGGGTGCAATTGCAGCTGCAATAAACTCTGCGGGGTCTTCGCTGTATTTAACAATATCAATCTTTTCACCGCCGAGAAGGTCAACAACCTTGCCAACACGTGCGCCTCTTGGACCAATGCAAGCGCCAACTGCGTCAACATTCTCATCTGATGAATAAACAGCCATCTTTGTTCTTGAGCCTGCTTCTCTTGAAACAGATTTGATTTCAACTGTTCCGTCATAGATTTCGGGAACCTCTGTTTCAAACAATCTCTTAACAAGACCTGGGTGAGTTCTTGAAATAGTAGCTCTTGGAAGTCTGCGTGTGTTATCTCTTACATCTGCAACATAAACCTTAATAAGGTCGCCGGGTTTAAGAACCTCACCGGGGATCTGTTCGCTCTTGAGAAGAAGCTCGTTTGCATTGCCGATTTCAACAAATGCATCGCCTGTTTCGGGGTCAACTCTTGAAACCTTTGCAGTAACGATTTCCTGATTCTTGCTCTGAATCTCTTCTCTCATTCTGCCGTGCTCAGCCTCACGGATACCCTGACGGATAACGTGCTTGCCTTTATCTGCGGCAATTCGGCTTACTTCCTTTGTTTCAAGCTCGATTTCGATAATATCGCCAGGCATTGCAGTTGCCTTATATTTCTTTGCCTGATCAACAAGAATATCTTCATCAGGGTCAGAAATTTCTGAAACAACATTCTTTCTTACAAAAACACGCATTGTTTCTTTTTCAGGGTCAAGCTCGCAGAAAACAATATCCTTGTTATTGTAATCACGCTTAACGGCTGTAACCAATGCTCTCTGAATACCCTCGCAAAGGACATCCATATCAATTCCTTTTTCTTTTTGCAGCATTCTCAGTGCTGCAAACAACTCTTTGTTTTTCATTTTATATTTCCCCTCCAAAATCGTCAAGCTTAATATATGAAGCTTCTTTTTTATTTATCATCAGTCCGCTTCCGTCAGAAAGTGTTATCTGAATATTTCCGTTATCATAGCTTTCAAGGATACCCGAAAACTCTCTTACACCCTCAACAGGACGAATAAGTTTAACCTTGATTTTCATGCCGATACATTTTAAGAAATGGCTTTCACGCTTCAAATCTCTTTCAATTCCAGGTGAAGAAACCTCAAGGCAGTAGCTCTGCTCAATAGGGTCGGCCTCATCAAGAGGTTTGTCAAGTGCGTGGCTCATATCAACGCAGTCATCAATTGAAACGCCGCCGTCTTTATCAATAAATACACGAAGGTACCAGTTAGCACCCTCTTTTTCAAAGCGGACATCCCATAATTCAAGCCCAAGAGACTGGGCGATAGGCTCTGCAATAGCCCATACAGTGTTGACGGTTATTCCGCCTTTACCTTTGGATGGCATATAAAAAGCCTCCTTTTTAAAATATTATGTAACATTGCAAACTGTGCAAACAAACACAAAAGAGCGGGTCGCCCCACTCTTTTGAACCATCAAATCTTACATTGTCAATATTTTACCACAATTCCAAAAAAATATCAATAGTTTTTTGAAATTTTTTATTCATCTTAAAAGGTCTACCGAGGTTATATTAAATAATTCACATATCTTATTAAGATTGCGTATGTTTGGCATACTCTTTCCACTTTCATAATGTGCGATTGCACTGCGGTCAAGGCAAAGTGCGTCGGCAACCTGCTGTTGTGTAAATCCTGCGTCGGTGCGTGCTTTTTTGAAATTCTCGGCAAAGCTCATTTTACTTCCTCCTTAAAGCAAAAAATGCGTTCAACCGAAGCCGAACGCACGAAAAATACATTAGCTCCTTGCTGCGACACAAACTTTAGATACCCACAAGTATGCTAAAATAGAGCATGTATTTTTACCGAAGTAAAATACACACCTGTGGATTCTAAATATTAAGTTCGTGTCGCACTATCACTTTACCATAAACTGAAAAAATTTTCAACATCTTTATAAAAAGAACATACGCAAATCCAAAAGTTTTATTAAATAAAAAAATGCGCCCGACCAAAGTCGAACGCACAAAAACACATTAGCTCCTTGTCGCCAAACAAATATTTAGATACCCACAAGTATGCTAAAACAGAGCCTGTATTTTATCAAAATTTATTTTTTCTTTTTAAGAGGATTCTCCGGCTTCACACCGCCTGTAAGGAATCCGCTGATATACATAACATATGCGCCGAGGATTGAAACAACAACGCAGATTGGAATAAGTGTTCCTGTGCCGAGGTTGCCGTTGAAAAGCAGGCAGATAACTGCTGTGAGGATTGGCACAAATGAAATTCTCCAATGCTTTGCAAAATAGCCAGCACCAAGAGCACCGAAAAGTGCAGGAAGAACCTGATTGAATGCAGGTGCAAAAACTGAACCCTTTGCTGTGATTTTTGGAAGAATAGGAGTAAGTGCAAGAACACCGATAGCAAGGATTACCGTTGTAACAATAGTTGATGTTGCAACTGCGATTGTTGAAATGATTTCGTCCTCATCTGTGCCAGGCTTCGGCTTTGCGATTTCACGGGCATTAAGCACGCAAGGGAGCTTGAGGTTTGTTGTGTTGCCTGTTACAAATGAAAGGTAAGATGCACCAGTGCCAAGCATAGGAGCATAAACGATAATTTCAAGAATTGCCGCTGTCCAGAAAATAAGTGCAACGCTCAAGAATCCGTCAAAAATCTGATGGAATGTGGGATGTGCATCATAATGAACAGTTATCATTGTGGGAACTGATAAAAGAATGATAAATGCGATAATTGAGAAAATTCTGCCCCAGAAATGGGTCTTTTCAATGTAGGGTGAGCCTACTTCTTTATTCTTGCTCATGCAACAGGCCTCCATTCATAAAGTGAAATGCTTTCGGGAAGGACAGTGTAAAGAAGAATTGCCATACCCATGCCTGCAAACATACTTAAAGGCATAACGAACGGCTCAAATTTTTCCCATCCGAATTTTTTGCAGAGCTTCTGCAAAACAAGAAGTGTAACAACCGATGTAATAAGAACTGCAACAGACATAACGCCTGCACCCATTCCTGTTGCCTCTGTTTTGCCGTTTTTAACGATTGTTGCGGCTTTACCAACAAGTGCGTTGCCGATAAATGCGGCAATAAGACCGATAAATGTAGCGGCAGAAATAATATCGCCAAATTTATTGTTGCCGTCGCCATTGCCTGTAACCTTGCCAACCTTATTCTGAACAGTTTTAAGGAAAAGGGGAACAAGAACAAGATAGATAATAACACCGAGGGTCATTACCCATGCAACTGCCGCAAAAACTGTTGGGTCTGTGATTTCCTGACCGAATGCTACTGCTGTTTCGCCGCCCTTAAAGGCCTCCATTGCAGACTGAGCCGCTGTAGCTTCATACTGAAGATTACCAACAACAGTAAGACGAATCCAGGGGAGCACAATGCCCAGTGAGCTTGAAAGAACAACAACTGTTGCCATAATTGCAATTGCAGGTGCAATTGTAAAAAGTGCGCTGGATGTTACAACATTTTTTAATGTGCTTGTTGACATACCGATTTCTTTACCTCTTCGCCATGCTCTGATAAGGAAAAAAAATGCCTGAACAAGGACGAAAACGATAACCATTACGGCAATGCCATACATAAAGCCGTTTTCTTTAAAATCCATTTTATCACCTCATAGTTTATTAAAGATTTTTGATAACTGCAAAAATAATATCTGAAAGGTCTGTTTCAGCCTGTTCATTCATTTCTCTGTAATCATCTGCACCTGAATCCTCGCTGTCGTCAGAAACCTTTCTTACGCTGAGGAAAGGCAGACCGCAATTATGGCATACGCTCGCAATTGCGCCTGTTTCCATATCAAATGTGTTTATGTTGAACTGTTTGTAGTAAAGAGCCTTTGTTTCATTTTTTGTGAGGAAGTAATCGCCTGTTCCACAATTAAGCACAGGGATGTTAAATTCCTGCGGAATCTTTGAAAGAAGCTCTTCACTGGCTGAATACACACTTTCCTGATCTGGCTTCACGCCAACCTCATAGCCGATTGCAGAAAGGTCAAAATCGCATTCCCTGAAGCTTTTGCCTGCAAAAACTGTGCCTCTTCTTATGCCATGAACTGCACCTGAAAGACCAACGTTCATAATGCAGTCAACATTCTCTTTCATAACAAGCATAGCTGTTGCAGTTGCCGCATTAACCTTACCGATAAGGCATCTGATGCCGACAACTTCCATTTCACCTATGTTGAATTTTATTGTTTCGTATCCGTTGATTTCACCGCTTACAGGATTATACTCTTTTGCTAAATCTGCAAAGGGTTTAAATTCCATTGTGTCAGCAATAACAACACCGATTTTTTTAAATTTCATTTTTATGCCTCCGTTTCATTGACTTTCTGATTATACATTAAAAAAACTGCCCGTGTCAATAACGATTGACAGATGTGGTACAATAAAATAAATAAATTGCAAAGGAGAAATAAATATGTATTTTCTGAATGTTGTTTTTCATACAAAAGAAGGTATGCGTGAAGCATATCTTGAAAAGATTGAGTCCCTCGGAATTGACAAAAAAGTAAGAGAAGAAAAAGGCTGCATTAAATATGATTATTATTTTGCAGAGAAAGATAAAAACGAGCTTCTTCTTGTTGAAATGTGGGAAACCAAAGAAGATCAGCAGCTTCACATTGAGCAGGAGCATATGAAGCTTTTAAGAAGCTTCAAGGATGAGTTTGTATTATCCACAGATTTAAAAGCATTTGAAATGTGATTTTTGGAGCGGAGTTAAACACTCTGCTCCTGATTTTTTATAAGCAGTTTTTTGTGAGTTGCATCAATTAAAAATGCACCTAACGGAGCGGTTATGAGAATTGCCATAACAGCCGTTGTGAGAACAGCGTTTCCGCAGGGAAGTCCCATTGCAAGGGGGATTGAGCCAATTGCCGCCTGCACCGTAGCTTTTGGCATATATGCAAGCATACAGAAAACACGCTCTTTTTTATTAAGCTTTGTTTTGATAAGGCAAAGAAGCACGCCTGCCATTCTGAAAAGCAGCGCACCAAAAATAAGTGCAACAACTTTCACTCCGCTGTTTTTAGCGTATTCAATATCAACTGCCGCACCAACAAGCACAAACAGAATAACCTCTGCCGCAACCCACAGCTTTGAATATTTCTGTGAAATTCTTGAAGCTGTATCTGTTTTCATTTTCTGAATAGCTGTTCCCATGCTCATAACCGCAAGAAGCCCCGAAAAGCCGACTATGCCTTTCAGTTTGCCATCAAGTGTAACTAAAAGAAACGAAACGCTGAGAATAATTATAACCTTTGCGCTATCTCTCATATGGATTTTTTTGAAAAGCTTGCCGAGGATTATTCCGCATACAACACCGCCTGCAAGTCCCAGCACAATTGATGTGGGGATTCTCACAAGCTGTGCAGGGTTAAAGGCTCCGCTTTTTGCAATGTCTGTAAAAGACGAAAACAGCACGATTACAAAAACATCATCAACAGATGCACCTGCTAAAATAAGCTGAGGGATGCTTTTATCTGTGCCATATCCGTTTTCCATAAGATTCAGCATTTTTGGCACAACAACCGCAGGGGAAACTGCCGCAATAACTGCACCCATAACAGCGGCTTCAACTCTGCTTATATTGAGAAGCGCAGGAGCGAGAAGAATTGTGCCTGCCATCTCTGCACAGGCTGGCACAAAGCACATAAGAAGTGCAGGTCTGCCAACCTTTTTTAAATCCTCTATATTAAGGTTAAGTCCTGCACGGGTGAGAATAATTATCAGCGCAATCTGCCTTAAATCTGCCGAAACAGAGAGAACAGAATCGCTTAAAAGATTCAGCACATGAGGACCTAAAATTATACCCGTTATGAGCATTCCTAAAAGTGGCGGAAGCTTTATTTTTTTGAAAATGCTTCCGATTAACATTCCGCAAAGGGAAATAAGAGCAAGACTTAAAAGCATAAAAAATCTCCTTTTAACAAAATAAAAGCCAATGACCCTGTGAAAATCACAGAAGTCATCAGCTTGAAAGCGGTTCAGGTACTACCTTGGGAGAACTTCATTCCCGATGAGAAATACTATCACACGCAGTTTTATTTGTCAAGATTTTTAAATTGTGCCTGTTACAGTGAGAGTTACAGTGCTGGGAGTTGTTGTCCATTCGCCTGTTGTTTCATCCTGAGTATAGGTTGCGGCAGGAACAATTATATTGCCCTCATCAATTGTAAACTCGCCTGTTGCTTCATCATAATCAAATTCTGTAAAAGGATTGTCGTCAAGTGTTGCAGTAATATTTGAAAGAATCGGGTCAAATGTGTCTGCAAATGCTACACCAGTTGCAGCTGTTGCACCTGTGTTTGTAATATCAAAGGTGTAGGTTATCTCTTCATTATCAATAACAGGTACAGGTGAAATGTTCTTTTCAAGTGAAAGAACAGGGTCAAGGTTTGCAGGAAGAGTAAGAGTTGCTGTTGGTTTCTCTTCGCTTGCATCACTTGTGAGGGTTGCAGTGTTTGTGATTGTGCGGACAACGGCTGGGGCATCCTCGCCCAAAGGTGCAAATTCATTTGGAACAGCCTTATAAATCACCATTGCATCGCCGTTTGCAGGAACAGTAATGCCCGTAACATTGAGATTGCCCTCAGCGTCAAGTTCAAAAGTTGGAAGATTTTCAGTCTGCTCTATGCTGTTTACATAATAGCGACCTGAGCCGTCAACAAAAGTCATAGATCTTAAATCAATTGGTGTTGCTCCCTCTTCTGCAGGTGTGAACTCATAAAGTCCAAGATTATCAGAAACAGATGCGTTGGTTATATCTGTATCGCTTGTGTTTGTGAAGCTTATAACATAATTTACAGGCTCGTTTGGTCTGTAATTTTCTTCAAGAGCTGATTTTTCAATTGTAAGCGGTTCTTCAATCTCGCCCACAACTCTGTTTGAAGTTACTGTGTTGCCATTATAAGTGATAGTGGCCTGATTATAAAATGTTGCCATATTTTACCTCCTATTTTTTGAAAGGACTTTTGTCCTTCCACTGCATTATATGTGCCTACAGAAGGTATGTTACAAATATGTATTGCCATACTTAATTATGTATGATATAATCGTTATGGAATAAAATTTTAAGGAGAGAGATTTATGCGCAAGAATTTTGGAGCTAAAACCTTTTTGTATCCCCAGCCCGTTATGATAATCGGCACATATGACGAAAACGGCAAAGCCAACGCAATGAATGCAGCATGGGGCGGAATCTGCGGTGAGGACGAGGTTATTGTTGACCTTGGCAGCCACAAAACAACAGACAACCTTGCAATTACAAAAGCATTCACTGTTGCAATTGCAGATGCAGAACATGTTGTTGAATGCGATTATGTTGGTATCGCCTCTGGCAGAAAGTTTGCTGACAAAATGGAAAAGGCAGGTTTCACAACCGTTAAAAGCGAATTTGTAAATGCTCCTGTTATCAATGAGCTTCCTCTCACCCTTGAATGTGAGCTTATAAGCGTTTCAGAGGGCAAGTACATCGGCAAAATCATAAATGTAAGCTGTGATGAAAAATATCTTGGTGATGACGGACTTCCTGATATTTCAAAATTCACACCTATCACATATGACCCTGTGCACCACAAATATATTGCGCTCGGTGAAGCTGTTGGCACTGCATTTTCTGACGGGAATAAGCTTATTTAAAATTTTTAAAAAAAATTAAAAAAATTTAAAAAAAAGTGTTGACAAATGCAGATTCGTATGGTATTATAAGTGAGCAAGTTACGGAACGGCACACCGTTCCGACAGAGTTGGTGCTTACGACGATGAGGGTCCACCCGTTCCCATCCCGAACACGGTAGTTAAGCTCATTAGTGCCGAAGATACTTGGCGGGCGGCCGCCTGGGAAAATAGGAAGGCGCCAACATATCGAATTCAGTTGTCCAAAAGGGCGGCTGTTTTCTTTTTTACGGAGTTTTTCTTCGTAACTGAAAAGCACGGATTGAATTATCAATCTGTGCTTTTTGTTATTTTAAGATAAATCACTTTATAAATAATCAACATACAAAAAGATGGCTGTGAAACCACAACCATCTTTATTTTTTTATTCTGCGTCAGACATTTCGTTTTCAGCTGTTTCTCCGTCTTTAAGACTTTCCATTGTGGAACGCATTGAACGCATACGGGCAAGATCACTATACATTCTCTTGCGTGTGTTAGCGTCAATATCATAGAACATCATGGGAATGAAGCAGAAAGCATCAAATATAAGACTTGGACCGAAAGCAGTTACAAACAGACGATATTTTGTTTCAAGTGTCTGAATCTGACCTTCGCCAACCTTAAAGCCTGCCCATGTTTCAAGAAGCCATGCGTTAACAACTCGAAGAACAATATCCTTAATCTTTACGAAATAGCCTTTCATCATGTTAACTGTTGCTTCAACACGATAGCCGTTTTTCCATTCGCAATAGTCAAGAACTTCATAGTTGATTTCATCGCCGATAACTCTCTTTGTTGCATAGAAGCACATGGAGATACAGTTGCCAACTGCAAATGCACAAGCCATTGGAACTTTCTTGAGGTAAAGTCCCTTTTTCTTGCCGCCTATAAGACCTACACCAAGGAACAGCACATCTGCAACGAATGATGAACCTCTGCAAAGGAACCATAAGCCTTTTGTTGAGAATTTCTCTCTGAACTTTGAAACGAAACCGTAGCTTGCGTATGAAATGGGTGAACCAGGAATACCCGCAATTGTTGTGAGGGTATTAAAATGAAGAACATCATTATAATAAAGGTCGCCACCCTTACCAATATTGATACCGTCAATAACATCGCTGAGGGTATAAATAAGAAGGGGTTTGTTTTTGAAAACAGACAGGAAGCCTTTGATGGGATTCGGCGGCTTTTCTGACTGGGCAACACGCTCTTTACTGTTGATATACCACATAATTGTTGGAACCATTGAGATAATCCATACAATCCATTTACCTGTAACAAAAGTTTTTGTCATCAGCTTTGCATAAGCTTTTTCACTGAGGGTGTTACCTGCAATGTCAAGGATAACTGAAACTATCTGCTCAGGGAACTTTCTTAAAAGGTCGCCAACAAATCTTGAGCTTACAAGCAGTGAGGTTCTTTCCTGCGGGTTCGGGGTGAAAACATTGTTGATGTATCCGCCGCCGCCAAAGAATGCACCGATTGTTTCGTTTGCATAAAGATAAATCATATAGAAAAGCAACCTTCTGCTTGCATCAAAGCCCATACCGTTTGCAAGCGTGGGAAGCAAACAAATGAATACGCCCAGAAGCACACTGGGAAGAAGTGATAAATACTGGAAAGGCTTGAATTTACCCCAACGGGTACGCATATTGTCAATAATTGCCGCTGTCAACGGGTCATTGATAATATCATAAATACCTCTGCCGATTTCAGCCTTTGCAAGAGCGGTGGGCTTAACACCATACATTTTATAAAGCCACAATTCAGAACCAACATCGTATTTACCGATAGTTGTCTGACCGAATGCACTATATAATATGTATGAAACTCTTTCTTTTGTTGAACAGAAAAGACGGTTCATATATGACTGACTTTGTATTTGTCGGTTTGCTTTATCTTCAGCCATCTATCATCGCCTCCCTCTTCTTCATTTCGGCTTCTTTTTCAGCTTCCTCTGCCTCTTTGGCAAGTTCCGCCTCTTTTTCGTCCTGCATTGCCTGCATACGCTCATACTGAATGGCACGGATTTCCTCTGTGGGCATTCCCATTCTCTGCATTTCAAAATACTCTTCAATGGGGATACCGCCAACATAGCACTGCTTGTGATTAACAGGAATACCCTTATTAAGGATAATAACATCAATCAGAACATTCACTATCTGCAAAAGGATGTAAAGGTATCCGCCGATACCAACAGTGGCACTTACAGCTCCGCCTGCGGGCATTTTAAGAATTGCAACCGCAGAACCAATTGTTGTAGCAAGAAGAATTACATCAAGCGTAAGATTTCTTGCCTTGCCCTTTGGTGAGCAAGCAAGTGTAAGCAGTATGAAATGAACAACCAATGTCAGAAGTGATAAAACAAACAGACCCATGGCAGCGAGTAAAAATAACGTGGGTGTTTTTCCCATATTCATTGCGCTGTTGATAGTATCGCCGTTTAATTTATCAATATGGCTGTAAATATCAAGAAAGCTTACTCCGCCGTCTATAGGTTCAAAGGGTTCTGTAACCTTGCCCTTAATTAACGGAAGAAAAATAGCCGCTATGGGAAGAATGGACGTGATAATCCTCACAATGGCAAGCTTTGAACCAACGAAAGCCGCTTTAACTCTATCAACTTTTTTCTGAAAGTGATAATACTGAACTTCAGCGATGTCAGCGTCCTGCATAAGGCGTTCCTGTTCGTTATAAAGAATCATGTTAACGCCGCAATCAGGGCAATTCTGACGCCAGTCGGTCAATTTCAAATGCCTGCCGCATTTGGGACAGTTAGCCATCTTATACCTCCTTTAAAATACTTTATATAATTATATCATATTTAATCATCACAATACTATATTCCGTTTCGTATAATTTTTTATCTGATATTTGTTTGCTTTTAACAAAGACAAGCTGTTTGAGGGGTATTTTATGGTATAAAAATAAAACAGTGCAGAAACTCCACTGATTTCTGCACCGTACTTTATTATTTCTTGTTGCTCTTTGATTTTATTGAGCCGAGCAGGCACATCACTGTGCCAAGGGCTGCAATTGCAAGCCACGAGAATATGGTTCCGCCCCAGCCGAATTTATCTGAAAGAAGCGCAAAGCCATAGGTTGATGCCGCACTGCCAACATATGTGGTGAAATTCAATGTACCTGAAAGGGTGGACATATTATCTTCATCTGCATAAATTGCAGGGAGCATACAAACAAGGATAAGATTTATTCCGTGCATACAGCCTGCACAAAGTGCGCAGAGCACAATTGACATAAGCACCGATTTATCATTGAACAATGCAAGAAGCCCTGTACTGATAACGCCCACAACAAACATCATCCCAGCGCATTTATATGGCTTTTTGCCCATCTTATTATAAATGATAGATGCCAGCTGAATACTTGCAAGTGAGAACAGGGGAACGATAACACCGCTGAGAATTGATTTCTCACTGCCAAGCTTAAACACCTCTGAAACATAGGTGGGAACCCATGTTGTGATACCATCTCTTAAACAACCCTGGAAGAAAATTGCAAGCATTGTAAAAATCAGAAGCGGCAGGCACATTGAAGCGGTGAGCTTTTTTCTGCCAGTGTTGCTTTTTTCAGTGTTGCCCTTAACAGGGTAATACATTCCTGTTTCTTTTTCAATTTTTGTAATGAGAAGCATCCATACCGCAGACATAATAAATGCGATAGATGAATTTACAAAGAATACACCTTTCCAGTTAGTGAGGGTTATAATCAGAGGAGCAATAAGATAAATGAGAATTGTTGCGCCTGTGCTTCCCCAACTGACAGCCACACAGCCACGGTCATAATATTCATTTGTCATTGCACTTTTCATAATTTTAACCATTGGCGGCCACATAAGGGACTGAGCAAAGCCGTTGATGCCCCACACGACACACATAACCGCTCCATTAGGGCAAAATGGAATTGAAAGGTTCATTAAAGCGGTGAGAATGAAGCCTGCAAACATCAGCTTTTTGGGGTTAATTATATCGCCCAGCTTGCCGCTGATAAGCTGACCCACGCCGTAGGTTATGAATCCGATTGTTGTAACTGCACCTGCTGTTGTTTTGTCAATATCTCCAGCTGCGATAATCGCCGCTATAACTGCGGCAAAATTAACCCTTGTGAGGTAGCTGACGAAATATGCGGCAGAGCAAAGCGCCGTTAATTTGTTTGAGTTTTTGCGATTGAGCTTTTGCATTTTTAAACATACTCCTTATTTTTGCTAAATAAAACCGTGTTATTCTATCACAATAAAATATAAAAGTCTATAATTATTATTGATTATCTTAAAAAATCGTGATATAATGTCTATGAATAAACAAAAGGGGGCTTTTTTTATGTCATTTGATGTTAATAAATTTATCTGGGCGGATAGAAAGAGAATACTCGGTTTACCTATCACTTTCACCCGTTATGCCCTTTCGGATGACAGAATTTTTGTTGAAACAGGACTGTTTAATATCAAGGATGACGAAGCTCTTCTCTACAGAATCAGAGATATAAGCATGAACCGCACACTTTTCCAGAGAATGCTCGGTTTGGGCACGATTACTCTTGCCTCAACAGACTTATCTCTTCCCGTGATCGTCTTAAAAAACATCAGATATCCCGAGGAAGTTAAAGAAATCATCCACGAAGGCGTTGAAAAGGCTAAAATTGAGCGCAGAGTTCACATCGGTGAATTCTCAACATTTGGTATGGACCACGAGATGGAAGAGTTTGACGAAGCAAGATACAACCAGCCTTAATTATCAAAAGTTAAAAATACAGCGGAACTGATCTTTATGTGAATCAGCTCCGCTGTTTTTTATTTGATTATTTTTTTAATTTGCTTTCAATTCGTCTGATTGAATCTCTGCCTATTTCACAAAGAAATTTATATGCCGCTGGCATAAGCTCCTCGGGGAAATGGCGGAATAAATTATCTGACTCAAAGGTGAAATCGCCTTTATACTGAATATCGGCAAGAGCCTGTGTAATCTCTTCCCAGTCAAGGTCGCAGAAATAAGGCGGAAGATGCTTATCTTCTCTGTAATTATTATCGTGAACGTGAAGGCATCCAAGTCGGTTATGACCTAACGCTCTGATTAAATCGGGTGCAGTTGTGCCAACAAGCCCTGCATGACCTATATCAACGCAAGCGGTGAAGCACTCGGGGTCGAGCATATCAACCATTCTGCAAAATTCATCGCCCTCACTGCATATGTTTGAAACAATATATTTTCTTCGCTGATCTCTGCCAAACATATTCTCAACGGCAACCTTTACGCCAAACTCTTTGCATACAGGCTGAAGCTTATTATAAAACTCTGCGTTAAGCTCAAGATTTTCTTCGCTTGGTTTGCCGAAATCGGTGGGATGAACAACAATATTTTCAGCGCCTAAAATACCTGCAATCTCAACCGCTCTTTTGATTTTCAGGAATACTTTTTTATTGTAATCTTCATCATTGAGCTTAAAGCTGGGAAATGGAGCGTGTGCCTGATTAAATGTTTTGCCATAGCTTTCGGCAATTTTCTTTAATTCAAGGGCATACTTTTCATAGCCGTCTGTGTTAAGGATGTAATCCTCATCATCCCTCATGCGGAACATTGAATAATCTATTGCGTCAAAGCCAGACTCGCAAATCCAGCGGATGGTTTTTTCTTCGCCAAATCGTGCACCTGCAACATCTGTTTGCGTTGATAATATCATTATAAATTTCTCCTTTATTTAAAAAGAATATATTTGCAGATAAGATGCCCTGCAAAGTATAATCTGTGTTTAACAGCCCAGAACATCCACCAGTCAAGGCTGTTGCTTTTCATTGCATTTATGTCAAATCTTTTAAAAGCTTTTTTGATCATTTCTGTCTTACAAAGCTTTTTGAAAAAATGAAATTTGCGTTTACTGCTGCTTCTGTAAATTCTTTGAACAATACTGCTGTAAAAAATATTATTCAAAGTAAATTTTCCTGCATCTTTATAATACTTTTCATCCTTAGCAATGGAGAATTTTTCATAGCTTTCATCTCTGATTTTGTCGTATTCTGAAAAATGCTCTATGATTTTTCCATCAAAGGAAGCGTTAATTGTTTTGCTTATTCCATCACTTCTATCCCTGTAAACATAGGCACATTCATCTGCAAAAATCATTTTGTCCGCCAAAAGAAATGCGGCAGAATTGAAAGCAGAATCCTCTGCAAAGCTCAATCCATCCTTAAATTTAAGGTTGTGTTTTTTCAAGAACTCATTTTTATAAATACTGCGCCAAACATAGGTAAAAAGGTGAGATGAGCACGCAGTTTCAACCAGCTCTGCCATTTTATTTTTATTGGTTGTGCCAATATAAACAGGCTTTGACTTTGTTATCTCACCGTTAAACTGATCGCAGGCAAAGCCGAAATGAATAATGTCAGCATTTTCGCTGAAATATTTTTCAAGGCTTACAAGTGCGTTTTCAGGAAGATAATCATCACTATCGACAAACCACACATATCTGCCGTGTGCCAAGGGAAGCCCCGCATTTCTTGCAGAGGACAAACCTCCGTTCGTTTTGTGAACAACGCTTATGCGTGAATCTTTCTTTGTGTATTCATCACAGATTTTCGGGCAATTATCAGGCGAACCGTCATCAACAAGAATTATTTCAAAGTCAGAATAATTCTGCTCAAGCACAGAATCAACGCACTGGCAAAGATATTTTTCAACTTTATACACAGGAATTATTATGCTGAATTCCGGCACGGTATCACCTCATTGCATTGCTGATTATTTTGATAATTTTTCAACATCTATTTTGGGGAACATCATATATCCGTTGTCCTTTTCGCTCCATGCTATTTCAGGAACATCGTTTACCTCTTCATCACCGTTAAGAATTTCAAATGTAAAAAGTTCAGGGATTATATCGGTAACCGTCATCAAGCCGTTTACATCGCTCCATATTTCAAGACCCATAACATATTTGCCGGGTGCAAGAATATTGGAATTATGAAAGTTGATTATATATTCATTCTGTTCACCACATTCAGCAGAGCCAACTGAAAATGAGCTGGTGCTGCCAATTGCATTGTACGAAAGATTTCTTACTATAATCTGGAAAATCGGATTTACGCATTTATCATTTGCTTTGGTTTTTACTTTAAGCTTAATATCTTCATTATAAAACCATGAGAACACCTCTTTGTCAACAAGCTCAACCTCTTGAATAACAACGCTCTGTGTACCTCTCGGCTTATGGTTTTCAAAATTCATAACAGTGTTTACATTAACCTCAGCTGATTCTGAGTATATATCAATGCCTTTTTCAACATCACCGTCAAAAATAACCTGACCTGCTTTAAGCACAATTACTCTATTGCAAAGCTGACGGATTGTGTGCATCTGATGGCTTACATAAAGAATTGTTTTTCCGCTTTCGGCAATGTTCATCATTCTTGTAATGCACTTGCGCTGGAATTTTGTATCGCCAACAGCAAGAACCTCATCAACAATAAGAATATCGGGGTCAAGATTTGATGCAACTGCAAAAGCAAGGCGTACAAACATACCGCTTGAATATCTTTTAACAGGTGTATCAATAAACTTACCAACCTCAGAAAAAGCAACAATATCATCAAACTTTGCGTCAATTTCTTCTTTTGTCATGCCGAGGATTGCACCGTTAAGATAAATATTTTCTCTACCTGTAAGCTCTGCATTAAAGCCTGTGCCAACCTCAAGCATGGCAGAAACCTTGCCGAGAATCTCAATTCTGCCGTCTGTGGGTTCGGTTATTCTTGAAAGAACCTTAAGAAGAGTTGATTTACCTGCACCGTTTTTGCCTATAATGCCGACCTTTTCGCCCTGCCTTACCTGAAATGAGATTCCATTCAATGCCCAGAAATCTTCTTTTTCCACTTTCTTAAAAGGGTGAAAAAGTTTTTGGCTTATAACCTTTAATTTGCCTGAAGCTTCAGATGTTTTCTGAACATTATGTTTAATAACATATTTCTTTTTAACATCTTTAAGATCAATTACAACAAGTCTATCGTCAACCATAATTCTCCCCCTTAAACAATATCCACAAATGTTCTTTCAGTTTTTCTGAAGAAATGGATACCAAGCGGCACAACAACCGCTGTCCATGCTATTGCAATAAGAAAAGCCAGCATATTGAATTTCATATCTTTAATTATGCACCATTTGAATGTTTCCAATATTCCAACAGCTGGATTTATGCAATAAAGAGGAAGCCACCATTTATCTCCAAAGTTTGAATTAACAGAATATGCAACGGGTGATGCGTACTGACCAAGAGAAATAATAAAGGGCAGTGCGTGGTTTAAATCACGCCATTTAACATTAAATGCTGAAAGAAAGAGGCCTGCAAATGTGCCAAGAATAAGCGCCCATATAAGCACAAACGGAGTAAGCAAAGCTCTGATTGATGGAACAAAGCCTTCAAGAAAATAGAATATTATCATAAGAACCAAAAGAACTCCGAATGATATGCCACTATCTATAAGGTTTGTGATTGATGTACCAATCGGTGATAAAATTCTTGGGAAATAAACCTTTTTCATAATGTCTGCATTTGCAATAAATGTTCCTGCTGCACTCTGAACAGATTTTGAAATCATTGCCCATGGAATAAGACCTGCATAAACCATTACAGAATAGGGTACACCCGGCTCACTTGAAAGACCTGCAACGTTACCGAAAATAAATGTCATTATTATCATATTGATAACAGGACTTATTACCGCCCAGCCAAAGCCGACTTTTGTCTGCTTATATCTAACAGTAACATCTCTTTTTGCAAAATTAAATGCTAACTCTCTGTATCTCCAAATATCTTTCCAATATTGAAAATTATGTCCGTTAGGCTCAATTATTGTTCTTTGCATCTCATGTTCAGCCATTTTCTCAACCCTTTCGGCAAAACTGCCACTTAATCAATTTATTATATCACAGCAAATTACTTTCCGTCAACACCATATATAATAAAACAGGATATAACCGAAGCTATATCCTGTTACAATTTATTTTTTCATAAGGTCAGAAAGTTTCACACTGTCAAAATAATCATTGATAATGCGGTCAAGCTCTTTCCACATTGGAAGTGTCTGGCATTTTTCTTTTCTGCTGCATTCGTTTTCATCGCATCCAAGGCAGGCAACAGGTGCAATTCTTCCCTCTGTAGCTCTTAGAATTTCGCCAACAGAATAGCGTTGCACTTCACGGGTGAGCCTGTATCCGCCGCCCTTGCCGTGGACAGCCTCCACCATATTATGAGAAACAAGAGCAGGCATTATTTTTTCCATATATTTCTGTGATATTTTCTGCCTTACTGAAACCTCTTTCATAGGCACAAATTTTCCGCCGCTGTTTTCTGCAATATCAATCATAACACGCAGTGCATATCTGCCTTTTGTGGAAACGAGCATAATAACACCTCAAAATTCAATCAGTTGTTTTGATTATTTCACCGCCACCCAGCACAATATCTCCGTCATAAAGCACAGCCGATTGACCAGCTGTAATTGCACGCTGAGGAGCATCAAAAACTATTTTAACTTTGCCGTCATCAAGGGGAAAAGCCGTTGCAGGCTGTTCTTTCTGTCGGTATCTTACTTTTGCACAGCATCTTATTGGCTCTGTGGAAATCTCGCCAGAAATCCAGTTAAAATTTTCTACCACCGCTTCACAAGAAAATAAATCTTCACTGCTTCCAAGAATAACTTCATTTTTTTCATGTGAAATTCCGCAAACATAAAGCGGTTTTTCAGAAGAAATGCCAAGTCCTTTACGCTGACCGAGCGTGTAATGAATTATGCCTTTGTGAGTGCCGAGAATTTTGCCGTCAACACTTTTGAAATTGCCCTCAGAATAAACCTTGCCCGAGTAATCTTTTATCACCCTTGCGTAGTCGCCATTCGGCACAAAACAAATATCCTGACTGTCTGGTTTATTCGCATTAAGAAAGTTGTTCTCCTCTGCAATATCACGCACCTGCGTTTTTTCAAGCTCGCCTAAAGGGAAAAGCGTATGCGATAGCTGCTCCTGCGTTAAAGAGTAAAGCACATAGCTTTGGTCTTTTGATAAATCAAGTGCTTTTTTAAGAATGAACTTTCCGTTTTTCTCTTCAATTCTTGCATAATGCCCTGTTACAATTTTTTCACATTCAAGCAACTCTGCACGGTCAAAAAGCTTTTGAAATTTCATGTATCTGTTGCAGTCAATGCAAGGGTTTGGAGTTATGCCTTTTTCGTAACAGCCAATAAATTTACTGATGACTTTATCATAAAAATCATCTTTAAAATTAAAAACATAATAGGGCATACCGAGCCTGTAGGCAACACTGCGTGCATCCTCAATATCGCTTAAAGAACAGCAGGTTTTACTGCCTGCATTTTCTATTTCGCCCTCATAAAGCTTCATTGTGCAGCCAAGGCAATCGTATCCCATTTTTTTAGTTAAAAGAGCAGCAACGCTACTGTCAACGCCGCCGCTCATTGCAATCAATGCTCTCATAAAATCACTTTATTTTTTCAAAGCCTTTTTCAAGGTCTTCAATAATATCATCAATATGCTCTGTGCCGATTGAAAGACGAACAGTTGTTGGTCTGATTCCTGCTGAGAGCAACTCTTCCTCATTTAACTGTGAATGTGTTGTTGAAGCAGGGTGGATAACAAGAGATTTAACATCTGCAACATTTGCAAGAAGTGAGAAAAGCTCAAGGCTTTCTGTGAATTTCTTTGCATCCTCCGCTGTGCCTTTAATATCAAATGTAAAGATTGAACCTGCACCGTTAGGGAAGTATCTGTCATAGATTTCTTTCTCTTTGCCCTCTGCCAGTGAGGGGTGATTAACACGCTCAACACGTGGATGATTTTTGAGGAAATCTACAACTTTAAGTGCGTTTTCAACATGACGCTCAACACGAAGAGATAACGTTTCAAGTCCCTGAAGAAGCAGGAACGAATTAAAGGGAGAAATAACAGCTCCCTGATCTCTCATGAGAGTTGTGCGAAGCTTCATAATGTAAGCAATATTTCCGCAGGCTTCTGTGAAAACAACACCGTGATAAGATGGATTCGGCTTTGAAAGTCCTGGAAATTTATCGTTCTGCGTCCAGTCGAATTTACCGCCGTCAATCACAACACCGCCCATTACTGTGCCATGACCGCCGATAAATTTTGTTGCCGAGTGAACAACAATATCTGCGCCGTGTTCAATGGGGCGAAGGAAATACGGAGTTGCGAATGTGTTATCAACAATAAAGGGGATTCCGTGAGCGTGAGCAACCTCTGCAATTGCCTCAATATCAATTACATCTGAATTTGGATTGCCGAGAGTTTCTGCATAAATAAGCTTTGTGTTTTCCTGTATTGCTTTTTCAAAATTTTGGGGGTCGGATGGGTCAACAAAAGTTGTTGAAAGTCCCTGCTCTTTAAGTGTGTTGGCAAAGAGATTGTATGTTCCGCCATAAAGATTTGCAGATGAAACAATGTGATCCCCTGCAATTGCAATGTTTTGAATTGCGTATGTAATAGCCGCTGAACCGGAAGCTGTTGCAAGTGCCGCCGCACCGCTCTCTAAAGCGGCAATGCGCTTTTCAAAAACATCTGATGTGGGGTTCATAAGCCTTGTGTAAATATTTCCGCCCTCGGTAAGAGCAAATCTGCCAGCCGCCTGCGCTGAATCTTTAAAAACATATGAAGTTGTGGCATAAATGGGCACAGCCCTTGAATCTGTTGCGGGGTCAGCCTGTTCCTGACCTACATGGAGCTGTAATGTTTCAAATTTATATTCTGACATAGTTTTAATTCCTTTCATAAATAAACTTAATAATCAATAAAATGAAAGGCATCACATTCGCTCTGAATATATTAAAATTCGTTGTAAAAAAATTATGCTCATATGCTTCTCCTTTAACCAACCAAAATGGTGGGTATATATTATCACTATTTTCCTACCTTGTCAATAGGTAAATAAAAATTTGCAAAAAATATCGGAAAAGCATCTCTGCAATTCCGATATTAGTTTTATTGCTGATTATCAGGATGCGAAACGACTGAAGTAATTTCACCTGTTTTGATGTTCATTTTTACCATTTTTACAACATTATATTCTCCGTCTTCTCTACGAATCTTTTGGAAAAACAGTGCATCATCAACATCAGAATAAGATGTTTTATAAGTGTAGCGGACACCGTCTTCAATTACTTCTTTATATCCGATGTATTCGTAATAATTCTCCCATTTAAGCAGTTCTTGCAATCTGTTTGAAACATCAACGGACACCCCAACATCTGTAAACATTGTGTGCTCAATTTCGCTCCAGCTTTTGACCTTTTCATTTCTTCCTATTTCGGAAAGATATAACTCTGCCTGTGAAACGCACTGATCCCACATAATTTTTTTACTTTCTGCGGAGGTTTCCAGTACCTTTTTCTGATATTTTTTAGGGAACATTCTCTTTATTGACGAAGCATAATCCGCACCGTCCTGCGCATATTTTATGGAATACTCTCCGTTAACTACATCAGCAGTAATTACCGCAGGAACTATCGCCGCTCCCTCATCTGTGAAATATCCGTTTTCAAAGCCAAAAGAAACAAACATTGTTTCTGCATAAATAATTTCTTTGTTGCCTTTCTTTTGATGCTCTAAAACATTAGTACCTGCCGTATAACATTCACCAGACCAATCTTTATCATTATTGTCTGCAAGGATAACCTGATTTGCAACATCGTTTACCTCAATCGGTTCTGGAATAAGCTTTGTGCCATCAGTTATAAGTTCAAGCATACTTTCAGATTTTATTTCTGATTTTTCTTTGTTAAAGGTGTAGCCGTTTTCATTTTTATCAAAGAAAAGAACACAATCATTTTCTTTTGAAACAAACTTTAAAGATGTTTCGGTTTTTTCGTATTCGCCCATGGCAAGATAGCTACTCATTACACCGAAAGAAAAAGTCGCAGTTTTATTTTGCGGATTAAGTGCAAGGGTCGGGGCAAGTGGCTCCGTTGATTTGCCCGCAACAATTGTATATACTGTGTTAATTTCACCCTTGTGTTCTGTTTCGGGCAGAAGATTTATTTTATCTTTTAACGGATTAGTCATAAAGCAGACTGCCACAACAATTGAAATAACAACTGCACCAATTATCACCCAAAACGCAGGCTTTTTATAATTAAGAACTGATTTCACTCTTTGCTTCACTCCTGTTTCACCAAATGCAACGGGGCATACTCTGATTGACCTTTTATCTGTTCCGCAATCAAGAAGAGCCTGTGAATAGCCAGCCCTGTTTTCATCGTTCATATTTTTTATAACTTTTTCATCGCAGGCTGATTCAATATCTCTGCAAAGGAGGATATATGCAAGCCACATAACAGGGTTGAACCAGTAAACTGAAAGAATCACAAACCCCAGCGGCATCCATAAATTATCCATTCTTTTAAGGTGTGCCAGCTCGTGCGAAAGCACATAATTTTTCTGTTCATCATTAAGATTTGAGGGCAGATAAATCTGCGGTTTTATTACACCGAGAATAAACGGCGAGCGCACCTCATCACAAATAAAAATTCCTTTTTCAATCTGAATTTTTGCAGAAATTTTTTTCTTTAAATTCACATAAGATGCCGCCGCATAAATAAGCATTGCGCTCATACCTGCAAGCCACACAGTGCCAAGAGCTGTCATCGCTTTACTGCCTGTGTTTTCGGGAACGGTTACGCCCTCATGGTAGTGGTTATCAAGAAAAGAATTTACATTGTTATCAATCACGCTGAAGCCCGAATCTACATTGAAAGATTCTTCTGAAATAATCGTGTCGGGGATAGTGTCTGCACTGGGGACAAGGCTCAGCACACTTTCAAAAGAGAACGGGCAAACAAGCCTTATTGCGACCAATGCCCACAAAAGGCAGATAATCCATTTTGGTGCTTTTTTTAATAAAAATCTCACCGCCACAACCGCAATCACAATCCACCCTGCGGTGATGCTTATGTTAAGAAGCTTCAAAAAAAGTGCGTCCATATTAGCCTCCTTTTCTGAAAGAATCTATCATCTGCTGAATTTCAGATATTTCATCATCTGAAAGAGCCTTGCGAGAAGAAAATGCCGCCAAAAAAGCAGGCAGAGAGCCGTTGAAAGTATCATCCACAAACTGCTCACTTTTTAAAGAATAAAACTCTTCCTTTGACATCACAGATGAAACAATTCCGTTTTCATTTTTGAAAATTCCTTTTTGGCAGAGCTTGCGCAAAACGGTGTATGTTGTCGACTTTTTCCAGTCCAGCTCTTTTTCGCAGATTTTAACAAGCTCGCCCGAAGCCACAGGCTCACACTGCCACAACAAATCGGCAAATCTTGCCTGTACCTCGCCTAATTCAAAATCCATAGTTATCACTCCTTTGGTTTATCACCTGTAAACCAACTTTAGTTTATCATAGATAAACCAGTTTGTCAAGGGGATTTTTTTATAAAAAAGCACTCCGAAAGCGAAAACTTCCGAAGTGCTTTTAAGTAGTAAATTATTCAGCAGAATTTTCATTCAGAGTTGGAATGCCGATGTCATTTATGGCTAACGCTTTTAAAGAGTAATCTCAAAAGATTCGGCTGGCTCAACCACATTTATATATACCTCACCGTCAACAGTTTCAGGCTGTTCATTATCGTGCAGCTGTTCTAAGATGTCGCCTGTACCGCCGTTTACCTTTTCAAGTTCTTCTTCGTTAAGTAATTTCTTGTCTTCCACAGTTAAATACTCCCTTTAATTTTTTCATTGCACATCTTTATGCAATAGAAAGAATAGTGGTTTAATTATTATCAGAATCGTCAAAAAAGTTCATATCAATACCGATGGGATTATCGACCAAAAACTCCGTGTTGAGGATGACATCATCGGGAGTGGCATTGGTTAACTTCTCATAGGCTTTTTTTGCCTGGATATTTGGTCCAAAGGCTCCGCCAGATTTGATATGCAGTTCAGGGGTTCCGCCGTTTACTTTTTCCAGTTCTTCTTCGTTAAGCATTTTCTTGTCTTCCATCGTTTTTATCTCCTTTTGATTTATTGTTTTTTGTTCTTGCATCTCTTTATACGATACAATCGTAAAAGTGGCTACTGCTTTTAAAAAATATTTTTCTTTATCATACTACAATGCAATAATAAATTCAACTTGTTTTATTCATTTTTGCAGAATAGAAAATAAAAAAAGAAGCTATATCCGAAGATACAGCTTTTCTCTGGCACCCCCTGCGGGAATCGAACCCACAACTAACCCTTAGGAGGGGTTTATTATATCCATTTAACTAAGGAGGCATGTAGCTTATTTAATTTTAATCAAAATGCAAAGCATTTTACAACTGACCGTATGGAGGTCATATATCCATTTAACTAAGGAGGCTTTTTATTTTTCACTTTTATATCGGTGAGGGAACAATGCCCTCACCGACAAGAAATTTTATCAAATCACAGCTCAATTGTCAATGCCTTGGAGTATAATTTCTTTTGCTTTTTATTCTTTTTCCGTTATCCATATCATTTATCTTAACGAGCCTTAATTTATTTTTCTTTTTGGTTCGTTTAATATTCATCTTAAAGAGATAAACTGCATATGCTAACGCTGTTGACACAAGAGCCACCATAAGCACAATGAACACGGGGCTTGTGATTACCTTTTTAAGCTTTGCAAGCACAAACATAAAATAGTTTTTGCTTACGCTTTCGGCATACACAAGATTTATCTGAGCAATTTCACTATCTGCAAAATAAATCTTTGCCTTGCAGGCGAAATCACCTGCTTTTATTGGTGCGTTAACTTCGTCGGGCTTGTCCACAGGTTCAATCAGCACACTGCCCTCATCTGTGCCCGTGGGAAGAAGTGCTCTGACATCCTTTTCGGGTACAAGGCGCATATGGTCAGCCTTTTTAGAATAATTCACCTTAACCTCTGAAACCATTCGAGATGTTGATGCAATAAGCTCATAGCTGAGGTTTGTGAATGCCCAGTCATACATTCTAATTGTATCCATAAATGCCTGATTTTCACCGATTGTGTCGCCGTCAGTATCTCGCCTGTCGCCACCCAGCGTTACAGCAAGGTAAGTATATCCGTTTTTGGAAGCATATGAAGTAAGGCAATAGCCTGCACCGTCAGTTGTACCTGTTTTGATGCCCTTAACATAACTTCTGTAATAAGAAATATATGTGGGGTTCATCGTGGAGTTTGTGTTGACGATTGAACGCTTCTGATTTTTATTTGTCTGCTCAACTGTGTAATTTGCAGTTCCTACGATTTTTGTAAACACATCATATTTTAAAGCAGCCTGAGCGATAATTGCAATATCGTGTGCGGTGGAATATCCGTCTTTGGTGTCAAGTCCGTGAGGGTTGTTATAGTGAGTGTCTTTACATCCTAAAGAAGCGGCACATTCATTCATCATTGAAACGAATTGCTCCTGTGTTCCGCCAAAATGCTCTGCAAGTGTAACAGCGGCATCGTTACCACTGGCAATAAGCAAAAGATGAAGCAGCTGAAGAACCGTAACCTCTTCGCCAACCTTTAAACCTGAAAGTGAACTTCCTGTGCCGTCAAGGGTATGAAGAGCAGTGCTTGTAACTGTTACAACCTCTGAAAGGTCTTTGCACTTTTGCAAAACAACAAGTGCTGTTGTGATTTTGGTAACAGATGCAATAGGCACTTTTTTATTTTCATTTTTTGACATGATGACAGCACCTGTATCAAGGCTGATAAGATAATCCACATCACAATTAAGCTCAACACTTGATAAATAATTGCGTGCAGACACCATCGGTGCCGCAGATGTAAAAATTAAAACAAAAACTGTTAAAAAAATTATCATTTTTTTCATAGACAATCACCGTATCATGTTGTATTATATATAATAGGTTTTTTAATCGGTAATTTTGCCGATTTCTGCACCCGAATGGTATTATAGCAAACATTTCACAGAAAATAAAGAGAATTATTAAATTTTATATCCGGAGTGATAAAAATGATTTATGTAACAGGAGATATGCACGGAGATTATAAAATCTTCAAACAGTCCTTATTTACCAAAAATCTTAAAAAGCATGATACGCTTATTATCTGCGGTGATTTTGGATTTATCTGGAACGGTGATAAAAATGAAAAGACCGTTCTTGACAAGCTGGCAAAAAAGCCTTACACTATATGTTTTGTTGACGGCACTCACGAAAACTTTGACCTGCTGGCAAGATACCCCATTGTTGGCTTTGCAGGCGGCAAGGCTCATAAAATCAGAGATAACATATATCACCTTATGCGTGGTCAGGTTTTTGAAATTGAGGGCGAGCGCATATTCGCCATGGGCGGCGGTGAAAGCCCCGACATTGACATAAGATTTGATAACGACACATGGTCAAAGGCAGAGATTCCTGCGGCAGACGAGCTTAAAGAGGGCGTTAAAAATCTTGAAAATGAAAAATTTGCAGTTGATTTTATCATCACTCATGAGCCTCCGCAGAAAATCAAAGCATTCCTTAACCTTAAAGATAAAGAGAATGTGCGTTTCACAGGACTTAACGCATATTTTGAAGAGATTAACTCAAGCTGTAAATTCACAAGATGGTATTTCGGCAGTATCCACGAGGACAAGCAGGTTTCACCATCCCATGTTGCGGTTTACAGAAACCTTGTAAAATTACTGACAGGAGAAAAGGTAAAATGAAAAAAACACTGATTGCACCGTCAATTCTTTCTTGCGATTTTAGCAAGGCAGGCAACGAGATTGCTGATATTTCTGCCTGCGGAGCCGATTGGATTCACATTGATGTTATGGATGGTCATTTTGTGCCAAATATCACTTTCGGCGCACCAGTTATGAAATTTTTCCGCTCTTATTCAGAGAAATTTTTTGATGTTCATCTGATGATAAGCGACCCGCTTTTTTATATCAATGATTTTGTAAAAGCTGGGTCAGACGGAATAACTTTCCATGTTGAATGTGATTCTGACATTGACGCAACAATTGATGAAATAAACAAAAACGGCAAAATGGCAGGCTTGAGCGTTAAGCCTAAGACTCCTGTCGAGGCTGTTTTCCCTTATCTTGATAAAATCGGCATGGTGCTGATTATGACAGTTGAGCCTGGATTTGGCGGTCAGAAATTTATGGGCGACATGATGCCCAAAATTGAAGCTGTCAAGGCTGAATGTGAAAAGCGTGGAATTAAAGATATGCTTATACAGGTTGACGGCGGAATAAACGCCGACACAGCCGCCCTTGTTAAAGAGGCAGGTGCCGACGTTCTTGTTGCAGGCAGTGCTGTTTTTGGTGCTGAAGACAGAAAAGAAGCTATCGAAAAATTAAGAAACGCTTAAATTCCTCCTGCTCTTTCCCAATGCTCCGCAGTCTGAGCGGTGAGCAGGTCATCCTGACCGATGAATCTGCCGTATTCTTCAATGGATTTCTTTTCTGGTTGAGCAGGGAGCTTAGTCATAACAAGCCGAACCCGACTTTTTTGTTTAAACACTCTGCATTTTCCGCTGAGATTTTTATAGCCAACAGCTTTAATCATATCAAGAAGTGAATCCATTGTGTCAAATTCATAGACAGCTCCTCCTCGGTTCTTTTTAAGAACGGGAGATTTCTGCGAAACAGGTCTGCGTCTTTCTGTAACAGTGAAGCAGAGAACGCATCCGCCCTCTGAATCTGCCACGGCTTCAATAAGCAGGTTGCCTGTGGGGTCAATATCACAGCCAGAGGTTTCACGGATTTTATCAATCACTGTCCAGATTACCCGTCTTGTTTCAATGTTTGAATAGTCCATTTCCTCATATGTAATATCGAGGTCGTTCATATCCTTTTCGCTCAGCTCTGCAATGAATTTATTTTTGTTAATAAGATGAATATTCATAATAAATCCTCCGAATGATTTATAAAATAATTATAGGACTGTGTAAGTCCCTTTTCAATGAATAAATAATGGAAGAAGGTGAACCGATTGCCTGAAGCATCACCAATTAAAAAAGATACATTTTATAAAGATATGTTGCCTGCGCTGATTTTGCCACTTATAATGGCATTTCATTTCTATGGCAAAAGAGCCGCTCTTGTTTGTTTAGTGAGCGTTTCAGCAGCGGTCATCAGTGAAATTATAGGAAGCAAGCTCATAAATCAGAAATTAAAGCTTTATGATTGTGGAAGCATTTATATCGGCGTATTGCTCGCTTTAATGCTCCCTGCATCTGTTCGGCTGTGGATTCCTGCCCTCGGCAGTGTTTTTGCCGTGATGCTGGTTAAAATTCCTTTTGGCGGAATTTACTCTTCGCCGTTTTCGTGCACTGCGGCGGCGTTTTCATTTTTATGTATATGTAAAAGTAATGAGCTTTTTGCTTATCCCGTTTTAAAAATCGACTCGGCTGTGGATGCTTTCGGTTCAGAGAATTTTGTGGCAGGAACATCACTTGCACAAAGCCTTTTGCAAAACAAGACCCACGGCGTAACCGCAGTTGAACTGATAAACGGCTTTATCGGCTCTGTGCCGGGACCCATGGGTATGACATCGGCTGTTGTTCTTTTAGGTCTTCTTTTCTACATTCTTATAAGAAGACCAAAAACATTTGTTAATGCCATAAGCTTTATTGTTACCTGCTTTATCGGCTGTGTCATTACCGTTGCAATTGATTGCGGCAACATTTTTGAGCTTAACGCACTGAGAATGATTTGCATAAGATTCTTTTCAGGCTTCACCCTTTGCATTGGAGTTTTTCTTATAACAGAAGAGCCTCAATCGCCCGAAAAAATAATCCACCGCATTATTTACGGCTGCCTTGGTGCAGTGGGATATATACTTTTAAGGCATTTCAGCATTTTTGAGGACGCAGGTGCATTTGCAGTTCTCGGTATAAATGCGTTATGGCCTCTTTTAGAGAAATATATTTTTTCTCCACACAAAAAAGAAAACAGCTCGGAGGTGATTCCTCTTGAGTGATAAAAAAGTTTCTCTTAAAAAAATGATAAGAGTTGGCGGCTACATCCGCAACCCTGTTCTTGTTCACGTTATCGGTATCTGCCCCGTTGCGGCGGCGGCAACATCACTTTTTAACTCACTGGTTTTAGCAGGTGTATTCACAGTTTCGCTGATTATCTGTGAGGTGCTTGCATCACTTGCCATGAAAAAATTGCCAAGATGGTTGAGAGTGAGCATTTATGTTATAATAAATACAGGTATCGTTTTCCCCGTGATGTATTATCTTGAAAAAAATCAGTCGCCAGTTTTTGCATCGCTGGGCATTTATCTGCCGTTGATGGCAATGAATTCTTTCACCTGTATTCACAGTGAAAAATATGCCGTTAAACATTCTGTTAAAGAATCGTTCTTTGATGCAATTGCTTCATCTATAGGATATTCCGCTGTGCTGCTGCTTGTGGGAATTATCAGAGAAATTATCGGAAGCGGAAAAATTGCAGGCTTTGACATTCCGTTTATCAGCGGACTTAACGGTGCGCTGATGCCTTTTGGCGGATTATTTATAATCGGTATTCTTGCGGCACTTCACAAAGCGAGGGTTATTAAAAATTATCCCAAGCAGGCAAGAAGTATTGAAAATAGATTCACTCTTGATGAATCAAGAGAAGAAGAGGGAACATTCACCTATAATCTGAAAAGCAGATTTAAAAAGAATGAAGAAAATTTTTAAAAAAGAGGTGAGAAAATGAGCAGTTTTTTTGATATGATGTCGGCGGCACTTTATGCTATTGTTGTGCAGAATTTAATATTCAGCGGCGGATACGGCATAAGCGAAGCTGTAAGAATGGCGGCAAAGCCAAGGCGACTTGCTTCTGCGGCTGGTATGATTGTGTGGTTTTCCACAATAACATCTGTTATATGCCGTTTGCTTGATTTTAACGAAAAAATTGCATCTCGGAACAACTCCATTCATTTTCTCATTTTTGTAGGTGTGCTTATTGGTGTTTACCTTTTAACCTGCATTCTTACAGTTATTATATTAAGGCCAAACAAAAAGCTGATGTCAAACTTTGGCATTGCCGCACTGAACACACTTGTTCTTGCCATTCCTTTAATAAACTACCGCTCTGCCATGACCTTGTGGGAAAGTATCGGCACGGGCTTCGGCTCGGGAATTGCATTTGTTTTGGCTTCACTTTTAATCGGTGCAGGATTCACAAAGCTTTCTAAAGAAAAAAGAATACCAAAAGCATTCAGAGGTGCGCCCGTTATGTTTATTTATGTGGCAATGCTTTCACTCACATTTATGGGCATCTCTGGCAGCGGAGTTTTTGCATAAGGAGAATTTCAGATGGATGAAAAATATAACGGCGCAAGACGGCGCAGAGCATTTGCAGATTTTAAAGAGAATCAGTATGACGACACTGTATCTTTAAGCCCTGCTGATAAAAATAAAAAAACCGCCAAAAAAATTGTTACAATCGTCCTTATGGTTATTATGACAATTTTCTTTATAATTCTCGGCTTCAGCTTCACAGATTCTCTTATGTCAATTTCGCAGGAGCCATATAACGATAAAAACACATACACTGCCGCTTTTATCAACACCACAACAACTACAACCACAACGGCAACATCTTCTGAAGATGACAACGCTCAAAGCAGTGTTTCACAGCAATCTGCTGTTCAGAATAATTCGGCAGGTAATTATTGATGTATATTCCTTTTAACTCAGGCAAAGACTATCACAAATATCCCTTTGGCGCAGTGAAAACTGAAACAGAGGTAACATTCCGTATTATTTTGCCACGGGATTTTTGCTGCACAGGCGCAAGGCTTGTTATAAAAAAAGACGGCGAAAATGAAAAGAAAATCCCTATGAACTGGGATTGTATGCAGGGCAATAGTGAGGAATGGTGGAAAATTCAGATTCCTTTTAACGAAGCGGGGTTATATTTTTATCATTTTGAATATGATTCGGGCTTTGGCTCAAGCGGAATTTTTTCAAACGCAGGCGGGCAGGAAGGTGTTTTAGCAGGCAGTGGCGAAAGCTGGCAGCTGACAGTTTATGATAAAAACTTCACCACACCCGACTGGCTGAAAGGCGGAATAATTTATCAGATTTTTCCCGACCGATTCTGCTTTTCGGGCGAAAAAAAAGAGGGCGTTCCCTCTGACAGAATTTTAAGGACCGACTATGACAGTGAGCCTTTCTGGCGACCAGATGAAAACGGCAAAACACTTAACAACGATTATTTTTGCGGCGACCTTAAAGGTATTGAAAACAAACTTTCTTATCTTGCTTCGCTTGGTGTAAGCTGTGTTTATCTTAACCCGATTTTTGAAGCACACAGCAACCACAGATATGACACCGCTGATTATAAAAAAATTGATCCGCTTCTTGGCACTGAAGAAGACTTTAATTCTCTTTGCAAAAAAGCGGAAGAATACGGAATAAAAATTATCCTTGACGGTGTTTTCAGCCATACAGGGTCAGACAGCCGATATTTTAACAAAGAGGGCAGATATGATACCCTTGGCGCATATGAAAGCAAAAATTCAGAATATTATAAATGGTATAAATTTAAAGAATGGCCAGAGGATTATGAATGTTGGTGGGGAGTAAAAATCCTGCCCGAAATCATCGAGGAAACGCCTGAATTTATAGACTTTATTTCTGGTAAAAACGGCATTGCAAAAAAATGGCTTTCTCTTGGTGCAGGCGGATGGCGACTTGATGTTGCAGACGAATTACCAGACGAATTTCTTGACTCATTCAGAAAAGGAGTTAAGGAAGAAAATCCAGACGCACTTATTTTAGGTGAAGTGTGGGAGGATGCCTCAAACAAATCAAGCTATGGCAAGCGAAGAAGATACTTGCAGGGTCAACAGCTTGACAGCGTTATGAATTACCCCTTTGCAGATGCTATAATTGACTTTGTGCGATATGGCACGGCAGAGAATTTTAACAAAACTATTTTAAAAATCACAGAGAATTATCCGAAGCCTGTTATTGATGTGCTTATGAATCACATTGGAACGCACGACACTGCACGAGCCATAACCGCCCTTGCAGGCGAAAGCTGTGAATATAAAGACAGGCAGTGGCAGGCAGGCAGAACCCTTTCAGCAGAAAAGCGAAAAGAGGGTCTGATGCTTTTAAAAGAAGCGGCTGTGCTTCAATTCACTCTCCCGGGTGTTCCGTCTGTTTATTATGGCGACGAGGCAGGCATGGAGGGTTACAAAGACCCGTTTAACAGGGGATTTTACCCGTGGGGCAACGAGGACAAAGAGCTTATTGAATATTATAAAGCTCTCGGCAAAGTCAGACGGGAAAACGGCTCGTTTTTTGACGGCAAATATTCCACTGTTTCAGCAACCCTTGGCTGTGTTGCATTCACAAGGGGCAATGATATTCTTGTTATTGCAAACAGCAACAATCACTCTATAAAATATTATTTTCCACAGGAATGGAACAACTGCGAAAAAATATTCGGAGACGGATATTTAGCAGAAAACTATGCAGAAATTGCGGAGCACACCGCCCTTATTTTTAAAAAGAGGTAATGCTAATGTTTGATAAAATAAAATCTATATTTGATAAAGACAAAGGAAGAAAGCTTTTTGACCCTGTCAGAGTCAGCAGAGTTAGCACATTCAAAAATTATCTTATTGGCTTCATTGCCTTTATTGCAGTTTTTGCGATTGTGGCTGTGTTTTATCTTTCAAAAACAGGCAAGCTCAACACTGTTGATGCAGATACACCCGAAACAGATATTGCTTCAAGAGAAATCCCTGCTTTTGAAAACAGAGATTCTTATAAAAATATAAAGGGCAACTTTTTGATTACGTGCATTTCATCATCAAAGACTATGGAAACAGGCGAAAAAGAAGTTTATTTTCTTGCAATTGCTCACGCAGACGCATACTCTGGTCAGATTAAAATCTGCCCCCTTTCTGTTAAACAGAGCTATATTGATGAATTTAACGAAAACGGACCTTATGCCTTAACCAAAAAGATTGCAAGTGAATACAACATTAAGCTGGATAAATACATCTGCTCAAATGAGAACACTTTTGCCCTTGCGGTCAACAACTTGGGCGGTTTTGAATACAACATCAAAGAAAGAATTGAATACAGAACCCCCGACATGACGCTTATTCTCACCCCCGGCAAGCAGACACTTAAAGGCGAATCATTCATTAAATATCTGAAATATCTGAAAGACACAAACTTATCTCAGAACACAAAGCTTCTTTGCTCTTTCATAAACAACTGCCTTACAAAAGAAAATTATGAAAAAGGCATTGAGCTTTATAAGACCGTTCAGTCAGACCTTTTGGGCAACACCAACATCTCTTTTTATGATGCGGCAGACAATATTAAATATTTCAGATTTATTGTTGAAAACAACAAGTCAAAGGTTGTTGCCGTTTCGTCTGTTGAGGAGTTTTAATTTATGAAAAAATGTATCTGCCTTTTGATTGTGTGCGCTCTTTTGTTTTCTCTTTGCGCCTGCGGTGAAATCCCTATGGCAAGAAAAATGAACACATACATTATGTCAAATTTTTATATTGACTGGGGCAGCTTCTCATCAGAAGAAATTACCGACAAAGGCAGTGCGTACAAATACTATTTTAATCATCTTTCAGAAAAGCAAAAAAAAGCATACAACAACATCTTAAAAGAGGTAACAGAAGCGGAGGATATGTTCCCCGAAAAAATTGAAGTTCCTTTGATGGAAAGTGAAGAGCTGACGCAGGTTTATGAAGCGGTTGCCTATGATAATCCCGAAATTATGTGCTTTGGCACAGGAGCCAGCATTATCACCGAGGGTGATTTTTGCTTTTTTAAGCCAGATTACACTATGATTCCCGTTGAAATGAGGGAGCGAACCGCTAAGCTTTCGCAAATAGCAGATGAAATATGCGCTAAATTTCCCGACGGTACATCAGAAATTTCAAAGGAGCTTACCATTCACGATTATCTTGTGAAAACCTGCTACTACAACAATGATGCCGCCGATTCTGGTATGGCATACACCTGCATTTTTAGTGGCTACGCTTCTTGTGAGGGGTACGCAAAGGCTACAAAATATCTGCTTGAAAGGGCAGGCATCAAAAGCATCTGCATTACAGGTGAAGCAGAAAATCTCAGCGGACAAAAAGAAAATCATATGTGGAACATTGTCTGCATAAACGGGGAGAATTATCACCTTGACACCACATGGGATGACCCTGTTAAAAGCGGCAGTTCGGTTTCGCACATTTATTTTAATCTTTCTGACAGCGAGATTATGACAGACCACAGCGACTTTGAAACAGACCTTAAATGCACTGCAACAGCGAAGAATTATTTCACCGCTTCTCACAGCGTATTTTCTGACGCAGGCTATTACAGCAGGCTCAATATGCAAAGTGTGATTATCAGAAATCTTGAAAAAGGGGAGCGTTGCGTTCAGCTTCGTTTTAGCTCAAAAGAAGCATATGACAGTGCAATTTACACGCTCATTACTGAAAGCAAGGCATATGAGATTCAGGAAAATATAAAAAATCTTCGCCCCGACCTTAACATTGCAGAAGATATAAACTATAGCCAATACGATAATTTCAAAATAATAGAATTGATGTTTTAAAGACAAAAACGGTTATGAGATTTGTTTTTCTCATAACCGTTTATTTATAAAGTCGGCAGTCCTAACTTACAATTTGTATTTTATCAATGTTTCCATTACACTCTGTGCCATTTTAACAAAGCCATAATCATTGGGATGGCATCCGTCAACAGTAGCACAGCCCTTGAACTCTTCATCAAAGAATTTCCTGCCATCAACAAAATAAACATTTCTGTCATTTTCGTATGCTTTTTCATATGAATTTCTCACAGCTGTTTCGCTTGCCTCCATCTTTTTTGAAAAGAAGCGTGAATACGGAGCAGTTACAACAACTATCGGCAAATCGGGATTTTTTGCTCTTACCTTTTTATATAAATTATAATGCCTTTCAGCCAGATTTTCAGGCTCGTGGCTGTCGTTATGCTCATAATCGAGCACAAAAACCGACATGGGCAGACTTGCAATATAATCTGCCATAGCGTCCTCACCATGGGCATTGCCAGAAAATCCAAGGCAAACAAAATCTCTCAGATTTTTTTGTGAAATAATTGCAGGGTAGTTGTTGCCTGGGCGGGAAGCACATCCCCCCTGCGTGATTGAAGAGCCGTAATAAACAATCGGCTCACTGTCTTTATATGGCGCATACTCGCTAACAGTTGCGTTTTCTTCAACACCGATATAAAGAGAATCAACATCACTGTAAAGAGGGAAATGAATAACAATTTTTCTCATTTTGTTATCGTCAAATTCAATAACGCTTTCGTATTTCTTTCTGTTGTTAACAGGCGGAACAAAGGTTTTGTAATAATCAAGCTCGTTGCCCTCAAGGGTGTATAAATCAAAGCCTGCTGAACCTGTTAAAGGCATATGAGGCATAAGATTGAAATTGCCCTTGGTCATAATCGAAATGGATTTTGAATTTGTTTCAAAGGCAACTCGTCCGCCAGAGGTGTTTGTGTGAAGCGTTGCAACACCCTTGCTGATAGAATTTGCCAGATCCGTATCCAATCTTTTATAGCGTTTGCCGTCAAAGAAAATGCCATAAATATTAAAAGGCTTTTTGCTTGCATCAAAAAATTTTATTCCGTTTTTATTTATGGTTTTTGCAACCTTTAAGTTTTTATCTGTATTTCCAATTTTTGCCATAGAACCACCCTCGTTTTAATCTGTTGTTGATGCCATTATTACAACATATCTGTTAAGCTTCCTGTCATATATGCTCCAGCACGCTGCGCCCCACCATTCATGACCGTCATCAAAATAATTCGACCAATCTGTGTTCCATTCATATACTTCAAGCGGTTCTGCCCCATTCGGGAACAGCGCATTATTGATTTTCAAAAGATCATCTTTTCCGTATCCGCTTCTGTGCGGTGTTTTTAAAAATGCGTACCAATACGGTATCTGCCCGCCACACATAGTGGTCTGGAGCTTCCAATCATCTGGTATATGCAGAAATGAGGCTGAGTCTATACATTCAGCATCCGCCTTTTCAATATCCGCATTCCACAGAAACGGCTCATCGTCTGTATAATGCTCGTTCATTTTATCTAAAGCAAACAGTATGGCATCCCTGTGTGAACAATACCCCTGATGCGGTGCATCGGCTTCTATAAGGCAATAATCAATGATGCATCTGTTATATGCTTTGATTTTTTCATAAAAAGGATCATTTATCAGTTCTCGCATACTGTTTCCTTTCTTTTAAAAATGAAATTTTAGTTGCTGTAGCATAGTCTTATGATAAAACAAAGCAAGTGCAAAATCAACCGTATTTTATTAAATCCGCTACAGATAATTTAAAAAAATGTAATTAGCGTACAAAAAATGGAATGTTTTACATTGAATTATCGTTACCAAAATTTAATTTTTCTCTTGACAAAAAAGGAACATAAAAGTATAATATTCGAGGATTTAACCTTTAAATCGGTACGGGATGCCGACAAGAGTTAAAAAACACAATTGATTTGTATTTCTATAACCTTGTCGTATTCTGCGATAAGGTTATTTTTTATAATAATTTTTGGAGGAGTAAAAAAATGAAACTTGTTTACAACATCAAAGACAAG
>JAZLLI010000003.1:0-107833 GCA_045598085.1 Acutalibacteraceae bacterium
TGCCAAGGTATCTCTTAGTGTAGGGATACAGACCATTATCAAGAAGTCTTGTAATAACTGTACGCTTAATTTTAAGTGAGCGAGCGGCAATATCCATCATCTTATCAAGACGCTTGTAGAAATCCTCTTTATCGCTTGCAAGAAGAGCGATTCTTGGCATATTGATTGTAACAACGCCAACAGAACCTGTGCTTTCACCGCTGCCGAAGAAACCGCCAGATTTCTTTCTAAGCTCACGGAGGTCAAGACGAAGACGGCAGCACATTGAGCGAACATCGCTGGGCTCCATATCGCTGTTGATATAGTTTGAGAAATAAGGTGTGCCGTATTTTGCTGTCATTTCAAAGAGAAGACGGTTGTTTTCAGTGTCTGACCAATCGAAATCTCTTGTGATTGAATATGTGGGGATAGGATACTGGAAGCCTCTGCCGTTAGCATCGCCCTCAATCATAAGCTCAATGAAAGCTTTGTTGACCATATCCATCTCTTTTTTACAATCTTTATATTTGAAGTCAACCTCTTTGCCGCCAACAATACAGTTAAGCTCTGCAAGGTCAGCAGGAACTGTCCAGTCCAGAGTTATGTTGGTGAAAGGAGACTGTGTGCCCCAGCGTGAGGGAGTATTAACACCATAGATAAATGACTGGATGCACTGCTTAACCTCTTTATATGTGAGGTTATCTGCCTTAACAAATGGAGCAAGGTAAGTATCAAAGGATGAGAAAGCCTGTGCGCCTGCCCATTCATTCTGCATAATGCCAAGGAAGTTTACCATCTGATTGCAGAGAGTTGAAAGATGTGTTGCAGGTGAAGATGTAATCTTACCTGGAACACCGCCAAGACCCTCCTGAATAAGCTGCTTCAATGACCAGCCAGCACAATAGCCTGTGAGCATTGAAAGGTCATGGATGTGAATATCTGCATTGCGGTGAGCGTTGGCAATTTCTTCATCATAAACCTCTGAAAGCCAGTAGTTAGCTGTAACAGCACCAGAGTTTGAAAGAATAAGTCCGCCAACAGAATATGTAACTGTTGAATTTTCTTTAACACGCCAGTCGCTGATATTAAGATAGTTATCAACAATCTCTTTATAATCAAGGAATGTTGTGTTGATGTTGCGGATTTTCTCACGCTGTTTGCGATAAAGGATATAAGCCTTTGCTATATCGTCATAGCCAGCCTTAATAAGAACTGATTCTACGCTATCCTGAATTTTTTCAACTGAAATCTGATTATCTACGATTTTGGGTTCAAAATCAGCGGTAACTTTAAGTGCAAGAAAATCTACTGTGTCGGGGTTATACTGCTTGCTGCATGCATTGAATGCTTTTGTTATAGCATCTCTGATTTTTGCGAGGTTAAAATCAACGATTTTGCCGTCTCGCTTAACAACATTATACATTACTAATCTCTCCTTTTCGTAATACGGTTAACATTATACCACATATATAGTATATGTCAATAAACAAATCACTATATATTGTGGAATAATTATTACACGCCCCTTAGTTCAGCTGCATGAACATATTTACGGGCGGCAGACCTCATAAGAAGCATTTCGTCTTTTGATACACCAGTCATTCCCTCACCGATAAGACACCCTGAATCTATGAAGTTCTGTAAAAAGTATTGCTTTGCGCCGCTTATCCATTTAGCGGCATTTTCTATGCTCTCTACAGTGTGAAATCCGTTAACGACAGTTGTGCGGAATTCGTAATCGACCTTTCCACTAAGAAGAAAGTCAACTGACTCTTCAATATTCGAAATTTCAAAAAAGCTAAGCCCCGCTGTTTTGGCATAAAGCTCTTTTGAATTTTTAATATCCATAGCAACATAATCCACAATCCCCTCGCCTACGGCTTTTTTAAGCCTCTGAGGGTAACTTCCGTTTGTGTCAAGCTTCACCACAAAGCCGAGATTTTTAACTTTCTCAGCAAAATACAAAATGTCATCGCTAATAAGCGGTTCGCCGCCTGTTATTGCTACTCCGTCAAGCAGTCCCTTTCTTTTTTTCAGAAAATCAAGAACCTCTTCCTCTTTAATAGATTCTGATTTTGAAAGCTCGGTAACAAGAAGTGCGTTATGGCAAAAAGGACATCTGAAATTACATCCGCCTGTAAAAACAGTGCAGGCAACCTTTCCCGGGAAATCCAGAAGGGTCATTTTTTGAAATCCGTGCAACACCATAATAGCACCTCCCTAAAATCACACTTTTGGTATTTTACCACAACATAGTGTGTTTTACAATAATAATCAAAACTTTTGATAACAAAATATATTAAAAAAATTTCAATAATTTTTAGTAAAATCACTGAATGAATTATATTTCTAAAACCCATCTTGAAAGTATTAAAGTTATGTGTTATACTGTCGGTGGGAGAGGTGGTATCTTTGGATAAGATATTTGAATTTACCGATAAAATCATTGATAAATTGTTTAAATCAGAAAAATTAAATAGTTTTTTGAAGAAAATAGTAAACAGAGAAATGTTTGACTATCTTTTTTTTGGTGTATTGGCAACCGTTGTCAGCCTTGCATCGTTTTGGGCATTTGATAAAATATTAGGCCCCAAATTTGCACTTATAAGCAATGTTATTTCGTGGATAATAACTGTAGCATTTGCATTTTTCACAAACAAGTTTTTTGTTTTTCACTCAAATAAAACTGACGGTAATACCCTTTTTAAAGAGATTGTTTCTTTCACGGGCGCAAGACTTTTTTCACTTGGAGTTGAAGAAGCAGGTCTTTTTATTGCGCAGTTTGTTTTTCATGCTGACAAAAAAATGTTTTTCGATGCTGTCAGCGGAATGATGATTGCAAAAATCTTTTTACAGGTAGTTGTAGTTATTATGAACTATGTTTTCAGCAAACTTTTCATTTTTAAAGATAAAAAAGAAAAAGAATAATCTTTACCGTAAATAAATAGCTCAGAATAGGAAAAGTTAAGTGCGGAGGTGTTCGCATGAAAAAGACTTTTCGGATTCTGAGCTTTATTTTTTGCTTTTGCTGTTTTGGCATAATGGCTCTTATTGTTTTTGGTTATTCCCATATTCCTAACGAAATCACTTTGCAGGAGTTTGATAATATGTCATCTGGGAATACTTTTGTCTGCCGTGAGCTTGATGATGTATCAGCAAATGCAACTGTTACTGACGGGGAAAAATATGAAACATCGGTTATGCTTTTCAATTTATTCCCTGTAAAAAACACTAAGGTTGCTGTTACAGAGAGAAAATATGTTGTGCCAGGCGGCAGCATTTTTGGCATTAGACTTTACACAAAAGGTGTTATGGTGGTTAAGATTGAAAGCGTGCAAACGCCTCACGGAACAGCTAACCCAGGTGCAAAAGCAGGGCTTAAACAGGGTGATATGATTCTTTCTGTTGATGGAAACGATATAACGGATAACGCTTCCCTTTCAAAGTACATTACTTCATCAGATGGCAAAACATTAAAATTTAAAATTGAAAGAGACGGCAAAATTTCGCAGATAAACTTCACCCCTGTTAAAGGTTCTGATTCTAACTACAAAGGCGGTTTGTGGATAAGGGACAGCACAGCAGGCATTGGCACAATGACATATTATGACAGAGCCAGCGGCGTTTTTGCGGGTCTTGGTCATGCCATATGCGATGTTGACACAGGCGAAACAATGCCCCTTTCGGGCGGAGATGCTGTAAATGCAGTAATTAAAGGCTGTTATAAAGGCAGTGAGGGCACCCCAGGTGAGCTTTGCGGTGTCTTTAGCGGTGATTCACTTGGCGAATTATATATAAACGGTGAAACAGGCGTTTATGGCGTGCTGAATCACTATGGCAAAACAGACAATGCTATTCCCGTTGCAATGCCATCTGAAATAATGGAGGGCAAAGCGCAGATTATCAGCACTATTGACGAGCACGGACCACATTACTATGATATTGAGATAACAAAAATTTATAAAAATGAATCTGACCAGCGAAATATGATAATCAGAATAATCGACAATGATTTGATTTCAAAAACAGGCGGTATTGTTCAGGGTATGAGCGGAAGCCCTATTATTCAGAACGGGATGCTTGTAGGCGCAGTTACCCATGTTTTTGTTGACAATGCAAAAGAGGGATATGGCATTTTTGCAGAGAATATGATAAAAACACAAACTCAGTTGGAAGAGTTAATCGGTTATCAAAATGTGGGATAAAAAAGCACGGATTAGTTTTTTGCTAATCCGTGTTATCTATTTATAATACTTTATACATTGATGGTGCGTCGTCTTTATTTGCAAATTCGCTGACCTTTTCGACCTGTATTCTTGTAGTGTTTGCACCGATTGAAATTTCTATAACATCGCCAACCTTAACATCATAAGAGGCTCTTGCGACCTTGCCGTTAACAAGCACTCTTTTAGCATCGCAAACCTCATTTGCTACTGTGCGGCGTTTGATGATTCTGGAAACTTTTAAATATTTATCAAGTCTCATATTACCCTCCAAATATTGCAAAAAGGAGCCGTTAAAAACAGCTCCTTTGATTGCGAAAATTATTTAACTGCGTCTTTAAGAGCTTTGCCTGCCTTGAAAGCGGGAACTTTTGAAGCAGGAACAGTCATTGTTTCGCCAGTTCTAGGGTTACGAGCTGTTTTTTCAGCACGCTCTCTAACCTCAAATGTACCAAATCCAACGAGCTGGATTTTTTCGCCTTTGGCGATTTCCTCTGTAAGAGTTGCAAATACTGCGTTAACTGCCTTCTCTGCACATTTCTTTTCTATGCCTTCTTTTGCGGCAACTGCGTTAATAAACTCTGTCTTGTTCATTTAACAAATTCCTTTCTGGTTGATAGATATATTATGAAATACAAATATGTATATCATTTCAATGATTTTTTTGCTTCATCCCAAAGCTTGTCCAGCTCCTCAAGTGAAGAGAACTTCATATCAATTCCTCTTTCTTTTGCGAGGGCTTCAACTTTTTTGAATCTTGAAGCAAATTTATCTGTTGCGGCGGTAAGCGCTTCCTCTGAATCAACATCAATAAATCTTGAAATATTGACAGCTGAGAAAAGCAAATCGCCAAGCTCTTCAAAAGCATTTTCATCATCCTGATTTTCAATTGCGGCTTTCAGCTCTTCAAGCTCCTCAATGTGCTTGTCAATTGCGCCACTCACCTCTGACCAGTCAAAGCCAGCCTTTGAAGCTTTACGCTGAACTTTCTGCGCTCTCATAAGAGCGGGAAGCTCACGGGGAATAGAATCAATTGATTCCGATACAGATTTCTGCTTTTTAGTCTGACGCTTGATTTCGTCCCAATTAGTGAGAACATCATCAACACCGTCCACATTTACACTGCCGAAAACATGAGGATGACGAATTATCATCTTTTTTGCATTTTCATCAGCAACATCGTCAATGTTGAAATTGCCGTTTTCTGTTTCAATCTGTGCGTGGAAAATAACTTGCATAAGCACATCACCAAGTTCCTCACGAAGCATGGGGATGCTTTTTTTATTGATTGCCTCGATTGTTTCGTATGTTTCTTCAATAAGGCAGGTTTTAATGCTTTCGTGGGTCTGTTCAATATCCCACGGACATCCACCCTCTGCACGAAGAAGGCGGATTATTTCCACTAAATCATAGACATTATATTTATCTTTAAACTGAAAATTTTCTATCATATTCAAGCCTCGACGAATTATATTATCCTAAAATACCCTTTTTTTCAAGTGTTTTTGCAATTTTTTCTCCTTTAGGAAGCATTTCAACATCATCTTTTGAAATTCCCTTTACAAGAAGAAGAGTTATAACATATGCAAAAACAGCAGCTACAACAGCGATAAGCGTTGCGATTGTAACACCGTTAAGTCTTGATGCAGGGTCGCCAACATTTTTAAGAATTGTTCCAAATACCTTATAGCACGCAAGGGCACTTGCTCCGCATATTGCACTGCAAATCAAAGGTTTGATAAAAATTGATTTAAAATCAAGCTTAACATCTGTGATTTTTATAAGAGCAATTACATTTATAAGAACAATAATTACATAGCAAACAATTGAGCCAACAGGTGCGCCATTGATGTTGATTTTTGGATTACCAACAAGAACATAGTTGAGGATAATCTTAACAACTGCACCAACAACGATTGACTTCAGCGGAATATCCATTCTGCCGACAGCCTGAAGCATATTTGTAACAGGTGAAGAAACTGCAAAAAGGAAGATTGCAAAGCCGTATGTTCTGAGGATTGGTGCTGCAATTGTAACAATGTCGCCTGCGTCTGTTCCGTTATAAACAAGACCTAAAATGGGCTCTGCAAGAACAGCCATACCGAAACCGGCAGGAAGTGCAACAAGCATTGTGATTCTGATAACAGATTCGATTGTTACTTTTATATTTTTTCTATCTCTGATTGCCCATGCTGCTGAAAGTGCAGGAATTGCACTGATGCCAAGGGTCATTGTGATTGTTGGGATAAGATTTTTAAAGTCAAGAGCAGATGTATATGCACCGTAAAGATATGTAGCAATATCACCGTCTGCAACATTTGATGCGGCTATCTGTGAAGCATAAATGGATTTAAGCGTTTCAATATCAAGATTCAGCGCATATGCAAGGCGGTTGCTTATGGTTACTGTATCAATAAGGTTTGTAACATTAAGAATAAGTGAACCCGCCGCAACAGGAAGAGCTGTAACGATTATCAGCTTACCCCAGCTTTTTGCAAGCTGTGGGTCGGGTGCACCTGCAAGCATATCTGATGTGATGCCATCGCCAACAAATTTGTGCCTTATCATAAGGAAGATAAGACCAAGCACTGTGCCAAGTGTAACACCACTGATAGCACCTGCCGCAGTGTAAGGATAAATAGCACTTAAGGCATCCATTTCTGTTAAAGCTTTCTGACCGAAAACTGGAAAACCTGCGGCATATCTCTTGAGTCCGTAGCTCATAATAACATATGCAGTGGCAAGACCGAGAACAAGCTTGCCGAGAGCCTCAATAACCTGAGAAATTGCAGTGGGCACCATGTTGCTCAAGCCTTCGTAATAGCCTCTATATGATGACATACAGCAGCAGAAGAAAACAGACGGGGCAATGAACATAATGCTCGACCAGTTATCGGGTGCGTGAATAACAAATTTTGAATAGGGATATGCAATACCCATAAGAATTATAGTTGCAATAGAGCCTGTAAGAAGGAAAATCTTGCGGGCTGTTTTCATAATAACTCTTATATCACGGTAATGACCAAGTGCCTTTTCCTGTGATACAAGCTTTGAAACAGCAACAGGCAAGCCTGCCATTGCAATAGCATACACGGGAGTGTAAATATCGTATGCACGGGAGAAATATCCTCTGCCTACGCCTCCGATAAGTGCGGTAAGAGGCATTTTGTAAAGTGCACCTATTACCTTAACAAGAACAGTTGCAACAACAAGTATAAATGCACCATTGAGCATTGACTGACCCTGCTTTTTATTTTCTGCCATAATGAAACCTCCGTTCAAGGTTACCTCAACTGATAACGATTTATTGTATCATAAAATTTGCCAATTGACAAGACCCAAGTTAAAAATATCGTTTTATCCGATAAATTCTCTTAAAAGTGAATCCTCAGGCAACAGAGAAATGTCCATTTCATCAAATCTGCTGATTGATTCTCTAAGCCTTGTGGCTTCATCTGAATAGGGGCTGTCATCACTAATTTCTGAAAGGAGCTTAACCGCTTCATTTTTAAAAAGGCACGGCTCATATGGGTGGAAAGAATTTATAAAGAAATTTGCATTGCTCTTATATGGGAAGATGAACTGATCCTCCCCTTTTCTGACACCCGACCAGAGGAAATATGTATTCTCAACAGATGAACCTCTGTGATAGAAATCTCTTATCATTCGCCTTGTGAAGCGGATGTTTCTTTTGGTAAGGAGAACTCTGCGTGTATTCTGAGTAATAACACGGGATGACGCATTGAGATATACTTTATAAATATGGCTGGCATCTATGCCCTCTGTTATAATGGGGTTCAGTGCATGTATGCCCTCAACGATAATAACATCATTCTTTTTAAGTTCAATGTATGTGCCCTCTTCCTCTCTTTTGCCTGTATTGAAATTAAAAACAGGCAAAACAGCTTCTCTTTTATTGATAAGAGAATTGAATGTTTCTTTAATAAGTGGCAGGTCAAGAGCTGTTATATTTTCAAAATCGGGCAGACCGTCGCTGTTAATAGGAATATCATCCCTGTTAAAATAGAAATCGTCAAGTGAAATTCTGTAAGCGTTTTTGCCGCTTTTGGCAATACCCTCGGCAATTTTAAGCGCAGTTGTTGTTTTGCCTGCGGAGCTGGGTCCTGCAAGCATAACAATGTCAACAATGTTGTTTTCAAGGATTTTGCCTACACCCTCATTGATTTTATTGTGATATTCATCTTCGCAGGAGCGAACAAATCCCTCTGCATCATTTTTTAACGCTTCGTTAATTTCAACAAATGAGTAATATGGTTTCATATTTTATCCTCCGTAAAGCTCATAAAAGTGAAGTATATTTTCTTTTCTTGCAAGGATTTCATCAAACCTTGTATTGTATTCATACGGAAACTTGAAGTTAAATATTCTTTCAATATTATTAACGCCATATTGCTTGAGTTTTGTAACAGCACCTGCACCTGCGGCAAGAACTGTATGACATTCCTCCATCATAAAGATGTTATAAAGGCATTCGTAACCCTCTTTGCACCAGCCAACATTTTCAAGATTGCCAAGAGAACGGCTCTGACGGTACATATAATAGGGTTCGTATCCGTTCTGTGTGAACTGACGCTCCGCTCTTCTGAGCATTTTATTTGCAAGCTCACCGCTTTCAACATCAATTTTGCCTGTTACGATTCTTGAAGAACGCTTTAAAGCAAGTGTATGTAATGTGATGTTTTCAGGGTTAAGTGAAACGGCTGTATCAAGAGTTTTGCAGAATGACGGGAATGTATCTGTTGTAAGTCCTGCAATCAAATACATATTTATATTATCAAAGCCTGCATCACGGGCGGCGGCAAAGGCATCAAGAGTCTGTGCGCTTGTGTGTTTTCTGCCGATAACATGAAGCACCGAGTCATTAAAAGTCTGCGGATTTATGCTGATTCTGCTGACACCTGCCATTTTAAGTGCAATAAGCTTTTCTTTTGTAACAGTATCGGGTCTGCCTGCTTCAACTGTATATTCACGAAGATATGACAAGTCAAAATTCTGTGAAATTACAGAGCACACCCTCGCAAGCTGTTCTGCACTGAGGGTTGTGGGCGTTCCCCCGCCCCAATAAACAGATTCAAGCCTGAGGTTAAGCTTTCTGGCATATTCTGCTGTGTATTCAAGCTCTTTGCAAAGATTATCCACATATTCTGGAATAAGCTTCTTTGCCTGCTCAACTGAATGTGAAACAAATGAGCAATAGTTGCACCTTGTGGGGCAGAACGGAATTGAAATATAAAGGCTAAATGACTGCTTCTGAGAAAGAGAAATAATCTTCTCTTCCGCCTTTGAAACAGAATATGCAAGCTGAGTTTTATCTTTTTTTACAAGAAGCTCATCGGTGAAATATCTTTTTGCCTTTTCATCGCCCATTTCTGCAACAAGGCTTGTCATAAGCTTTGATGGGCGAACCCCTGTGAGGATGCCCCACTGAGGAACATAGCCTGTGGCAGATGAAAGAATGCCGAAAAGCATTGTCATCATTTTCTTTTCGCAAGTGTCATAAAAGGCTTTATCTGCAACTAAAGAATTGACAGTTGCTTCATCGTGAAATTCTTCGCCGTCAGAGTTAAAAGAAACTGTGATTTCTGCTGATGTGCCGTTCACTTTCATAGCAGTAATAACGGTCAGCTTATCTTCGCCCTCAAAATCTTTTACAACTGCGATTTTTTCGTGTGGATAAAACACACGGCAAAGATTTTCTGCTTCGTAATGGAATTTATGGTCAATAATTCTGAGAATCATATGGTTACCTCAAAAAATAATTGTTTAATCTTTCTTCGTCTAAATCTGTTGAATCTCCGTGGCCTGTGAAAACCTCAAAATTTCCGTCAACTGATGCCAGCTTTTTAAGAGATGTGCTCATTTTTTCGGGTACACTTGTTGAAAAATCTGTTCTTCCGATTGAATGATAAAAAAGTGTATCTCCGCTGAAAATGACTTTTTCTTCAGGCAGAATGTAGCAGATACTTCCCTCTGTATGCCCAGGAGTTTCAATAACTTTTATTTTAATATTGCCAACAGAAAGCTCATCGCCCTCTTTAACAATAACATCCGCTTCGGTTGGCTCAACCTTAAATGGAAGCCTTATACCAGCACTGTTTCTCTCTGCATTATAGAGATTTTCTGCATCAAGTTCGCCAATAACAATCTGTGCGCCTGTTTGCCTTTTAAGCTCTGCAACACCAAAGATATGGTCAAAATGTCCATGGGTAAGAAGTATATATTTTATGTTTTTATCTTTAACAAAACTTTCAATTTCTGAATAATCACTGCCAGGGTCAATAGCAGCACTGACACCAGTTTTTTCATCTGTTATAACATAAAAATTTGTACCTAGCAAACCAACCTGTGCAGACTCAATTTTCATTAGTTTTTCCTCCAGATAGTTGTATCCATAACTATTGTAACAGGTCCGTCATTGTTGATTTCAACAGCCATATCCGCACCAAACTGACCGTGCTCAATTTTTCTCACACCGTTTTCTTTAAGCAAAGACATAAAATATTCATAAAGAGGAACAGCCTTTTCGGGTCTTGCGGCAAAAACGAATGATGGTCTGTTGCCCTTTTTTAAATCAGCGCAGAGAGTGAACTGTGAAATCACAAGAATTTCTCCGTCTATATCAAGAATAGACAAATTCATTTTGCCATCGTCATCCTCAAAAATGCGAAGCTTTGCAATTTTGGCGGCAAGAATTTCTGCATCAAATTCTGTGTCATCATCCTGCACACCTAAAAGCACATTGAAGCCTTTTGAAACCTCGCCGATAACCTTGCCGTCAACGCTAACCTTTGAAGATGTAACTCTTTGAACAACTGCTCTCATTTTTATTCCTCTTTTCGTCAGTTATTTGATCTTACAACATCATAAACGCCGTTAACTTTTTTGAGCTTTTCTATTACCTTGTTAAGGTGTGCCATACCCTCAACTGAAATAACCATGTTGAAAACAGCGTTTCCGTCTTTAGTATTGTTTGCATTAAGTGAAATAACATCAACTCGCATTAAGTCAAGCTGTGTTGTAATATCAAGAAGCATAGCTCTTCTGTCTATGCACATAAGCGTGAGATTCGCTTTAAATGTTTTGCGTACCTTTTCGCTGTCCCAGCTCGCTTTAATCCAACGCTCGGGTTCTGGTGAATTTTCAATAATTGCGGGAACATTGGTGCAATTTCTGTTATGAATTGAAACGCCGTATCCCCTTGTGATGTAACCGATAATTTCATCACCGGGCAAGGGATTACAACAGCGTGAAAACTTAACAAGACAGTTTTCGATACCCTCAATAATAACACCGTCGCTCTTGATTTTTTTGGTTGGAATAGATGAAACTGTTACGCTTTCGGGATTTTCCTGCTGCTGAATTGTTTTAATAAGCTTATTGTATTCATCTTTAATATTTGGCAACAGCTTTGCAAGCGAAATTCCGCCATAGCCAAGTGCTGCATAAAAATCATCAAGCGAAGTGAGCCTTTGCTTTGCGGCAATTGAAAGAATAAATTTGTCTTTCTGTTCATCGGTAAGGCGAATCTTTGCTTTGCGAAATTCTCTTTCAACAATCAGCTTGCCTTCGATGATATTTTCATCTCGTTTTTCTTTCTTATACCATGCACGGATTTTTGCTCTTGCAGAGCTTGTGCGTGCAATATTAAGCCAATCTCTGCTGGGACCTTTGCCAGGCTGACTTGATGTGATAATTTCAATAATCTCGCCTGTTTTAACCTGATGGTCAAGCGGAACAATTCTGCCGTCAACCTTTGCCGCCATCATCTTATGACCGACAGCGGAATGGATACCGTAAGCAAAGTCAACAATTGTTGAGCCTACAGGCAGATTGACAACATCACCCTTGGGAGTGAAAACAAACACCTCTTCGGGTATGAAATCATCTTTAATTGTGCGGACAATATCCTCAGGGTTGCCTGTTTCGTTCTGCTCTTCAAGAAGCTGTCTTATCCACGCAAGTTTTTCATCCAAAGACTGCTGCTTTCCGTTTGTGATACCCGCTTTATATTTCCAGTGAGCGGCGATACCGTATTCAGCTGTCTGGTGCATTTCTTTTGTTCTTATCTGCACCTCAAAAGGTATGCCGTCTTTGCCGATAACCGTTGTGTGCAATGACTGATAGTTGTTTGGCTTTTTCATTGCAATGTAGTCTTTAATTCTGTTGGGAATCGGTGAATACATTTCGTGAATCACGCCGAAACACTGATAACATTCTGTAACAGTATTTACAATTATTCTAACAGCATAAATATCATAAATTTCATCAAAGCTCTTATTCTGAATATACATTTTACGGTATATTCCATGAACAGATTTTATTCTGCCAGAGATTGTATATTCGGGCACAATGTCTTTGATTTTTTCGTCAATTTCTTTCTTGATTCTTTCAAGGTATGCTGTTCTTTCTTTTTGCTGTTTTGCAAGCTTAACCTGAATATCATTGTAGCCAATTGGGTCAAGGTAACTGATTGAAAGATCTTCAAGTTCCTCTTTCATTGTTCTGATACCAAGGCGGTGTGCAATTGGTGCAAAAATTTCAAGAGTTTCAAGCGCTTTTTCTCTGCGTTTTGGCGGGCGCATAAAGCTTAAAGTGCGCATATTGTGAATTCTGTCTGCAAGCTTGATAATAATAACACGAATATCCTGAGACATAGCAAGAAGCATTTTTCGAACATTTTCTGCCTGCTGAACCTCTTTTGCATTAAAGAAATCTATAGGCTTAATTTCAGCTAAAATTGATGGCTCTTCTTCTTTTTCCTGTGGCATTTCTTCATTTTGAGCCTGTGCCTGCTGTTTTGCTTCTGCTTTTTCTTTTACAGGATTTTTTGCCGCCTTTGTGAGCTTTGTAAGTCCGTCAACAATAGACGCTATTTCCTGACCGTATCTCTTTTTAACATCATCAAGTGTTGCACCAGTATCTTCAACAATATCGTGAAGAAGTGCCGCAATAATTGAGCCTTTATCCATACCGTAATCAGCAAGGATCTGAGCAACGGCTATGGGATGAATTATATATGGCTGACCTGAGAAACGAAGCTGACCGCTATGGGCAGCCCTCGCCCATTCGTATGCGCTGTCAATTTCTTCAAGTTCTTCTTTATTCATACTCTTTTCAAGAGTTTCACGAAGTTTTAAATATGCTTTATCAGCCTTGGAAGTTTCATCAATAGAAATTCCCACTAAAATCACCTCTGGTAATTGATTAAATTCTTTATAACAGGTGCATCGTCAAAGCTGACCTTTGATGACGCAGGTGGAAGTATAAGCCTTTCGCCATCCGCTTTTAAAAGGGAAAGCTGTTTCATTGCTTCAATGCTGCAAAAAACTGCACCATATCGCTCCACATTAAGGCGGCTGCACAGAATTTCAACTCCGTGCCTCCATCCTCCTCTTGAACGAATAAATCTGTAAACAGCAGCATTCAGCTCTCTGTCTGGGAGCATATCTGCCGCCTGCTCGTTTGTAATTTCATCGCCACGCATAAGACGCTCAAACATTCTTATATCGTGAAGCAGTTTATCTTCATTGACCCCGTGAGGTCTGATATTTTTCACAATTATACTTACGCTGACACGGTTAAGATATTCATTGCGTTTGATACCCACCGCAAGGTCAACGCAATCGCCTTTTTCATATGGAAAGTCTGCCGCAGTGCATGAGAATTTAACCGCCTGAATTTTATTGCCGCCCTTTGAAAGGTCAAGGCGAATATGCTTGCCCGAACCGATAGGCGTTATGTTTTCTATTTTCATTTTGAAAAGACCGAAAACAGGCTGTGGATTTCCTGCTCCGCAAGGCTCCATAGTTTCGGCAATTTCAAGTAAAGTTTCATTTATTGAATGGAGCTTTAGTTTATAGTCAATACGCTGAGTCATAAAAGGCATTTCAAACTGTGATGCGTATTCGTTTATAGCTTTTCTGAAATCTTCAATTTTTTCGCTTTCAATGCCAAGACCTGCCGCCAGCTTATGACCACCAAAATGGGTAAGGTTTTCTTTAACTGCATTAAGAGCATCATAAAGCGAAAATCCGTCAATGCTTCTGCCAGAACCTTTTGCAGTGCTTCCGTTTTTAGAAATTACAATTGCAGGCTTGCCATAAAGCTCCACAAGTCGGGATGCAACAATACCGATAACGCCATCATTCCAGTCATCACCATCAACAACCAAAACTGAATCATAAGCCATAGACGGTGTTTCGCTTATTTGCTGAAGTGCAAGGGCGGTTATCTCCTGCTCAGTTTTCTGCCTTAAAGTGTTTTCTTCGCTTATTTCTTCTGCAATAAGTGATGCTTCTTCTCTGTCCCTACTGACAAGAAGTTTAAGCCCACGCTCTGCGCTTCCCATTCTGCCAGCCGCATTTATTCTTGGTGAAAGAGCAAAGGCAAGCTCTGATGATGAAGGCTCTTTGTCAGTTGTTCCTGCAACTTCACGCAAAGCAGAAATTCCAACAGACGGAGCAGTGGCAATTCTGTAAAGTCCTCTTTTTACAATGCTTCTGTTTTCGCCAACCAAAGGCATAACATCCGCAACAGTGCCGAGGGCAACAAGGTCAATATATTTCTCTGTGGATTCGTTTGATTCACCCTCAATAGCACAGATAAGCTTATATGCAACGCCTGCGCCGACAAAGTCTTTAAATTCAAGGCTGCAATCTTCTCTGTGAGGGTCAACAACTGCAACAGCATCGGGCAAAGTTTCGCCTGGAAGATGATGGTCGGTAATTACAAGCTCCATGCCAAGCTCTTTTATGTATTCTGCTTCTTTAATGGCAGAGATGCCGTTATCAACAGTTACAATCAACTTAACTCCCCTTTCGTGGAGCTTATCAATTGCACTCATGCTCAAACCATAGCCCTCTGTATGTCTGTCAGGGATATAATAAGACACATTTGCGTTAATGGATTCAAGATAAAGATATAAAACAGCGGTTGCAGTTACACCGTCAACATCATAGTCGCCATAAATTGCAATGCTTTCAAAATCGTCAACAGCTTTTCTGATTCTGTCCGCCGCTTTTTCCATATCGGGGAAATCAAGATAAAAGGATTCGTCAAAAGGTTCAAGTCCGAAAAATTCAGCCGCAGCGCAAACATCCTCTATTCCACGTGTATATGCAAGCAAAACAGCATGAGGGTCAATATTGAGGTCCTCGGCAGTTTGAATAATAGCTTCCTGATCAATAGGCATAACCTGCCATTTTTTTCTGTTCATTGCCGCAATCCCCTTTCATCTGTAAACACATAAAAATATCAATCACAATATTGTATCATTATTTTATAAAATAATCAATAATAATTCTTTAAAATTGCCTTAACCTGCTAATATATGCGTTAAAAATTGCTGAATTTAGTAGTTTTGGTGTCATTATAAACGCAAAAAGGCACCGCCTCACACGGTGCCCTATTTTATATATTAAATATTCAATTGTAATCTTTAGCTCAGGCGGCTGAAAGAATGATACCTACAAGCATATTGCCGTTGCCCAAAACTCTGTTATTTTTATCTCTTGTTAAGTTTGTTTTCGGGTCAAAACAGCCAAGTTTTTCTTTTTTCAGATTGTACGCCGTCTGCTTGCCTCTGCTATCGGTTTTTATATATCCGATCTCTTTCGATTTTCGGTTTCTTATTACCATCTCTGACATTTTAACCACAACTCCTCAATATTCTATTTTGATTGATTTGCCGTCGTGGTAACTGTCTTTTGCGGCTGAGCCGCTTAATAAATTGTTCGATCGTTCACCAGACGGCTTTTAAATTTTGTTGCTATTCTCATTTTAAAAGCCTCCTTTGCTTTTTATTTTTCTCTATTTCCTTTCCCTTTGTTCACTTACATTATAGCACAATTTTTCAAAAATGCTATTCGTAAAATAAACAAAGTTGTAGAAAATATTTGTGCATTATACATAAATAAGTCTGCCAACATACTATAACATACATTGGCAGATGGAATTATTTATTTTTCGAGTGATTCAAAATGCGGACATTCAATCTTTTCAACAATCTCAACGGGAGCAACATATCTTACGCCGTTTGTGATAATTCGCTGAACATACTCATTGTGGAAGCTTCCGTTTGTTTCATGACCAGGCTGGAAGTAGAAAACCTTGCCGAGTCCCCTGTTCCACACATTGCCCGAGCGGAAAACTTCACCGCCTGCAAACCAACCAAGGAAAATCTGCTCATCGGGAGCAGGAATATCAAATCTTTCACCGTACATTTCTTCTGATTCAAGCTCAAAATGCTCAGGGATACCCTTTGCAATAGGATGATGAGGAAGTATTGTCCAGATTCGCTCACGGTCGCCTTCTCTCCATTTAAGTGAGCAGGTTGTGCCCATAAGGCTTATAAAAGGCTTTGAAAAATGAGCAGAATGGAGAAAAATCATACCCATACCGCAAAGAACTCTGTTGTGAATTTTTTTAACAAGTTCATCGGGCACTCTCTGATGCTTGCCGTGTCCCCACCAAAGAAGAACATCTGTTGAATTGAGAATCTCATCAGGCAAACCGCATTCATCTTCTTCAAGGTTTGCTGTTCTTACATTCATATCTTCATTAACTTTAAGAAAATCTCTGATAGCTCCGTTAAGTCCCTCGGGATAAACCTTAAGCACTGACTCGGCTGATGTTTCTATTGAATCTTCGTTCCAGATTGTTACATTTATCATAAACGAACCTCCTACTTTTTTAAAATTATCTTATCACTTTCGGCAAATTAAATCAATATGCAGTTGACAAAAAACTTTGTGTTTGGTAAATTTATATAAGAGGTGATTTTATGAAAAGTATATTTATTGTTCTTATACTCAGCCTTGCGGTCAGCTACGGTTGGGGTATGAGAGGTGCGCTTATCGGCGGTGAAAAAGGAGCCGCACTCCCCGGTGCATTACTTGGTATGTTCCTTGCTCTTTTTTCAGGCAGTCCTTACATTGTAGAAAGATTTTATTTCTTTGCGGCTGCTGGCGCAATCGGTATGGCATACGGCGGATTTGAGCCTTATGCGCAAACAATGGGATTCATTCTTCATAGAGATGGCAAAGATTTCAACAGAAAAAAAGGCTATCTCGGTTTAGTGCTGAAAGGTATGTTGTGGTTTGGCATTGCAGGTGAAATTGTCGGCATGGCATTCAGTGCACTGAGCGGAAAATACTACCCTGCTTTGCAGATAGTTGTGCTGTTCCTTGCCGTTCCGTTCATTCAAGCAATTGGTGTTCGCATTTTTAACAAGCCATATAATGCAAAAGAAAAAATCTTCCCCAAAATCTATTTTTCACTTACAAGCCGTGAGGAATGGGGCGGAAATGTGCTTATGCTCATAGTGTTTATGGCAATAAGCATTATCAATAAAGATTTCTATGCTGTAGGATTTTCACTTGTAGGTATGGTTTCAGGTGCAATCGGCTGGATTATCGGAATTTTCTTCTATGATGTTCAGGTGCATCCAATGAAAAACGGCAAGTATATTTTTGGAAAATTCCACAAATATATTGACGGATGGAAGATTATGGAATACACCCTCGGTGCAGCAGGCGGTCTTGGTTTCGGCATATTCTTTGAGGCAACAAAAGGCACGATGCTTAAAGAAAGACTTGATGTTATCAACGCACACGGATTCTGGAATCCTTTCCCGCAGCATCAGGCTCTTATTGCATGGGTACTTTTTGCAGTTTCACTTTTGGCAGTTTTCCAGTATGCAAAAAGAATGGAAAAATACGGCAGAGCATTTGAAATTTTTGAAAGGGTTATTTTCTTTGCATTGCCTGCAATTCCAATCTTTTTAGGCAACGGAATTTCTGCACAGTTGCTTGCATTTTCTTCAATTGTTTTCCTCGCAGGTCAGCAGGTTGTTTTTGACAGAGGTGAGCATCATCCAAAGAAAAAAATGCTTGCAGTTATCTACGCAATTGTACTTATCATTTCAATAATTCTTCAGATTACTTTTGAGCTTCCTCCCGTTGCTTATATGCTGATGTATTGGATTTATTACATCATTGCAGATAACTGCCTGAGAAAGAACTGGTTTGAAGGAAGTCTAAGAACTGTCGTTCCCTGCTTTATTGTTCAGGGAATTATCCTTACACTTGTAACTTTGTTTGCAGTATAATTTGTAAATAAAAATTTATAAAAAATCAACCCGCCGATGAGGAAAATCTTTACTCTTTCGGCGGGTTTTATAATTATTAAATTTACTTTTTTATTTCAATAATTTCGTCTGCAAAATTCTTTTCTTTTTCACCGTGTGTTACATAAATTACAAGTCGATTTTCTGACTCTTTTTTTGCAAGCTCCATCACTTTTTTTGAGAGTAAATCATCAAGCCCTGTGGTGGGTTCATCAAGCAAAAGAACTGAGCTTTTTTTAGCAAATGCTCTTGCCAGTGAAACTCTTTGTTGCTGACCTCCTGATAACTCATGAGGTCTTTTATTTTTATGCTCAGAAAGATCAAGAAAATCGAGCCATTTTTCAGCTTCTTTCATTCGTTCTTTTCTTTTACCCGAAAGAACTGCCGCAACATTCTCTTTTGCAGAAAACCAATCAAGAAGCCTTGGCGATTGAAAAGCGTATGAAAAAGTGTCTTTTTCAAAGCCAGAAATCTCGCCTTGATAATTCTTTTCAAGACCTGAAATCAATCGCAAAAGCGTTGACTTTCCAACACCTGAAACACCAGAAATTGCGTACAAGCCTGTATCTTCAAACTGTGCTGAAAAATCAGAAAAAACTTCATCATTGCCATAAGAAAATCTAAGGGAACTTATTTTTTTCATTTAACAGATTCCCCCTTTTTACTTTTGGCTATTACTGTTTTTAGAAGTTTTTCAAGAACAAGGCTCAAAATAATTACAACAAGAGTCCAGCAAAAAACATCTATTGTTTCAAGATAGATTTTTGATTCATAAAGCATCAGACCGATTGTGTTTTGCGGAGTGCAAAGAACCTCTGCGGCAATGCCTGCTTTCCATGCAAGACCAAGAGCATTTGAGCACCCTTCACCTAAAAAAGCCAGGATAGACGGAATGTGAAACACCCACAATTTTCTTAACGGATTCACAGAGAAAATATTGAGCATTTCAAGGTTATCTTTGTTTCTCAGATTTATTCCGTTTGAAACAGCAGAAAAAACGACAGGGCAAACCATCATAAAGCAAATAAGCGTTGGCACAAATTTTTTGCCCATAAAAACAAGAGCAAGAATAATAAAAGATGCCACAGGCGTGCTTCTTATTACTGTCATAACAGGGCGCAAAATTGTATCTGCAACTTTTGAAATATGGCAAAGAATTGCTATCAAAATTGAAACAAAAACTCCGATGAAAAATCCAACAGAAATATTGAGCAACGACTGACCAACTGTGAGATAAAATTCTTTTTCCTGCAACAATTCAAAAAGCCTTTTCATCACCTGAAACGGCGAAGGAATTAAAACAGTTTTATTTACTTTCCACGAGGCAAACGCCCATATTCCCATCCAGAAAATAAGGGCGCTTGCTGATCTTAAAAATCCTTTTAATTTTGTGCTCATTTTGCGTTGTAATAGAAAGCATCATCGGGAAGCTTTCCGCCAACAGAAGCGGGGTTAGCATCAAACAGAACCTTGAAGAATGCGTTAAGTCCTGTTTTAAGCTCCTCGCCTGTTACAAAAGTGATGTTGCAATTTGGAATAGCTTTTTGTGCAATCATTGCCTTTGGAACAATGCCAGCTTCTTCGCAAAGTTTAGCAGCCTCGGGAATATTTGAATTAACAAAATCAACTGATTTTTTGTATTCTTCCATAAACTCTTTAACTGCTTCGGGATGTTCTTTGAGGAATGAATTATTTACAACAATACAGCCCTGCATAACAGTTGTGCCAGGAGCGGCTTTCTCCCACTCTTTTGTAAGGTCAAGAGCAACACGAAGCTCTTTTGTCTGTGAGCCAACAATTGAAGCTGTTACATTTGGTTCGGGTAAAACACCAATCTGAACTGAGCCTGCTGTCATCTGTGTTGCAAGCTCTGAATGTTCTGTGAGATACTCAACCTCAACATCTTTTTCAACATCAATGCCATTCTTTTCAAGAATATAATTGAAGATATACTCAGGTGTTGAGCCCTGACCGGTTGCATAAACTTTTTTACCAACAAGGTCTGAAAGATTGTTGATTGTTTTGCCGTTTTCAAGCACATAGAGAACACCTAGAGTGTTAACTGCAAGCACTGAAATATCTGCACCAGCCTTATTATAAAGAACAGCTGCAAGGTTTGTGGGAATTGCGGCAATATCAAAATTTCCGCTGAGTATGCCTGCTTTTACATCCTCGGGAGCAGCTGAAAGTGTAAATTCATACTTTGAATTTTCTGCATTCTTATCGTCTGCCATAAGCTTTGCCATGCCCATACCTGTGGGGCCTTTTAGAGTGGCAATTCTTGTTGTTACGGATGTTGATTCAACCTGTGGTTCGTCGTTTGTCTGTTTTTTTCCGCAAGCCGCAAAAGAAAGAACAATTGCGATTAAAAGGAAAAGTGATAATACTTTTTTCATAAAAATTCCTCCCTATGTTTTATCCTGACCGAAAGAAATCAATCTCTCTTCATCAAGAATAATTATAGCTTTACCATCCGTTTCAATAATACCCTGCTGAGTAAGCGTATCAAGGGCACGATAAAGAGAAGCACGCCCTATATCAAGCTCAGTGGCAAGTTTTGCACGGCTGATTTCACACTTTCCGTCAATCTGACGGTTCGTAAGATACACTGAAAGCCTTGAAACGGCACTTCCAGAAGTAAATGAAGCGATTCTTTTATTAAGAAAGCGGATTCTGTCTGACAAAAAGCGGATGTAATTCATCGCAAATTCACCGTCAGATTTTATCAGCTCATTCATCTGACTTTGCTGCAAAAGCAAAACCTGACATCGCTTTTTTGCCTTAACAGTTGTCTGATAAAAACTATTTTCGCCAAAAAGTGATGCCGCACCAACGATGCCAGGTGCTTTGATTTCATTGAGCAAAACACGGTTGCCGTTATGCTCTCTGAACACAGTAAGCACTCCGTCAGCGAGAATACACAGCTTTTGCTCTGCACCGCTGTTTTCGATGAAAATGCACTGACCTGTTTCAATTGTCTGCCACACGGTTCTATCGTCATCAAGTATCTGCTTTTTTAGCTTTTCAGATGTATTTTTAAAAAGATTGCACTTATTTAATGCTTCGGTTTGTGTCATATCAGCCTCTCAAAGTGTATCAAATGATACACTAATTATATCAACAAAATTATTTTTGTCAATAGCTTTGCAAAAATAAAAATAAATGGTATAATCAGAGAAAGCGAAAATCTTATTAAAGGAATTGTGATTTACATGGATTTTTATAAAAAATTCACATCAAACTGTGCTGGCTCGGCAGGGAATCAGCTTTGCTTCTACCCTGAAAACAAGGATGAAATTCTTACTTCCCGTTGCTTTTTTAAGGTAACGGAGGGCGGTGAATACAACTATTCTTTTCTTTTCACCAACACTGTTGACAGCACATTTGGTGATGGCTCCCTTTGCAGATGCAATGTTGTGCCTGACGAATGGCAGATAAAAAGTCTTGCGGTTTCAAAATGCAGTGAATGCTCAAATGAAAAAATGCCTGTTGAGAATGAACTTGAAAACAGTTTTATTCAGCTTACATTTGACTCAAAAAAAGAAAAGACAGTTGCACCTGCGGAAATTTTTGCAACTGACCCCATAAAGCTGAATCTTAAAAAAGGTGAATTTCTCTGTTTTGAGATGGAATTTTGTGGCAAGATGATTCCGTATCATGAAGAAACACTGCTCCCTGTTTTCAGAAAAGAAAACGACCAGTGGATTCCAAATGTTAAAATGCCACTGCCTGCAATGATTGGCTGCGACAGAGAAGTGCAAAAGAGAATAACTTTTATTGGCGATTCAATAACTCAAGGATGCGGAACACCTAAAAATAAATATCTTCACTACTCCGCATTCGTTGCAGAAAATCTTGGCAAAGATTATGCTTTCTGGAACATCGGCATTGGATACGCAAGAGGAAACGACGCCGCCACTGACGGAGCATGGCTTCAAAAGGCGAAACAAACCGATATTATTACTGTGTGCTTTGGCGTTAACGATATTCTTCAAGGCTTCACTGCTGAGCAGATAAAGCAAAGCCTTAGCACCATTGTTAAAAAGCTCAAAGAAAAAGGGATTACTGTCATTTTGCAGACTGTTCCCCCGTTTGACTATGACGAAAAAAACACCGCCACATGGCTTCAAGTAAACGAATATATTAACACTATTCTTTGCAAAGAGGTTGACGGACTTTTTGATACAGTTGAGTTTTTGTCCGTTGGTGGAGATACTCCGCAAATGTCCCTTTACGGACCTCACCCAAACGAAACAGGTCATAAAATCTGGGGCGAAAAGCTCTCTGATTATTTAAAGAAATTTTTATAATAAAGGTGATAATATGCTTTGGAATGGATTTGAAATGGTTGAATTTGACTTTGAGGGTCAGCCTGCAAAAGTCATTTTGCCAAACACAAAAAATGAAAACGCTTTACTTATTTTAAAGACAGAATATTTTGGTGCTTTCCCCGAAACAGAAATAAAGCTTCTTGAAGAGGGCAATTATTTATGCTTTATCAAAAATAAAAATCGCTGGGGTCTTGATGAGGACATTGACAGGAAGGCACGATTTATTGACTATGTTACAGAGAAATATTCTCTCAATAAAAAATGTGTGCCTGTCGGCATGAGCTGCGGTGGAATTTTTGCCGTTAAGCTTGCCGCAAGATACCCCGAAAAAATCGCCTGCATTTATCTTGATGCACCTGTTGTGAATTACATGAGCTGCCCCTGCGGATTTTATAAATCCGTTCGCTTTAATGAAAATCACGAAGAGATTATAGAAGCTCTCGGCTTGGCTGGTATTCCACAGCTTTTGGCTTACAGAGATATGCCACTTGACAATCTGCCAAAGCTTGCAGAAAACAGAATTCCCGCAATTATCGTTGCAGGCGACAGCGACACAATTGTTCCCTTTGATGAAAACGGAATATTTATTAAAGAAATTTATGAGAAAAATAACATTCCCATTGAGGTTTATATTAAAGAGGGTTGCGACCATCATCCACATGGACTTGATGACCCGACACCTGTTTTAGATTTCATAAAGAAATACTCGTAAAATAGCATATAATCGAGCATAAAAAAATTCGCAGACTTCAAAATCTGCGAATTTCTTTTTTATGTTTTTTAGTTAAGATAATCTGATTTATCAATGAAATGATGCTGAACTGTTGCACTGCCATTATCACCGATTGTGATTGTTGTGCCGCCGCTCATTTCAGGCTCCCAGTAGCAACCTGCGCCAGTCTTAACACCATATGAAAGTCGGATGCCCTCATAAAGAATTGATGAGCAGTTGACATGGTCATGACCGCAAACCATATTCTTTGTGCTGCCAAGCTCTTTGCAAAGATCAAAGAAACCGTTGCTCTTTTCGGGTGAGCAGATACCTTCGTGGTTCACACCAAAATCATCCTCTGCATATTCGGGCTTATAGCTGTTCGTATCTGTGTCATAATGAGAAGCCCATGCAAGACGATATTCATAAACAGGAATGTGCATAAACACTGTGCTTTCAACAACACCGCCGTTGATTTCGCTAATACCGTTTACTGCCCACTTATACCATGCAAGCTGAGGCTCCCAAAAATGGTCATAGCCTACATTGTCGGGTGTTGCGTTGATACCATCTGGGTCTGCACCTGAGTGTGTATCCATCATAAACAGAGTGTGGATAATTTTATCATCCTCTGTGATATTGATGATGTAATTGCCGTAGCCCATATTCTTGGGACCCATTTTGAAAAGTCCGTTTTTAGAGCACGCAACAGCACGGGCACACCATGTTTCATTTGGAACACCGCTTCCGTCGTGGTTACCCATAACAAGTGCCCATGGAATATTGTAGCTATCAAGCCATTTGCTAAGTGAAACATATGAATAGCAACCGCCACCGTTATCGCCTGTTATTGTAATAAGGTCAGGCTGAGTTTCTTCAACAAGCTCATCAATAACAGCCTTTGCCATTTCGCCATATTTGCCATATGCTTCATTGTCGCTCAGCTGAACATCTGTAAGGTTAAGGATAACAAAATCCTTGCCCTTTTCTTTTTTTAATTCAGCGGCATAACTGCGCTCAAATTTCTGATTTTCATTCCATTTCTCAAATTTTGCGCTCTTATTTGGGATAAGCCAACCTGAGAAGAAAGGAATAATGATCTGAGGTATAATCAGAACATAAGCCAGAATTTTTCTTAAAGTTTCCATAATACTCTCCTTTTTGCACCAAAAGTGCATTTATCTTTAACCCTTGCAGGTATAAAGCAATTTAATTATCAATATTCGTCATAGCCAAGCTCTTGCCTTGTTTTATAGAAGCAGGCATTTCTTTCAAGAAGCTTTGTTGCCTTTGAAAGCTTTGCAAGACCTCTGATAACACAGGTTTCAGGTTCGTCTGCAATTCTTGCAGGCACACCTGTTCTGTATTCAAGGAATTTATCTATTCCCTTAAGCTTTGCGCTGCCGCCTGTGATAATCAATCCGTTTTCAAAAATATCGGCAGAAAGCTCAGGTGGAGTTTTTTCAAGCAGAAGTCTGATTTCTTCGGCAATACTTTCAAGATACTCACGAATACTCACAAACACATCTGCTGAAGTAATTTCAGTTTCTTTTGGAAGTCCTGTAAGAATATCCTTGCCAACAGTACGCATTGCAAGCTCTGCTTCAAGGAAGCTTGTACAGCCTATTTCTTTCTTTAAATTCTCTGCGGTGATTTTGCCGATAATCAGCTCTTTTTCTTTTTTTGCATAGCTGATAATTGCGTCATCAAAAGTGTTGCCTGCAATTTTAATTGAACTTGAAACGCAGACAAGCCCTTTTGCAATAACTGAAATATCTGTTATTCCACCGCCAATATCAACAATAAGAGTGCCTTTATAGCTGTTAACATCAACACCTGCACCAACAGCCGCCGCAAGTGTTTCATCAACAGCGCAGGCTCTTGCCGCACCAGATGAGGTTGCAAGATCAATAACCATTCTTTTATCAACTGTGTTTGCACTGCAAGGGATACTTACAAGTATGTTTGGTTTAAGAACCTTGTTACCACAAAGCCTTTGAATATAAAAGCTGAGAACACTCTGTGCCGTCTGCAAATCAAAGAAATTGCCGTCTTTAATTGGTCTTACAACATCTATCCAATCAGAATTTCTTCCTGTCATTTCATAGGCTTTTTTACCGATAGCGCTGATTTTGCCCGTTTGCGCATCATATGCAATTACAGACGGTTCTGATGCAACAATACCTTTGCCGTCAACCCACAATGTCATATTACATGTGCCCGGGTCAAAGCAAATACTTGTGCCTATCATAAAATCACCCCTTGTTTTTGTGTTTTACAACTGCCGAACAAAGGCAGCATACATTCTCTGCACCCATAAGATAGAGCATTTTGCCACATTCGCTTAATGTTGAGCCAGAGGTCTTTATATCATCTATAAGCAACACGGACGCACCGCTGACATCCTCTTTAACATCAAATGCACCCATTACATTTCCGCTTCTTCTGACAGAAGACTGGCGGGACTGCTTATCTGTTCTGTAAATTTTCTTAATTAAACCTGCTTTAACAGGAATGCCTGTTTTTTCTGAAATGACATCTGCCATTATTCGGCTTTGGTTATATCCTCTTATTTTATAGTCAGATTCATAAAGAGGGACATATGCTATAAAATCAAACTTTTCGTTTGTCAGACGCTCTTTCATAACATCATACATATACTCTGCAAGACTTGAAGCATATTTCTCTCTGCTGCCAAACTTCATTTTATGAATACAATCTCTCACTCTGTTTTCATAATAAAGCGGAGCTATCACCTTATCGTAATAGCAAATTGTTGATGTGCAGGAGCAATCGTGCTTTTCGCAACCGCATTTATAGCAGATGTTGCCCTTGACATACGGAAGAGTTTCTGTGCATTTTTGGCAAGTGTTTTTATCTGATTCAAATATCAGCTCACCGCAGAAAATACACTTCTTTGGGAAGAGCAATGCCCTGACAGCTTTAAAAGAGTTTTGATTGATTTTCATCTTCACATTCCTCTGTTAAAAAATGCTTTAATGCGGAATATCTTAACATTCTGGTGTTATTATCTACCATATCTTTAATCTGCTTTTCACTGCCCACCATAACCATAAGCTTTTTGGCTCTTGTAACGGCGGTGTAAAGAAGATTTCTGTAACAAAGCTGAGGTACAACACCCATAACAGGAATAACAACAGCGTCGAACTCGTTGCCCTGACTTTTATGAACCGTCATTGCATAAGCATGCTCCAGTTCCTGCAAATTATCAAAGCTGTAAACAGCCTCTTTATCATCAAACCAAATAGCAAGGCTTGAATCAAGCTTATCAATCTTTTTGATTATGCCGATGTCGCCGTTAAATACGCCTGTGCCCTCTTCGTCGTCTTTAGTCCATGCGATGTTGTAGTTATTTTTAACCTGCATAACCTTATCGCCAACACGGAAAATCCGTGCACCGTAAACAACCTCTTCTTTTCCATCTGACTGAGGATTTATAATACTTTGAAGCACTTTGTTAAGATTAACAGTGCCCGACTCCCCTTTTCTTGATGGGCAAAGCACTTGAATATCGTTAACAGGTGAATAGCCATAAGCTTTTGGAAGTCGCTGAGTGCAAAGCTCTGCAACTGTTTTTGCGGTATCATAGGCGGTATTTCTTTTCATAAAAAAGAAATCGTTCTTTTTATCGTTAAGCTCTGGCATTTCGCCTGAAACAATTTTATGAGCGTTGGTAACAATTCTGCTTTCCATCGCCTGACGGAAAACCTCTTTAAGCTCCACAACAGGCATAACGCCCGAATCAATTAAATCGTGAAGCACATTGCCTGCACCAACGGCAGGGAGCTGGTCAGAGTCGCCAACCATTATTAGTCGGCAGCCAAGTGGCATTGCATCAAGTAAGCTGGAAAAAAGTGAAGCATCCACCATAGAAAGCTCATCAACAATGACCGCACCTGCTGATATTGGATTCCTTGCATTTCTTGAAAAAACAGGTCTGTCGTGCTTGTCCCACTCAACCTCAAGAAGTCGGTGAATAGTTTTAGCCTCTTTGCCTGTGATTTCGCTCATTCTTTTGGCGGCTCTGCCTGTGGGCGCAGTGAGTGCAACATCAATATCGTCAGCTTCAAAAAGCTTGAGTATTCCGTTTAATGTTGTAGTTTTACCTGTGCCAGGACCGCCTGTGAGGATAAGCATACCTTCGTTCATTGCGGTGAGAATTGCGGTTTTCTGCTTCTCTTCGTACTTTATGTTATCGTTTTTCTCTATTATTTCTATATCTTCAACGGTTGTTATTCTGCCAGCAGGCGGGAACTTTTTCATCACTAAAATTCGCTCTGCCGCTCTTTTTTCTGCATCATAAATGCTTGGAATAAACAGAAATTCTTTGCCGTTTATTATTTCACTTTTAAGCTGATTTGTTTCAATCAATTTATCAACAGCAGATTCAATTGTGTTTTCGTCTGTGTTGAGAAGCCCTTTGCCAGGGGTGAGAAGTTTTTTTCTCGGGATACAGGTATGTCCGTTATGAAGATTGTGTTTTATAACATGGATTATGCCTGCATTTATTCTGAAATTTGAATCGGGCGGCTCGGGCAAAGCGGCGGCAATTGCATCGGCTCTTTCAAAACCAACACCGATAACATCAGAGCAAAGAATATAAGGATTTGTTGTAATAAAATCAACGGCATTAGAACCGTAAATTCTGTATGCCTCAAGACATTCGTTTGGTGTCATACCAAACCTTTCAAGGCTTATCATAATCTGCCTTACAGCAAACTGTTCTTTAAAAATTTTTGAAATATCCTCTGCTTTACGCAAAGAAATTCCTTTTATTTCAGCAAGTCTTTCAGGCTCATCTTCAAGAATTTCAAATGACCTTTCGCCAAACTTTTCTATAATTTTTTTAGCCGTTGCAGGGCCTATGCCTTTGATTGCGCCAGAGCTTAAATATTTTAATAAATCGGCAGAGGATGAGGGCATACTTCTTTCACAAAGCTGAGCCTTAAACTGCCTGCCGAATGTTGAGTGATAACTCCACTCGCCTCTTACTCTGATAGACTCTCCCTCGGATAATTCGGGCAAAACTCCGACGACGGTGAAATAATCATCGTCGTCAGATAAAGTTATTACTGAAAATCCATTTTCGTCATTGCGAAAAGTTATTTCTTCAACTATACCGCAAACTTCCTCAAGCTGAGAATCCATTACTGTTCCTTTCTTGTGAGCAACTGTGCAATATCAGAGGATTTGCATAGCTCCATACTGCCACATTCGCTCATTATTCTTTTGCACAAATCAAGCTGTTTTTCATCAAGACCGTTATCAACAACAATAATTCTTCCGTTACAGCAATCACCCCATATCGAAAGCCTTAAATGCGCCGCATAGAGGAGCGCACCAATATCACAACTTTCTTTATCGGGTGAAAGAACAACAATAAGTCTGCCGCAGCAATCTGTTTTAAAAATTCTTGTCATAAATATGTAAACAACGCAAACAAGACCTAAAAAAACAAGTGCTGCCGCTATTCCGTAAAATATGCCTTCAAGCATAATGACCACCTCGTTATTATAATACGCAAAGCGGTCAAAAATGTTATATATATAAAGGAGGGTCGGTCTGTAAGCCGGGTTCTGTCTTTTAAGGCAATCATCTGTCTTGGCTATGCGTTGCCGCACAGCTCACGCCACCTTTCGAAACACGCCGAGCAAGCGATAGTTTCATTTGGTGTTGCTTCGGATAGGGTTTACAGCGTCTGCGGCGTTCCCGCCCGACGGGTGAGCTCTTACCTCGCCTTTCCACCCTTACCGCATAAAGCGGCGGTATATCTCTGTTGCACTTTCCCTAAGGTTACCCTCGGCGGCCGTTAGCCGTTATCCTGCTCTCTGAAGCCCGGACTTTCCTCACATCATAGATGCGCGACTGCCCAACCGACCCTCAATTATTAACTTTTTAATTTTATTCTTCGTATTTATATTTGCAGAATGGACACTTCGGATAATCGAAATCGTGCCACTTTCCACATTTCGGACACTGAACCTGTGGCAAATCATTATCGGATGTTGGTGTGTAGAACGGAAAACTCGGATAATCTACATCCTGCCACTCTTCATATTCTTCTGCCCCAAAAAATACAATCTTTTATCAATATTAAAACACAAACTGCACAAGAAGCATATAGCAGATTGTGCCGCCTGCAATTGACAAAAGCATCTGCTTTTTCCAAAAATGGAGTGCCGCCGTAACTGCAATGGCAATAATTTCTGGTAATCCGTGATTTCCGCTGACAAACGAAACATTTTTAAGGCAGAAAACCACAAGCAAAGCAAAAACAGCTGACGGCAAAACCTTGCCGAGATACTGAATATATTTCGGTGTAGGTTTATCCTCTCTGAAAGCGATAAACGGCAGAAATCTTGTAAGCATTGTGCCGAGAACGATTGCGGCAATTGTTATAATATGCTGTGGTACTGTCATGCCGCCACCTCCTTTTCAAGAGGCTTTCTCAAGACTGTAAGCATAGCCACAATGCCAATCATTGACGGAATTATGAATTTATCTGCTTTGAAAACAAGAAGACAGATTGCGGAAACGCCAATGCCGATAAGTGCGCTGATGTGATTTTTTTCTTTAATCCACTGGTCAAGGAAAATCACAACAAACATCGCCGTCATGGCAAATTCAATTCCGCCTGTGTTAAACTTAATGTATGAGCCTAAAATTCCGCCAAGTGTTGAGCCTGACACCCAGTAAAGCTGATTGAGAATTGTTACAAAAAACATAAACCAGCCACGGTCAACACCCTCGGGAATCTGAGCGGTGTAATTTATTGAAAAAGTTTCATCACACAAACCAAAAATAAGATAAAACTTTTTAATGCCTGTTCCCCTGTATTTATCAAGCATTGAAATGCCGTAGAACAAATGCCTTGCGTTAATCATAAGAGCCAGCAGAAATGCCTGCAACGGCTGAAATGTGGCAAGGAGCAAAGACACGGCAATAAACTCCATAGAGCCTGCAAAGATTGACATACTCATAAACAACGGATAAAGGAAGCTGAAGCCTGATACATTCATCAGTATTCCGTATGTCATACCTAAAAACCAGAAGCCTGCAAATATTGGGATTGTTTTTGGAAATGCCGCCTTGAATGCGGCTTTAAGGTCTGTTTTTTTATTTGTCATTGGTTATCCTTTGGTGTAGGTGCAAAAGCTGATTTTTATGCCGTTATCATCAAAAGGCTCGCCTTTTTTTGAAAGCTTCCATTCGCTTAAAGCAGAAAGGTCGGGGAATTTTTTATCTGCACCCTCGGCAACTGCATCCACATGGGTGATATATGCAGTGTCGCAATAAGGCAAAAACAGCTTATAAACAGCCTCACCGCCGATAATGAAAACATCATCGGTGTTATATTTTTTTATTTCTTCAAGCACAGCCTCAACACTGTTGCAAGTTGTTACATTTTCACGCTGAAAATCTTTATTATTTGTGAGAACGATATTCACTCTTTTAGGCAATGCTTTGCCGTTGGGGAAGCTATCAAGCGTTTTTCTTCCCATTACAACAACCTTGCCTGTGGTTGTTTCTCTGAAAAACTTCATATCAGCAGGAAGTCTGAAAAGAAGTCCGCCATCTTTGCCGATATTCCATTCATTATCTACTGCAACAATAAGTTTCATTTTTACTCCTTAAATAGCAACGGGAATTTTGCCGTCAAAGTCGTGAGCCTTATAGTCAATCAGCTTAAAGCTGTCAACAGTGAAGTCGTAGAAATTCTTAACCTCGGGGTCAATCCAAAATTTTGGTGCAGGAAGAGGCTCTTTTTTGATAATTTCTTTAATCATAGGAATATGACGGTCATATATATGAGCATCGGCAATAATGTGAACAAACTCGCCAACTTTAAGTCCGCTGACCTGTGCCATCATATGTGTAAGCACAGCGTACTGACATACATTCCAGTTGTTTGCTGTGAGCATATCCTGTGAACGCTGGTTAAGCACTGCGTTAAGTGTATCGCCTGCAACATTGAATGTCATACTGTATGCACAGGGAGCAAGTCCCATTTCGTGAAGGTCGTGATGATTATAGATATTTGACATAATTCTGCGGCTGGCAGGGTTATTTTTTAAATCGTAAAGGATTCTGTCAACCTGATCAAACTCGCCCTCTGGGTAAATATGCTTAACGCCCAGCTGATAGCCGTATGCCTTGCCGATTGAGCCGTTTTCATCTGCCCAAGAATCCCAGATTTTACTGTTAAGGTCTTTAACGTTGTTTGACTTTTTCTGCCAAATCCACAAAAGCTCATCAATACAGCTTTTGAAATAAGTCTTTCTTAAAGTTATAACAGGGAATTCTTTTGAAAGGTCATATCTGTTGACTATGCAGAATTTTTTGATTGTATGTGCAGGGGTGCCATCTTCCCATACAGGGCGCACCTTTTCGTTTACATCTGAATATCCGTTTGTGAGAATATCATTTACATTTTCCACAAAAACCTTATCTGCGTAGCTCATTTTAAATCCCCTTAATTTCATATTCGGTTAATTATATCACAACAAAACGATTTATGCAACATTTTTTGCTTTAATTTATTGCATTTGACTTATGTGATATAATGTTTTCAAAAACAAAAACGGTGATTTTTATGGAAATCGGCATTTCTTCATCATGCTTTTACCCTATGCTTGCAGAGGAATCCTTTGAAAAAGTCTGCTCTTTCGGAATCAGAACAGCAGAAATATTTTTTAACAGCACAGAGGAACTGAAGCCGCCACTGCTTCAAAAATTTCTTGACATAAAAGAGCGTTACGGGGTTTCAGTGAACACTATTCACCCTTTCACTGCATTTGCAGAGCCTTTTATGCTCTTTGGCGGATACGAAAGAAAAGTTCACGAATGTATTGAATACTATAAGCAATATTTTGAGGCGGCAGAAAAATTAGGCGCAAAAGCGGTTATTATCCACGGCGGTAATCCTCCGCAGACAAAAGAAAAAGAGGACTATTATATTGACATTTTTGGGAGGCTTTGCGATGCCGCAGAGGGCTTTGGTGTTTTGCCTGCAACAGAAATTGTTGTTAAAAGAATGGGGCAGAATCTTGATTTTCTTTCGCACATGAAAGACGCTTTAGGCGAGCGGTTTAAAACGGTTCTTGACATCAAGCAATGCAGACGGTCGGGAGTCAGCGAATATGATTTTATTGACAGATTTGCGTCTGATATTGTTCAGGTTCACCTCAGCGATTATAATAATGAGCTTGACTGTATTCCCCCTGGAGAGGGCAAATATAACTTCAAAAAACTATTTAAAAGGCTTCAAAATGGCGGTTATGATTCAAGTGCGGTGATTGAGCTGTATAACTGGAGCTATAATGACGAAAATCAGATAAAAAAATCAAGAATTTTCTTAGAAAATCTTTGAAAATCATTGCAATACTGCACAAATTATGATACAATAAATCAGTATAGTTATACAAAATATAAGGATGTGATTCAATGAAATGTCCATTTTGCGGATTTGAGGAAAGTAAAGTTATTGACTCAAGACCGACAGACGAAGGCGAGCGAATCCGCCGCCGCAGAGAATGTACCCAGTGCAGTAAGCGTTTCACAACATATGAGATTATTGAGAATGTTCCCATTATCGTTGTGAAAAAAGACAAATCCCGTGAAGAATTTGACCGAGATAAGCTTTTCAGAGGTATTCTCCGTTCATGTGAAAAGCGTCCCGTTTCAATTGATACTATCGACAGCCTTGTTGACAGTATTGAAGCATCTCTTCAGAATTCTCTTGACAGAGAAGTTACTTCGGTTCACATTGGTGAAATGGTTATGGATAAGCTCAAAGCGGTTGATGAGGTTGCGTATGTTCGCTTTGCCTCGGTTTATCGCCAGTTTAAAGACATTAACACATTTATGGATGAGCTTGCGAAGCTCTTGAGAGAAAAATAATATATATTAAGAGGAGTGTGCATTATGCTTACAACAGTTAAAATTTTACTTATTGTTCTTGCCGCAGTGCTCGCAATACTCAGCGGTGCCGCAGTTTACGCCTGCGGATATGCAATTAACAGACCTAAAAAGCAATCCCCTCCCACAGAAGAAATTTATATTAAAAGAGCAGAAATAAGAAAAACAAACAACCAGCGTCTTTATGACCTCAACCCCGAAGATTTAACAATCAAAAGTGTTCACGGTCTTGATATGCGTGCATGGTTTTTACCCGCAGAGAAAGAAACAAACAAATTTGTTATCTGCGTTCACGGTCATAAGTGCAATGGTCCTGATGAATTCAGCCATATGATGCCACTTTATCATTACGACCTCGGATTTAACTATCTTCTCCCCGACCTCACTGCACACGGCAGAAGCGAGGGCAAATACATAGGCTTCGGCTCATACGATTCAGATAACATCCTGCTTTGGGTCAACTATCTTATTGACCGCTTTGGCAAGGATATTGAAATTGTGCTTCACGGCATTTCAATGGGTGCAGCAACAGTTATGCTTTGCAACGAAAAGAATCCGCCCGAACAGGTTAAGCTCGTTATTGAAGATTGCGGTTACACCTCAGCTTTTGAAGAAATGAACGATACTCTTAAAGGCATGATTGGCTTTAAATTTAAGCCACTTGTTAAAATGGCAAGTCTGGTTTGCAAAATCAAGGCTGGATATTTCTTTGAAGATGCAGACCCACTTGGAAATATGGATAAAGCAAAGAATCCTATGCTTTTCATTCACGGTGAATCAGACACATATGTTCCCTTTGAATTTGGCAAAAAGCTTTATGAAGCTTGTCCTGTTGACAAAGATTATATGTGGGTTCCCGATACAATTCATGCGTTCAGCTACTACAATGCAAAAGAGCAGTATGACGCAAAGGTTAAGAGCTTCATAGCACAGCATATGGGCAGTGAAGCTGTAAAGACCATTTAACATAGCATTTTTATTTTATAAAGCAACAGTTCGGCAAAATCTGACTATTATCAGTCAGGTTTTGCCGATGTTTATGCTTGCTTTTGGAGGATTATATGTCAAACTACAGTAAATTAAAAAAAGAGGAACTGCTTAAATTAAAAGAACAGTTCGCAGAGGACTTTGAAAAAGTCAAAGCAAAAGGACTTAAACTTGATATGTCCCGTGGTAAGCCAAACAAAACACAGCTTGATATAAGCAACGGACTCAACGACATCCTTGTATCAGACAGTGATTATAAATGCGAAAGCGGTATTGATGTACGCAATTACGGCGTTCTTGACGGAATACCCGAATGCAAAAGGCTTTTTGGTGAAATTCTTGGCGTTGACGATTCAAATGTTATTATTTTTGGTGCTTCAAGCCTTACAATTATGTATGACTACATTGCACAGTGTATGATTTTTGGTGCAGGCGGCAAGCCTTGGAGCGCACAGGAGGATGCAACATTCCTCTGTCCTGCCCCCGGTTATGACAGACATTTTGGTATTCTCCAGCATTTTGGTATCAAGATGATTAACATTCCTATGAACAATGACGGTCCTGATATGGATAAAATTGAGGAGCTTGTAAAGAATAGTAACGTTAAGGGTATTATCTGCGTACCCAAATATACAAACCCCGAGGGAATCACTTTTTCTGACGAAGTTGTTCGCCGTTTTGCCGCTCTTAAGCCTGCGGCTGAGGATTTCAGAGTTATCTGGGATAACGCATATATCGTTCACGATTTTAACGACACCCCCGATTCACTTCTTAATATTTTTGATGTTGCAAAAGAATACGGCAACGAGGATTTATTCATTGAGGTTACTTCTACATCAAAAATCACTTTCCCTGGTGCTGGCGTTTCTGCTCTTGCAGCAAGTGATGCAAACATTGCAGCAATCAAAAAGCGCATGACAATTCAGATTATCGGTCATGATAAAATAAATCAGCTTCGCCACGCACGCTATCTTAAAAATCTCAGCAATGTTAAAGAACATATGAAAAAGCACGCTGAAATAATCAGACCTAAATTTGAAACAGTTCTCAATGCTTTTTCAAAAGAGCTTGACGGTCTTGGAATCGCAAGATGGACAAGCCCCAATGGCGGTTATTTCATCAGCCTTTATGTTATGGCTGGCACCGCAAAAAGAGTTGGCGCACTCTGCAAAGAGGCTGGCGTAACACTCACAAATGTTGGCGCAACATATCCTTATGGCATTGACCCTGACGACAGCAATATCAGAATCGCTCCCACATTCCCTGATGTTGACGAGCTGGAGGCAGCTGTTGAAATTCTTTGCCTTTGCATAAAACTTGCCGCTGTTGAAAAGCTTCTTGAAACTGCGGAATAAAAACTGGAGGAAATATGATATATCCTGCTAAAAAATTTGAAAACTTTACTCACATTCTCAATTCCTGCGTAGAAGATTTCGGAGACTCCCCTGCATTTCTGCAAAAAAGAGGAACAACCACCACAGAAATCAGTTATAAAACCTTTGCAAAAAGAGTTAAATCCCTTGGTGTTTCTTTGCAAGAAATGGGACTTGAAAATGCAAATATTGCTGTTTGCGGTGCCAACTGCGTTGAATGGTGTACAGGCTACCTTGCAACTTCAATTTATTGCAAAAATATTGTTCCCATTGATAAAGAACTGCCATGCAATGACATAATTGATATTCTCAACCGTTCGCACACTTCTGCAATTATTATTGACAGCAAATGCTACAACAAAATCAAAGATGCTCTTGACCCGAAAGTGATTGTTATCGGTCTTAATTTCAGCGACGAAAGCATTAAGTCTGTTGCTATGCTTACAGAAGCTGAGATCGACGCTCCCCTGCCCGAAAAAGACAGCAATGAGCCGAGTGTTATCCTTTTCACATCTGGAACAACTGGCAGGTCAAAGGCTGTTGCGCTTACACAGGGCAACATTTGCAGTGATATAAGCTCCATTACCAAATCAGTTAAACTTATTTACGGAGACCGTGTATTTTCACTGCTTCCGCTTCATCACACTTACGAATGTAACATGACATTCCTTTGCTGTTTCTCACAGGGTGTTACCATCTGCTACGGTGAGAAATTTATGGCAATGTATAAAGACATTATGGAATTTAAGCCTCAGATGCTTATTATCGTTCCGCTTATGCTTGAAGCTTTCTATAAAAGAATCAAGCCTTTCCTTGAAACTGATAAAGAAAAGGCAAAGGAGCTTCTTGGCGGAAATCTTAGAATGATTGTCTGCGGTGCGGCAATGGTTGACGGTGAAACCCTTGCAGGCTTCGCTTCACTTGGTCTTATCCCCATTCAGGGATATGGCATGACAGAGTGCTCACCTATTATTATCTGCAATGATGATGAAAAGCCAAACCCTGCATCTGTTGGCAAGCCGATTCCCTGGGCAGACATTAAAATCATCAACAAAGATGAAAACGGCATTGGTGAAATCTGCGTTAAAGGTCCCATGGTTACACCTGGATATTATGACGATAACGATAACATCATTGACCCGAGAGATGAGGACGGCTGGTTCCATACAGGCGATTTAGGTCGCTTTGATGATGAGGGTTATTATTACATCACAGGCAGACTTAAAAATGTTATTGTTACACCAAACGGCAAAAACATTTACCCAGAAGAGATTGAATCAAAGCTGACAGATTACCCCGAAATCAAAGAAGCTTTGGTTTATGAGGGAAGCACAGACAAAGAGGAATCTGCCGTTTGCGCAAAAATTGCAACAGAAGAATCATATGACAGAATAAAAGAAATCATCAAAGAGGTAAACGAAAACAACGCACCTTATAAAGCGATAAAATCATTTACGCTTTGTGATGAGCTTCCAAAAAATTCTTCACACAAAATCATTCGTAATAAATAAAAGCTCCCCCTAATATACTTTGGTATATAAGGGGGTATTTTTATGGCTAAAAAGAAGAAGAAAAAGAAATCTGTGCAAAACGGCAGTGGAATAAACTTCATTATAAAAAAGATTGGCATTGGTGCGGCGGTGGCACTTGCGGTATTTTTTATACTCACAGCTATTGCGGCACTGGTGGTTTATAAAAAAGACACTGACCCGTCATCTTTTAAAATAATTATGCTTGTAATAAGCGGTATCAGCGGATTGATATGCGGTATCACAGCAGTTAAGCCCATAAAGAGAAACGGTCTTGTTATCGGAATAGCGAGCACACTTCCGCTTTACTTTGTTATTTTTGCGATTGTTACATTTCTCAATCAAACTCCGTTAAGTCCAATCGGCTGGGCAGCATTGGGAGTAATGGCATTCTGCGGTGGAATTGGTGGCATTTTAGCAAATAAAAAAAACTTGCTTTAATTAAACAAAGATGGTAAAATATGTGTATAAAACATTCAGAGGTAGAAATATGAAAGATTCAGAAATTATCAAACGAGCCAACTCCATAGCTCCGTCAAAGGCGCAGATGGATTTCTGCGACCTTGAGTTTATTGCCCTCGTTCCTTTTGGAATGAACACTTACACAAACAGCGAAACAGGCACTGGCAGAGAGCCTGAGAAATATTTTAATCCGCCTGAGCTTGATGCGGCTCAGTGGGTCAGAACAATTAAAAATGCAGGCATGAAAGCACTTGTGCTCACCTGCAAATATTCTGACGGATTTTGTCTTTGGCCAAGTGAATACACTGATTACAGCGTTAAAAATTCACCGTGGCTTGAGGGCAACGGCGATGTTGTGCGCCTTGTCAGCGATGAATGTCAAAAGGCTGGCATTAAATTCGGCATATATATTTCACCTTATGATATGCACGAAAAGACATTTGGCACAGATAAATACAACACCTATTTTGTTAATCAGCTGAAAGAACTTCTGACAAATTACGGCGACATCTGCTGTGTATGGCTTCCGAGAGATAACAAGACTAATTTCCACTATAACTGGGCGGCTTATTATGAAACTATCCGTAAGCTTCAGCCAAACGCAGTTATTATTGAGTGTGGTCCTGACATCCGTTGGGTCGGCAATAGCGGTGGATTTGCAAGAAAGCAGGAATGGAATGTTGTGCCTTACAATCTTCTTAACAATGCGCCTGTTAAAAGGCTCGTTGAGCAGGATTTAGGCAGCCGCAGAGTTATTAAAAAGGCAAAAGAGCTGGTTTGGTTCCCGCCCATTACATACAGTTCAATCAGAAAAGGCTGGTTCTATCATCAGGAAGAGGGCACCGACCTTAAAATGCTTTCAAATATTCTTGAAATATATTTCCGCTCTGTTGGCAACAACGGAATGTTCGCTTTGAGCATTCCCCCATCACATCTTGGCAAAATTGACTCTGCTGATGTGGATTCGCTCACAACACTTGGTATTCAGCTGACACTTGAATTTAAAGAGAATTTTGCAAAGGGTTGTGAGTTCACTGCAAGCAGTGAAAGGGACGAGCTTCACAGTGCAAAAATGGCAGGAGATGAAAAGAGCTACTGGGCAAGCAAGGAGGATGATGACAACATCACTCTTACACTTGACATGGGTAAGGTTAATTTTATTAACAAGATTGTCCTCAGTGAAAACACTGCCACAGGTCAGCAGATTGAGAAATTCAACCTGTATTATTACTTCGACAAGAAGTGGAACAAGATTTATTCGGGCAAAACAATCGGCAGAAAGAAAATTTGCAACTTGCCGCCAATGAATGCACGCAGAATAAAGCTTGAAGTTAAAAAGACAAGAGGCTTTGCAACAATCAAGAGTTTTGAAGTATATTAAAGACAACGGGACTATCGCACGATAGTCCCGTTTTATTATTTGGATATCAGCCACACGGTCATATCTGTTTCGCCACGATTGGCAAAAGCAAAATATGGAATGAGTTTTAGCTCCGCCTCTTCATATATGCGGTTAAATGAATATAAATCGTCAGATGCTGTCATTTTTTCAGCTTTTATAATCAAATCCTTTGTACCAGTTTCTGCATTATCGCTGAATTTATAATCAAGCGTTTCAGGCACACGGAACATACGCAAATGATTACCGTTATCCTTGCCCTCAGCACAATAAACAAGAGGTCCTGCAAGGATAGCACACTTGCCTGCGTCCCTGTCAACAAGAGGATTGGCGAACACCTTTTTAGGTGAAACATCAAATGTAACAGATATTTCTGTTTCGCTGTTGAGAGCAACAAAAGCATAGCCATTCTTTATTGTAAGCTCTTCTTTTTTGCCGTTCACAAGAGCGGTAAAGTTATCTTTTGAATAGCTTGGGATTCTGAAAGCCAGCATTTTGCCGTTGCCACCCTGTGCTTTGATTGAAATTTTGCCGTCATAGGGATAGTCAGACTTCATAGAAATATCAATTCCGTCAATCTTTGTATCTGATGAAATAAACTGGTGAACATAAACTGTTTCATCATCTGCACCATAGATATAATCACCGATTGAGGGAATAAATCTTGTAATATTAGGTGGGCAACAGGAGCAACCAAAAACCTCAAGACGCTGTGTTATGGGGCGGCGTTCCTTGTCGTTTTTAACGGAAATATTTCTGTTATGCTCTGAAAGCATTATTTCAAGAGGGTTTTCATAGAAAAATGACTTGCCATCAAGAGATACACCCGAAAGGATACCGTTATAAATGGCTCGTTCAACAACATCGCCATATTTTGAGTTAAGCTCCAACTGCTGCATACGGGATGCAAAATAAACAAGGGCGATTGATGCACAGGTTTCTGTGTAGGCAACATCATTCTGTAAATCGTAAGGCACTGTGAATGCTTCGCCATGGCAGGACTGACCCAAGCCCGCTGTTACATACATTTTTTTATAATAAATGCTGTCAAAAATCTTTTTGCAAGCAGATTTCAGCTCTTCATCATCAAATTCACGGGCAATATCTGCCATTCCTGCGTAAAAATAGCAGGCACGGACAGAATGACCGTTTGCCTCTGTCATTTCACGGCAAGGCTTTTCGCTCTGATAATAAATATCGTTTGCCCAGTGAGATTCGGGAACTTCACGCTCACAGCCACGCTTATCAACAAAATGCTTTGAAAGGTCAAGGTAACGCTTCTCCCCTGTGCAGTGATAGAGCTTCACCAAAGCAAGCTCAATCTCTTCATGACCAGGGGTGTGGAAAGCGGCACTGTCTTCTATTTTAAAGATTTTTTCAATTAAATCGGCATATTTGCACATACATTTCAAAAATTTATCTTTGCCTGTTGCGTTATAATATGCAACTGCCGCTTCCATAAGATGACCTGCACAATAAAGTTCGTGCCAATCTCTGTTGGAGAAGCGTTTGTCAGGCTCACAAACAGTGAAATAGATGTTGAAATAGCCGTTTTCTTCCTGATATTTTTCAATAAGGTCAACCACCTCGTCAACCTGCGATTCAAGTAGCGAGTCAGGCTCTTTTTCAATTATATATGCGACACTTTCAAGCCATTTGGCAACATCGGAATCCCAGAAAAAATGAGGCTTATTTGGCTTCCCCTCTTCCCAGTTAAACTTGAATGCTTCAAATCTGCCTGTGTCTTTGAATCTATCTCTTACTGAATGTATAGTTACATCGTGATTGAGCTTCTGTCTGTCTTTCCAAAAGCCATCAAGAATGTTAACATCTCTGAATGATACTTGTTTTATGTTCATAAAACCAACTCCCTTTTATGATAATTTTACCATAACAAAATCTTGTTGTAAATAAAAAATGCAGTCCTCAGTAAAAATTACCAAGGACTGCGTTTATTTTTGATTACATAAATTTATAAAGAATATTTACAAGATAGCCTAAAATGAGCTTTGCATAAAGCACAATTTTTGATGTAATATCTGTTGCGTTTTTGCCAATATTTTTAATATTGCCCATAGTGGTTGATGTGCCGTATCCCTCGATTGTGCCGTTATTATCGGGTACTCCGTCATCATCATAAGCAAAATTATATGCTATTGGTGAAGCTATAGCGGCAAGAAGATACTCAAGAGCGGTGTATGAACCAAACTGCTCAATAAGGAACAATGTTATCTGATTGCCGACAGTGTCCATTCCGTTTTTATTAAGAAGTTTATTTGCAACCTTGAAAAGTGAAACATCGCTAACATCTGCAAGGTCTTTGCGGACAATGCAGGCGGCGGCTCTGAGAAGAAGAGTAACCTCGGGAGTTGATGTCATATCAAAAGGCTCTTCGCCCTCATAATGCCATGCCATCAGCTCACCAACTAAATCCCAACCTGTTTTGATGTCGGTATCAGGGATTTCAATACTGTAGCCGTCTGCGATTTTCTGAACGCTGTTTTCGCCATACATAGGCATATCAAGAAGCTCGTTGAAATCATTCACTGCTGTTGCAACAATGTCATAGTAGAAAGCATCCTCTGAAATATCCATTGCTTCGAGCTTCATATCTCTGCCAAGGCGATATTTGATGCCAGCTTTGAGGAATGCTTTTGAATATTCATAAAGATCCTCTTTCATGCCGTTAATCATTTCGTCTGTGTAGCCTTTTGTGTTGGCAACAAGAGCGTCATAATCAATTGTATCGATTGTTTTGTTTTCATATGTGATTTCATCATCTGTGAAAGTGAAGAATCTGTATGCAAGGGGGAACATTGTGAGAGATGTTGTGGCAAAATCGTAGATTTTGTTGCCGAGAAGACTTGTGTAGCCTGCGGCATCGTTACAATGCTCATGACCTGTTAAAACAACCTTAATGCCCCAATCTGCGAAGCGTTCAGCTGTTGAAAAATGATTTCTTACAATAAAGTTTCTGCTGATGATACGCTGAATCGGCAGATGGTCAAGGAGGTTATGGTGCATCATAAGGATAGGCTCTTTGCCGTCTGCCTTGCACTGCTCAACCTGCTGATGAACCCAGTTGATTTTATCTCTTGTCATACCGTCCTCTGTTGATTTAGAGGGGTCATTTGAGTCAAGAGCAATAAGTCTGTATTTTTCTGAAAGGTCAGCTGTGTATGAGCAATCGCTATCACGCTTTGTAAGAGCCTCATCATAGCCAAACTTATGATAAATCTCTTTAAATAAAGCAAAGGGGGTATTGGAATCCTCTGCGGCATCATGATTGCCGTTGATTACATAAACAGGTTTGCCTGTTTCTTTTTCAAATTTCTCTAATTTTGCGGCAACTGCTCTGTGGTCTTCGGGACGAGTTCTGCCATTATCTGCAAGGTCGCCTGAAATGAGAACAAACTGGCAATCTTTATTCTCTGCGCACTGCTTGAGAAATTCGTCAATTATGTAGCCGCTTTCATCCTCCATTGCGCAACGGCGGTTTGCATACCAAAACATAGGCTCATATGTGATTGTGTTTTCAAGCTCTTCTCTTGGTGCGTTATAGTGAAGGTCAGATGCAACTGCAAATGAGAGGTCAGCCTCTTTTTCAGCGGCTGAAATTCCAACAGAAACAACTGAAAGAATCATAATTATACTAAGTAAAACAGAAATAATTTTTTTCATTTGAATACTCCTTTTTATTTTGTTGGCACAAGTGTATCAACCTTATTGCCGTCTTCATCAATAAAGTCAATATCGTGATATCCAAACTCTGAAAGCCACTTTTCCCAGCGTTCTTTCATGCCAACATCATACTGAACGGGCAGATAGCCTGCTTTAAGATAACTCTTGATTGCGGGAACTCTAAATTCATCTGTTGTAAGATATGCCGTCTCTGCACCTCTTGAATAAAACTCTGCGTTAGCAATTTCATTCATATAATTGCCGATGCCAAGTCCGCAAAACTCTTTTCTTGCGGCTACCATATGAAGATAGCCCATTTTGTCGTCATCATAAACAATAGCTGTAACTGTGCCAACGGGGTAGCCATCTTTCAGCACAAAGAAAGTATCTGTAGGCTTGTAGCCTTTTCTGCCGAGCATACAAGCATCATATTTTTCAGGACCATCCTCTGCTGAACCAAGACCATTTCTGCAAATATCAACCCATGTGTCAATATCCTCTGCACTGCCGTTGAATCTGCGATATGAAATATCGTCATAAAATTCGGGGAATTTACATTCTTTAATCTTTGCCTGCATCATTAACTGTGCCATTATATCACCTCAAAAACTTTTAACCATTCTTTTGCTATGAGCATATGTCCTGTTACTGTGGGATGTGTGCCGTCCCAAGTGAAATACTCACGCTTTGTGTTTTTAAAACATTCCTCAAATTTATCATAAAGAGGAACGAATGTACAACCATATTTTTCTGCCACTTTCTTTGCGGCTTTTCTTGTTCCCTGCATTGCTTCAACGCGGTAACTCTGCGACTCCTCTGTATCATTAGAATCGGGTCTTTTAAATTCAGGCTCACAATCGGGATGCGGAGTGAATTTATAAGAAAGGTCGCTTCTATCAAGAGGGAAATAGAACGGTTCGCAAACCATTATTTTAACCTCGGGAACCTTTTCTCTTGTAAGGCAGATTGCCTGTGAAAGTGCATCCTCATATTGCCTGTTGACTTCATCAACAGTAAGCTTATTGAAATAGCCGAATATTCCGTCATTGACACCTGCAAGGATACTGAGAACTGTGGGGTTGTTATCAAGAACATCCTCCTTCCATGTGTCAAGAAGCCTTGACATCGTGTAGCCACTATAGCCTTTGTTAATAAATTTCGGTCTTTCAGCCGCATATTTCAGTGCCAACTCGCCTGCCACAATGAACTGATAGCCATGACCTAAAATGTGGTTGCAGTCCATTTTTTTGCCACGATTACCATCGGTAATAGAATCGCCTGAAAAAAGGACAATATCATTTTCTGTAAGTTTCATAAGCCCTCCTTAAAGCAAATCACGGTTATATCGTCTGTCAAAGCTGAACTCACCGTTATTTTTGATATTCATAATGGTTACACCCTGCATCCATTCAGATTCAGGCACACCGAATTTATCCAAATGATACTGTTCGTATCCGCCAAACTGAACATAAACCAGATGAACGCCCTTATAAATAGCATCAAAATTATTTATATGGTCATGCCCTGCAAAGAAAGCCTCTGCTCCCACTTCCCTTGCGGCATCAAACAGACCACTGTTGACCGCTGAACAGCCTACACTTTCGTGCATTTCACCAAAGATAAACTCTGCCTTGTCTGTTGGAACACCTGTGGGAATTGGTTTTGCATTTTCATCAAAATCCATAACCTCTTTATATTCGGGAATTGGAATGTGCATAAAGAGCATTGATTTTGCTTCGCCATACTCCTTTTTAAGCTGTGCGATATGGTTAAGATACCAATCAATCTGACCTTTTTTGATGAAATCGTAGCCTTTAATATCAAGAGGAAGATTGTGCTCTTTAAGATGCTCTTCGCTTACATCTCTGCCGGAATCAAAGAATGCAAAGCTCTTGAGAACAGTCTTTTCATCCTTCATAATATTTACAAAGAAATTGCCGTAGCCAAACAAATCTGATGGTCCAAACTGTGAAAGACAATGCTCATATCTTGTAAGATTTTTGAGCATAAAGAATTTGTGAAATTCTTTTTCTGCCCTTGCTTCGTGATTGCCAAAAACAAATGTCCAATAAATTCCAAGCTCTTCCATAAGGCGGGCAAACTGAACGCAGTCAATCTGCTGATAATCTGTAACGATAATATCGCCTGTAAGAATAAGAAGATCCGGCTTCACATCTTCAAGGTGTTTCACAAGCATACTGAAGCATTTATTGATAAGGTTATTATCTCTGTCAACATGAAGGTCTGTTGCAAGCACAACGGTGAAATCTTCATCACTGAATGTACCATCATCATTCATCTTTGCAATAAATGCAGAATCCTCTGTCTTTTTAAGTACCTTAACCTTTGTGCCGATTTTTTTATGCTCGACATTTCTAAGAAAAAGATGCTTCGGGCGTTTGCCACCACTTATTTTGTGAACGGCGCACCCCATATCTATAAGCGCAGAAATGCCTGCACCTCTTACAGCCTCTTCAATAGGTTTCATTTTTTATTCTCCTTATTTATTAAGTTCTATATTGTATGTTGCATAAGCAAGCATTTTACCTCTAAGGAAATCAACTGCGTTGATTACAATTCTGTTTTCATAAACAGAAACAAGCATACCCTCACTGCGTTTCATATTCATCTCAGTTCTCTTTTCTGACTTATCAGATTTGATGATACGGGGTGATGAAACAGAGGAAACATGAACCATTGTTGCATATTCACCGTTATAATCTGCAATGTTAAGATTTGGATTATATTTCTGCATTTCATATGACCAATGGCTGTGTCCGTTAAAGAAAACAACATTTTTATATTCTTTGAGGTAATCTCTGAAACGGATTTCATCGGGAGTTCCTGCTGTGTAAACAAGGTCATAGTGAACCCCCTTTGAATTGATAAGGTTGCCCTCGCCCATATTGAAATCTTCGCCCTCAAAGCAATTCTGAACAAAAGTATGGAAGAAAAGATAAACAGTGGAATTTTTATATGTTTCAAGCTGCTCACCGAGCCAATCAAGCTGTTCATCTGTAAGAAGTCGGCTTGTATCGTGGTTATAATCCCAGTTAGTCTGTGAAAGGAAGATGAAAACATCACCATTTAACTTCTGTGGTGCATATACAAAATCAACCTGATTATTGCCTATGCTTGCAACACCTTCCATTTTTGTTTCGCCATAAACGCCTGTGTTGATATTTTCGTGCCAGCTTTCAACATCAAGCCCACCGTTATTTACATCGTGATTGCCTGTACAGGTAAGAACAGGATATTTAACATCTGAAGCACACTTATGGAATTTTTGGAATGCGTCTTTTTCACCGCCAGATGAAAGGTCGCCGCTCATTGCCACAAGGTCAACACCGCATTTATCAAGGAAAAGAAGTGCGTTCGGAAAAGTTGTAAGTGCATCGTCATTAAGTGTTTTATAATAACGGTTGAAATGAACATCACTTAATGCGCCGAAGCTGTAAAGCATTTCGCCATTATCTGTGATTTTTTCATCAGGCAAATCTTCTTTTGCTTTAAGAGTCTTGTTTTTATAAACAAGCACTGTTTCTGCACCATCGGGAATTGCTGTGAAAGGCTGAATGTCAACACTGCCTGTGCCGTCATCAACATCAACAGAGGCAAATTCGCTAAACGGAACATTGTATTTGTCAACAGCATATGTAAGTCTGGTACCGTCTTCATCGCCCCAATAAAGCTCATATTCGCCGTCTTTTTTAGCATCAAGAGTTACTGTACCAGCGGCACTTCCTCTTGTATCATTTGAAAAGTCATAGTCGATTTTAACGCTATCCCCTGCAACACCAAATGACAAGGTATTGAAAAAGAGAACAACGCTCATAAATAAAGACAGAAATCTGCCTGCAAATGAAATAAACATAAATCTTCCCCTTACAAAATATTGTATTTTAATTATAATCCAATACCGACATATAGTCAAGAAAAAAGCACCAGGAATTAACCTGATGCTTTCAATTATTATGTAAGTTTTATGCGTTATTCTTTTCCTGAAGTTCAAATTCTTCGTCTGTTTTAACAACAATCTTGTTTTTAGCATATCTGTAGAAGAGATATGCGGCAAGAAGGAAGATGAAGCAGATGATAACATAAACGATGAATGACATCTTAACAACTGAACCTGAGAAGATGATGAGTGAACCGATAATCGCAAGAACGGGAGCAACATAGCCAAGGAACTTATTCTTGATTTTGCCCTGCTTGCAAAGGCGGATAACTGCAACATAAAGAATGATGTAAAGAAGGTAAAGAACGCAAATTGAAATCTCTGAAATGTCAAGATTTGCAACGAAATCATTCTTGCTTGTAAGAACTGCGTTGTTGATAAGAAGATAAACAACAGTAAGTATATATGAAAGAAGTGCTGAGTTTACAGGCATTCCTTTAAGTGCCTTGCTCTCTTTTTTGAATACCTTTGATGCGGGCATCATATTTCTTAAAGCAAGTGAATAAGGAAGACGAACAAGACCAAGGCAAACGCCGTTAACTGTACCGAGGATTGAAATAACAACGGCAACAAGAACGAACTTTGCACCAAATGAACCGAAAAGACCTGTTGCTGCTTCAAATACGCTGTTATCGCCAAGCTCAAGAACTTTATCTGCGCCAAGGTATGATGTGATACCAAGGAAATATGCAAGATAAACAACAAGAACGCCGATAGGTGCAACTGAAAGAGCGATAGGAAGATTCTTCTTACTGTTCTTTATTTCGTGGCAGATTGATGTCGAAACAATCCATCCGTCATAAGAGAAAGCGATAGGACCGAAAGCACCGAGCCAGCCGAGAGTTTTGATGCTTGATTTGAATGCTTCGCCGCTTGCTGCGCTGAAGCCTGCGCCTGTTTTGCCAAAAATAAGACCTAAAACTGCAATGAGAACAAGAGGAATAAGCTTGATAATCATTGAAGCGTTCTGGAATAAACCGCCAAGCTTTGCAGAAAGAGCATTCATAAGATAGAAGACCGTAACCGCAATAAAGCCGATGAGTGTATTTCTCTGAACTGAGAAATCAGTGAATCCAAGAAGCTGGCTTACATAGATACCTGATGCCCATGCAACAACTGCGCAAAGTGTGGGCAGATAAAGGAAGCTTTCAAACCAACCGAAAACTGTTGCAGTGCCTACGCCAACAAAATCTTCTGCATAAGAAACAAGTCCACCGGGCTTATCTGTTCTGATAGCAAGCTGTGAAACTGTCAATGCACCGAAAACAACTGCGATAGCTGCAACTGTGAAAATAATAACACCAAGGAAAATATTGCCGTTAGCATATTCAAGGATATTATCTGCTTTGAAGAAAATACCTGAACCGATAACAATACCTGTTATCATAGTTATGGCTGTGAACAAGCCGTAATTACGTTTTTGCATAATGTTTCATCCTTTACAAAGAAAGGTGCTTTCATTTGACGAAAGCACCTACTGATTTTAATCAATAATTGTCTTCTTTTTCTTCTTTTCTCTGTTTTCTGCTTTTTCTTCCGCTTGCTTCAAGGCGAGCTTCTTTTTCTTTCTGCTGAGCAGCTTTTGCAGCTTCTCTTTCAGCAGCAAGTTTTTCGTTAGCAGTGTTGTTTGTTGCGATAGAAGTGCGGGTGAATTTGATTTTGTTTCTGTCTGCGCCAGTTTCAATTGTGATTGAATCTTCTTTAACAGTAACAACTCTACCCATGATGCCGCCGATTGTTGTGATTTCATCACCAACCTGAACGTTATCACGCATTGCCTGCTCTTCTTTCTGTCTCTTCTTCTGAGGTCTTATCATGAGGAAATACATCACAACAATGATAACACCAAAATAAATCCAAATGGTTGCGTTATTCATTTTATTACCCCTTTGTGTAAAAATATCCTCGTCATTATAACCTATAAAAAAATTTTTTGCAAGTGCTTTTTTATAAATAATTGAACTCATTCAACTAAATATAGCTATTTTTACAAATATAATAGCAAAACTTCTGCCGACCATCCCAAACTGGAAATCACAGCAGAAGCTTTGCTTAAATATAAGCGGGTCCAAAAGCTTCTGGAAGAAGCTCTTTAAGCGTATATTTTTTAAAGGTTTCCTCCCCTGTTACAACAAGAATTTCAAAATCTTCTTTGCAAAACTCTGCCATAACCTGCCTGCAAACTCCGCAGGGAGGGAATGCACCTTGAATTTTGCCGTCCTTTCCGCCTGCAACTGCAATTGCAACAAACTCTTTTTCGCCCTCGCTGACAGCCTTAAAAATTGCTGTTCTTTCAGCGCAGACAGACGGAGAATAAGCGGCATTTTCTATATTACAGCCTGTGAAAACATTGCCGTTTTTGCAAAGGATTGCCGCACCAACCTTATAGCCTGAATATGGCGAATATGAATTTTTCATGGCATCAATTGCCAATACGCATAATTTTTTATAATCCATAATTTTCTCCGTTATAATAAATTTTCACTCTTTACAATTTTAACGATTCTGCTTGTGCCAAGCCTTGATGCACCAAGAGAAATAAACGTCTCTGCGTCCTCAATTGATGAGATTCCGCCAGCGGCTTTTATGAGCGTTCCGTCTGAAACATTCTCTTTAAAAAGCTCAATATCGTGGAATGTTGCACCACCAGTTGAAAAGCCAGTTGATGTCTTTATGAAATCTGCATTTGATTTTGAAACAATTTTGCACATTTTAATCTTTTCTTCATCGGTCAAAAGACAGGTTTCAATAATAACTTTAAGAAGCTTGCCCTTGCAGGCATCTTTCACGCTATTTATTTCACTGAGAAGCAAATCATATTTTTTATCTTTAAGCCAGCCGATATTTATCACCATATCAATTTCGTCTGCACCGTTATCAACTGCATTGCTTGCTTCAAAGCACTTAGCCGCAGTTGTGGAGTATCCGTTTGGAAAACCGATAACAGTGCATATTGGGAGAAAATTTCCAACATATTCCTTTGCCATTTTAACATAGCTTGCAGGGATACACACAGACGCTGTGCCATATTTTATGCCATCATCACAAATCTGCTTAATTTCATCCCATGTGGCACTTTGACTTAAAAGAGTGTGGTCAACCTTTGAAAGAATTTCTTTAATATCCATTTAAACATCTCCGTAATTTTTTAAAAATAATATAGCATAAAATCCGAAATTGTAAAACACTTTATATAAATTTTACATTATATTTTTTTAGCCAGTAATTGAACTGAATGAAATATGCAATTGTCTGCGGGGTTGTCATCAGCTGACCGTACCACGGCTGTGCATTGTTGGCATTCATCAATTCAATGAGCTTTTCTTTTTTTATAAATAAGTGAAGTGGTTCTGTGGGATTATCTACAATTTCCTGCAACAAAATTTTAACGCTTTCGAGGTATTGGGGATGGTGAGTTTTGGGATATGGACTTTTCTTTCTCCACAACACTTCTTCTGGCAAAAGTCCCTCAACAGATTTTCTCAAAAGTCCTTTTTCAAAGCTGTTGTAATCCTTATAGCTCCACGGCAGAGAATAGAGATACTCAACAATTCTATGGTCGCAGAAAGGCACACGAACCTCGAGCGATGAATACATACTCATTCTGTCTTTTCTGTCAAGAAGCGTCTGCATAAACCAATCAACATTCAGCTTCATCATTTCAAGCATTCGTGAATCTGTTGGATTTATCAGTGATGGCTTATCTGTGTGAGCAACCGTGTATTGATATTTTGAATATACATAATCATCTGCATTTATCAGTTCTTTAAAATCATCTTTCAAAAAGCTGAATCGATATTTTGTGGATTGCGCCCACGGGAAGCCGTCCGTCATTCTTATATCTTTATCACGATACCACGGATAACCGCCAAAAATTTCGTCTGCACATTCGCCCGAAAGTGCAACTGTACCGTATTTCTTTATTTCAGCACAAAGCAGCAGCATTGAAGCGTCAACATCTGCCATGCCTGGCAAATCTCTTGCATCAACGCTTTTAAAAAGAGCAGACACAAGTTCGGGGGTATCTATCACAAGCCAGTGATGCTCGCAGTCAAGATAATCTGACATTACATTTATAAAATATGGGTCGCTGTTTGGCTGAAACTTGCTCTTTTTGAAGTATTTATCGTTATCTTTATAATCAACAGAAAATGTTTTGAGGATTTTGCCGTTTTCTTTAAAATGCCTGTTGGCAACAGATGAAATTATGCTTGAATCAAGTCCGCCTGAAAGAAAAGTGCAGACAGGAACATCCGACACCAGCTGTCTTTTTATAGAATCCGTTACAAGAAAACGGACTTTTTCTATTGCTTCGTCAATGGTGTCATTGTTTTCTTTATAAGTCAGTTGCCAGTAAGGTCTGATTTTTAAGCCGTTTTTGCTGAAAGTTCCGCAATAGCCTGCCTTCAGCTCTGAAATCCCTTTAAAAATGCCGTAGCCAGGTGTTCTGCCAGGGCCTACAAGCATAATCTCTGCAAGTGAAGTTATATCCATCAAAGGCTCAACATTTTCGTGTGCCAACAGTGCTTTAATTTCTGATGCAAAAATAAAACTGCCATTATTCTCTGTATAAAAATATGGCTTCACGCCCATTCTGTCCCTTGCAAAAAACAGCTCTTGTTTATTCACCTGCCACAAGGAAAATGCATAAATTCCGTTAAAAAGGTTCACTGCATATTCGCCAAAATGAACGAAGGCTTTCAGTACAACCTCCGTATCTGAATGACCGATAAAATACTCACCTTTTTCAATAAGTTTACTTCTTATTTCGTCGGTGTTATAAAGCTCACCGTTATAAACAAGGATGTATTTTTCACCGTTTTTTTCGTATATCATAGGCTGAGTGCCTTTTTCAATATCAACAACGGCAAGTCGCCTGTGAATCAGAGATGCAACAGGCGAAAAATATTCTCCATTCTGGTCAGGCCCTCTGTCTTTCAGCGTTTCAGACATTCTATAATAAGAATCTTTATATTTCAGCAGGTTTTCTGTAAAAGACACCTGCCCTGCTATTCCGCACATAGTCAAACATTCTCCTTTCCCATGTTGAGATTTTTATATTTCTCTTTTGTTGCCATACCTCCTCTGATATGCCTTTGAGCTTTATTAACATCAAGAATTTCACGAACCTTTAAATAGAGCGACGAATCAATATTTCTTAATCTTTTTGTAACATCAATATGTACCGTTGATTTTGACACAGAAAACACATCAGCAGTCATTCTTACTGTTGCCCTATTTTTAACTATATATTCACCCAGTTCTACAGCTCTTGCCTCAACGGAATCAATCAAAAAAATCTCCCCTCCGGTATTCATATATTCAATAAATATGAATCCGCAGGGGATAATATGATTTTATATTTTATTTTGTCAAAGTATATGCAAGCTCATATGTGCCATAAATCCAGCAGCTATCGGCATTTTTTATGCGAATCGGGCCCTCATATCTTCCGTTGTTTTCAGTTACAGTGTTTTCTTCAAGGTCAATTGAAGCTGTAAGCGAAGCAGAATCAAGCTTTTCAAGCTCTGCTTTTTTGCCATAAAGAGTAACATTCACAGATGTATTATAAAACTTTATATTGTTTTCATCGGGAACATTAAGGACGGACAGATTATCCATAATAAGGTCAACTTTTTTAGTTGCAATCTTTTCCATATCAAAGCTGACATCCACTGTTTTGACCTTTGTGCTGTCTGCCTTTATATTTTTCACATCATCAAGGTTGAATTTGAATTTATTCTCCCCCGCTTTAACCTGTGAAAAATCTATCTCGCCAATATTTATTTTGTCTGCCGCAGTTCCATTTTGTAAAACAGCAATATTAAGGCTGGACGGAGAGAATGAATATTTCAAATAAGAATCAGCATTTTTTGAATACATCGGCGGAGTATTTGTGAATTTCACATCAAGTCCGTGGCTTCCCATTCTGTAAACAGGAACATTTACGCTGATTTCGGCATTATCCTGCCCATTTATCTGAACATATTTAAGAGGCGTACCTGCCTTATTATATGCTGTGAGCGGCGCACTGTAAGTTGTGGTTGTAGAAAGTTCATTATCAGAAATCTGAACATCCGCAATAACAGAATCAAGCTGTGCAATTTCTGTTGCCGCACCGCTTACCGTTACTTTTTCATCCTCAAGTATATAGTTTTCATCTGTTATATATCCCGGTTTAACAAAATCCTGTTTATTAAGCTTAACGGTAACAGGAATTTCTGATTTTGTTAAAACATCAAAATAAACATTGATTGAGCTTTCAGAAATGCTGTCGATTGTAAAATTAGCGTCCTCATTCACCTTGGAAACCTTTACCTGAAGTGGATGCAAGCCAGAACTGTTGACATTTGATGTTACGGCTATTACTTTAAAATCCTTTGCAGATAAAAGATTTTCGCCAATAACATAACGGCTGCCGCTTACAGTAATATCAACTGTGAAATTGTCATCGCCAAATATCTGCAATCCGCAAGAATCGGGAACAGAATTTTCCATATCAATAACAATAGGAACATCTTTAATAACACTTATTGTTTGAGGAGATAACGAAACACACACACCAGCCCAGAAAATAACTGCTAAAACGAGAGAAAGAATCATAACAAAGCGGTCATTTCTTAAAAGTGTAAGAATCCTTGAAGATTCTTTTCTTTTTTCTTTACTCATTGTCTGCTTTTCTCCTTCCTGTCATTATTTTTTTGTTTTTTATCAAATCAACAGGAGCGAAATATTCTGACAACTTATCATAAAGCTCACCCTCAGAAATATCTCTGTTAAGAAAACCTTTGTGCGCAATCGAAATCTGACCTCGTTCCTCTGAAACAACAACCACAACTGCATCGCACTGTTCACTAAGACCAAGTGAAGCACGGTGCCTTGTGCCTAATTCAGAGCTAAGGTCTGTGTTTTCTGTAAGCGGAAGTATTCCGCCAGCGGAAACGATTCGGCTGTCTCTTATAACAACTGCGCCATCATGAAGCGGTGAATTGGGGAAGAACAAACTACCGATAAGCTCCTTTGTTACCTCAGCATCTATTGGAGTAGAAGCATTGATGTGGTCTGCCACAGGAGTATCTCTTTCTAAAACAATAATTGCACCGATTTTTTTACTTGCCATATCAGCGCAGGCTTTGCAGATTTCGCTCATTGCCTTTTTGTTGCGCTGGTCTTTTGATTTGCTCTGATTTAATCCAAATATTCTAAAAAATGATACTCGGCTTCTGCCAACACTTTCAAGAGCATGGCGAATATCTGGAGAAAAGAGAATAAGAAGAATAAGAAGAGCGTTATCCATAACATTCTTAAAGAGGAATGAGCTGGCCTGCATACCAAGGAGCTTCACAACGAAATATGCTACAAGGATCAGTATTACTCCCTTAATCACATAAAGTGCACGACTCTCCCTCAAAAATCTGATAAGGAGAAAAATAACAAACGCTACAATTAAAATATCAATTGTATCGAGCACAAAATTGTATGATTTAAACAGTGCGCCAAGGCGACCGATTATATCAGAAACATTAGTTAAAAAATCATTCATATTTTTATCCCATAACCTTTTATAAATGAGTTGTTATTCTATCACAACAGTTGCATCTTTTCAACTATATTAAATAAAATTTTACATTATGTTAAAGTATGATACACACTGCGTGAGCTGAAATCCCCTCTCCACTTCCTGTGAATCCCAGCCATTCCTCTGTTGTGGCTTTAACTGAAACACAAGAAACATCAACTCCGCAGGCATCTGCAATATTAAGACGCATTTTTTCAATATGCGGTTTCATTTTAGGATTCTGCGCAATAACAGTTGCATCAATATTGCCCACTTTATAGCCGCTTTCATTGAGCCTTTCGGCAACCTTTTTTAAAAGAATGAGGCTGTCTGCACCCTTATATTGCGGGTCATTATCAGGGAACATTCCGCCAATATCACCAAGAGCCGCCGCACCCAAAAGTGCATCTGATATGGCGTGGAGCAAAACATCGGCATCTGAATGACCTAAAAGACCTTTTTCATAGGGAATTTCAACACCACCCATAATAAGCTTTCTGCCCTCAACCAATTTATGAACATCATAACCATGACCTATACGCATTTTTCATTACCTCTTTTCTATCTCTTCAACTGCTTTTTTGTAATCATCATAACTCATGAAAGTATTTATAATTTCTATCATTGCATTGGTTGTCATTTTCTGCGGTAAATCAAGATGTTTTAAAAGGCGAAGTCGTTTCTCTTTGCTGTCCGCTCCACCTGTTAATCCGTCAGAATAAAAATCCTGCTTCGTAACGAGCTTCTTATTTTCATTCTCTTCTGAAACAAGAACCCCTGCTTTTTGAAGTGCATCTTTTATTGTTTCGGCAGGCACACCCTCAACGCCTAACTTGCCCTCTTTAGAGGCTTCTGTTTTTCTTTTTTCTTTGCCAAAAATATCGGGAATATACGCATTTATTATCTTACTTTTTGGTAAAATTCCGCTGAGAAAATTTCTTATAACAAAGCCCGCAGAGTCGCTGTCTGTAAGGATTACAATTTCTTTCTTTTCAGAAAGTTTTCTTAAAAATTTTTGTTTTTCTTTGTCTTTAAAAATTGAGAATCCATCTGTGGCAATTATAACAGCATCAATTATTGAGCTTAATTTTATTTTGTCATACTTGCCCTCAACCACTATTATTTTATCTGTTTTCAGCATACTTTTTCACCATTGGCAATCAAAAAAAGTTTTATCATTGTTTCTTCAAGAATAAGACGCTGGTCTATAGAAGTTGACTTTAAATTTTCGTCCGCTTTTGCGAGAACTTCAATGCTTTCTCTCAACATTCCCAAAGACATTTTTGAGGCATTTTTTGCGCCGTTTCTTAATCTGAAATCGCTCTTTCCATAGTTAAAAACTTTTAATAATTCTTCGGGTCTGCGACCGCCTGTTGAGGCGACCTTTGCCCTGTACATATCAACATAGCACATTATAATTGTGCCCATAATTGAGATAGGCTCTTCACGCTGTTTGAGAAGAGAATCGAGAATTGAAAAAGCTTTATCGCAATTACCTGTTACAAGATTTTTTGAAAGCTCAAATATTTTAACTTCAACATTTTTAACTGTTACAGCGTCAACATTTGCTCTTGTGATTGCTCCGCCGCCAGCATTGGCGCAAAGTTTTTCAAGTTCATTAAGAATTGCAGTTAAATCATCACCAACAAGCGAAACAAAATAATCTGCAACACGGTTGTCAATTGTGCAGCCTCTTGAAGAAGCACCTTTCACAACATATTTTATCAAATCTGCCCTGCTCATTTTGTCAAGACGAATCGAATTTCCGTATTTTTCACAGGCAGAAAGTAGCTCCTTCCAACCTTTTCCCTCCGCCTCGGTTGTAAGAAATCCGATAATTACAACGCAGGTTTCGGGAATATCAGCAATAAAATCCACCAAATCTTTTCTGCCGTTTTCGCCTAAATCAGAAAGTTTTAAGTCTTTAATAGCAACACAGGTGCGCTCGCTCATCATGGGCATTGCCTCTGCCGCAAGGGTTATATCCTCCACATTTGACGGGGATTGAAATATATGCAGATTGAAGTCTTTAAAAGCTTCATCAACAGCTCTTTTTATTAACAGATTAAAATAATGATTTTTTAAATAGCTTTCATTGCCATAGATTAAATACACATTGCTGAAATTGCGTGATTTAATCTGCTTTTTTAATTCGCTTTCGTTAATTGACGGCATGGGAGCTCACCTCTCATCATAAAAATATTTTACTTCTTCGTTTTTATTTAAAGAAATTTCAACATCTGCAAAATCACAGACAGTTAAAATATTTTGATTATTTATATTGTTAATTGTTTTTGCAGTTCCTTTTTTCGTGGAGCTTACAATAACACTGTTAAACATTGAAAAATCAAAATCCTCAGGGACAGAATCTGACACAATAAGTATGTCTGATTCGAGAAATTCTTCGGGTATTTTTTCTGAATTATTCAAGCTGAAAATTATCAGAATTTCTGTATCGTTTTCTTTGAATTTTGCAAAAGAATTTTTGCCGATTTTCACAAACTCAATTGACGAATTTTCCCACGGGATAAACTGAAAATTCGGTGCAATTTTATAGTCATTTCTCATCAGACCGACCGATTGATTTTCTTCACCGCTTACAACAATTTCTGGATTGCAGTTTTCGATGAAATACATATACATTGAACTGTTGTTTTCATTTCTGTCTGGCAATAAAAGCAAATCAGCTTTTTCGATATTCTGAAAATCAAGATCATCCTGCGGATACCTTTCACTTCCGCCACAGCCGAGAATCACATTATGTGAACCGTTGCTTATCTGAATTGTCATGCCATCAGTGTTGAAAATTTTAACAGATGTTGTGTCATTTTTTAAAAGTAAAAACGATACACCGCTGAGAACCGCAACAGAAAGGACAATGCAAACCGACGAGATAAGGCGTTTTTTAGAATCTTTAATAAGCATCACTGTGCAGATAATTCCTGTTAAAATTATTATCAGAGCCACCCTAAAATAAACTGAATCTGTCTTTACTGAGCAATAGGGAATATCTGATAAAAAGTTTGCCACGAAAATTACATATTTTGCAAGTATTCCGCACAGAAAAGCGCACGGTCTTGCGAGAAATTTAACAGGCAAGAGCAGTGATGTTACACCGCCTAAAATCATCTGAGATGTTGCGGCAAGGGACACCAGCATATTTGTAACAGGTGCGATTATAGACACTTTTCCAATAAAAAATGATGTAACGGGCAATGTAAAAAGTGAAGCGCAAAAGCTGATTGCCATAAGGCACACAAAGTATTTTATTATTTCTTTTACACGCTTATTTTTAACGGTGAAAAGCATTTGTGAAATTTTGCACTCAACAGGTGGAAACGCAGTGATAATTCCAAGCGTTGCACAAAAAGAAAGGAGCAGGGAAACGCTGACCGCTGTCATCGGATTTGCTATAAGAATCACAAACACCGCTATGCCCAGTGAATTTAATGAATCGTTATCTTCATCAACTATTTTTGAAATAAGCACCAGCACAAGCATTAACCCCGCTCTGCAAACAGAGGCGGTGAAGCCTGTAAGTGCGGCAAAAAACAATGTGAAAATTATTGATATTATTTCAGGTAATCTGCGCCGTTTTGTAAACTTTTTAAGTAATGTATAAAGGCTCATAATCCACACAGAAAGGTGCAGACCTGAAACCGCAAAAAGGTGTGAAATACCAGAATCGCTAAAAGAATTTTTAAGTTCTGAGCTGATATCGCTTTTATCGCCAATCAGCATAGCAACAGTTACGGCACCCTCTTCGCCCGACAGGAAAGAATAAATCCCCTGCTTTACTCTGCTTCTTATAAGGTGAAGAAAATGCTGTATTGTGCCGTTCCCTTTTTCAACAAGATTAACCTTGATAGAGCTTGAAAGAAAAGCATAAATATACTCTTTGTTTGCGATAGCCGAAAGTCTGCTTGAAAAATCATTTTTGCTTGTGTTATCAAGCAGTTTCGCTTTAAACGAAACAGTATCGCCAACTTCAAAATCAAAAGAAGTTTTGGAATAAACAAGTATATTTTCTTTAACTTTCTGACCGTCAACAGTCTTAGTTTTAAGCACATACGAGTTTGAATTATTATGCTCGTATGAATCGTCAGTAACAACGGCGGTAACGCTGTGTTCACTGCCATAAAGTTCTTTTGCAGTGTCAATACCGAAAAGAGATTCACTCATTAAAAGCACACCTGCAAAAATCATTGCCGCACAGATATAAGCAAGAACTGGTTGCTTTTTAAAAGAGCCTGAAATAATCAAAATAAGGGCAGATACCGCACCTATGGCAAGGAAAACCAGACCGCCGCTGAAAATAAAATCTGAAACAATACAGATAAACATTATTATCAGCGCAGTGAATCCCACAACTGCCATAGGTCGATACTTTAAACTGCTCATTTTAATTATTTAAAGAATAAGGGAAGTTTCTCAAGGAAAACGATGTCATCTCTGTCTGCTGCGTCGCCCTCTGCAAGAACAGCGGCTTTTGCAACGATATTAACATCAAATTTTTCAAGGAGCTTTTCAACAGCGGCAAGAGATTCGCCAGTTGAAATAACATCATCAATAACGAGAACCTTTTTACCTCTCATCTGCTCACCATCAGCACTGTCAAGAATAAGAGTCTGAACAGAAGCTGTTGTGATTGACTTAACCTCAACAGTAACAGGGTTTGTCATATAAACCTTTGGCTTTTTGCGGATAACAAAATATTTCTTACCTGACTGTCTTGAAATCTCATAAGCAAGAGGAATGCTCTTTGCTTCGGGAGTAACGATATAATCAAAATCGGGGCATTTTTCAATAAGCTCTTTGGCTGCTGCAACTGTCAGCTCAACATCGCCAAAAATAATGAAAGCGCCAATATCAAGTGTATCACTTACAGGGCAAAGAGTAAGCTCTCTTTCAAGTCCTGCAATATTCATTTTATAAACTGCCATTTTAAAATTCCTCCGTTTTTATTATCAGCCTGCCGGCCAAGTGAAGTTTCTGCCGCCCATAAGATGGAAGTGAAGATGTTTAACGGTCTGACCTGCGCTATCACCGCAGTTATTAACGATTCTGTAGCCGTCTGTAAGTCCCTCATCTTTAGCAATTTTTGCCGCAACCTCAAAAATGTGAGCAACAACTGCACTGTTGCTTTCATTGATTTCGTCAGCTGATGCAATATGCTCTTTGGGAACAATCAGAACATGAACAGGTGCCTGAGGCTCAATATCTCTGAAAGCGAAAACAGTATCGTCCTCATAAACCTTTGCTGATGGAATTTCACCAGCGATTATTTTGCAGAATAAGCAATCCATACATATCCTCCTTATTTTATAAGCGAAGCAACAATACCCTCTGCGGCATCAAGTGCATCGCCGATTTTTTCAATATTCTTTGCGCCAGCCATTGCAAAGTCGGGCTTTCCGCCGCCGTTACCGCCCGCAAGCTGAGCAACCTTTTTAACAACATCGCCTGCTTTTACGCCCTTGGCAATAGCCTCTTTACCACAGCTTACTGCAAAGTTTGCAGTGCCCTTTGCAGAGTTGATACCTGCAAAAACAGCAACAACATTTTCGCCTGCTTCTTTTGCTTTATCACCAAGCTGACGAAGCTCGTCAACAGAAACTTCGCCTGCTGAAGCGGCAATAACTTTAAGTCCGCCAACTTCCTTTGCATTATCAAACATACTGCCTGAGCGAAGCTCTGTAAGCTCTGCTGTGAGTGATTTGATTTCGTCATCCTTAGCTTTGATTTCTGCCATAACAGAAGTTGCTTTATTTTTAAGCTCTGAGGGATTGCCGATTTTAAGTACCTGTGCAGTTGAAGCAATAAGTGCATTCTGATTGTTGATATAATCAAGAACACCCTTACCTGTTACGCCCTCGATTCTGCGCACACCAGCTGCAACGCTTGATTCAGAAACAATCTTGAAAAGACCAAGCTTACCGCTGTTTGAAACATGAGTACCACCGCAAAGCTCAACTGAGAAATCTCCAGCTTTAACAACTCTTACAACATCGCCGTATTTCTCTCCGAAAAGAGCCATAGCACCCATTTTCTTTGCTTCATCAATGGGCATTTCTGTCATAGTAACATCGTTTGCGCCGAGGATAAACTCGTTTACATCGTCCTCAACCCTTTTAATCTCTTCAGCTGTGAGAGCTGTGAAATGTGAGAAGTCAAATCTTACAGCATTCTCATTAACAAGCTGACCAGCCTGCTCAACATGAGAGCCTAAGTTCTTTCTTAATGCTGCCTGAAGAAGATGAGCGGCTGTGTGGTTTCTTGCAATAGCGGCTCTGCGCTCTGCGTCAACACTTGCCTTAACCTCATCACCAACAGAAAGGCTTTCGCCTGAAATAATTCTGCCGTAATGGAGGAAAACGCCATCGTTTGTTTTAGCTGTCTGTGCAACCTCAAAAGTGAAGCTGTCGTTTGAAATAACACCGCTGTCGCCTACCTGACCGCCGCCTTCGCCATAGAATGCGGTTTTATCAAGAACAAGTGCGGCATCAGTATCGGGCTCAAGGAATTCTTTTCTTTCGCCGTCAACGATAATTGAAACGATTTTGCCATCTGATTCTGTGCCTGTGTAACCCTCAAAAACGGTTGCAGGGAGACCTTTTGTAACAACACCTGCGTTGTCCCAGCCCTCTTTGCCTGCGCCCTTGTGAGCATCACGGGAACGCTTTCTCTGCTGAATAACAAGCTCTTTGAATTTCTCCTCATCAACTGTCATACCTTTTTCGCTGAGGATTTCTTTAGTAAGGTCAATGGGGAAGCCGAATGTATCTGAAAGCTTGAAAGCATCTTCACCGCTGAGAACGGATGAATCTGCCTGCTCAATCATCTGTGAAAGCTGATTAAGACCTGCGTCAATTGTTTTGCCGAAGTTCTCTTCTTCGGTCTGAATAACTTTTATAATGAAATCGTGCTTATCTTTAAGGTTAGGATAAGCATCGCCACTGTCTTTAATAACAGTTTCGCAAACCTCTGCAAGGAATGGTCTGTCAATACCAAGTAATCTGCCATGGCGTGCGGCTCTTCTGAGAAGTCGGCGAAGAACATAACCTCTGCCCTCGTTTGAAGGCATAACACCATCGCTAATCATAAATGTTGTGCTTCTGATATGGTCAGTGATAACACGAAGTGAAACATCCTTTTCGGGGTCATCATGATAATTAACACCTGAAATTTCAATGATGTGCTTCATTGTGTTCTGAATTGTGTCAACCTCAAAGATGTTGTCAACACCCTGCATTACGCAAGCAAGTCTTTCAAGACCCATACCTGTGTCGATATTTGGCCTTGCAAGGCGTGAATAGTTGCCTTTGCCGTCATTTTCAAACTGTGTGAAAACAAGGTTCCAAACCTCAACATATCTATCACATTCACAGCCAACCTTGCAATCGGGGCTGCCGCAGCCTTTTTCGGGTCCACGGTCAAAATAAATCTCCGAGCAAGGACCGCAGGGACCTGCACCGTGCTCCCAGAAGTTATCTTCTTTACCGAAGCGAACCATGTGTGATGGGTCAACGCCAACTTTCTGAGTCCAAATGTCATAGGCTTCGTCATCGTCTGTATAAACGCTTATATAAAGCTTGTCTGCGGGAATTTCAAGCTTCTTTGTGAAAAATTCCCATGCCCATGCTGTTGCTTCATTTTTGAAATAATCGCCAAATGAGAAGTTGCCGAGCATTTCAAAGAATGTGCCATGGCGTGCAGTTTTGCCAACATTTTCAATATCAGGTGTGCGGATACATTTCTGGCAGGTTGTAACTCTCTCTTTAGGAGGAGTAATTTCGCCTGTGAAATACTTTTTCATAGGTGTCATACCTGCATTGATGAGGAGGATACTCTTATCCCCCTGAGGAACAAGAGGAAAGCTGGGAAGGCGCATATGACCTTTGCTTTCAAAGAAAGAGAGATACATTTCTCTCAACTGATTAAGACCTGTCCACTGCATAATAAAAATCTCCTTAAAAATAAATAAAGATACCCCTTGAACATTTCGGGACGGGAAAAACCGCGGTACCACCCGAATTGTGCAAAGTGCACCTCTCAAAGCCTTTAACGCAGGCGTACGTGAAGTTCATCACTTCAGGCTCAGGGATGGCGGGCATATCTCACATAACGAATAAAGCTTTCAGCCAAGGCTTTATTTCTCTGTGCAGTGAAACAGGCTTAATCCCGTCAAAGCCGTTTAAATATAACAATAAAATTATAAAACAATTCCTCTGCTTTGTCAAGAAAACAGAGGAATTTTATTGCAAATATTATCAAAATTTTTCTCTTATCCTGCGGTCAGATTTCCGTCTCCGCTGACGGGGATTTTTTCGCCTAAAAATGTAGGCTCAGGTTTAACAATTGCTTTGAAAAAATCTTTGTTTCTTGCAAGGATTTCACGACATTCATTTTTCCACGCACCACGGTAAATATGATAATCCGAATCAACGCCGTATGCCTCAACGCCTAATTTTTCTGCAATATAAAGAGCTCTGTAAAGATGATAATTCTGGCTGACTATTATTATTCTTTTAGCACAGAAAATATCCCTTGCTCGGTAGATGCTTTCATAGGTGGAAAAGCCTGCATGATCCATAAAAATATTTTCTGACGGGATGCCATATTCCATAGCATAATTTTTCATTACATTTACTTCGTCATAATTCTCTCTGCCGTGGTCGCCGCTCATAATAATTTTTGGTGCCGCACTTACTCCGTAAAGCTCTATTCCCCTTGTTAATCTATCCCGAAGCATATCGCTGGGAGTGCCATCATCATTCACCTTACAGCCGAGGACAATAATGCAATCAACATCCTGTAGCTCTGCCGCTTTTTCTGTTGTGATTATTTTGTTTTTCTGCGTAGCTTTAACATAAAAATTTATACTGAGAGCCACTGCCACGCACACAAAACAAATAACTAAAACTGCGCAGATGAATACTTTAATTTTTCTATTTTTAAATATAGTTTTCATAACATCCTCCGAAGCTTTTTATTTATAATAGCATCGGATTATCAATTTTTTATTTTGAAAAAGTAAAGAAAATATAAAGATTATCGCATGGTGATTGTTTCTTCATCACAATCAAAAACTATATTGCCGCAAATGTCTGTACGCAGGATTTTTATTTTGCGTTTTTCAAGCTTTTCGATTGTGTCTTCGTGTGGTAAATCATAGCTGTTATATTTGCCTGCGGTGATTACGCATATATCAGGTTTCACTGCGTCGAGCCATTCATCAGACGATGATGTTTTACTGCCGTGATGTCCTGCTTTTAAAACATTCGCATTAAACTCATCAGCAGAGTATTTTCTCATAAGCTCCTTTTCTTCACTTTCGGAGCAATCGCCTGTTATGAGGAATGAGCCGTCTTTATATGATGCTTTCACTACAAGGGACATTTCGTTCAGCTCATCATCCTGCGAAACAGGCGGATATAACTCAAGCTCGGCTTCACTTAAATTTATCTTTTGATAAGATGAGACAAAGTACAGACCTTTGCAGTTATTTTTAGCATACGAAACGAAGCTTTTATAGTAGCTGTCAGTGGGAGTGCTTTCTCCGCTTAGCTTTGGCATAATCACTCTCTTTGCAGGCACTTCATTGATGATTTTTAACATTCCGCCGTAATGGTCAGAATGAGGATGGGTAACAATACAGTAATCAAGCTCGTTGACAGATAAATTTTTAAGGTAATTTATCACATTCTGTGCCTTGATTTCTTCGCCCGAATCAATCAGTATCGTTTCGCCTTTATCGGTGGTAATAAGCGTGCAATCCCCCTGCCCCACATCAACAAAATGAACCGTCATTGGTGCACTGACATAAGGCTTGGGTGCAAGACCTGCTTTAACAAATATAGAGTTCCATACACTTTCGGAAATTAAAGCAGAAATTGCAACGATAGCCGCCAAGACTACCGCTGCAATCAATATCTTTTTATTTTTTATATTTACCGTTCTTTTTGACATAGGGCTTTTTCCCCTGCCTTTTATAAGAATTGTTTCCGTTTGAGTTACGGTTGGGGTCGGGCTTAACAAGGCATTTATCAGAGAATCCGATTAAATCCTCTCTGCCTGTCATATGAAGTGCCTGTATAACAAGAGCTTTGTTATCTGGATTATAATATTGCAATAACGCTCTCTGCAAAGCCTTTTCCTTTGGAGTTTTGGCAACATAGACTTCTTCCATTGTATAGGGGTCAAGCCCTGTGTAAAACATACAGGTTGAGATTGTACCCGGTGTGGGGTAGAAATCCTGCACCTGCTCGGGTCTTATATGCCTTTTATTAAGGAACACAGCAAGCTCCACAGCATCCTTTAATGTACTGCCGGGGTGTGATGACATAAGGTAAGGCACAAGGTACTGCTCCTTGCCTGCATCATTGCTTAATTCAAAATACTTCTTTGAGAAATCAACATAAGCTTCTATGTGAGGTTTGCCCATTTTATCAAGCACAGCGGCAGAACAATGCTCCGGTGCAACCTTGAGCTGACCGCTTACATGGTACTTAACAAGCTCTCTGAAAAATGTATCGTCCTTGTCTTTGAGCATATAGTCATATCTGATACCAGAACGGATAAACACCTTTTTGATTTTTGGAAGCTCTCTGACAGTGCGGAGAATATCAAGGTATTCTGTGTGGTCTGCTTCAAGAGCCTTACAAGGCTTAGGTGCAAGGCATTTTTTACCTTTACATAAGCCAAGTTCAATCTGTTTAAGGCAGGATGTTCTTCTGAAATTTGCTGTAGGGCCGCCAATATCGTGGATATATCCCTTGAAATCGGGCATCTGAGTGAGAAGCTTTGCTTCATTCACAATCGAAGCCTTACTTCTTGTGGTGATATATCTGCCCTGATGGAATGCGATTGAGCAAAAATTACACGCACCGAAGCAGCCTCTATTATGAGTAATAGAGAATTTAACCTCTTCAATAGCAGGCACGCCACCCTGACTTTCATAAACAGGGTGATAATTTCTCTCATAAGGGAGCGAATAAACCCAATCCAACTCCTCTTGTGTGAGCGGTGCCATAGGCGGATTCTGCACAAGCATCTTATTTCCGTGCCTTTGCTTAACAAGCTTTCCTCTTATATGATCCTGCTCATCCTGCTCAATTCGACAGGAAATGGCATATTCTTTCTTGCTTTTAAGACAGTTTTCGTATGACGGACATTCTTTGCCGCCATAGGGAGTTTCGGCAGTATCGCAAACATAGCAAGTGCCACGGACATCCCTTATAGATGAAACAGGCTCACCGTTTGAAAGTCTGCGACAAATTTCAATTGTCTGATTCTCGCCCATACCGTATGTAAGAATATCTGCCTGTGAATCAAAAATAATTGAACGGCGGATTTTATCATCCCAATAATCATAATGAGCAAATCGGCGAAGTGATGCCTCAAGACCACCTATAATAATAGGAATATCGCCATATGCTTCTCTTATTTTGTTACAATAAACAATAACGGCTCTATCGGGGCGCAGACCCATAATTTTTCCCGGGGAATATGCATCATGGCTGCGCTTCTTTTTTGCCGCAGTGTAATGGGCAACCATTGAGTCTATATTGCCAGAGCTGACAAGAAAGCCCAGTTCAGGTTTGCCAAATTTCTTGAAATCATCAAGAGTTCGCCAATTCGGCTGTGCAAGCACTGCAACACGGTAGCCCTCAGCTTCAAGCACCCTTGTGATTATGGACGCACCAAAGCTGGGGTGGTCAACATAAGCATCACCCGTTACATATACAAAATCAACTTTTTCCCATCCCCGCTCTTTAACTTCAGCGGGCGTTATCGGCAAAAACATAGACCCTCCGCAGATTATAAAACTTCAATATCAATCTTTTCAATAACTATATCATCAAATGGCTTATCGAGCATATCAACTCTTGAATCAGCGATAGCATCAACAACATCCATGCCTTCATAAACCTGACCGAATACGCTGTGCTTAAAATCAAGCCAGGGTGTTCCGCCAACCTTTTTGTAATCCTCAATTGTCTGTGCAGGGAACATTCTGTCGCCGATTTCTTCCATCTGCTCAAGAAGTGCAGGGTCAACAGTCTTTGTCTGAACAATGAAGAACTGGCTGCCGTTTGTGTTGGGGCCAGCATTAGCCATTGAAAGAGCACCATTAAGGTTGTGAAGTGAAATGTCAAATTCATCAGGGAAAGGTCTGCCCCATTTACTTTCGCCACCACGACCTGTGCCTGTAGGGTCGCCGCCCTGAATCATAAAATCTTTGATAACACGGTGGAAGATGATGCCCTCATAATATCCCTGCTTTGCAAGGGTTGTGAAGTTATCAACTGTGTTGGGCACTTTATCTGCAAAAAGCTTTATTTTGATTGTGCCTTTGTTTGTTTTCATAATAGCAACGGTATCGCCCTTTACGGGCATATCAAGCTGTGAATTCATAATAATATCCTCCGAATAATTAAAATCATTACAGATTATTTTATCATTTTATGATGAAAAAGGCAATATGTTTGATATTTTTTGTTTCATAAAAAATTTTTTAAAAATAATAATTGAGCATTATATATGAAAAAACGAGAAAAACGGAGAAAAATTGAGCATTGAAGTTTTAAATTAAAAAATCCAAAAAAAGTTGTTGACATAGATTGGGGTTTGTGGTAGTATATTCGAGCAGTAAAAAATAAACGGAGGTAAGTTTATGTCAACTTATATGCCTAAAGCAGGCGAAATAGTTCGCAAGTGGTATGTGCTCGACGCAGCAGGCAAGCCCATGGGCCGTGTAGCAGCTCAGGCAGCTGTTCTTCTTCGTGGTAAGCACAAGCCCGAGTTTGCTCCCCATGTTGACTGCGGCGATCATGTTATCATCATCAACGCTGACAAAGCAGTTCTTACAGGCAACAAGCTCAATCAGAAAATGTATTATCATCACACAGGTTACATCGGCAATATGAAAAAGGTTAAGTACAGCACTCTTATGCGTTCAAAGCCCACATTTGCTATGGAACTTGCAGTAAAAGGTATGATTCCCGACACAGTTATCGGCAGAGATGCTCTTACACGTCTTCGTGTATATGCTGGTGCAGAGCACAAGCATGAGGCTCAGAAGCCCGAAGCTTGGGAACTTTAATGAAGGGAGGCTAATATAATGTACGATTCAAATCCTTATTTTTACGGTACTGGCCGCAGAAAGAAATCTATCGCAAGAGTTCGTGTATATGCAGGCACAGGTAAAGTAATTATCAACGACAGAGAAATTGACGATTATTTCGGACTTGATACACTTAAGCTTATCGTTCGTCAGCCTCTCGAGCTCACAGGCACAACAGAGAAGTTCGACATCGTTTGCCGTGTAGCAGGTGGCGGCGTTACAGGTCAGGCTGGCGCAATCCGTCATGGTATTTCAAGAGCTCTTCTTCAGTATGATGAGGCACTTCGTCCCACACTCAAGAAGGCTGGCCTTCTCACAAGAGACCCCAGAATGAAAGAGAGAAAGAAATACGGTCTCAAAGGCGCACGTCGTGCTCCCCAGTTCTCAAAGAGATAACTTTCCGTTCTCAATACATCCCGAAAACCTCGTGTTTTCGGGATTTTTTCTTTTTAAAATCCTTAAAAATTGTGGCAGTTTTTCACGGTAACTAACAAGTAACTAACAGGTAACTAACAAATTTAGAATCTCTATAAAAGCAAAAAACGCCCCCGAAGGCTCTTTTTGAGAACTTTCGAGGGCTATTACCTTTTATTCTTTTTTAAGCTGTCATTTTCTTGGCAATAAGGTCAATAGCAGCTTTAAGTGTCTTGGGCCCAACAAGGCCGTCCTGGGTCAGACCTGCAGCTTTCTGAATCTGCTTTGTTGCCTTCTCCGTGCCAGCACCAAACACATTGTTGTTATCAACGGACTGGCTGATTACGCTCATTGCCTTTAATGCAATAAGCAATCCCTTGTAGGCAAGCACCTTATTGTTGTGGTCGCCTTTTTTAAGGTATTCAACAGGTTCGGTGTATTTCTTGCCGAACGCTTCGGGGTCTTCATATTTATCGGTGATAATATCTTTCACGCCTAAATGAAGATGTACACCTGTTGCCTTGCCTGTCATGCCTGTCTTTCCGATCAGCGTACCCTTTTCGACTTTCTGTCCTTTCTTAACTGCTATTGAATCAAGGTGATAATGAAGGAGCTTTTTGCCTATCCTCGGGTAGCTTATCCACACATACAGTGCACCGCCGTTATCGTAGTCAGTGCCGCAAGATAACACGGTTCCGTCCTCAATGGCATACTGAGGCAGTTTCTTACCGTTAGTGCCGTAATCTACACCGTTATGAAATGGCGCTGTCTCCCCTGCTGTGGTTGTGATAGTGGGTCTTGAACCGTAGGGCGATGTTATGTAAATCTCATTTTCGTTGCCTTTAAAAATAAGCTTTATCAGATTATTCATCACAACCACCACCCTCTTCGATGTCGGTAGGCTCATAGCCGTCTGTCAGCGCTGTAATGTCAGAATAATCATCAATAGTCTCTGCGGATTCGTTCATTCTTGTACTGCCTTTTGATTTTATGACATCAATTGCATCGCAAATAATAGGCGGCATAGGAACGCCAATTATAGTTAAATTTTCAATTATTGAACCCATTTCATTTGCGATAAAGTAAAAAATAACTGCTGTTCTGATAAAATTAACATCAAGGCAAACATCGCAAAGATGACCAATAATAACTGCGATGTAAATACCTAACTTTTTAAATACGCTCTTATAACCAACTTCTGAGCTGAATGCACCACTCGCAGTTTTGGGCGATTTTTTGAAAATGCAGGTCATTATTACGCCCGACACAATGTCAAGCATAATGAGAACGGAGAGGATTATCAGCATTATGTTCCAATCCCCGAAAATGAATGATATAGCACAGCTGATAGCGCTGGCGACTGTTGCGATTATGTGTTTCATAGTTTTTTTACTCACTTTCCTCTGAAATAAATAAACACCGCCCATAATGGCAGGGCGATGTTATAGATGAATGAATTTATTACCGTTAAAATCAGGGATTTAATCATAAAGTAACCCCATATTTTGTCAGAACACCTGTTAAGCGTTCGCTCGCCTGGAGCTTTTTCAGCTGACCTTTCGGTAAGGCACGAAGTTCCTCGGCAATAATTTCCATGTCTTTTGCTTTTTCTTTTGATTCTGCAATAGCCTGTTTGGCTTTGTCGAGGTCTGATTTATACATCGTTAATCACCTCCATAAGTTCCGTCAGCGCCTGTTCGTTGGAAACAACTTCATAGGTGCTTGTGGGCTGGTCGGGTTCTTTGACTTCTGGCACAATTTCATAATCATCTATGCTGGCATTCTTTGACATTCTGAATGCCTTGACAAGCATGCCACTTTTCAGACTACGAAACATAAACCCATCATTAGCCTTGTAATTTTTTCCATCTACCGTGTAATTTGCCATTGTTATCACCTTTTTATAAGTATTGTATTGTAAGAATGGAATCTGTTCCCATTATCGTGGTATTGCTGTGCGTTGTCCTAACTTGCATTGCAATCCTATCATTTGCTTCTACATCAATCATCAAATTAGGTGTTGTAACTGTTATAGCCTTGTTAGTTGCTGGTTCTATTGCATCCCACACACCCTGTAGCTCTGAAGCGTATGATGAGCCATTTGAAAATTTAACAAATCGAACAGACAACATATCACCTGCGGTCAGACCGTTATTAGCTCTTACCGAACCATTGAGAATTACTGTTCCATTTTTCAAGCATTGAATTTTTCCGACATCAGACCCTGAGGATAAGCGCAAGGCAACATCCTCATTTCTGCTTGAAATTTTTTCATCAAGTTTAAGGATTTCCCATGTATTGTCCGCTGTAGTTTTCTGTGCTGTGGTACTTTCAGCACTTCTTATACAGACAAATGCACCACTTACAATTGACGCCAGTTTCATCCAGCTTCCCCACGATGTTGATTTTTTCGAGCGCACATACATTGTAGCTTCATCATCGTTAAGTGTAAGGATTTGTTTAACAGCGGTATAATTGGTTTTATCTGTATTCATTGTTTCGGCAATTGCCTGTACTTCCAGTCTGAACGATGTACCTGTAACCTCTGTCGGTTTATTTGTTATTGCATTACAGTTTTTTGCACTGCAAATATAAAAATTCGCCGATAAACATTCGTTTAAATCTGCACCAGCTGACAGTTCAACATATTCTATACCGCCACTAAATTTCGATTTCCAGCCGACATCAAATAAATCGGTTCTGGTAGAATCGCTGATTTTACCAACCGACATAGTTCGGCCGTTAGTTCCGAAATGCATTATCGTCTGTGCGGTAGAGGCTGATGTGCTGCGTAAAATCGTGTTAAAGTCGTCTTTAACCTGAACATACACATCATATACAGAACCAGTATCAGCTGACATTATCCATGAACTGTTTGTTACTGTGTAATTACCAGTTGACTTTGAATATACTGTATGAGATGAATATGACGATTCTGATGACTTCTTATAAAAGATAGTCCATGTTGTATGATTTCGGTTATTCAGAGCTGTAACAGAACCACTGAATTTAATCTGTAGGTAACTGCCTTTAGCGTTATCAGTGCCGTTAGCATTGCAGCGTTTAACAGATAATGAATTAACAATAGGTTTAGAATAATCAAGAACAGTAAATGTTTTTGACGCAGTTCCCATTCTATTGCGACTATCGGTTACTGACGCTGTTATAACATTTGTTCCCGCTGTTTTCAGGGTATCTGATAAGCACGGTGAAGCTGTATATGTTTCACCGTTAACGGTTATTGACCTCGACTTAATTGCCGCTCCGCCTGCCTCTGTTTCGGTAAGCGTAACCTTTAAAGCTGAAAGACCAACAATAGGACTTCCATATGTACTCATATAACCTTTTTCGTCTGAATAGGATATTGATACAGATGGTTTTGACCCATCAGGGATTGAATAAACAACAGTCTTTTTCTGGCTTCCCAGTGATATATCACCGCTGTAAGTTGTAATTGTATATGTTACGGATACAGAAATACCTGTTGGATTCTGTGATGCAAGAGAAATAGGCGGATTGAATGTAATTGATGTACTACTGGATTTAGTGCAAATGGTTCCTGATGCAGAACCGCAAGAATATGTAATCGTGTGCGTGTACGATGATTCTTGTTTTGTTATGGTCAAAGTCTGATTGATTCCCAGCGTTCCCTCTGATACCGACAAGGAGGATAATCGTGCTATCTTGGTGAGGGTAACTGTTTTAGATTGACTTGATATGTTAATCGTTCCAGCTGTACCACAATTGGGCATCGAACCGCTGATTTTAATGTTAACAGAGCAAGAACCGTCTGAATTGTGTTGGATACTTTGAAATGTCTGTGTAAAAACAGTAACATAGCTTCCACCAGACGGGATTGATAAAGAACCTGCGGTTTTGGTTATGTTTTTTGAAACATTAGCAACAGTTATGGTAAAACTGCTCGCTGCACCGGGTGTCGTGCTGCCTGAATAGCTATTGGTTCTTTTGAGTTTCAATGTAACTGAAAGACTTGACATTGCTGTCGCAATATCATATGTTTCTGAATATTCAATCAACCCTGCTATATACGGATTAGATGTCGTTACCGTAAAATTGCCTGATATACCATTCGCCATAACTTATACACCACCTACCTTCAAAAAGCATAATGAACCGTCAGAGCGTGGTACAAAGGCGAAATTGCCGAACTGTGCCCTTTCCTCAACATCAACTATGATGTTACCTGTGTGGAAATTCACACCGTCCCACCAGCCGAATTGTTCACCGTTCTTACTGAATTTAACCAATCCATTATCAAGACGAAGCTGCATTTCATCTCCGCTGCCTGATTTAATCGTTAATCCATCCAATCTAAAATCAAAGTATTTCGATAGATTGTTCATTTTCTGTTGGTAATCCCCGTTAACAGAATTCATCTGACTTGTTAATTGGTTAATCTGAATTGATATGTTATCAGATAAAACTTGCAACGCTGCAGAAACCTTTTCTTCAAATTCGCTAAAATTACCTACTGAAACATAATCTTTACTTGCTTCAAGAAGAATCTGCTGACAATCATTTATCAATGTTGTCTCAAGGCTTACTGTCTGTTGTTTAACTTCGGCTATCTGTTTTCTGTTCTCTGCTAGGTCTTTTGTTACTGTTTCGATCCTATCAATGTTGTCAGATGCTGCCTTTCGATTCTGATCGATTAAAGTAAGTCGACTATCGCCCACAATAATTATCGTGTTTTGTGGATTTGCAATATCAATTTCAAGTTTGGTGAGATTGAAAATTGCAGTACCGTCAATCCCATTGACTATCTGTTTGCGGTAAATTCTAAAAGAACGGATTTCAGAATTTGTGAAATGTAAATCTACAGCCTTTATGGTTCGTGTATCCACCGCTGCAGAACCTTTAGTTAGTTTGGCTATTCCCTTATTAACGAGGTTCTGTGCCTGGGTTACATCCTCCCATGTGCTTTCTGATATAGGAGCACAAATCCATCCATAAGAATTTACTGCAGATTCAGAATATATCAAATCGCCTTCTTTATGAATATCGCCCTGAACGAAATCTGGAATATCAGCGATAGTCAATCTTGACGGTTCTTGTGTTGCAGCATAACCTATTTCATAATTCTCACCATACCCATCCGCTGAAAATTCAGGTTCTTCCGCTTCAGGCTCTTCCGGCTGAAATTCGACACCGAGTGGCACGATAACAGAGAAAACATCAGTGGAATCAATTGCCTGTTCCATATCGATTATGTTTTCGCCGTATGTAATTTCCTGTGTGTTTGTCAATATGAATTCTGATAGATAATCAATATAATTTCCGTCAGCTTCATATCTAATACACAAATAACCACCAAGAGAAGAATCAAAAAGTGCCGATTTGAGTGTTTCCCATGTAGATTTATATTCTTTGGATGACCGTGTAATATAATTATTGGGGTCAGAAACAGTAACATTACCGAGTTTGAAACGCTGCCATTCAGGAACCTGTGCATTATGATTGCTGATTATCCAGTTCAAAAAGAACTGCACTCTGTTTTTGGAGTTCTTATAAGATGAGTTGTTTTCAAAATCTTCGGGGAATTTAAAAGGACGAACGATAGAGCCGTTAAAGAAGCCCATCACACCTTCAAGGTCAACAAATTTACCGCGGTATATATCGGTGCTATGTTCCGTCATAACTCCTCGGAAAATAACACCGATTTCGTCTGATACCTCAAATATAGACCTGCGCATGAGCAACGACCCATAAAACGGATGTCCCTGGTATATTTTAAAGCTACCGCACCCGATAGTGTTGACTTCAAGATTCACCTTGGGACCCACAAGTTTTAAATCATCATCACGGACATCATAAATAAGATTGTTATCACATCTAATTTGATACATTACAACGCCCTTTCTGTAAATCTAACTGTCATTGTCCCTGTTCCGGATGCGGTTATCATACTTTCCCCAGTTGGAATTGAGATGTCAAGAATTTTATGTGTGCCAGCGGATATGCTGAAACTGTTACCGTTGGAATCTGTTATAGTCATTGCTGATGACGCCGTAATTGTGGGAATCACAGCTTTATTCTCATTCGTTATTAAAACACCGTCTTTTGGTGCATAATCCGTGCATTCAGGTCCCGATTCAATCTGTATGTGAGAAACATATACATCATCAACTGTACCGCCTGATGGTTGAAGTCGGATTTTGTATTTGACGCACCCTGCAGGTGGCGTATAATTCTCTCTCTTTCCATCAGTCAAATAAAAGCTTGACTTCGTAAGCGCATTGGTAGAATCATACGCCCAGAAAAACACTCTTAAAGATTGAGCAGAACATTGAGCACTAAAAGATAGCACTCCCCCGTTATAGCTAATTAACGGCGACATTACAACTTTTGTTCCTGAAACAGCGGCAATATCGTGGTCAATGATTGCACCGCCCTCTTTAGTCCATTCATTTATTCTTGGGCATAAATTCACTGAATTACCCAGACTGCAAGAATAAATTGATTCGGCTATTTTCAGCCAATACGGGGCTGTTTTACAACGAACTACAATCTGCCTTAACATCTTATTCGATTTTCTGTCAGATACCTTTACAGAGCCACGCAGGCGATATTCAGGGTTGCGGTCAAAAACAATATCACAATAAAGTCCATGAAGCAAATTTGTAACCTGTCTTTTTTTCTTCTCCCAATCATCATAAGGATAAGAAGTAAATACCAGGTCAAATTCACGCTCTTTGTATTTAACTTCTCCGGATGCTCTTGTTAAATCAATGCCACCATCAGCCCCGGGGACATCAACATAATTCTCTTTAATTTCAGGAACACTTTCTTCAAATGGTGCCAAAACCAAATTCAAATCACGAAAAGAATGTATATTATTGAATGACACGCCTTTCATATGTTAACGCCCCCTGTCTTTCTGCTTATTGATTTTGCCTAATTCTTCATCGATTTTTGGTGTATAATATGCGATTATTGTTCCGTCATCGGCTACCAGCTGAATATTTAACAGTTCAGGTAGTCCATCAACCAATTCAGCTAACATTTGCATTATTTTCTCAAGATAGAACTGAAGAATACCAGTTTCATTAGAAACAGCTCCGCTTACCATCTGCATTAAGGTTTTTGCACCGCTGACAACTTCCGCACCCTTGTTCGGATCATCGCCACCACCAAGGAAAGAACCAGTTGACGGATTATAACCGAAGATAGTAGGATTATTAAGCAGCATCGGGTTGTCGTAAGCTTTTTTGTACCACTGCACCGAAAGATGCGGTACAGATGGTGGGTCAATAGACAACTTGCCACTAACCTTGAAATGTGGAAGTTTTATATTAGGCAAAGAAAGCTTAAGATTGCTAAAGAAGCCTTTAATTGCATTTAATCCGCTTTGAATTAACGATTTAGCCTTATCAATGGGAGCGGTCATTTTTGACTGAATCTCATTGAATTTAGTTGCAACAGAAGATTTGATGGATTCGATTTTGCTTGTAATATCGCTTTTTATGCTGTTAAACTTTTCTGAAAGCTTTGACTTGATGTCGCCGACAATGCTAACGACCTTGTCTTTCATTTTTCTGAACCATTCGGCGGCTTTTTCAGGCAAATTCTTTATTCCCTCAACAATGCCGTCAACAATAAATTTTGCCTTTTCAGCCATTACTGTGGACGGCGAGTGAATGCCGAAGAAAGCAAGAAAAGCGTCAAGCAGGCTTTTTAGAATTTCGCCAAATTTTGATAAAAGGTCGGGAACGGCATTCCCTAAGCCTGTAATTATGCCGACTATAAGATTTTCTGCCGCCCTAATCAGTCCGGGCAAAGATTTTGCGATTGCGAGCGGTAAAGCGGTGAATAATGTTATCGCCGCGTCAACTATCAACTGAGTGTTTCCCGGATTTGCAAGAAAAGAGACGATTGAATCTATAATAATGGGCAATGCTTCAATCAATGCCGCTGTTATTTCATTTAACGCGGCTAAGAGAGAGGGAAGAATTTCAACAATTGCCTGAATTATAGCAGGCAGTGCCGCAACAAGACCGTTAACAAGTGCTTTTGCACCTTCGACAAGTGCGGGGAGTATGTTCTGAAGCAAGGTTGGGATTTGCGGCGACAATTGATTTATCAGGCTTGTTATGCCCGATATAAGGTTCGGCAATAACTCATTGAGATTTTTAACGATAACCTTTGCGGCGTTTGTGAATGATTTTGCAAGTTCATCCGCACCGCCTGCGCCTGAGAGGAAATTCTCAAAAGCCGCCTTTGCAGTCGTCAAAGAGCCTGAAAGTGTTTCGTTTTCTTTTGAATAATTGTTTGCTGCATAAGCGGTTTTTTCCATAAACAATTCCATAGCAAGACCGACCTTTTCCTGTGTCGTCATATCGCTTGTGGACTTTGTTATGCCTTTTGAAAGCGCGTAATTTGCAATTGTTGTATCGTTTATGGCAACACCGAGATTGTCCATCATCGTGAAGTTGCCTTTTGCTGCACCAGCTATTGACTCCATAGCTGAATCAATGTCTATGCCCATTATGGACGCTACATCTGCCGCCCTCTGCATAGCGGTGGTTGACATTTCCATTGACTCTTTGATTGAGAAGCCCGAACCCTGCATCAACGCGCCCATTTTATTAGCCGTTGCGAGGTATTGAGACTGAGAAAGACCCATAGTCTCATAAGCGGATTTGCCCGCTTCTTGAACTGTCGCCGCGTACTGCTTAAAAACAGCTTCCGAACCGCCTATATTTTGCTCAAGCTCGCCTGCCGCGTTTAAAGCGTCCTTTGTTAGCTTCGCGAAAGCCGTACCGCCTGCTACAAGTCCAGTGCCTACAGTTTTTCCGACTTTTACCGCCGCCGAGCCGATTTTTGAAAAAGCCTTTGATAACTTTGATTCGGACTTTTCACCCTCATCGCCAAAATTCTTTACGCTTTTTGCTGAATCTTTTGCTTTGTCGGCGGTATCGTCAATAGCTTTGTTAGCCTCTGAGTTCTCAATAGCTATTTTGCCGAGGATTTTGAATAAATCTATTTAATTCACCCCCAATGTAGGGTTGAAGTCTCCGAGGATTTTTAACGAATTTAAAACGGCTGTTTCTTTTTCCGTTTCGGTCATTTCTGCGGTTGCCCTGTCAGTTTCCATATCATCAATAAAATCACGATATGATTTGTCGAAAACTTTGTGCAAGAAAAATTCCCAGTTTGCTTTTTCTTCCCGTTCTTTTCTGACAGTCTCAACAAATTCAAAAACAAATTTTTCAAAATGACCGACGCGGACAAAACCGTCAATAAGCAAAAAAGGACTTGCGTATCTTTGAAATAGCAAGTCCATAAATTTAAATTCGTTTATTTGAGAAATTTGCGCACAAGCGTAAAAAAATCCGCGTAAACCCCGTTCTTGAATAAATCAACAACGGCAAAAACAAGCCCCATAGCGTCAAGTTTTCTTGCCTCGTCTTTTGAGCATTCCGCTAATGACGCAAAGAGGGTATAGAAATCATCTTCGCATTTATCAAGGGTTTCAATGATTATGCCGAAAGCGTCAAAAGCAACTGAAACGCCTACAGTTGTTAAAACATCTGTTGCAGGCTCTTCTTCATTGTTGAATGACGTTTTTATGAGTTCTTTTATATTGTCGCCCTCAAAGAGCTTTTTGAACTCTTTAAAGCCGATTTTTTTAATGATGTTTACCGTGGGGAAAACATCTTGGAGGCTGGGATTTTTGAGCTTAATTTCTGTCATTGTCTTTCAATTCCTTTCTTTATTCTGCGGTTGAATAGTAAATTTTTACGGGAAGCGTGTCGAGCTTTGAGTCTTCATCAAGGTCTGCGTATGCTTCCATTGTTGCCTTAATTACGGAGCTGTCTTTATTCTTGCCCTCTATCTCAAGACCAGAAGTGCAAAGAGCATTTTCCATAATTACAACAATTGTTTTTGCGTCGTTTGCTGTTTTGCCGACAAAGCCGAAATTGTGAACATAATCGCCCTCATCAATCGTCGCTTTGTCTGCGTACATATCAAAACCTACCGCGTCGCTCTGCGCTTCGCCATAAAGTGAAACCATTTTAAGGATTTCGGGGGAAAGCTCGCCCCAGTTCACTTCCATAGAAGCTGTACCGCCCTGCTTAACTGCAAGACCTTTGCACTTGACAAGTGCGCCGTCAAGTTCTATGTCAAAGATTTCACCTTTCATTGATACCTTGCCGCCGCCTGCGGTTGCGCCGATTATTGCGCCTGCCCAGTGTCCTTTTGTACATTCGTAATAAGTCTCAATGTCCTCAACATCAGGATTTTCAACTTTTGTGTAACCTTCGCCCGACTTCGTGTAATAAATTTTGCCCTCAATGATTTCTTCATCTGCGGTAAGCTTGTATTCGTCAGGCTGAAAGTGTAAATCTTTGTGATATGTGCCTGCGCCAAGCAACACATTTTTCGGTGTGTCGTTGCTTATGCCGTGATTTCCGATAATTGACATTAAATTTCTCCTTTCCATACAAGGATTTTTAAATTGATTTGCAGCCGTTTTATATCGGCTTCACCCGTGGGAACGGGTGTCGAGTTTTCATAAAAAACGGCGATAGAGCCGTCTGCTGTGTTGCCTCTCAGCCCGTGAATAGGACTGAAAAGATGTTCTATTTTTGCCGCGTCGGCATAAAGTGCCGCCCAAGTGCCGTGCGTGAATCCCGTTAAGATAAAACTGCATTCACCGCGTCCGTCTTCAAGGTGGTTGTTGATTTCAACCGCTTCACCTATCCAATAAACAGGCGGTATCTCGTCTTTTTCCCATTCTTCAAGCGCATAATTCAAGCCGAGAGCGGTTATTTGATTGTTGGTAAATTTTAAAATTTCATTCATTTAATCACTCCCGAATTTACTTTGAATATGTGAAATAATTTGAGATTTTAAAGAAGAATAAGCCTTAAACAAAGCACGGCGCGGCTTCTTGCCGAATGTTTTGTGCCAGTAGCCTTTCTCATCTTTGTAAACCCAGCCGCCTTTTCTGCCGTTGCCCTTAAGAGCGTATTCTCCTGTGCCGAACTCTTCCCAAATGGCGTTCTCATAATTTGAACCAACTGTCGCTTCAAAGCCCGATTCGGTTTGATAAACCATATGCTGCCATGAGCCTTTTGTCTTTTCAGTCTTTACCTTTGTGTTCCTCTTAACTTGTGATTCAAGCTCGCCCGCTACCTCTTCGAGTACCGCTTTGATTTCATCAGCAATTGCATTTTTGACTTTAATACAATTATCCGTAAAAACTACCGACATCACTGACCACCTACATAGCGAAGATATATTTCGAGGTGTTCATCACGCTCATCGGGATTGTCAATCAGAATAACATCATAAAAACGACCCTTGCAGATCAGACGGGTGTTTTGGTCTGCAAGGGCATATATTTCAGAATTATATTCGCATAAAAACACATGGGTTGATTCTTCAATCTTTGCATTAAAGGTTTGATATTTTGAATCACCGTTTTGCAATGAAAGATAACCATTGACATCGATTTTATCGGACCATGTTTTGACATCTTCACCAATGTCATTTTTAACAGTCGAGTGAATCTGCAAAACAGCCTGAATGTTGCCTTTGATTTCTTGAAGCATTTTAGCACCTCGCTTTTTTCCAAAGTGCTAAACCCGATAAAATACCCGCTGGAAACCCCATTATAAGGCTGCTGCTGTCCTCATAAGTGATTGACTGCGAATGACGCGAAAGTGTTTCAGATTCGCTCTTAATGCCGATTTTGGCACCGTATTCCTGTCGCCACTTAAAGAGAGAAATAGCGACATCAATTACACCTGCAGGATATTCAACCTTTGTAACAAGGTTATATTGATTGCCATGCAACGGCTTATTAAGACGGATAAAATTTTCATCAACATCAATAACAGTGTATATTCCGTCATTGGTGATTGATTTGGAAATCTGAATGGTATCACCGACATCCAAAAAGGGAGAAGAACCGTAAAGCATACAGTTTGATGATTTTGCCGTAAATCGTATTTTTTTGTTTTGGAAATTATTATGAGTATAAGTACGGATAACATTCTCAATTGACTCAAGCTGTGCACTTATTAATGCATCGTCCACAGTATCAGGTACATATGGCCTTACTGTATCAACTGTAATTATCACGGCTTTATCACTCCTTTATTTCTTTTCGGTAACTGTATAGCCGTGCTCTTTGAACCATTCAAGAACCCAGCCTTCTTTTACCTCTGCTTTGCCATACGCAAACTGAATACCTGCAGGACCCTCTCCGCCAAAGTTTTTTACAGGCGATTCAACAATATATGTTTTTGGGGTCTTTGTTTTTGTGTCGTTTGCCATCTCTTTCATCCTCCCTTAAATTTTGATATTGCGAAGAACACCTGCGCTCTTCACATTTTTAAGGGCAACAGCGGCAACCATTTCGACATCGCCTTTCTTTACAGCACCGGGTGTATTGAAATCAGGAAGTCTCTGTGTGATAGCCTTACCGCCAGTAAGTGTAACACCGCAGAAGCCGTCTGTTACGCTGAAATGAGCTGCATAAATATCTGTGAGACCTGTTACAGGTGAGCCGCCGATTGTTCTTGTCTTCTTATCGATAATAGGTGTTTCTTTTGATTCGATTTCGCCTTCTGAATTCTCAGAAAGAGTTACAACATTCTTCAAATCGATGATACGAACACCATCGATATTGGTGATTTTTCTGCCGAACGCTTCCTCTGATTCTGTACGATAACCAAGAATACGGGCTACCGTACTAATTTTTGTTTTCATACCAGAATTAACAAAGATGGCATCTGCGTGAGTTTCATTGATGAGGTCTGTGAGCTTCTCATAGAATGCGTCTGCATTCGCTTTGAGCTGTTCAATATTGGACAAATCAATATATTCATCTGTACCAAATTCGGTTTTCTGACCTACAAGGAATGCATCAAGACCATCAAAGGAATTTGCATCAGAAAGATGGTCGCCATTGATTAAGGCATTGTGGAATGTGCCGATTGCCGACTTAATTTTCTCTTCCATCTGCATAGCAACATTGTTGTACTTGCCTGCAGCTGCGGCGATAACACGGTCAACAGAGAATGAACCGCCGAATATTTTAAGGTCGACTGTTTTCTTTTCAACTGTTGCCTCGGAAGGAACATAATCCTGACCGATTGCACGGAACGCTGTTGCTGAAGGATGTTTGGTCTGAACATAACCATAAGTGAGCGTACTGCCGCCCTGAGGAGCAACTGCATCATCAAAGGGAAGCAACTCCAAGAGTTCTGATTCACGGATGAATGTATCAATGACGCCTGTTGCCACCTTGTCATTCATTCCAACTTTCATTTCTTCAAGTGTAATTATAGCTTTTTACCTCTTTTCTTTAGTTCTTGTTGTTTTCATAAAAATCTGCCACTGCAGAGTTCAGATTTGTTGGTTCTGCTTTTTTGTCATCACTTCCTTTAGGCAATGGCTGCGGGTCAATCTGCTTATCAGATGCAGGGTCAGAAGAGCCGAACTGTGTGGGGAACTGTGTTTTAAGGGTTGCAATCTTATCATCAATGCCCTTAATTTTGCCGTCATCACCCAGTTTAAGTTCGCCGTCCATCGCTTTCAGTTTGAATGCGAGATAATCAAGGTCAACACCCTTTGCACCTCTCAATGCTTCCGCAATAGCTGAATTGAGCTTTGATTCATTCAACTCGGCTGTGAGCTTCTGAATGCTGGCTTCATAATCCTTAATCTTCTGAGCTGTAGTATCGTCAAGCTTTGAGTTGCCGTTCTGCAGCTGCTGAATGAGTTCCTGCGCTGATGAAAGCTGCTTTTCAGCGTTTGTTCTTGCAGTTACCTCATCATTGTATTTGTTGACTGAGGTATATTCGCCAGTTGAAAGATCAACTATCTTAACGGGCTTTTCTTTGTTTTCATCCTTGCCGTTGTGAGCTTCAATAGCAGCTTTAACCTGCTTAAAGAGCTCATCACCTAAAATTGTTTTTAAGAATTCCATAGAACTCTCCTTTCTGACCGTTAATGTTTTTATATCAGGTGTCTCCCTGTTCGGTCTGACAGTTTATTTCCCGTGTCAAGGGGTAATGCGAACAGTTTATATCTCATGTTCTGGAGTAAAAAAGATATAAAAAAAGACAGGTTATTCCGCAAGTGCAGTTACCTGTCTTTAATTATCGAATGATTTGAGATAATTCTCTAAACATTTTCTTTTCTGTCTGGTGTTCTCCCAGTTTCTATGCTTCCACAGCCAAAGCTTGCGGCGGAAGAATCTTTTCAGTTTATCAACCATCCTTTCCACCTCCTTTGTTAATCATACTAAAGCAAGCTGATTTAAAATATTGAACTCCGTTTCTTCCTTCATATCATCTGGCAGTGCTTTAATATCTGCGATGAATATATCAACGGATGTCCTCTGACGATTATTATTACAGCGGCTTTTCAAGCGATTGCTTATTTTGGTAATCGAATTTTCAACATCTTCGTATTTATATGGATGAAAAAGCCTGTCAACCAAACACAGCAAATCCCACTTACAGTCATCCATTGTTGAAACAATAATTTTTCCTTCAGAGAGTTTTATTCCTGCTTTAACTTTCATGTGAAATCCTCCTAAAAGGGTATAAAAAAAGACACCACAATGAAGCGATGTCTTTTTTATTGAATTATAAATCGTAAATGATTACAAACAGTTATTGGTTTCTTTGTTGTGATAAATAAAGAGCATTTAAAATTATCTGTTCATAATTCACATCAATACCCTTATTCAAATAATCAAGAAAAGTTATTTTATCATCATCATTTTTTAAATCCAATAAAACTCCAGCTATAAACTCTTCATTATCTGAATACTCATGCAGTTTTTTAACTATTAACCTACTGGTTTCATTTTTCCTGATTTGATTATTGATATATTCAGATAATTTCATTCAATTGCCTCTTTTCCGATTATTCTGAAATCAAGGTTTCCGTTATTTTCTACGGTATAAATATAATCTCCTATGTATTTTTTAAACACATGGTTTTCTAATTGCTCTTTTGTAGCCCATGTTTTCAACTCACTCATAACATGAGCGTATTCTCGATTCGAAAGAATTACGGTCGGAAAATCACTGCTTTTTCTTGCAAATAACTGAATATTTACCTTTAGCGGCGTCTTTTTACTCTCAATAACTGCAGATTGTTTCCAAAATTCCTTCTTGAAATCATTATATTCTTCAATATCCGAAAAGTCAATTATTTCTCCAGTTTCGTTATTCATTTTGCTGAATCCCGTACCAATGTTACGCCGTGCTTGCTTAAGCATGGTACATCTACAATTGCAAACCTCTGCCGCAGGCCCCGAAGGGTCCCCAGGATACATTAAACCGTTTGAAAATTTCTCTTCAACTTCTCTGATTTCCCCATCAACCTGTCTGTGTGATTCGCGTGTGTTACCGTCAAGGGTCGAATCCCATTGTTTAATAACATCTGCACCCTTTTCCTTGGCTCTACGCAACGCATCAAGTCCAGCCTTTTCCTGCACTCTGTGTCCCTCTGTACGGGAGATTGTAAGCGAATGAGCATAAGCACCACCAGGACTATAGCCAGTTCCTATCATTTTCATAGAAATCAATTTTGCGATTTTCTCATAGCTCATCGCCGTTGATACTCCACGGCTTACCTCTGCAGTTATAGTTTTTTTCAGCTTTTTGACATCTTCGCCAAATCGATTATACATGCCTTTGCTGATTTTACTCTCGAGCTGAACAGCATTAACCACCTGCGTCTGGTCAATCGGAACAACTATCGGAATGCCCTGTCCTTGAATGTCATAGAATGTTCCGATATATCCGTCTTCATAACAGGTGTTAAGGTAATCAATTATTGTCTCAAAGTTCTGCGTATTCATTATGTCAAGAATACCACCGATTTGAGCTTGTATAGCTTTTTGGAATTCAACCTGATACGCAACTGAGGCGGTTTCGGCATCTGCTCTTGCCATGAGTTTTTCTATTGTCTGGTTAATCTGATTTAGTGCATCTGAATATGTTATTTTGAGCTTTTTTATAACTTCGGCTTCGTTTTTAAGCTGATTTTGAATAAGCTCTTTTTCACGCTTATTCATTCTTTTCATCCCCTATAGCGAACTGTATGTAAATACCAGTTTTTATCCCTTACTATACTTCGCTCATCATCTGTCAACATATCATACTGACTATTACTGATTATCACTTCACTTAAGAGACTGGGAGCCTGGTCGAGCGAATTGAAATAGTCAACAATCTGTTCCTTACTCCATTCTGTTTTATCAGATATATCAAGCGTATTCTCCATGTTGTCTTCATTGAAAAATTGATAATACATTTTCAGTATATTATCTTCAATATCTTTCTTTTCGTTGTAATCTTTTACCAGTGCATTTAAGCCAACGATTATATCACTATCAGCAGAATCGAAGGTAAAACCGCCCTCTTCATCATCAATAGTCGGGTTAACAGCTTTGATAAGCTCTTCTTTAATTGCTAAATATTGAGTATTAAGACGGTCAATAAATTCATGAATATCATCAATTTGCTGTTTGAAGCTTGCGTCCACTGTTATCGGAATTTCTGATTCGTTATAAATTGCACCGTGAATATTAGTAATTCCGAGGTATGATTCTGTATAATGACCAAAGATGCGTGCAATAAAACTGAACCCTGCATTTATTGCACTTGCAATCTGACTATTTGTCATACTGTTATTGATTTTTTGAAGAGGCTGGTCAATTTCAAACATTTTCTCATTTACAAGCTCTGTTGCTGTGTTATACGCTTCAATCAGACTTAACCTTGCCTGTGCGCCATCCTCTATGTTGTCTATTGCCGATATTATTTCGGCTAAATCTGCATTAGAACTGATTTGCAATGGTGATTTTCTGTTGACCGCACCAACAACATCTGTTACAAATGCTTGCCAGTCAACAAAAGGCAGTCCCGTTGTCGTAACACCTGGACGAATGATATAATCAGCAACATTGCTTGTTTTAATTATTTTTTCGCCCTGAACAGCTGTCAAAGCGAAATGAATCACACCTTCTTTTTGAAGCAACGAAGGCGGTATTACACAACGATTGTTTTCAACAGCAACATTTGTTACATCGTTTTTGTCAATATAGAATAACATTTTTAAAACAATGTCATCATCATTGAAAAGCCACGATTTATCGAGCTTTAATTCGATATAATCGTTACCGTTGTCGCCTGCTGTAATAGGTGGCGTGCACAATTTAACAAGAATCTGACCACGCACTCCAATAACAATTACCGTGTCAATCAACCTTGTCCGCCTCCTTCCGTAATCACTGATTCTAACGCTTTTTTGGCATCTTCAATATTGTCCCTATCTTCTAACACAGATTTAACTTGTTCAAAATCTATGTCGATAATATCACAGATTAGTTTCAGTGCTTCCTCATCACCGATGAGAGACACAACATCAAGTATCAGGTTAACCTTGATTCGCTGTGTTTCAGCTGATGTTTTTTCATTATTAGCATTTTCTGTTTCATTAAGCAAAATGTTAGGATGAAATTTTATTTTAACATCCTCAACAGAAAATCCTGTGTCATTCTGTTCGTTGATTTCGTCAACAACAACCTTGATTATTTGTTTTAAGAACTTTTTAAGATTCTTAATAACTTTCTTTGCCTTTAAATCAAGCAGTGTATAGGCCGCTTTAATTGCTATATTGGTGGTTGCTGTTGTGTCTTTCAAGCCCTGCAAATTCAAGCCCATTCCAAAACGATATATATTCTTTTCGTCTTCGGCTAACTTCGCCTTTCTTGCTTCATACGGAACCTGAATCGTTTTAATTTCAACATCACCCGTGTCATCTACTCCGATTATCTTCTTTGTTTTGATATTCTGCTGGAGTTCGTTCAAATCAGAGCCCTGGAAGCCTTTCACCACATGTAACGGCTTGTCAAAATCCTGGAGGTTATTCGACAAGCCACATTCCATAAGGTCATAATCGTCGATTATTCCTTTAATGGGCTTTAATGCTGAAATTCTCTTATGGTTATAATCGAAGCGCCAAAACGGGATAAAACCAAGCGGCAAACCATAGAGATTACCCTTTTTATCGATGTACACAATGTTTGGTCGGGGATTCGGTGTAATTTCTCCATCACTCTCAATTTTGCCGTTATCGGTCTGTACAAAAAACGCTATCTTATCAGAGTAATGAACCTGAATCCTTGTTACTGTCTTGTTGTTATAAGCTATATGGTCAGTATAGCGATATATAACAGCCTGGCACCCTGAATCAGTATCTTTTGCTCTAACCTCAATAACATCCAGCGCATCAGCACACTGGAAGGAAAGACGGTTTTTATCGTTTTTATAAGCGTACAAATAAGAAAAACCTTTTATGCTACCATCTGTAATGCAATCGGATAATTCAGCATAAAAAGTTTCATTGAAATACTTGTCAAGGTGTTCCTGAAGCCCTTCTGTATCAGAAACGATAATATTTTCTTCGTCAGACATAAGGTAAGCCGTTAACTGGTCAACCAACTCAGTAAAGAATGGATGTGAGATTCGTTCATTTGAACGATAACGGTCTTCTACCAGCACTCCGTCATCATCATAATAAAAAACACGATATTTCATTATGTCGTGTTCACCGTCATAATATTTTTGAGCGACCCGTGCAAAAGCCTTGTTCATGCTGCCATTATCAGCATCAATCAGCTTCTTTATCTGCTCAACCGTTAATTCTTTTATGTTTTATCGCTCCCTTATCAATTAATAAATCCAGTTCTGTTTCTTGCGCCATCCTTCTATTCCGTAACGCAATGCTGCCATTGCATCATCCATAATGGGAACAGGTTCGTCAAGATATTCCCCTGTGCGTTCGTCTTTCTTCCATTTCCATTGCTGAAACTCTTTAATCGTGTTCACACACGAAGGATGTACATATATTTTACGCTTAATTATTTTGTCTTTAGACACAACACCTTTAAGCCAATCAATTTGAGAAGCTTGGTATTTTTTCTCTGTAGTGTGTTCTTTCTTTACGGCTTTTGCTCTCCTGAAGCCTGCACTCACCCAGGTCTTTATTCGGTCGGGTTCTGCCGAATCACACCACATCACAATGTTTTGCGGAAATTCAGCTTCTTTTACAAGCGGAATAATCTCTGATGTTTCTTTCTCGAACACATAAACTTCTTTGAGAATGTATATATTGTCGTCTTTAATGCCAAGAAGCAAAACAGCATTTGCATGATTAAAGCCGAAGTCTTGCCCGATTGCAACTGAATCATAATCATCAATGTTTTGTGATATATCTTCAACAGACCAGTTATGCAGAATCAGACCTCCGATTTCGCCCCATTCCCCGAGACCGTATATCTGATAGCCCTCTGGGTCTACTTCCTTACGGCGCATCATACGCAAATGATACGCTTCATCAATAAAACGATTCTGCAAATATGTTGAATGATGTGTCAGAACCTGCGGATCAGGACGGTCCCAAAACACTTTTTTAATCCAGTGATTTTTATTTACAGGGTTAAAAGTTAATCGAATTTGATAAAATAGATTTTCGGGAAGCTCACCACGAAGTCGGTCGTCAATGATTTCAAAATCAGCCTGTGTCAGCTCTGTAGCCTCTTCAATCCATACATCAGTCAATTTACCCTTTTGGAATGTAATTGATTTCAGCTTTTCTCGCTGTTTGTCATCATTCATTCCACGGAATATTATCTGATTACCGTTCGCCCTGCAAGTGATTGATAACGGCGATTTTTTTATGCTCCAATATGCGTCTGATTTATTCCCAAACATTCGATATATAGCACCTGTCAACTCGGCGAATGTGCTGTCTCTGTTTGTTATGTCTGATTTTCTGATGCAGACAAGATTTCTGCCTTTATCATTCATCAGGCGCAAAATATAATTCTGTGCAGTATCAACGGACTTGCCTGAACCAGCGGACCCCTTAAGAACAAGATAGCGCTTTCGAGACCTGTTTACCTTCTTAAAAGAAGCATTAGCCTTAACATTTATGTTCATTCGGTATCATCATCACCATAGTCAACATGAATATTAAGTTCCATATCAGTATCCAGGTTCACCTTATCAGTAAACAAGCCGTACCGTTTACCCAGAAGTTCTGCAGCCTTTAAGCGTTCTTTTTCATCGGGCGCTTTTTCTATTCGCTTGGCTTGCGAAAAACCATCGCCCTGAAATTCAACCACAACAACCTCCGCCGATGATTCACCACGCATAACAGATGTAAGATACTGCATAACCTCTGTTGCTTCTGCCGTTTTTGCCGAACTTATTTCATCAAGTTTTTCATCAATGTACTTTTTGACCTCAACATTTCTCAACAATCTATTACCTGCCGATTCAGCAGTGTGTGTTTTCTTGATATTCGGATATGCTGCTTTATATGCTCTTGTGGCATTACAATCAATCAGATATTCATCACAAAATTTTTTCTGTTTATCGGTTATACAATATCACCACCAGTATTAGTTTATATACAAAAAAAGACACCCGAAGGTGTCAAAAAAAATAAAAAAATCGTAAAAAAGTATTGACATATCACGCAATGCGTGGTATAATATATACAGAGTTAAGGAAAGGAGGTAAGCAAATGGCTAAGCCAAAGAAAAAGCCTACCAAGCCAGATTACCAGTCAATAATCATCAATGGCTTGATAGACTTAATAGTAGGAACGCTGTTAATCCTTATCAACAAATTAGTTGATTAAAACAGCGGGTGCGAGAGGCTAACAACCTCTTGCACCTTAATCCTACTATAATTATTAGCCATTGTCAAGAACGATATGAAAGAAACTGCTTTAATTTTTGGCATTATTCTTGTATGCTTTGGTGTTGCCAAAATCGTTTACGGCATCATTGGAAAACGAAAGGAAAAATAATATGTCGCTGAAAGAAGAAAGGCTCAACGCAGGTCTGACGCAACAGCAAATGTCTGAATTAATGGAAATTCCCAAGAGAACTATTGAGGATTGGGAAGCAGGACGCCGCAAATGTCCGCCTTATGTTGAAAGACTTGTTATAAAAGAACTGCGTGAAATTGCCGCAACCAAAAAGTAAAGAATAGCAGGGCTTCACGGCTCTGCTATTCTTTTATTTTGAACCTAAATAGGCTTTTATCTGCCTAATTGAAAACAGTAAATCACTTTTAATTGAACCATACGATGAAAGGTCATGTCTAAGGAAATAAATCTTTTTTGGATTTCTCTCCTTCGCAAGTTGTGATTTTAAGCTTTTTATCTTATTTTTAATAATTTCTAATGCTTTTTCGTACTGTTTTAATAATTCTTCCATTTATATCACCTTAAAAAGAAACAACCAATGCAGAAATGATTAGTCTGCATTGATCGTTCTTTGTTTTGCACAAAACATCTATTCCGAGAGTTTATATCCGCATATCCTTTTTTATTTTGTTGCTTTATAAGATAAGGTAAGTAGGTAGTAAGGCTCATTTAGCAAAACGAATCACAAAATAATATCACGAAGGGATTTTTATTGAGAAATTATAAACCATTATTTTAATAGACGGTTAAAAAATCTTTATTTACTTCTATAAAAAAATTTTGTTTTTTCATTTTTAATATTAACTTTTTTAATGCAACAAATTAGATTTTTGATTTTAGATATAAACAATGAATAGTTATTTAACTTTCGATTTCAGCTCATTTATAATTCTTTCTTGAGCTTTTAAATAATAGCCTTTGTCTGCCTCAAAGCCTGTGAATATTCGCCCGGTTCTGATGCAAGCTATTGCCGTGGTGCCGCTCCCCATACAGTTATCAAGAACAATATCGCCCTTGTTGGTGTAGGTCTTTATCAGATACTCAAACAGCTCTACAGGCTTTTGCGTGGGATGCAATCCCCTTTCACATTTAATCGTCAGAATGTTCTTCGGATAATTGGAAACATACCGTTCTGTCGTTTTGGTGAGCGTGTCGGTATGATAGATTGTGTCAGGCTTTTCTTTCTTGCCACGGCTTATAATCGGCTTTTCGTGATGTATAATGCCCTGAGGATTGTATGTAGGTGCTTTCTTGTAAAAAACGCAAATATCCTCAATACAGCGCAAAGGCTGAAATTTTGCGAATGTGAAGCCTGTAGCCATGTTCTTATGCCAATACCAACAATATCTGAACATTCGCCTATTGCTGGCGATCAGCTCCGTAGTGAACGGCTGTGCTGCTGTTAAAACAATAGCGCCGTTGTCTTTGATTATGCGTGTATATTCTTTCCACAAAGCATCAAAGTCAAGGCGCTTATCCCAACCACAGTCAGTAATACCATACGGCAAATCACAAAGTATCATATCAATGCTACGATCAGGATATATGCTCATGCCTTCAAGACAATCGCTGTTATAAATTCGATTTAAATACTCCAAAGTGTAATACCCCCAAATGTAATAATAATCAGGAATATTCCCTTTAGAGCACTCTACGCTAACAATCATAGCATATTTTTACGTGCGCTGCAGGCAACTTTTATAAAAAATTAAGTTTTTTTGCAAGAATATATAAAAACTTTATCCTGAGACCGTAAAAGGTCTTTTCACTGATTTCATCAATCATTGTTTGTGAAAACGGATAATTTCTATAATTCTTTATCGAATTAAGAATTCCGTTTTTGATTATTTGAGCGTTTTTATACTTTTCAAGAGACAATTCATTTAAGGCATCGTCAATAGCTTTATTGCAGCGATAATCAAAACTGTTGTGATAACCTTCCAGTCGCTCTGCCTGATTCTCAACTGGTGATGATGTGCCACCTTTTCCGAACGGTAAAAAAGTTCGGCGCTCTTCACCTGAAGCAACTATGTATGTTTCGTATTTACTGCCGCCACCAACTGAACAGATTTCCTCTTCCTTCTCTTTAATCAGCTGTGCTCTACGGTCATAACCTTTGACAATGTTAATCAATGTTAGTCTAACATCAGAGGGAAGTTTATAACTATTCTGTGCCATTGCTACATCTCCTTTTCTGGTTCTTCAATCTCCTCTGTATCATCTTGACGATACCAACCGACTGTCATTTTACCTGTCTTGGTATCTTCAAGAATTTCTATAGTTACATTTTTAAATACCGTTCTTTTATCGTAGATTGTCGGGTCAATCTCAATGCCATCTGGTGAACCGAAGGTAAATTTAGTTGCCATCAGGCGGTCTCCCCTTTCTTTTTCCGCCGCTCAAAAGAATAACTACCGCAAAACATACAAGAGCTATTATTATCAACCCTCCGCCGCCCTGCTTGTCCGTTGCTTCGGTTAAGCCCTCAATGAGAGTAAACACACCGATTATTGCGCATAACGATTGAATGAATGTTGCTAACATAGCTCGTGTTCCTCTTTCCCGTTAAATACTGGGACACCGCATTCTTCGCCTCTCTTGTCGGCAAAATAATTGATTGTCGATTTGTCTTTTTTAACAAGATTATTGAAATGCTTATCAAGATGCCAATGGATGTGGTATGCGCTGCCTTTCTTGCAGCGAGGGCAAAGAATGGCAAAAGGTACAGGCTTGTGATATTTTGCCGGAACGGAAGCATCCTCAAGCCCCTGTTCAAGATACATCACTGTACTTTCTCCACATGTGTTACATTCATATGTCATCGTCATATGTGCGTAAATTTCGTTTGTCATTGTCAAATTTAAAGTCCTTTTAAACTTTCGCTTAAATCCCATTTTTGCTCACCTCCCTATTCCAATCTTTTACTGCTTGATGCTTAAAGAGCTTCCTTTTACTGCAATATTTACAGTTCAAGCATTTCACGAACCAATGGTTAAGACTTTTTCGACTGTATTCATGTACGTAAGCAATGTGGTTTAAACACCCACATTTTACGCAAGGTTTAAGTTTCATTGTTCTGCTCACACTCCTTTTTTTGTACATCGCTTTCCCTTAAAAGCCCTCAAACCTTAACTGGTCGGGATTTTCTCCAATCCACCACATGAAAACCTCTTCGCCATTTAGCCACTCTGTAGGCTTGCCATCAGCTATTCTTGCCTTTATCAATTTGTCAAATGCTCTGATATAGTTTTCCTTGTATTTTGGATAGCGTTCAAACTCTTTATTTCTGCCCTTGCCTGCCATAGGACAGCCAATGCACCCAACTCTTTTATATCCACATTGATACAGTGGATTTGATTCACAGCCATAATGTCGTAGGAAATTCCATACATCTTCATCAGACCAATCAACTATTGGATTCAACATTGTTGAAGCGGTTCTGTAACAACGCTCTACCAGTCGGCGTGCTTCGTCGTTGTCATCATTAAGAATAATTCCGCCTTGTCTGCTAATCTTACAAGCCACTCCATTTTTTTCGGCATACTTTGCGTTAGTTTTGGGTTTGCCGATAATTTTAATCAAATCTGCGGATTCTGTTCTTCTTGTTGATTCTGCCCATCTAACGCCTGTAACCTTTAGCCTGCCTTTGCCGCCATATTCTTTAAGCTGCTCGCAACAGTATCTTGCTAATCTTGTCGGTGGCATTCCTTTGTTTTTGATTAAATTCCACATTGTTTTAGGTTTTCCATCTGCGTAATGCGGATACTCAATCTTGATGTTTGGAATATTGCGGATATATCGCACCGTTTCGGGTGCGTCAACTGTGGTGTGATTATTTACGATATCGTGCTTAACTCCCGCCAACTGCGCTAATATTCTGATGCAGTCGCTGTCTTTACCTCCTGAATAGCAAAGATAATAACCGTCTTCGGGTTCAAATGCTCTAAAGCGTTCAATTGCAATGCGTTCTTTTTTTATAAGCTCGTTCGTCTTTCTCGCCACCTTTTTAATGTCTGCTCTGCATCTTCACGGCTGAAGAACACTTTCTCGTTCTCGTTCGTTGTGTATTCACCGAAGCCCTCAATGCAAAAGACAAAATGTATTCCGTGCTTTGTTATGTAAAATGCTCTGACTACTCTTTCGTTCACTTCAGGCTTGCCGTTGTTGATGTCAATCTGATACACCGTATCACCTACCTTGCAAGGGAGCTTTACAAAATCTGATTTGTCTTTAAAGAGCTTGCAATCCTCTCCGTCAAGGTTCACTGCAATCATCTCAATAACTTCATCGTCCCTACTCTCACAAGTATCGGCGTTTATGCATCTGTCGCATTGGTTCTCAGTTTTGGTTGATTCCTGTTTTCTCAGGTCGTCTTGAGCCAGTTTGAACGCCAGCATATAAAGTTCAAGTATGCCCGATTCGTCCTTGCCACAATCTTTATACCATTCGTATGCACAGTAATCTATTAAACTCAGCTTTTCGAACCCTGTAGATGATATACCAGTGCGCTCGTCAAAATATTCCAGAACATCGTCAACAAATGCATCAACTGCTTCATCTTCATCATAGAAGCAAGAGTCGTATCTTTCCGCAATCAAGCAACAAAGACCATATTCTTTTAAATATTTAACAATGTCTTTTCTTGCTTTATCTTCGTCATAAAAATAAATAGCTCTGCTATGACAGTCTATTTTTTCTTCAAAATATCCTATATCGTTTACGAAATCAGAGAATTTATCATAAGTCATGTTATAATAATTTGTGGCAACCAGCTCGCCCAAATCGCCGCTAATATGCAGTCTGTAATAATCTTCTTCAAACATAAATCTGATTCGATATTCACTTGACTTCGGATTTTTAAAATCAAGGATTTTAACGTTGCCGTAATCAGTAAACGAAGCTATGTGATTTTTGAAGTGTTGCTTTTGTTTTTCTAAATCTATCATTTATTGCACCTCCAACAATAAAGAATTTCTCTCACTTCAATCACTCCAATCTAATTTCTGTCCGCAGTGTCCGCAAAAGTTTGTTGACCTGTCAAGAAAAACTGCGTTGCAATTCGGGCATTTACCGTTGCCATAGAATTTCTCTTCAGGCAAAGGCTTCTGTGCTATCTGCTTCTCAAGTGCCTCTTTGACTACTTTTGCAAACTCAAGGTTTTCTTCTTTCTGTGCGGATTGGTGTGGATTATAGGCTGGTGCGTGTTTCATCTCGCTTATGTAACAGTTGGTTTTGACAAGTGCTTCTTCAACTGTCATCACGCTTACCTCTTTCATTATCATCATTCCTTTCTACCAACGATTTTATCTTGATTCTCTCTGCATCAATCCAAATAAAGCTGTTCCTCGCTTTCGGGTCTTTCAGTTTGATTGATGTTCTTTCATGCTTACCGTTACTATTACGGTAAATCTCGAACGAATAGCCACAGACGGTGTAGAATAATCCGTGATATTTTACAGTCTTTTCGTTTGCTATGGCATTTTTCAGCCAGTTTTCAACTTCGGAAGTCATTATATCCACCTCATATAAATTCAACATCACAAAAACGCTTTGCTTCATCTTCCCAGCCATAGTGTCTGATTCCACTTGTCTTTGAAAAAATGCGTTTTGTTTTATCTGAATAAATTAAGTCAATCGCCTTATTGCCTGTAGCCAATTTGCCACCAAGTCTATTCTTGGTGATTGATAATCTACCATTTATCAACTCATCGCCATCAATGCGCTCGTAGCTCATAACTATATCGACTTTGTTTGTGATGTCTGATGAGCCTGAAACATCATCATTTGTAAACTCACTGTTAGATTTTCTGGGGTGAGCAACTAAAATAACAGCCACATTATATTTCATTGCAATTTTTTTGAGTTTGCCCACAAAATTGCTTTGTGCCAAATGCAAGCTATTCTGTTCAGATACATCAATAGCGGTCATAAGGTTATCTATACAAACCAGCTTAACACCGTACTGCTTTATGACTTTTTCAACTGTGTCCGTTAATGATTCCAGTTCACCAGCATCACCGATGTAATTATTGTCATATATAAACGCTTTGTCTGAATACCAGCGGTTTATATTTGTAATGACATTCTCTCCAATTGAATAGACAGGATCGCCATATTCGTTTGTGTTGGTTTCGATGTAGCTTGAACCTGCAAGCTGAAAATCAAGCCAGCGTTTGAAATGATAATCTGCAAGCTCACCCGAATAAACGAAAGTACCATAATCCTGCTCCAGAGATTCACCAACCAGTTGCGACATAAATGTTGATTTGCCGTGTCCTCGCTTGCCTGTCAAAAGAATAACCTGTCCGAAGTATAAGCCGCCGATAACACGGTCAATCTCTTTGATGTTGGTTTTAATCTTCGGCAGCAGATTCATATCAACAGCTTTAACATCTGATATTCTCTTGACATTCTCAAGTGTAGGGATTTGTGCATTGTTTATGCAGGTTTCAATTGCCTGCTTGCCGTATTTGCGGAGAATGTCATTAGCATCTTTTTCGCCAAGGTAATCCTCAGGTCTTACCGCTTTAATTGTCTGCGGAAGTCTGACCTTTAATTCATCAATCAATGTCATTTTGCCTTTTTCGTAATCGCCGAAGACAATAACCTCATTGAATTTGATAATCCATTCCCAAACATTTTGTAACCAAGTAAACCCCATTGCTCCGTTTGGAACGGAAACAGCATTATTTATGCCACACTCCGCAACGCTCAAACTGTCAATTTGCCCCTCTGTTATTATAAGGCGGTCAAAGTCAGTACATTGAGCCATGCCAAACAAGATTGGTTTTGTGTCTTTTTCAAACCATTCTTTGTTTTTGTCTTTGTTTTTATCAAAGTTGGTTTTGCGGTATTTTATACAGGTAAGATAATCGCTTTCGTCATAGAATGGAAAAACCAAGATGTTTGAATTTTTCTTATCTGTGGTGATTCTGTAACAATTTGTTACCGCCCTGCCTATCCCTCGACCTGCAAGATATTCAATAGCCTTTGCATTCTCACTGGGCTTTTTCTGTGGTAAGCGTTTCCAATGCTTTCGGTTTTCTTCAAAAGCCAGTTTAAAATCAAAGTCCCTTGCCAGTTCGACAAAATGTCCTTGCATACCGCAGGATGCTCTGAAACATTTATAAGCTCCATTATCAAGGTTTATTGAAAATGTGTATTTATCATTACTATCGCCACCGTTGCAGTAAGGACAGTGCTTAAAAAACAACTCATTCCCTTTTGATTTGGTTTCGATGTTCAGCGTTGCGGCGAAGTCGTAAACATCTGACTCCTTCAATATGTAACTCATTGATTTCTGAACGCCTCCCATTCTTCCCAAGTTTTAAATCCTAATTCAACAGCCACTGGCGGCAACTCTTTTGCGGAAGCCTCGCCCCTTTCGGGCGTAGGCTGACCGCTTTCTTTAATATTTTCTTTAATATTTTCTTTAAAAGGTTTATTTATTTGTATGCCGTTTTCGGCACTGTCTGTATGCCGTTTTTGGCACTGTGATAGTGCCGTTTTCGGCACTGTCTGTATGCCGTTTTCGGCACTGTAGTGCCGTTTTTGGCACTGCCATTTTTGGCACTGCTTATTTATGCCTATTTCGATTTTGCCATTATGTAAAATTTCAATCAAAATATTTTTAGCTTTGAGCTGCGGAATGATTTTATTAACCGTGTAAAAAGGAATTTCTGCACCTTCTGCAATATAAGCCGCTGTCATGTGTTTGGTTATTTTTCCGTATCCATATGTATGACGAATGACAAACAAAATAATCCTTAATTCAGTACCGCTTAACTTATAAGAAAAAAGTGCTGAAAGAATATCGTTGTTAATCCTTGTATATCCATCCTCAAGCTGCGGATTGTCTTTGCTCATTTATATTCCTCGCTTTATTATTGCTTTAAACTCCGATATAGGCGCATAAAGCAAATCACATCTATATCGTACTGATGAGATAGCTTTCATAGCTGATACAGCACATGTAGTCCCTAAATAAGCTCCGTTGCGATAAACCTTGTAAATCTTTTTTTCTGCTTTCATATTCCCACTCCTAAAAGCTCGGCAATTCGCTGTCCCGTGTGGTTTTTATCGCAAAATAAAAATTCAACATCATAGTTATCTGATGCTTGCATAGTCTTAAGGACCTTATAAAGTCTTTCACCCGACATAGCCAACGGCGAATTTTTTAAGCGCGGATTTTTCCACTCTTTAACATCTTCAAGTGTTTTAATTCGATTTGAATGTTCGCAAAGAATAATGATATGTACCCCTGCTTCTTTCGCTCGTTTTAATTCTGCTGAAAAACGAGTGTGCTGCTGGCATACATTTCCGCACAATTCACCGAGATTTTGTTTACGGTCGATAATTACTTTAGGATTATCCAAGCTCATATAATCGCCAACATAAAGCTTTGATGATATATGCTTTATACCTTTAGCGTCAAAGAAGGCTATTATCTTTTCTATAGCGCGTGTTTTCTCACGTGAGTCAACCTGAATCGTTGCCATTCAATCACCCCTTAATTTAGTAAGGCAAATCTTCATCTTCGGCGTCAACCGATGTTGATGTTCCAGCTTCTGACTTTGATCCGCAGAAGCTGGCATTATCAACAACAACTTCAACTGCCTTACGCTTGTTGCCGTTTTTATCCTCATAATTGCGCGTCTGAATGAAACCTGTAACAGCTATCATTGAGCCTTTTGGAAAATACTTAGCTATAAATGCAGCTGTATTTCTCCATGCAACACAATCGATAAAATCGGTCTGTCTTTCTTCGTCTTTGCCTTTATAAGCTCTCTCAACGGCAAGTGTAAAAGACAACACCTCAACTCCTGTACCTGTTGATTTTAAATCAGGAGTGTGAACTATTCTGCCCATAAGTACGGCATTGTTAATCATTGGCAAGCTCCTCCATTGATATGATTTTGTTAAGTTTTTTAGTGCGTTTGCAATAATCGCAATGTTCGCACCTTTCCGCTGCTTCGGGGTTAGTTTTCAAGAACTGATATGACGGTGCAAAATCCGCAAAGTGCTCAAGTTCATAATCAAGCAGTTCCTGGGAAACCGCAAAGACGCCTAAATCTGTTTCGCTTTCTTTTGTTGCAGCAGCGATATAGAAAGGAAGGGTCTCGCCTGTATTCTGTCTCACTATTTCCTGATATACAGCACCCTGTAAGTCATAGCCCCAAGCTTCAATGAAAGTCAATTTGCCCTGTTCAGGAACATATATCGGTGCAAAGTCTTTCATAATCTTTTGGTCAACAATCATCTTGCCAGGATGGTAAGCATCAATTTTGATTTTAATGGGAACACCTGAAATAACACCCGTCATTATCACCTGCTTTTCGCCGTTGAGGAATTTCATCATAAATTCATCAGATTCAATTCTGTTTATAATCTCCTCAGCCTTTGTGTATTCGGATTTCAGATTTCCGTCTCGCTTGAATATTTCGGGGTGTTTGGCTTTGAAAATATCAAGACTTCCCTCAAAATGTGCATCAACATATGAACCGACAAGGAGTGCAGGAGTCGGTTTTCTTTCAAATTCGCCCAATATTTCTGCCACTGCTGCCGCTTCGCATTTTTCAAACGCTTTAAACTGTGAAACACCCATATAGGCAAGCTGGTTTTCTTTAGAGAAGTAATTCTCTGATGTTAATTTACTCAAAATAAACTACCTCCAGTTCATTGTTATTTGTGGTCCTTGTAGCTATAAACTGTAATCCTTTTTCTTTGCATTTGCGGTAAAGCTTGTCCCTGTTAGTGTCTGACAACCTTTCAACACCATCAATAAGAATAATCTGCAATGATGCAGGATTGGATATTGCAACATCAACACAAAGGTCAAGCTTTTCACCTTCTGAAAGGTTTGAAACAGGCAAGCCGTTGATATACGGGATACCATTCACAACAGTTAAGCCCTCAACAGGGAGTGTTGCAGTTTCAAGTATTTCGCCCGGCAGCTTTCTTGCAAGTTCAATTTTGGCGGTCAGTGCTTCGCTCTGTGCTGTTTTTTCATCAACATCCGCCTGCAATGACACCATTCGCCTATATTCATTGATATGGCGCTTCATGGCGTTCGCTTCGTCAATTTCAGCCTGTAATGGTGCGGTGTCAATCTTGTCTTTATGAGCGTAATCATTCGCTGTGGTTATGTCGCTGTCAAGTTTGGCTATCTTCTCACGGTATTCACTTTCAGCAAGAGCGATTTTGTCAGTCAAAGTGTTATCAAGTCCCGATATTCTTTGTTCACAAAGAGCGATTTCACCTTTTTTCTTTTCAATCGCATTTAAAAGGTTTTCTTTTTCTTTTGACAGCTGGTCCCTTGCAGTGGTTATTGCAATCTCTTTTTCAGCTTCAAAGCCCCTCACCTTGCCATTGTATGCGTCAATAAAGGCCTGTGCCCTGCTGATTCTTGAATTAAATTCTTTTGCCTTGCCGAGTTTGTCATAAGCTGAGGAAATATCGAAATTTTCCCACATATCTGCGTTATAACCATCTGGAATATCCTTAGCAATATCAGAGATGAACGCTCTATTATTTCGGATTTCTCTGTTTATGTCCTGCCTGCGCTGAAAATAAATGCCTTTCTCACTCTGAATATCATGCAGCACTTTCAAGATGTTCTGTGAATAATCAACACCCTGTGGAATCTCCCCAAACTGCTCTTTAATCCAGTTCATATCCCAATCAAAGTTAATAAGGTCAAGTATGATTCGGTTTTGCTCATCTTTCGACTTCTCGCAAAATTCAACGGGATTCAATTGTAATGGCGTGAAAATGGTTGAAAGAAATGTTTCAGGCGACCAAACATCTTTTCCGTTCTCTTTGATTGATTTGTAGTCGGCTTTATCAGTTCTCTTTTTTCGGGCAATTCGTAATCCCGTATCAGTTTCAATGATGATTTCGCCCTCATTTTCTCCGTTTTTAACAACCAAATCACGTTCCGAGCTATTGGTTAAACCATAGCGGATAGCATCAATAATTGATGTTTTCCCCGTTCCGTTGCTTCCTGATAATTCAATTGACTGCCCGTCAAGCTCTGTTTCGGCGATGCCATACAGATTCTTTATGATGACTTTTGTAACTCTCATTCAGATACCTCACTTTCCGATGCTGCGCTCTGTGCTGCTTTTGTTGCACAAGCTGAACAAAGTGCCTTTCCATATTTATTTTTGGTGTAATCCGCAAGCCATTCTGCGTTATGTTTGCCCTGCGGTTTCAACTCTTCGCCACATTCGGTACAAAGAATCTTTTTAGGTGCTTCTGTGTGTGGAATAAATTCACGGATACGAAGAGCATCAACGATTTCGCCAAATGCTTTAACCTTTGCTGAATAAATCTGAATTTTTTTGCCTGCCCAATCTTCTATATATGGGTTATTGTATATTTTGGCAATAGTTTTCATATTTGTAACATTCAATATCATAGGTTTAACATTTTCCGAAAACTTTGCAACAGTGCATTGTTCTTTTTTTCCGTCTGAACCTGTAACAATCTCGTTACCAACCGACTTAATTGTCAGTATAAGGTCTTTGCCTTCTTCAAGGCTATATGCACCCAGATAATCTGGATTAGTTAATTTTTTCCAGTGAGTTCTTTCCATTGTCCGTTACCTCATTTCTCTTTTTAACTGAACTATACTTGTACATGTAACATGCTGCGATGATACCGCAGGCAACTGCGAGTATCTGATAAAACGCTAAAGTGTTAAGCGAAACGCCGAACACCAACAGCAAGAAGAAAACAGTGTAATCGGCAATTTCAAGAAACTGAAAGATAAAATCAAGCACTTTTTTTAAGTTAATGTTTTTCATGTGGTTGTCCTTTCTCAACAGCCGCAAAAAAGGCTGTTGACAATATTTTTCATTACTGCTATAATGAGGTAAAGATATTCGCCTTTACACATTGAACATCTTTACCTTAACCGTCTGAACTGCCATTCAGGCGGTTATTTTTTTATGGTTTTCTGATTCACCTTCTTTCCATTTAATACCTGTGTACTCCTCAAAGAGTTTAGGCGATATGTAATAAGTGAATTTACCACCCGTCAGCCTTGTAGCCATACCGATTGGAAGTATCCCCTGCTGCATGGCCACACGCACGAACTGCGGTGATACGCCCATCAGCTTTGCCGCTTCAGATACAGGGATTCGTGCGGCGTTAGTTTTCATTTTTTTGCCTCCTTTATTAACAATCTTGTTAAAGCTTTATCAGCTACTTTTTTGCTTTCAGTCTGAGAAAAAATCTATCCAGTCAAAATCAAGAACTTTAGCTATTTTCTTGGCAACTGTAACACTCGGATTACGATTTCCAAGTTCAATATGCGTATATCCGCTTTGAGTAATTCCAACCAGCTCCGCCATTTTCTTTGCAGTCAAACCTTTTTCTTTTCGTCGTTTGGCAAGATTTAATTTGGCAAGATTTAATTCCACATTATCACATCCTTTCTTCGATTTTGGTTATGCGGTGTGCAATGTTGTAACTCCATTTGCAACAACAACCACCAATCTCCAATTCCACGAACGAATAAGTTTTTGATTTAAAGTCTGATTTTATATCAGGCTTTTTTTATATGTAAAGCAAGATTTAATATAGAAAATGCTAATGAAATAATTGATATAATCAAAGCAAAAATTTGATAGTTTCCTATAAATCACTCCTCCTGTCTCCTGTTTTTTTAATATAAATCTTGTTTTTTCTTGACTTTATACCCATATTTTGATATAATTTAAAAGCTGAAAGGCAAGGAAGGGAGATGGTCATCTTGACCAAACTTTTTACTTTGCCTGCTCTCATACTTAAAGGTAATCATAATGGTGATTCCCAAAGCATTTAAAACTGGGATATAAAGATAACAAACTGATACGGCGTTACGGTGGTGGGCTCACATTTAAAAAGCCTTAGCGTGGCATGCATATAAATGCCTCACCGTATCAAGAGTTCTTTGAGATAGCCAGCGATTAGGCATTGCAGAACTAAAACTGCGAAAGTGGCTATATTTCTGATAGAAATATGTAGTACGATTACATATGGTGAAAACCTGCAAGAAATTTTGGGTAAAAAAATTTGGTAAAGAAATGGTAAGAATCGTACTCTTATCGTTTTTTTGTCGGCATATCGTTCCATTTGTGGGACAGTTATGATAAAAAAATAAGCACTTTTGTTTCTGCTTTAGTAATGTTGAGTGCATCCAAACAAGCATTAGCTTCACCTATAGTAAAATCACTTTTTCCGTTAATTTTTGCATTAAAAGTGTTTTTATTCATTCCTATAAGTTCAGAAAATGTTCTTTGGTTATATCCTGCACCAACAATCTCTTTCATAAGTAAAGTCTTGTTAACCATTCTATTCGCCTCCTTTCGTTCCATTTGTGGGACGGGTTTATCATACCACAATAAAAGTACAGTGTCAAGCATTTTTGGGACAAAAATATTATTTTTTTTGAAAATATCTTGCATTTTTGGGACAAATGTGATATTGTTTAGTTGGAGGTGCAAAGAAATGAGTATGATTTCAGATAGAATTATTGATTTGATTAACGATAAATCTATTTCTTATGGTGAACTTTCAAAAATTACAAATATTCCTAAATCAGCTTTACAAAGATATGCAACAGGAGAAACAGAAAAAATACCTATTGAGCGTGTAAAACTTATAGCAAAAGCTCTTGGGGTTTCGGCAGAATATATACTGTGCTGGACGGATGAGCGTTCTTTACAATTCAACGCACCAATTATTACAGATAATTCTGTTACATATCCAGTAATTGGCGAAATAGCTGCAGGGTACGACCAGATAGCTATTGAAGATTGGAGCGGAGATACAATAGAAGTTCCACGCTCATATTTAAAAGGCAGGCAATACAGTGATTTTGTATGCTTGCAGGTAAAAGGCGATTCTATGTATCCACTCTACCATGACGGTGATAAGGTACTTGTTTTAAAGCAAAATGCAGTAAATGAAAGTGGTGATATTGCCGCTATAATATACGGCAATGAATATGGAACATTGAAAAAAGTCGAAATATCCGCTGATAGAAATACATTAAAGTTAATTCCCATCAATCCACAATATGTACCTGTAACTATAACAGGTACTGAAATTGAGCATTGCTGTATTATTGGAATACCAAAACTTATTATTAGAGAAGTTTAAAACAAATATCTATTAAATAAAAAAATCGCCCGGAGCGGCCACTCCGAGCGATTGAATATATCCCACTCCATAAACCCAAGAGAAAGGATACGGACATATTATAACTGTTTATCCTTTCTTTGTCAAGTGCACCCTTTTCGGGTTCACGCTCTAAAGAAAGGAGCTTTTTTTATGAAAATGCCCAACGGATACGGATCCGTTTATAAGCTATCAGGGAAGAGGCGCAAGCCTTTTGTTGCCCGTAAAACAACTGGGTGGTCGGCCGATGCCAAAACCCAAAAGAGCAAGCAACAATATATCACTATCGGGTATTTCACTACTCGTCAAGAAGCTTTGCAAGCTCTTGCCGAATTCAATAAAAACCCTTTCAGTATTCAAAATAATATTACTTTTTCAGAGCTGTATGATAAATGGTCTGAAGCTAAATTTCAGAAAATAAGCGATTCCAACATAAAAGGGTATGAAGCTTCATACAAGCTTTGTTCTGATTTATATAAAACCAAATTCAATGAATTGAAATTATCTCATTTACAGGCTGTTGTTGATAATTCAGGTAAAAGCCATCCGACCTTGAGAAAGCTGAAAGTCTTGTTTAATCAATTATTTGACTATGCTGTGCAAAATGAAGTGATTTCAAAAGATAAACATATGGTTGAATACCTCGACATCGGCAAAGCAACTAAAAGCGATAAACACTACCGCTTTACAGATAATGAAATAAATGTAATGTGGGAATGGTCCTCAAACAATGAGTATATTCAAGTGATTCTGATGTTGATATACTCAGGAGTAAGACCGGGCGAATTGTTCAACTTGAAAAGGTGCTGTGTAAATCTTGACAATAAGTATTTCACAATCGAAAAAGGCAAAAATGATAATGCTACACGCAGAGTACCTATACATGACAGAACATTTCCATTCTTTGAGCACTGGTACCGTAAAGGCAATGAATATCTGATAACGCAGCTGAACGGCAGTAAAATCAATTTTGACACCAACCACAAGCAGTTTGTTGATACCTACTGGACACCGCTTCTATCTGATATGGGGATTCTGAAATATAAAAACGAATCAGGAGAAGAACGGGAACACACACCAGACGACACCCGCCATACCTTTACCACGATATGGCACGAAAAGCACCTTGATGAAGCATTCCGACGTAAGATACAAGGGCATTCAGGCAAAGGAATAGGCGAATTTGTTTACACTCACCTTGATATGGAAAAACTCCGTGAAGAACTTAACAAATTGTAAGCGTTCTTTTGCGTAACCAACAGGTAACTAACAAAAGGCGCACAAAATGGCTATACACAAGGCTTGCGCTCATCTCAAAGAGATAACTTTCCGTTCTCAATACATCCCGAAAACCTCGTGTTTTCGGGATTTTTTCTTTTTCTGCTTTATTGTAACATTGACAAATTTACTTTATTAAGGTTATAATAATGAAAAGCTTAAAGGTGGTTTTACTATGGTATTTGAACTTAAATGGTTTGACACTACTCTCATTAGATTCGCTCTTGAAACTGAAGGACTTAAGGGCACTATCTGCTCTGTGATATGGATTGATGAAACTAAAAAAGAGTTTATGCCTATTGGCATGAAGCTTACATCTGATGGAATATTATCATGGCTTCGTAGCCGTACTATCCCTAAAAACAGAGGATATGTCGAAGCACTACTTGCCTCGTTTAAACTTGCGCAAAATGATCTTATCGGCATTTTGAGTGTGTGTATGGGTTTGTCTCTTAATGACTGCTATTGGGTAGTAAACGAGGGCTTTGAAGGATTATTTGCCGACTACAATTTATATGATAACGAATTTAAAAAAGCAATTTCTCTTATTGCTTACACTGGTTATGGCAGCGCAAAAGTCAAAGGCTTCACTTCTTCCCCTGAGTTCACGACTAATGGAATGCTTCGCAAAGGCTGGAGAAAAATAAACGGTAAAATTCTTCTTTACAAAGGTGGTACCGAAGGTGCTTCAAATGCTGGAAATGAACCATACTGCGAGTTTTATGCCGCTCAAATTGCAAAAGCCATGAAACTTAACAGTATCAATTATTCTCTATCAAGCTGGAAAAAAAGCATTTGCTCGGTTTGTGAGCTTTTTACAAGCAAGAATTTATCTTATGTTCCTATCTGGAGATTTGGTGAATTCAATACAGTTGTTGATGTAGCTGATTATCTTAAAAGTTTAGGGCAGTCATATTATGATAACTTTGTAGATATGATGATTTTTGATGCTTTGATTTATAACGAAGACAGACATCAGGGGAATTTCGGTTTACTTGTTGATAATAAAACTAACAAGCCAACTGCTCTTGCTCCGATTTTTGATAATGGTCTTGGTTTGTTTCCGTATGCAGCTAACACCGACCTTACCAATCTTAGAGCATATGCAAACACAAGATCATCCGCTTTTAGAGTTTCATTTGATGACATCGCAAAAGAGTATATAACTGACCGTCAGAGAAAGCAACTGAAAGCAATTACAACTTTTAAATTTGAAAAAGATAAGAACTATAATTTTCCCGCTAAAAGAATAAAGGCAATAGAAAAATTTATTCAGGAACGAGCAAGAGAACTTCTCAATCTCTGATAATATTTCCTTCAAAAAAAGAGGGATAAAAAATTCATCTTCAGAAAGGAAAAGCATATGAAAAAAGTTTATCCAGTACTTTTTAAATCTGATTCAAATAATGTTATTGCCTATATTCCCGATTTTGATATTTTCACTCAGGGTAAAAATTTAGCAGATGCCATATGTATGGCGCGTGAAGCCATTGGTATCAACGGAATTGATTTAGAAGAAGATGGAAAGTCGCATTCCGAACCTTCTAGTGCTAAATTTATAGATTCAACCAATTATGATGTTATCAATCTTGTTGATGTTGATTTTTCTGAATACAGAAGAAAAATAGATGATTAATCAAAGTGGCAGGGCATTTCAGCTCTGCTGTTCTTTTTATAAATTCTCACTTTATATTATACAACTGAATTTATTTCAACTGCGAAATTTGATTGACTAAAAAGCATTTGGTATATATAATATAGAAAAAGGAGTTGTTTTTATGCAGTTAGCCACTTTACCAAAGTTTACAAGGGTATTTTTATCAATTTTTCTTGCAATTGCGTCATTATTCTGTGAGATTTTCGGGTTGCCTACCCTCCCCCACGGCAAGTTAGTGGATAAGGACAAATTCCAGCTTGTATGGGCAGACGAATTTGACGGAGATTCACTTGACACAACCAAATGGGGGCCTCACTGCGGTTGGGACAGGGACTTGAGCGGTACATATATAAGAAAAGGAAGCTACTGGAACGACAAGATGTGCAGTGTTTCTGACGGCGCACTTCACATCAGCACAGCCTACTACCCTGACGGATTTGAGGGCAACGGCAAGGCTGGCTGGTACACCGCAGGTATTGACACTGCCAACAAATTTTCGCAGTGTGGCGGATACTATGAATGCCGCTGTATTTTGCCAAAAGGCGTTGGTCTTTGGTCGGCTTTCTGGATTTATTCGGGTGATGTAGGCAACATCGGCAACGGCGGTATTGACGGAGCTGAAATTGATATTTTTGAGTCTGCCAAATATCACCTTGGCAAAAATCAGAGAAATTCTGTTTCGTCTGCTATTCATTATGACGGCTACGGTGAATATCACAAGTCCAAAACTGTTCAGTGGTCAAAGATACTTGACAACAACCCTTATGAGGAATACAACACCTACGCCCTCGAATGGAACGAGAAAGAGTATATTTTCTATATAAACGGTATTAAGGTTGGCAAATCGGACTTTGGCGGCACAAGTCAGGTGGAAGAAAACCTTATTCTTTCAGTTGAGGTTGGCGGCGAAAACGCTGTGCCTGCAAACAGCTGGGCGGGCGATTCAATCGACACCAACACAGAAGCACCCACAGATTTTATTGTGGATTATGTAAGAGTTTATCAGTATAAATAATATGGAATTTAAAACTTATAATCAAAAAGAGATTTACAAAAGTGAAATTCTCACTTCATTTATTCTCAACACCACCGCAGACAATCTTTCGTATATTTACGGTGAAGAAATGCGTTCAGATGAAAGCCGTCAGACATGGATAAAATATAATCTTGAACAGGTTGACAGGTCATGGCGAACAATTGTTGGTTTTAAAGATGAACAACCGTTAGGGTTTATAATTTATAAAATCAATCGAAGCTGCCTGTATATTTGCGATATTGAGATAATAAAAAGTGCAAGGCGAAAGCCCTCGTTGCTTGGCGGTATGCTCAACCAAATGTTGACAAGCGAAAAGATCACCTCAATTGCAGGATATATAAATAAAGAAAATATTGTTTCGCAAAATAATTTTCTAAAATACGCAACAGATGTTACAGAATCAGAAAAAGGATTTTCTTTTAAGATAGATGAGAAATCAACAAAGAAAATTAAAGAGAGATTTAAAAAGCATTATACAAATCATTAAACAAAAGCCTACCCTCTGAAAACGAGGATAGGCTTTAACTATATTAGACAAAAAAATAAGGTCGCTTAAAGCGACCTTGGAGCGGATGACGGGGCTCGAACCCGCTACCTCCACCTTGGCAAGGTGGCGCTCTACCAGATGAGCTACATCCGCATATTCTTGGTGCCTCCGGCCGGAATCGAACCAGCGACACGTGGATTTTCAGTCCACTGCTCTACCAACTGAGCTACAGAGGCAAAAAGAAAAATGGCGACCCGGAACGGGCTCGAACCGTCGACCTCTAGCGTGACAGGCTAGCGTTCTAACCAACTGAACTACCGGGCCATTTCTGGTGGGAACAACTGGACTCGAACCAGTGACCCCCTGCTTGTAAGGCAGGTGCTCTCCCAGCTGAGCTATGCTTCCATGTCCGCTGCTGTTCATCAGCAACGGTGATGATTATAACCTATGCATTGCTTCTTGTCAACACTTTTTTGAAATTATTTTTCAAGTGCTTTTTATATTAGTATAATAAAAAGAGCTGTAAAAAAGTTTTTTGAAAAAAATTGAAAAAAATTCAAAAAAAGTGTTGACAATTAAATGTCTATGTGGTAAATTATATGAGCCGCTGAAAA
>JAZLLI010000004.1:0-6650 GCA_045598085.1 Acutalibacteraceae bacterium
ACACAAGAAGTTTCAAGCATTTTTGCTAATCTGCCTGTATCAGTTTTTGACAGTTGATTGCCTTGTTCATAGCTTTCCGAAGTTATTGTCACCCACTTGCTGTTATCTGAAAATCTGAGAATATACGATAGTTCACTTTCATCGCTGTCACAAGTAACATATCCACTCTTTGACATTTTATCACAAAAGAGGTTAATAAACTGATCTCGATCAAGCTGATTTGGATTAAAAATCTGCGATGATGTAAAAAAACTTCCCATTTGAGTCCTCCTTCAAATTAAATTTCCGAACTTATCGAAAAAACAATTCACGCTAAGTTCATATAAATATTATAATATAAGCTATTTAACGATGTCAAGCCTGAAAGAGCAGACCAACACGAATTATTTGTTCTAACAAAGTTTGCTACCATTTAAGCTACATTATTGGGATATTTTATCACATAATAAATAATAAGAAAGAGTTATGCTCAGCATAACTCTTTCTTATTAATAGGTGTATCGGAATGGTACATGCTCACTCTTATTGTTGCTATTTTGATAACTCCGTTTTCCAATGATGACATCAGATATTACGCTTCACGATCATCAGAAAAATGCAATCGCTCACGCTATGTTCGGCGGTAATACGCTTTTTGCGCACTGCGTGGGTGCGGGCAAGACGTATGAAATGATCGCAACGTCAATGGAAAGCAAGCGATTAGGTCTTTGTACGAAGTCACTTTTTGCTGTGCCGAATCATCTGACCGAACAGATCGGTGACGATTTCCAGAAACTTTATCCTGCCGCCAATATTCTTGTTGCTACGAAAAAAGACTTCAAAAAGGAAAACAGACAGCAGCTCTTTGCAAAAATCGCAACGGGCAACTATGATGCAGTCATTATCGGACATTCTCAGCTTGGTATGATTCCTGTTTCAAAGGAAAGACAGGAAATGACCATTCAGGCACAGATTGATGATATTCTGCGCGGTATCGAAGAACTGAAAAAGAGTGAAGGCTCAAGATTTCAGATCAAAGCTATGGAGCGTTCCCGTAAAAGCCTTCAAAAACAGCTTGACAAGCTTCAAAAAGTCAATCAGGATAATACTCTCACATTTGTGCAATTAGGCGTAGACAGGCTGTTTGTAGACGAATGTCATGAATATAAGAATCGTGCGAAACGTTGTGCATAAGGCATAATTAACAACTATACCGAAAAGCACCATGTAAATGCACTTAGCAATAAGAAAATTTTACAGAGAACTTGAATCTCAAAATCAGAGGTGAAATTCCTCTGCCGTACAGAATTAATGCAATGGCAAGTTAAAGCCAGCAGTACGAGAGTTAATACTCCACTATGCGTTGTGAAGCTGTAACTTCACATGGTATAAAGCGTGGTAAAGGCGTAATCTGAAAACCTAAACCCGAAAGGGCATGGATAATAATGATGCGGACTTCCGAAATCCACGGTTAAACGTAAGTTGAAACTGTGCAGCACCGTTAAACTCGGCTGCCTAAAGGCAGAACATTAAAGAAAATGTATATGGTTGGTTTTTCTGTATACATCCCATTGGCTGAAATCCCTATGGGGACTTTGAGGAACTGTAATTCAAATTAAAGTCAGATTCTTTCGGTGTAAGGCAGTAACCTAAAGATTTCATAAATAGGATAGAGATTCAGGAACGTTTGAGAGCCTGTCATGGGAGCTTTACAGAGCAATGAGCATGGCAGGAAGTCAGCCGTCCCATAGTAGTCAGAGATTGGGAGAGCCAATCACACGGAACTGAAATATTCCACGGCGAAGGGGACGAGTCAGACAAATGATAAATTTCACGAAATTGAGAACAAACAACTCCCTGTAATATCGGGTGACGAACTATGAGGTGATAGCCTTATGCATCTAAACGTCATGTTCTCAAATGAAAGCGACCTAAAGAAATTTCAGGATTTTCTTTATCAGAAAAGTCTTGAAAACGGCACTTTTACAGGATTGCTTGAAGCAATGTGTAACGAAATTACGATTGTGACGGCAATCCACGACATCAAGTCCAATCACGGCAGTAAAACGTCTGGTGTGGACGGAAAAAATATCAATAAGTATCTGCAAATGGACAGAAATGAACTGTTTGCAATGATTCAATCCAAATTTTGCAAGTATAAACCCAAACCGGCAAGGCGCGAATATATCGCCAAAAGTAACGGGAAAATGCGTCCGCTTGGTATACCGACAATGCTTGACAGAATCATACAGCAATGTATGAAACTGATTCTGGAGCCGATATGTGAAGCAAAATTCTATCCGCATAGCTATGGCTTTCGACCATACAGAGCGCAGAAACACGCAATCCGTGACATAGTCAATGTTGTTAATGCAACAGGGATAAGAACAGATAAGGCGGTATGGGCAGTAGAGGGTGACATAAAAGGCTGTTTTGATACGATTAACCACAGGATTCTCATGTGTAAACTATGGAAAATAGGGATACATGACAAGAGAGTTCTGAAAATCATCAGCCAGATGCTAAAGGCAGGTTACATTGAACGTGGTCTGTTCTATATGACAGAAATAGGAACGCCGCAAGGCAGTATACTATCACCTCTGCTTGCGAATGTATATCTGAATGATTTTGATTGGTATGTGGGGAGAAAATATTTTGAACCGCACAGACAATGCAGGTATAAAGTAAATGACAGCAGAAGGTTGAAATCACAAGGGATAACACCCAAATATAATTTCAGATATGCCGATGATTGGGTGATATTAACGACATCACAGGCAGAAGCCGAAAGGTTGAAGCATGAGTTGACCGACTATTTCAAGTACAAACTGAAACTGGAATTATCGCAGGAAAAGACATACGTCACAGACCTGCGGAGCAAAGGTATTCGTTTTCTTGGATTTGTAGTGAAAGCGGAACGAAAAAGGAAAACTCCCAATCCGAAAACATGGACAGAAAATCTTGTAGGCAAGCCGTTCCCTGATTTAGAACGGCTGAAACGGAAAACAGAAACGTTACAGGCTGAAATCAGAAAAATAGAGACATTCAAAGAGCCAACGTTAAAGGCGGCACAGATTCACAGAATCAACGAAAAGATTATGGGAATCGCCCAATATTATCAGCCGTCTATCTGTTCCCATGCCTATGAAATCATTGACAGGAAAGTAAATAATACGGCGTTTGCCGTATGGAAGAATATGTTTCCGCACAGCTACAATCAAATGCAAGTACCCCTTAAAATCCTTTGTAATCTTCCGCACCGACATCAGGACTATACAAGCAAGACATTTGCAATCAAGGTTGAGGGAAACTGGTTCGGACTGACTTATGCGTTTATCACACACAGTCGATACGAAACAAAGCCTTTTGACCAGAAAACAACGCCGTATACCGAGGACGGCAGAAAACGATATTTGAAGCAATGTGAAAAGCATAAACGCTTGCCATGTGACAGACCTTCAATCAATTCTCCCGAAGATTATGCCCTTTCGATATACGCAAAGGGCAGGCAATGGAAGAAGAACTTTGAATACTTCATGAATCGTGAGTATGCATATAATCGGGATAAGGGAAAATGCAAATGCTGTGGAAGATATTTCAGCAGTACCGTTATGTGTCATTGTCATCATGTAGACAACAAGTTGCCTTTGGATAGAATCAATCAAGTGCAGAATTTAGCTTGGGTATGTGTGGATTGTCACCACATGATACATAACAGCCCTATAGCCAATATTGATGTTAAGACAGAACGTAAAATCTATAAATATCGTGAAAAACTCAACAAGTGAAATTTATCGCAGGCTGTATATCGTGAGAATACAGTTCTGTTGAAATCAGAAGAAAGTAAATTTGTCTGATGGAACGCTGTGTGCGGTGAAAACTGCACGCACAGCGTGAGGTGGGGGAAAACTTGGAGATAATTTCAAAAAGTTACCTATCATCATTCTTCGTAAGCACAAAATTGCAGAATGTAGCTGGTATTTCCAACTCTGCTTCACAAAAAGCTCTTGACCTTTTCTTGAAGTGTCAGTACCTCGATGAGAAAACAGACGGAAAAGGTGTGGTTTTTGCTTCAGGTACGCCTCTGAGCAATTCTATTACAGAGCTGCATACTATGATGCGTTATCTTGAATATGGTTTCCTGAGTGACCACGGCTTACAGCATTTTGACAACTGGGTATCTGTTTTCGGTGAACAAAAAACTGACTGGGAGTTAAAACCTGCGGGTAACGGGATAACTGTGACTTATGGACACGCAATCATTTCAAATAAAAAGCCAATATCAAAACTGGCTGTTTTTCAGTATTTGCCCTCGCTTATGCAAGGGCATTATTCTTATCATTCAGAGGTTTGTCGATCAGCTTGTAATAGATGTGGATATTTCGGGGAACATTTTCGCCCTCATATCTGTCCACAGTCACATATTCAAGCAAATCCATTGCCATTTGCCTTGTGAGCTTTTCAACGCCTGCATAAGATTTCAAACGGCTGATATACTCGTCAACATCGGCTTCATCCTGTTTCATAGTCTCCGAGCGTTTCATCAGCACATCAAGTTCAGCCTGCACGGTTTCTTTCTCCTGTTGATAATCAGCAAGAAGTTCAGCGCAGGTCTTTTCAGGAAGATTACCAAGCACTCTGTCCTCATAAATCTTGCGAATCAGTTTGCTGAGATCATCTATACGCTTTTCAAGTTCACGCTTATGCTTGCTGTCCTCAGCCGTTTTGATGGCAAGATTGCCTTGTTTTCTGGCAAGGTACTTTGCTTTTGCTTCATCATCATTCAGAACGAAGTCAATTTGTCTCTGAATATCCTGCAAAATTGCTCCTTCAAGAATCGTTCCCTTGATATTATGGGAGGTACAATAACTCTTGCCATAGCGGACGTGCATACCGCAGCGGTACGAATATGGGCTTTTATTGTACGGAGTTTTTTGCATCTTCATTTTAGCACCGCACTCATCACAGTAGCACAGCCCCGACAGCGGATTAACAAGCTTTTCTGTCGTGCATCTGCCACGGCTCACAGAAGCATTGACTTCCTGCACCTTGTCCCACAGCTCTCGGCTCACAATAGGCTCATGATTATTCTCGATAATAACCCATTCAGCCTGATCTTTACGGATAATTTTATGATTCTTATAACTTACTGTGGTTTCTTTCATCTGAGCAAGATTGCCAATATAGATTTGATTGACAAGCAAACGCTTGACGGTCTGTGCCTGCCATAAATGTCTTGAATACACAGGAACTGGCTTGCTGAGCTTTGAATAACGGTAATCAAGCGGAGGAAGAATATGCTCCTTATTGAGTGTATCAGCAATCGTCTTATGTCCGATACCGCTTGCCCTCATTTCAAAAATACGTCGAACAACAGGAGCGGTTTCAGGATCAATCTGCGGAGTGTAATTTTCATCATCACCCTTGATATAACCGTAAGAGCTTGCAGTAGTCATATACTTTCCAGCTTTTGCATTACTCATGAAAACGGTTCTCAGTTTTTTTGAAGTATTGGCAGCGTGCCATTCATTAAAAACATTCATGATCGGAAGCATATCCATAGATGCACTATCCGAATTGAGTGTATCAATATTATCAGTCAGGGCAATGAAGCGGATATTGTACATTGGAAAAATGTAGTCCACATATTGACCTACCATGATATAATTACGTCCGAAACGGCTCATGTCCTTGCAGAGTATCAGATTAATATTTCCGGCTTTTGCATCTTCAAGCAATCTCTGCACTCCAGGTCTGTCGAACGTAGTGCCGCTGATACCATCGTCGATATATGTATCGTAAAGAGTCCAGCCGTTCTCATTGATATAGTTTGTGAGTATTCTTCTTTGGTTTTCAATGGAGAGGGATTCACCCTGTCTCTCATCGTCACGGGAAAGTCTCAGATACATTCCCACTTTATATTCGGTCTGCTTTGGTAACATCGTAAACTCCTTTCTTCCAAAGCGACCTTACCGATATACACATTGTAGCGCAATGTATCAGTAAAGTCAATAAGATTCAGAAATTTTAATTATGCTGTTACAGCAGACGGAACAAGACCGAGCATTTCATTCATTGCTCTGTCCTCAGCGTACTTCATGATAACATCGTTAATATCTTTATCACCAACATAGTGACTTGTCACAATACAAGTAGTGCCGTCAACCTTATATGAATTAACGTGAACTGGACAGTTCTTATACTGCTCGTTCATCTCCTGCATTGTTCTTTTGCCTGCCTTCTCTCTATCTACGGCAGATGTAATATTTTTCGTTTAACATTATCCTTTCCGACAGCTCGAACCATTTTCAAAACTTCTCGCTGTCTAAATCAAAAAAATCCATTTCAATTACGAGGAAATAAATTGTAAGTGTTCAGGCATTTTAATCATCATCATTATCATGCTCGTCAGAACTTGATTTCATCATTGTTTGTATTGCTGCTGTTGGTAGAATTGATACCGACCATTTCAAGCAGTTCTTCATTAGACAAACCACTTGACCTGAGCTTTTCCAAAAGCTGATGTTCGGAGCTGATGATTTCATCAAGTTCACGGGGCTTGCAGTTGAACTCCTCCGCCATTGCAAGATGAGAAACTTCTCTCAGCTTATCCTCCAACGTTTACTCCTTCGCAGTATCTCTTTCGATATGCTTTTCCAATTCCTTGATTT
>JAZLLI010000005.1:0-4219 GCA_045598085.1 Acutalibacteraceae bacterium
TATTATTACGATAATAAAGAGGGTTCAGACGGAAAAATGCACTCAACTTTAAAAACAGACCTTGACAAACAGACTAAAAAAGTAGATAATGTAACAGAAACAGATCCCGATTCACATGACACAACTGTTGACAAAAAAACAGGCAAAGTTACAACAGAACTTGGTAATAACGGTGAAATCGAAATCAAATACACAACAATTGAAGTTACTAAAATCTGGGCAGACGGCAACGATGCCATCGGCAAACGCCCCGATAACATCAAGGTAAGAGTGTATAAAGACGGTCATGCTTATGGCGATGTATATACCCTTACAGAAAAGGACGCTATCAGCAAAGGCAAGGATGCAAACGGCGAAGACATCTGGGCATTCCAGATTAAAGGACTTCCCTATGCTGACGGCTCTGTTTACACAATCAACGAAATCTCAATCAGCGGTTACGATACAGAGATCGTGTATAAAGACGGTCAGCCCACAATTACAAACTCAAGACCAAAGGCAAAAGTTTCTTATGAGCTTTATCTTGTTGATAAAGAGGGCAAACCTGTTGACGATAACGGCAATTCTGTAACATTTGAAAACAGAACAGTTAAGAGCGATATTGTTGAGCTTAGTCAGTACCTTGGTTCAACCAAAACAATCGACCTTGACGAAATCGAAAAGCTTCTGCCCGAGGGATATTACATCTATAACCCCAACGCATCTTTCACAGATGATTACAAGGGCAACGAACCCTCAACAGGCAGTAAGGTAACAATCAGCGATAACACAAACACAACAAAGGTGTTCTATCCTGACGGAGCAACAACAGATAAAAACGGCACTGTAACAGGCATTAAGGATTACAGCGATGTTAAGGTTGCATTCGCTATCTCAAAAATCGCAATCAATCCCGATGTTATCGTTGTGGATTACGGCAAAACAATCCTTTGCTCACCACTTGATAACGATAACGGCAACAGCGTTAAGATTATCGGCGTTGGCCCCGTTGACGGAACAACCTATTCAGATTCATATGTTTCTCAGAACGGCGTGTTCAAAGTAGAGGGCAACAATGTTATCTTCTCACCGTTCAGCTATATGAGCAGCATTAACAGAGTTAAGTATTATGTAAGCACAGTTTCAAATGACGAAGCATACAAACAGCTTTACTCAACAATTTCAGTTATCCCCGCAACAACAATGTATTATGAAGACAACTTCGGCGGAAGTCAGGCAAATGGCGGTCTTTACATCAATTACACTGGCGAATGGATTACAACAGACGGTAACGGCAACACAACCGCTGGAGTAAAAGCCAATACAGATACTAACGACAGACAGGACAGAGGCGAGGTTGGTCAGGGTCATACACCTTATGGTTATGACAGCTCATATGATGATTGCGCACAGTTCAGTAACGGCACAGCATCAAAGGTAACAGGTACTGTTTCACTTGTAAACGGCAGACCTCAGTTTGACGCTTCTGCATCATTTGAGTTCACAGGCACAGGCTTCGATATTATCAGCCGTACAGACCTTGATTGCGGTATGATAACAGTTTATGTTACAAACTCACAGGGCAAGTCAGTGAATGTTCCCGTTATCAATAAGGGTACAGAAAATCTTTATCAGATTCCTGTAATCTCATTTGACTGCTCACAGTATTTCGATAAAGCATACGACACATACACAGTTAAAATCAATGTCAATGCTCCAATGGTGGCTCTCAATATCAGCAGCTCAGTTTTCTACCTTGACGCTATAAGAATATATAACCCAATGGGCGAAAACAGTGCAGATAATAAAGAGTTCAACGAAGCAAATGACGCATATAATAAAGACCACGAAGCAAACGCATATATCGCTTCAATCAGAGATTACATTCTTCAGGCTGGTAAGCTTGACGAAACAGAGCAGTACGGTGCAGTTTATGTTGATACAATCAATAATGACTACACAAGCGGCGGTGCTCTTAAACCTGAGGATTATGAAAATGCAGAAGAACCCGCAGAGGGCGAAGAAGCTCCCGGCAGAGATACTCTTGATTACAGAACTCTTAATCAGAGCCTTATCAAAGACTTCGAGCTTATCGGACCTAACGAAGAGGTTTACCTTTCACCAGGCTACGGTGTAGGCTTCATTGTTGAATCAACAAAGAAACCCACAACTGTTCAGCTTGAAATGAAAGTACCATCACTTATTAAAAAGAGTGCATCACTTTCAGTGTATACATTCGGTCAGAAAGACATCGGCAAAATCACAATCAACTCAGCAACAGAGATGTTCTATGACATCACAAACAGCGTTAAGTTCACACAGGTAAACGGCAAATACAGAGCAGTTGTTGTTCTTGAAAACGGACTTCCCTCAGTGGACATCAGCGAAATCGTTTCAATCACAAACCTCAAGCTCACATATGATGAAGATGTTATTGCACTTGATGCAAATGACGGCTTCACACTTGACAGCTTTGATGAAGATAACACAGCAGTTGTAGCACTTAAAGCAAACTGGAATCTTTATGAGGATGTTTTCGATGCAATATATACTCACAAAATTGCATCAACACCCGATTACACAATCGCAGAAAGTGTAGTTCCAGCACCTACTCAGAATGGCAAAACAGCAACAGCAACAGTTAAAACCTCACAGTTTGTAAACGGTCTTGTAATTAAAGACCCCAACGGCAACGAGGTTAAACCAGAAAGCATCACAGCAGTTGTTGATGACAGCCTCCTTTATACTGAGGATTACAAAGAAGCAAAAATATGGACAGTTAAGTTCAAGGTTTACGGCTCAACAGGCGTTGCAGATTATACAATCGAAAGTGCAAACGGTGAGGGCGAAGCTTATGTAACATCCGTTGCAATTGTAAATAGCACAGTTACATCAATCAGCGTTAAGGATAAGCCAAAGACAACCTACAAGCTTGGCGAAAGCTTCAACAGCGACGGTATGACAATCAAAGTTAAATACAGCGATGGAACAGAAAAGGTTATCGGCTCAGGCTTCTCAACAGAGAATGTTAAATTCTCAAAGACAGGCACACAGAAAGTTAAGGTAAACTATGGCGGTGTTGAAACAACCCTTAATGTAAAGGTAAGATATTCAGCAGCACAGATTATCGCAACAATCCTTGGCTTCGGCTGGCTTTTCAAAAAATAATAAAGAGTTAGATTTAAAGGGGCTGTGCTGAAAGGCGCAGTCCCCAAAAGTCGGATAGGTGAAAATATGAACACAAAAAGCTCTGTGCAAATGGAAGTTTTGCTTGATGTTTTGTATAAAGACGGAAAAATAAAGCTGCCTGTTCAGGGTAAAAGTATGGAACCTTTTTTAAAAGAGGGCAGGGACTATGTAATTTTAAGTGTTCCTGACGGGCAGTATAAAAAAGGGGACATAGTTGTCTATCAGTGCAACAATACATTTGTAATGCACAGGATAGCCGAAATAACAGACAATGGCTTTTCGATAATCGGCGATAATCAGCTGCAAGCCGATTATGAAGTGCCAAAAGAGCGAATAGTTGCCGTTATCAATGAAGTGATAAGGGACGGCAAAAGAATAACAAAAAACCAATTTATCTGGAAGTTTTATTCAGAAATATACAGTAATATAGAAGTCAGAAAGATTTTTCTGAAGCTTCACAAAATCAGAAAGGCTTGAAATATGAAGATAAAAGGAAAATATGTTGTCCGCAAGGTTGCAGGCGAAACAATCGCAGTGCCAGCAGGCGGAGCAGTCAACGATTCAAACATCCTCATAATGCTGAACGAAACAGGCGAAGAGCTGTGGAAGATGCTTTATGACGGATGCAGTGAAGAAGAAGTTGTTGAGCATTTCTGCAAAGACTATGAAGTAGAAAAAGAAACAGTAATAAAAGATTTAAAAGAGTTTATTGAATATATATCATCAAAAGGCGTTGCAATAGAAAAATAAAAGAAGGAGTGATTCAGATGAAAAAAGAATACAAAAAGCCCGTTGCAGTAATTCAGGATTTATCAATCAATAACTTCGTTGCAGGAGCCTGCGCAGACGCAGGAGGAACAATCGTTAATTCAACAGAAAGCAGCTGCACTTACACCGACCCATCATCTTATATGACATTCTTCTCATCTCAGTGCGATGACGGAACAGAGTGGAGCGTTAATATCGTTAACCCCAACCCCGCTTCTCCCTTCGCCCAGCTTTGCTACCATAGACCCATGGACTCCATGAGCTTCTTCTCTTCGTGATGAGA
>JAZLLI010000006.1:0-176258 GCA_045598085.1 Acutalibacteraceae bacterium
TGGCCTCCGACTTAGCTTTGTGATAAATTAGGCTTTATGGTTGTTGACGAGGCTGACCTTGAAACTCACGGTATGGGTCGCTCAGCAGAGGACTTTGTTCGTGAAACCATCAATGACCTTTCAGATTCTCCCGAATGGGAAAAGGCTTATGTTGACAGAGCAAAACGCCTTTATGAAAGAGATAAAAACCATCCGTGCGTTGTTTTCTGGTCTCTCGGTAACGAGTCTGGTGCAGGCGACAACCACAGAGCAATGAGAAAATATATTAAATCAAGAAATTCAAAGGCAATCGTTCATTACGAGGGCAGTAACATTGAATTTGGCAAGCGTTGCAAGAAAAATTACAAGGATATTTCTGACCTTGAAAGCCATATGTATCCTACTCCTGAGAACTGTTTGAAGCTTATGAAGGCTGCAAAGAAAAAGCCTTTCTTCCTTTGCGAATATTGCCACGCAATGGGCAACGGACCCGGTAACTTCAGAGAATATTGGGAGATTATTGAGAAGAACGATAAATTTGTTGGCGGTTGCATTTGGGAATACACAGACCATTCTGTTGCTGTTCCAGACGAAAACGGCAAGCCTCAGTATTATTACGGCGGCGATTTCGGCGACTTCCCCAATGACGGCAATTTCTGCGTTGACGGTCTTGTATATCCCGACAGAACTCCTCACACAGGTTTACTCGAAGCTAAGTTCATTTATCAGCCATTTGAGGTTAAGTATGACGGCAAGGGCAACATCACAGTGTTTAACAAACGCTTCTTCAAGGGTCTTGACCATATTGGCGTTAAGTGGGACATCAAGTGCAACGGCGATGTTGTAGCATCTGGTGAGCTTTCAGGTCTTATGGTTGTTCCGAGAGAAACACAGGAGTTTAATCTCTTCAATGCAGATGATATTAAGCTTTATGGCGAATCATACCTTACACTTAAATTTATAAATACAAAAGAAACTCCGTGGGCACCCGTTGGCTATGAATGTGGCAGATGGCAGAAGAAGCTTCCTGCTCCCAAGTCAGAGATTGTTAAGGTTCAGTCCACAGGCATTGAAACACTTGAGGACGAGCAGTTCTTCACAGTTATAGCAGGGGAGACAGTTGTTCGTTTTGATAAGTATTTCGGACTTCTTGACACTATCAGATTCAGAAACAGAGAGATGCTTTCAGCACCAGTTAAGATGAATTTGTGGCGTGCGCCTATTGATAATGACCGTCCACTTGTTGAGAACTGGAGAGAGTGCGGACTTGACCGCCTTATTCAGAAAACATACAATGTAAACATCACAAAGAGCAGTGCAGGCGTTGCAATTGTTTCTGATGTTTCATTTGGCGGTAAGACGACTGAGCCGATTTTCAGCGCAAAAATCACCTACATCATTCAGGGCAGTGGCGATATTCTCATCAATGTTAACGGCAAATTGAGCAACGGAATCAAGCATATGCCAAGGCTCGGTCTTATTTTCCAGATGCCTAAAGAAAATGAGAGGTTCACATACTTCGGCAACGGACCTATGGAAAGCTACAGCGATAAGAACCTCGCTTCACTTGTTGATCTTTACAATTCAACTGCTACAGATAACTTTGAGCATTATGTAAGACCGCAGGAAAATTCAACTCACTTCGGCACAAAATGGTCTGTTGTTGGTGAAGAGAACGGCTACGGCTTGTTCCTCAGCGGTTACGGCATTGATTCATTCGGTGTTAATGCTTCACACTTCACACCCAAAATGCTTACCGATACTGCTCACGATTATGAGCTTAAACCTCTTGAAGATACTGTTGTTATGATGGACTACAAGCAGGAGGGTATCGGCTCAGGCTCATGCGGACCTGTTGCAAGCGAAAAATATCACTTTGACAATAAAGATGTAAACTTCACATTCAGAATCAAGGGCGTTGATATGAATGTTGTTAAACCGTTTGAACTTCTTAATCAGTCATTCTGATAGGGGAGAATCAAATGAACAAAGCACTTGTTATTATTGACCTTCAAAATGACATCACAAAGAATTACAGAGAGATTGTTGACTCTGTGAATGTTGCAATTCAGTGGGCGATAAAAGAGGGGTTTCATATTGTTTACATACAGAATGAAAACCTCACCGCCGCCACACGCACATTCAAGCGTGGCACAAAAGGCTTTGAGCTTGTGCCAGAGCTGAATGTAGTGTCTGATAACATCTTTGTGAAATCTAAAACAAACGCTCTCACAAGCGATGATTTTTCAGCCTATATTGCTGAGAATGGCATTACAGAATTTATCGTCTGCGGTGCTGATGCAATTGCTTGCGTCAAATCCACCTGCTATAATATGCGCAAAAAGGATTATACTGTAACGGTTCTCACTGATTGCGTTACAAGCTATGATAAAAAGAAACTGCCTGAAATGTTTGCATATTACGAAAGCAAGGGCTGTATTTTAAAAACATCATCTGATTTAGTATAAAACAAAACCCTGCCACGAGGATTTACCTTTTGGCAGGGTCTTTTTTATTCTATAAAAGTGCAAAAAACAACCTGCCATTGCTGGCAGGTTTAATTTTTTATCAGAGAGTAATTCCGAAGATTGCAAGAATCTTTGAGAGGAACTCTTTAAACTTTGCGAGAATGTCAAGCTTGCTGATTTTCTCAATAAGTCCTGTTATGAAAGAGATGATTGCTTCAAGAATTCCGCCGCTCTTTTTGTTGTCGTCAGTGCCCTTATTGCTGTCATCGTCAAAGTCAAAGTCGAAGTCTTCAACATCTTCTTCCTCTTCTTCTTCAGCGGGTTCTTCTGCAGGCTCTTCAGCGGGAACATCTGATGTGGTTGAATCGTCAATGTCATAAACATTAGCGTCATCTGAACCGAAGTCATCATCTGCAACGGGTTCTTCGTCAACTACTGGTTCTTCTACCTGTGGTTCAATTGCTGGTGTTTCTTTTTTGATTACCTGAGTGGTTTTGGTAGCCGCCGCTTGCTGAGCAACAACTTTCTGCTTGTAGCTTTCATAAATCTTTGGGATGCTGCCGTTGGCAACAACGCAAAATGCAACAACAAACAAGAAAGATGCAATGGACATTAAAGTACGGCTTTTAACAGTCTTTCCCATGCGGATTCCTCCAAATTGCTTTAATTCTGAAATATTATATCACATTGAAACAAATAAATCTATAGTTTTTCCAAAAAAAATAAAAATATTTCAAGTTTTTTTGCAAAAAAAGATGGCTATAAAAGCCGTTTAAAGCCTTCATAGCCATCCAATTAAATTGTAAATAAATTACTTTGTCTGGTCAATTACTGAGGGTTTGATACCAGCGTTTGCAATAAGCTGAATGTCGTTTTCAGTGATTCTTCCGTCATGGTCGCAGTCAGCTGCTTCTGCAACAGCGTAGCCAACCTGTGCCTTTGAAAGGAAGCCCATTTCAAGCATTCTTGCAAGCTGAACATCCATACCGTCTGATACTCCGTCGCCGTCAAGGTCGCCATAAACAATTATTGTGTATTCCTTAACAAATGTTGTGCCAGCGAAAAGAGTAACCTTTGTGCCTGTGCCGAAGCCAACACCGCTTTCAACAGTAACATTTGCATCCTCACCGATTACATCAACAAAATCTTTGAAGAATTCACTTTCAGTGATTCTGTCTTTAAGACCGTAGATAACATGGTGAATATCATCAATAATTGTTGTTGAGCCGTCAGCGGCTACAAGGTCAACCTCTGAAAGGCTCTTCCATACAGCGTAAAGTGTAACATCATCTGCTGTTACCGTGTATGTCTTTGAGCCGCTCTTAGCGTTTTCGTCTGTGCTCCAGCCTGCGAAGTAAACTCCGTCGTCCTTTGTGAAGCCTTCTGTTGGAAGTGTCATTTCCTTGCCAACAGCTTCTGTAACAGCTTCGGGAGCTGTGCCCTCGCCACCGTTAAGTGAGAATTTAACCTCTGAATATGCCTTATCTGTTGTGCCGTAGAAATACATTGATTCCTTGCCCATTGTATCGGGAACAGCAGGTGTCCAGCCAGAGAATACATAATTCTTTTCGGGTGTGATAACGGGAGCAGTAATCTTCTCGCCATACTTTGCTGTGATTGTAAGGTCGTTGCGAACTTCACCGTTAACCATAAAGAAATATGAATATGTGTTTTCTGTGAAGCTGCCGTTTACAGTGTAATCTCTTGCAGGCATTGTTGCAGGGATGTAGCTCCAGCCTGAGAATGTACTGCCGTCCTTTGTGGGCTCAGCATAAGGTGTGATGCTGTCTTTATAAGCGTATTCACATTCATAATAGAACTCGCCGTCAACATAATATGTGAGCTTATATTTTGCAACAGAGTATGAACCGTAAACATAAACATCCTTTGCAGGCATTTTAGCGGGCATTTCTGACCAGCCAGAGAATGTGTAGCCTGTTTTTGCAGGTGCTTCAACAGCGGTGATAGCTGCGCCATATTCATAGCTTCCTGTTGAGAAAAGTGAGCCGTCAACATAATAATAAATATTATATGTCTGTGCGTCATATGAACCATAAACATTTACATCGTTTGCAGGCATTGTTGCAGGGATTTCTGACCAGCCTGAGAAGATAGAACCTTCCTTGCTTTCGGGAACAGGTGCGGTTATTGCCATGCCAAATTCAACATCATCCTGCTTATAAACCTTGCCGTCAATGTAGAATGTAAGCTTATATGTGTTTGCTTTAAGTGAGCCGTTGATTACAACATTCTCAGCAGGCATTGTTGCAGGAATCTCTGACCAACCTGAGAATGTGCTGCCCTCTGCTGAGGGTGCAGGCTCGGGGATAATTGTATCACCGTAGCTGAGAGTTGTTTCAGTGTAAAGCTTGCCGTCAAGATAATATGAAATCTTGTACTGACCCTTTGACCACTTAGCGAAAAGGGTGTGGTTTTCGGGATTCTCAACCTTTGCAGTTGAAGAAACAGGCTTTGTAAGCTCTTCGTCAAAGAACCAGCCGTCAAAGTTGTAACCAGTCTTTTCGGGTGTGGGGAGCTTGCCGTATTTTGCGCCATAGTTAACGCTTACCTTATCATTTGCAAGTGTGCCGCCGTTTGCGTCAAGTGTAACCTCAACTGTAACAACGCTCCACTGTGCTGTAAGGGTGATATTATCTGTAACATCCCATGAGATTGTGCTGCCTGCGGTGTAAACACCAAGGTTTTCGCCCTTAGATGTTACAGCTTTCCAGCCAGCGAATGTGTATCCGCTCTTTGTGGGGATAACTGTTGAAATCTGGAAGCTATCCATAAATGAAACAGCTTCAACTGTCTTATCAAGACCTGTGCCGCCATCAAGGATGTATGTTGCCTGGTATTTCTCTGCAACCCATACAGGTGTGAATGTTGAATCCTCATCAAATTCCCATTTAATTACGCTGTCGGGAGCATAAACCTTGCCGTCTGCTTCAAGCATCCAACCGTCAAATCTGTAGCCATCCTGCTTAGGTGTGCCAGATGCAACAGTGTAATTCTTGCCGTAAACAGCCTTATTTGTGGGAGCAATAAATGCTGGGTCTGAAATAGCATAATCCACAGTGTATTCCTTAGGATTATAATAGAAATTCATTGTGTAATCATCATCTGTTGCCATAAGGTTTGCAAAGTTATTTGTGCCTGTTGCAACCTGTGTGCCTGATGAGATGATTTCCCAGCTGTCAGCATATGCGAAGCCTGTAATTTCTTCTGCTGAGCCAACAAGTGTGTCGCAAATTGTGTATTCTTTCTCTTCTGTTTCAATTACTTCATCTGTGAGCTTGTTTACATAATTGATTGTAAGGTTGCCTTTTCTGAGAGTAACATCTTTAAGCTCGTTTGCAAGGTCGCTTGCAGTTTCTTCAATGTCGCTTAATGCGGCGGCAGGGTTGCCAAGAAGAATTGCAGCATCCTTAACAGACTGAACATAATCATTGTAATCGCTTTCGTTCTCAAACCAGTCGGGCTGATATGCGAAGCTGATTGCGTTATTGTACTGATCTCTCAATGCTGACTTATCAACATATTTAAGTTCAAGAGTTACAACGCCGTTGATTGCGTCTGTTCTCTTTGATTTATTACAAGCAGCATAACCGTTAACTGCAATTGAGTTAACGCTCTGGTCAATTGACCAGTTTACGCCTGTTGCGGGGTTGGAGTTATCTGATTCATAAAGACGCTTACCGCTTGTTGAATCTTCAATAACCTGCTCAGAAGCATAAATAGTCTGTGAACCGAAGTTTACATAGTTTGTTGTTGTTTCTTCGCCCTCTGTGCAGTTGTTTACATCAAGACCAATCTTGAAGTTAGGAATCTGATTAAGGTTGTTGTAACGGCTTACATCAATTGTAAGTGTACCTGTACCGCCGCCAACAGTAACAGTCTTTGAACCACCGCTTGAATCATCAGATGCAACGCCCATACCAACACCGCTTACAGTGATATTACCTGTGCCAGATGCGTTTGTGAGAGCTGCGCCGCCGTAAGGTGTGAATTTATATCCTGCGCTGCCGCCCTTAACTGAGTGAACACCAGCCATCCAAACTGTTGCGGTGATGTGCATTGTTGTGTGAGCCCAGCTTGTAATATTCTTCTTTGTTGTTGCCTGACCGCCTGCGGCTACAGTTGAGTTACCGCCAGAGAGAGGACCGTAAACATAAGAATAAGCATAAGACTTCATTTCTTTGCCGTTTGATGTGTATGTAGCTGTCCACTTAATAAGTGAATGTCCGCCAGAGGGAACGGCAGAGCTCATTTTACCTGCTGTGATTGTTGTTGCAAGTGTTGAGCCGTTAGCACGAATCTGACCGATTGTCATTGAGTTAAGCTGAGTACCCTCAACTATTTCATATGAAAGGTCAACATGTGTTACACCCTCACGGTTAAAGTAAATGTTACCTGTTGACTTAACCTCGCTGTTAAGTGCACCGTTTACGCTGTTTTCTCTGTCAACATAGCTCTTGAATGACATTGAATCAGCACCGTCAAGATAAATAGTTTCGGGAACATAGAATGTTGTGTAAACAACGTTTTCGTCCTTTTCAAGCTCAACATCTATCTTGCGTTTAACTGCGTTGTCAACATCGCTCTGTGAAACAGTGAAGGGGATAGGCTCTGTTGTAACATAGCCAGGTCTTGAAGCAACATATGCATAATTGCCTGCGTCAAGAACATACTCTGCGTTTGTGTTTACAGCATCAATAAGTGTGCCGTTAGCATCATAAACCTTAACATCTGTATCTGTTGAAGGCTTAACAAATGTAACAGATGAAACGGGAGCTTCTGCTTTCTCAACAAGGAATGGCTGAAGGTAAAGGATACCGCCAGGACCTGTGAGATAAACTCTTACATAGCTGTTGATTTTGTCCTCATACTTGTTAAGGTCAAGAACAGTGCTTGCACCGCTTGTTTTAAGGTCGATTGTTTCAATGATTTCGCCGTCTGCAACCATTCTGATTTTGTTAGCATTCTTTGAGTTAACAATAATCTGATTCTTTGCATCTTCAACGCCAACATATGAAACGCTGGGATATTCACCCTGTGCGGCAAAGCCGTCGCCAAGCTCATATGGGTTCTTTGAGTTCTTTGAAACAGTGTAGAACTCACCGTATTCCATGCTGTGCTTGATGTTGTTTGTTGCCATATCGTTTTCAGGCATAAGGAAATACTGTGCATTTCTGTCGCAGTCTGAAAGCTCATGTGCATCGTCCTCACAGAATGCAAGAACATTGATTCCCTGAGGAGCAAGAATTTTCATAATTTCGTCATAAAGATAACGGTCGTTTCTTGTACGGCTGTCTGCTGTGTTAACAAGTTCCATACCAAGGCATCCACGAAGATTTGATTCATCACGGTTCTTTTTCATAATACCGTAATCTTCATAGATTGATGCAAAATCAGAGATGAATTTTGCGTCATAAATGCTTCTGTCAGATTTTGCATCTGACCACTCACCAACATGGTTGATGTGTGTAAGTCCGCCTGCTTTGTAGTTGCCTGCAACAGCATCACGGGGCCATGTAACTGTAAGACCTAAATCACCATGACCATAGTCAACATAAAAACCGTTGATGTGGCACTTTTTAGTTGACATACCGTTAAGCTCGATACCAAGAGGAATTTCTCTCATACCGAATCCACGGGGTGCAGAGCCACCACTGATTGCGCCTGTACCTGTTGTGATTTCTTTGTAGCGAGCCTCTGAAAGCTCATCCATTGCACCGTGAACAAAGAACTGATAATCAAAAATTGCGATACGTGTCTGGTCTTTAGTCCAACCATAGTTAACAGTACCGTGGTCGGTGAGAGCCATAGCGTCAAAATCGAATCCGTAATAGTATTCAATCATGTCGTCAATCTCGGTGTCAGCATCGCTTCGAACGGTGTGAACGTGAGTTTCTGCTTTGTAGGGCTTCCAGTTGTCCCAATCTACATTTGCGTATGTGCTGGTGATGTCAAAATTATAATTACCAACAACATCGTCAGATGCAGCATATGCTGTCATACCAATTGCACACATTGTTGCAATAAGCACAAAAGCAAGTGAGCCAGCTAAAAGCTTTTTGATTTTTTTCATTTAAACACTCCTTTTTTAGACAGATACAACTATTTTATAGCGAATTTAATCACTTTTCAATGATTTTTTATTGTTGAAAAGAAATATCGTGAATTTATACAGTTTTTACGATAATAATTGTATAAAAAAATATAACATTTTGTTTGAAAAATAACACATTGTAAGTCATAACTAATTCTTAACTAAAAAACAATATATCTTGATATATTTCCGTAGTTTTATTCTATCTATTGTATTTTACGATTCTTTGTGATAAAATGTTGGCAGAATTTTTTTACAGAGGTCTTATTATGCAAAGTCTATCATTCATTCAGTCATTTTTAACACACATCACAGGCATCAATGCTGAAAATGCGGCTGAGAAACTGCCAACCATTCTTTTTGCCGTTGTTTCCGCAGTGCTGACGCTTATTGTCGGCTTCTGGCTCGGCAACCTTGCAGGCAAATTGCTTGTTAAGATTCTTGAAAAAAGAAATGTTGACCGCTCAGTTCATTTCTTTTTAAGCAAAACTCTTTCAACAATCATCAAAATCATTTTTGTTATCACTGCACTTTCAAAGCTTGGCTTCAATATCAATTCTTTTGTTGCCGCAATTGGTGCCGCAGGTGTAACAGCAGGTATCGGTCTTAAAGATTGCATTTCTCAGTTTGCCAGCGGTATTCAGATTCTTCTCAATCAGCCGTTTAAAAGCGGAGATTTTGTTGAGCTTGAAAGCGTAAAGGGCAAGGTTCAGGACATTCATCTTATGTACACAACCCTTATTATGGAAGATAACCGTCAGGTTACTGTTCCAAACGACCACATCACTTCAAACAACATCATCAACTACACCGCAGGTGATTTCAGGAGAGCTGACCTTATTTATTCAATCAGCTACAGCGAAGATATTGCAAGGGCAAAGGCTGTCCTTTATGATGTTGCAAGAAAGAATCCCCACGTTCTTGATAATCCGCCTGTTTATGTTGCTGTTAAAGAGCACGCAGGCTCAAGCATCAACCTTGTTTGTCAGGTATGGTGCAAGAGTGATAACTACTATCCCACTTTCTACACAATGCAGGAGGATGTTAAGCTTGCATTTGATAAGAATAATATTGAAATTCCATTCGAGCAGCTTGATGTACATATTAAAAACGAAAAGGAGTAATATTAAATGTCATCACTTTTAGTCAAACTTTTTATTAAAGACAAAGACAATGTAACAGATACCCGTGTGCGCACTGCTTACGGTATTTTAAGCGGTGTTGTTGGTATTCTTCTCAATCTTATCCTCTGCGCCGCAAAGTTTATTGTTGGCTCGCTGACAGGCAGTATCGCCATCACCGCAGATGCTGCTAACAACCTTTCAGATGCAGGCTCCAGCGTTGTTACTGTTTTCGGCTTCAAGCTTTCCAATAAGCCGTCAGACGAAGACCATCCCTTTGGTCATGGCAGAATCGAGTACATCGCCGCACTTATCGTTTCATTCTTTATTCTCTTTATGAGCTATGAGCTTGGCAGGTCATCAATTGAAAAAATCTTTAATCCCGAACCTGTTAAATTCAGCGTTGTTTCAGCTGTGATTATTGCTGTTTCTATTCTCGGCAAGGTGTGGCTTGCTTTCTTTAATAATAAGCTTGGCAAAAAGATAAATTCTGCCGCTATGACAGCTGTTGTTAAAGACAGTATCGGTGATATTGCCGCCACAACAATTACGCTTATTGCACTTATCCTTTCAAAATTCACTTCACTTCCAATTGACGGCTACCTTGGCATCCTTGTTTCACTTTTCGTTCTTTATGCAGGTATCGGTATTCTTAAAGAAACTGTCGGCACACTCCTTGGCAAACCGCCCGAAAAAGAGTTTGTGCAAGAGCTTGAACAGAGAGTTCTTTCATATGACGGTGTTGTTGGCATCCATGACCTTATGGTTCACGATTACGGCCCTGGCAGACTTTTCTCAAGCGTTCACATTGAAGTTCCCGCAAATGTTGACATTACAATCTCCCACGATGTGGCAGATATAATTGAAAAAGAAGTAGGGGAGGCAATGGGTACAACGCTTGTTGTTCACCTTGACCCCATTGTTACTGATGATGAATCTGTAAACGAGCTTAAAGCCATTGTTGCAGACATTATTTCAAAAACAGATGAAAGCTACACTTTCCACGATTTCAGAGTTGTGAAAGGTCCAACACACACAAATCTTATTTTTGACCTTGTTATTCCTCACGCACACAAGAAGTCAAGAGAGCAGATTGGTGCAGAAATTTCCAAAAATATCAACGAATACAACCCCACATTCTTCTCAGTAATCACTGTGGAGCATAACTTTGTTTAATCTTAACAAATTCTTTCCATAATTTTTTATTTATTTTGGGGCAATAAAGTTGAGTTTTGTCTTTTCAAATCGAATAAATTATAGTATCATAATATAAATGGGTTTTTGTTTCCTGTTTGTATATCATAAATAGCAAAAGGTGGTTTAATTTTATGAGTTTTAACGGCGAAGTTGTTGACGGAAATTTCAGCGTTCCCGTTGGTCAGTTGGGTATCATTGCTCTTCCGGGATGCGAAGAAATGGCACAGAGAATTGACTATTACTTAGTCAACTGGCGCAAAGAGAGAGGACTGATGGAGAGAGATCCTCTTGCTTTCGCTAACTATGAAAAAGATTCTTATCTTATTGATATGACCTTCCCAAGATTCGGTACAGGCGAGGGCAAGGCATCACTTAATCATACTGTCAGAGGTTACGATATTTTCATCCTCTGCGATTGTTTCAATTACGGTGTTACATACAAAATGTACGGCAATCAGGTTCCAATGAGTCCTGACGAGCATTATGCAAACCTCAAGAGAGCTATCAGTGCTGTTGAGGGTAAGGCTCGCAGAATCACTGTTATTATGCCTATGCTTTATGAGGGCCGTCAGCATAAGCGTTCAAGCCGTGAATCTCTTGATTGCGCAAACGCACTTCAGGAGCTTTGCGAATATATGGGCGTTGACAATATTCTTACATTTGACGCTCATGACCCCAGAGTTCAGAACGCAATTCCTCTTAAGGGCTTCGAGTCAATTCAGCCTTCTTATCAGATGATTAAGGCTATGACAAGAACATTCCCTGACCTTCAGATTGATAAAGACCACCTTATGATTATATCTCCCGACGAGGGCGGTATGAGTAGATGTATCTATTATTCAACTATTCTTGAGGTTGAGCTTGGTATGTTCTATAAGCGCCGTGATTTCTCAAGAATCGTTGACGGCAGAAACCCAATCATCGCTCACGAATTTCTTGGCGACAGCGTTAAGGGCATGGATGTTATCATCGTTGACGATATGATTTCATCTGGTGAATCTATGATTGAGGTTGCAGGCAAGCTTAAAGACCTTGGCGCAAAGCGTATTTTCATCAACGCAACATTTGGTCTTTTCTGCAATGGTCTTGAAGTTTTTGATCAGGCATATGCAGACGGTATGTTTGATAAGGTATTCACAACAAACCTTATTTACAGAACAAACGAACTTAAAAACAGAGAGTGGTATTGTGAAGTTGACTGCTTCAAATACATTTCTTATATCACTGATATTCTTAATCACGATATGTCAGTAAGTAAGCTTATGGAGCCTGCTGAAAAAATTCATCAGCTTCTTACAGCTTATAAAAACAAATAATCGGTAGGAGAAGATACAAATGGCTAAAGAATTAGCTAAGGTTTACGACCCAAAAGAGGTTGAAGACCGACTTTATAAATTCTGGATAGACAATAAATATTTTTCAGCAAAATGCGATAAAGATTTAAAGCCCTATACCATCGTTATGCCCCCACCCAATATCACAGGTCAGCTTCATATGGGTCATGCTCTTGATAACACCTTGCAGGATGCTATCATCCGTTGGCGCAGAATGCAGGGCTATGACGCACTTTGGCTCCCTGGAACTGACCACGCTTCAATCGCTACAGAGGCAAAGATTGTTGAAGCAATGGCAAAAGAGGGCATTAAGAAAGAGGATTTAGGCAGAGAAAAATTCCTTGAGCGTGCATGGGAATGGAAAAATCAGTACGGCGGAAGAATCGTTCAGCAGCTCAAAAAAATGGGTTCTTCATGCGATTGGGACAGGCTCCGTTTCACAATGGACGAGGGTTGCTCAAGAGCAGTTAAAGAGGTTTTTGTTACTCTTTATGAAAAAGAGCTTATTTACCGTGGCAACAGAATGGTTAACTGGTGCCCCAAATGTAAAACATCAATTTCTGACGCAGAGGTTGAATACGAAGAAGCTCCCAGTAATTTCTGGCATCTTCTTTACACTGTTAAAGAAACAGGCGAACAGCTTGAGCTTGCAACAACAAGACCCGAAACAATGCTCGGCGATACTGCTGTTGCTATCAACGCAGATGACGAAAGATACAAGCACCTCCACGGCTGCCATGTAATACTTCCTCTTCTTAATAAAGAGCTTCCTATCGTATGCGATGAGCATGCAGATATGACTAAAGGAACAGGCGTTGTTAAAATCACACCTGCTCACGACCCCAACGACTTTGAGGTTGGCAGAAGACATAATCTTCCTATGGTTCGTACATTCACTTATGACGGACATCTCACAGGTGCTAAAGAAAAAGCAGAGGTTGACGAGCTTATTGCAAGCGGCAAGGGCGCAGTTGACGAGCCTACAGTTCTTGATTGCGGCAAATATGCTGGCATGACAACTATGGAAGCTCGCAAAGCTATCCTTAAAGACCTTGAAGAGGGCGGATACATTAAATATATCGAGCCTATTAAGCATGATGTTGGCACTTGCTACCGTTGCCACACCAACATTGAGCCTATGGTTTCAAAGCAGTGGTTCGTTAAGATGGACCCACTTGCAAAACCTGCAATTGAGTGCGTTGAAAAAGGCGAGACAAAGTTCGTTCCCGAAAGATTCACAAAGAACTACATGAACTGGATGCGTGGCACAAGAGATTGGTGCATTTCCCGTCAGCTCTGGTGGGGTCATAGAATCCCTGCATGGTATTGCGACGATTGCGGCGAAATGACAGTTTCCAAGGATGATGTATGCACCTGCCCCAAGTGCGGCGGCAAGAACCTTCAGCAGGATCCCGACACACTTGATACATGGTTCTCATCAGCTCTCTGGCCTTTCTCAACTCTTGGCTGGCCTGATAACACTGATGACCTTCAGCATTTCTATCCCACAAATACACTTATCACTGGCTATGACATCATCGGTTTCTGGGTAAGCCGTATGATTTTCTCAGCTCTTGAATATACAGATAAAGCACCTTTCAGCACTGTTCTTATTCACGGTCTTGTTCGTGATGCTCAGGGCAGAAAGATGTCCAAATCTCTCGGCAACGGCATTGACCCGCTTGAGATTATCGACACTTACGGTGCTGACGCTTTGAGATTCACTCTTGCAACAGGCAACAGCCCAGGAAACGATATGCGTTTCTCTGACGAAAAGGTTAGCGCAAGCCGTAACTTTGCTAATAAGCTCTGGAACGCAGCACGCTATGTTCTTATGAACCTTGACGGCAGTGAAAAAGCTCCCTATGTTCCTGAAAACCTTGCACTTGAAGATAAGTGGATTCTTTCAAAATTCAACTCACTTGTTAAGGATGTTACAGATAACCTTGAAAAGTTTGAGCTTGGTATCGCTGTTTCAAAGCTCTACGACTTCATTTGGGATGTTTTCTGCGACTGGTATATTGAAATTTCAAAGATTCGCCTTCAGAAAGGCGGCGAAGAGGCAGGCACTGCAAAGGCTGTTCTTATCTTCGTTCTTTCAAATACATTGAAGCTCCTTCATCCTTTCATGCCTTTCATCACAGAAGAAATCTGGCAGACACTTCCTCACGAGGGCGAGTCAATTATGATTTCAAAGTGGCCTGAATATTGCGAGTGCCTTAACTTCGCAGTTGAAGAGGCTGAAATGGAAAAGATTATGGATGCAGTTCGTGCAATCCGTAATCGTAGAGCAGAGATGAATGTTCCTCCATCAAGAAAAGCTAAGTATTACATCGCAACCGCATCAAAAGAAACATTCCAGTCCGCTGGCGTATTTATGCAGCGTCTTGCAAGTGCTTCTGAGGTTGAAGTAAGCGACAGCTTCTCAATTGAGGGTTCAGTTGCAATTGTTACAAACTTTGCAAAGATTTACATTCCAATGGGCGAGCTTATTGATTTTGAAGCTGAAAAAGCAAGACTTAATAAAGAGAAAGATAAAGCTCTTAAAGACCTTGAGTTCATCAATAAGAAGCTCAACAATCCTGGTTTCGTTGCAAAAGCTCCCGAAGCTGTTGTAAACGGTCAGCGTGAAGCCGCTGCAAAATTACAGGATAAAATCGCAATGCTTGACGAAAGCATAGCAAAACTTTCATAATTCATATAGGGCTGTCGTGTACGGCATAGGTTCGCAAGGACACTTTTATTTTTGACGGATTATTTTCCCGAATACTGCAAAAAAGCCACATTCACATACGTCAGTATTGCGAAGTGGCTTTTCTTTGTTTTCGAAAAAATTCTCTCATCAAAAATTGCTTTGCACCTTAAAATGATGAATTTTGCCCGATTTGTGTTCTTTTGCGACGATGTAATGCTGGCGTATTACGAGGAGTAAAGGGACACAAGGCGGGTGAAAGGCGCATTTTAAGGAAAAGTAGCCTTGTGAATCTATGCCGCTGGCGGCGGCCCTTTTTTAAGAGGCGAATAATATGACAGGCAGTGAAGCAATCGAATACATACATTCAAGGCTGACTTTTGGCTCAGTTCTTGGTCTTGACAGAATAAAAGAGCTTTGCAGGATGCTTGGTAATCCGCAGGAAAAGCTCCGTTTTATCCATGTGGCAGGCACAAACGGCAAAGGCTCAATCAGCACCATGATTTCAGAAACGCTTATTGACGCAGGCTGTCAGACGGGTCTTTTCACTTCTCCTTTTGTTGTGGATTTCAGAGAGCGTATTCAGCTTAACGGTGAGCTTATCACAATGGAGGATTTGGGCGAAATCACCGCAAGGGTAAAAGAGCAGGCAAATATTCTTGACAGTAAGGGTATGAACCCCACCGAATTTGAAATTCTCACTGCCACCGCATTCCTTTATTTTTATGAGAAAAAATGTGATGCCGTAGTCCTCGAGGTGGGCTTAGGCGGACTTTATGACTCCACAAATATTATTAAAAACACAGATGTGTGTGTTATCACTTCAATTTCATTCGACCATGTTGCAATTCTCGGCAACACAATTAAAGAAATTGCCACAAATAAAGCTGGCATAATCAAAGAAAACAGCGCAGTTGCTGTTTATCCTCAGCTTTTCGGCGATGCAGACGATGTTATCACCGAAACAGCGAAAGCTAAAAACTGCAAATTATATAAAGCAGACAAAAGTAAAATTGATATTTTGAAAAATGATTTCCTCGGTACGGAATTTATATATAAAGGCAAAAAAATTAAAACTCAGCTTATTGGCGAGCACCAGGTTTATAATGCCGCAACAGCCTTTGAAGCCTGCACCGCTTTGATTGAAAGAGGCTTCAATATCACTGAATCCAACATAATCAACGGCATTTACAACGCAACTGTCCCTGCAAGGGTGCAGATAATCAGTAAAGAGCCTATGATTATGGTTGACGGCGGTCATAATGCAGATGGTGTTGAAGCTCTCTGCAAAATTCTCAAATCATCTTTCAGTGATTACAAAATCACCGCCATTATGGGCATGATGAAGGATAAGGATGTTGACTCCGCTGTTGCTATGACAGCTCCGCTTTACGATAAAATTATCACAGTTACAGTTAACAATCCAAGAAGTATTTCCGCTTCTGAGCTTAAAGAAAAGGCAGAGAAATACTGCAAAAATGTTGTAGCCTGCGAAAATCCCCGTGAGGCTTATTTAAACGAAAAATCAAAAATCGGGCAGGGCGAAATGCTCCTTGTCAGCGGTTCATTATACCTTGCATCAGAAATTTTAGGCGAGGGGTGAAACAATGCTTCATCTTATAATCGGCAGAATCTGTTCGGGCAAAACAGAAAAAACTTATGAGCTTCTTCACTCTGCAATTGCAGGCGGTGGTGAGGCTTTGGTTGTTGTGCCCGAGCAGTATTCTTTTGAAACAGAAAAGAACCTTTTATTAAAGCTTGGCGCAATCGAAGCCAACAAAGCACCTGTTTACAGCTTCACTTTCCTTGCAGAGTTTCTGCTTAAAAAAGCTGGCATTTCATATAAACCCGAAATTGACGATTCCACAAGGGCAATGGTTATGTCTTTGGCACTTGAAGAGGTCAGCGACAAGCTTGAATTTTATGCAAAAACAGGCTATTCCGCAGGCTTCGTCAACGAGCTTTTGGGCATGATAAAAGAATTCCGCCAGTGTGAGGTTACACCAGAAATGCTTTCTGAATACAATTTCAGTGAGCAGGATATTGTGCTTAAAAATAAAGTGAAAGAGTTAGCCCTCATCTCAAAGGCATACACCGCCATTATTGAGCAAAGCTACCTCGATAACGAAACTTCTCTTGACATTCTCCACGATAATTTCTCTGAAATTGACTATTTCAAGGGGAAGAGTGTGTTTATTGATGGCTTCCGTGGCTTCACAGCGCAGGAGCTTGTTGTGATTGAAGATATTCTCCGCAGTGCCAAGGATGTTTATATTACCGTTTGCACCGATAAAATTGCAGGACTTCGCAACAAATCGGGTGCGTTTTATCACACAAAAAAGACGGCATCAAAGCTCTATAAAATCAATGATAAAGTGATGAAAACGCCCGTTGATGTTATTAAAACCGTGTATGACAGCTATTATAAAAATGATGAGCTGCGCCGCCTTGAAAATAATTTTTATTCTTTCACGCCCGAAAAGAGCGATGAAGTACCCGAAAATATCACAATCTGCTCTGCTGAAACTTTTTATGCGGAGTGCGATTATGTTGCGTTTAATATTAAAAAGTTAATCAGCGAAAACGGCTACAGATGCCGTGATATAGCAGTTATCAGCCGTGATTCAACTGCATACGAAAGGCAGATAAAAGCCGCCCTCAAAAAATATGGTGTACCTGTTTATATTGATAAGCGTCAGCCTGTTATGAATCAGCCTCTTATGAGCCTTGTTTTTGCCGCTCTCAAAATTGCAGAGTTTGGCTTTGAAAGCGAAAGCATTTTCAGAATCCTCAAAACGGGTCTTACTGGCATATCTGAAGAGGATATTGCTGTATTAGAAAACTACACAAGCGTGTGGCAGGTGAGGGGAAACAGCTGGTGCAACGATTTCACAGGCAACCCCGCAGGCTTCGGCAAAGAATTAGGTGAAAAAGACGCAGAAAAGCTCTCTAAAATAAATGAAATAAGAAATTCTGTTGCAATGCCCGTTGCGAAATTCAGAAAAGCTATGAAAGACACTGACGGCAAAGGTGCGGCTCTTGCCGTTTATAATCTTTTAATGGATTTTCATGTTGATATAAATTTGCGTGAATTTGCAAAAATCCTCATTGCAAACAACGAAATTGACCTTGCAGAAGATCAGAACCGTGTATGGGAAATTCTTATGCAGATTCTTGACGGCATTGCCGCCGCTGTTGACAAGCGAAAAGTAACTCCCAAGCGCTTCAATGAGCTTTTCAGAGTTATGGTGTCAGGTTACACAATGGGTTCACTGCCAAAGGGACTTGATGAGGTTACTGTCGGCTCTGCGGACAGAGTTCGTGTAACTTCGCCTAAGGCTGTTTTCGTTGTGGGTGTCAGCGAGGGCACATTCCCGTTTATCCAAAAAAATCAAAAAATCCTCTCCCGTTCTGAGCGTGAAAAGCTCCGTTCATTCGGTATTGATTTATCTCAGACAACCGAAGAAGAAGTTATGGAAGAGCGATTTATTTCATACAATGCTTTTTGCTGTGCTGCAGAGAAGCTGTATGTTTCATATCCACGAAAGAGCGTTTCGGGGGGCGATTGCTCACCCTCAGAGCTTGTGGAGCAGGTGAAACGGATTTTCCCATGCGTAAAAACAATTGACACTGTTGAAATCCCTGTGCAAGAATACATAAGAAGTGGCGACTCCGCTTTTCAGAAATACGCTGAAAACTATGGTGCGGACAGCGACATTTCAATCGCTTTAAAAGAATATTTCAATAAAAATAATGAGTATAAAGGCAAGGTTTCTGCACTAAAGCGAGCCACCAAAAAAGAGCCGTTTAAAATTGAAGATGAATCCGTTGCACGAAAGCTCTTTAAAGAAAATATGTATATTTCGCCCTCAAGAGCGGATGTTTATTACACTTGCCCGTTTAAATATTATTGCAAGCACGGCTTAAAGGCTGACCCGCTCACCGTTGCGGAGCTTAACCCAATGGCAAAGGGCAAGATTATCCATTATGTTCTTGAAAATCTTATAAAAGAACACGGAAGCAAGGCACTTTCTGAAATGGACGAAAGCGAAGTTAAAAGGCTTGTTGAAAAGCTTTTGGAACAGTATTTCAATGAAAAAATTGCTCCCCAGGGTGAAACCAGCGAAAGGACAAAATTCTCTTTCAACAACATCAGCAAAAAGATCTTTGCCGCCGTTAAAAGGCTTATTGAAGAGTTCAAGGTTTGCGACTTTGTGCCTGTTGACTTTGAATTGAGTATTGATAATGACGGCATCGTTCAGCCAATTGAAATTAAACTGAAAAACGGCACAATCAAGCTTAAAGGTGTTGTTGACCGTGTTGATATGTTTAAAACAGACGACAAAAACTTTGTCAGAATCATTGACTATAAATCATCTGTTAAAGAGTTCACTCTTGCTAATGTTTTCGCAGGGCTTAATATGCAGATGCTCATTTATCTTTTCTCAATCTGGAAAAACGGCACTGAAAAATACGAAAGCGTTACCCCTGCCGGTGTGCTTTATATGCCAATCGGCAATTCAACCGTTAAGCTTAAAAGAAATGCAACTGCCGAAGATATTCTTAATGAACAGCGTAGTAAGTTTAAGATGGATGGCATTGTCATTGACGATTCAAGGGTAATTGAGGGTATGGACAGAAGCCTTAGCGGTCTTATTATCCCTGTTCAATACACTAAAGACAACACATTCAAAGGCAATCTTATTGATTTCAGCTTGCTTGATAAGCTTTATGAAAAAGTTGAGGACAATATGAAGCTTATGGGCAACAGTCTTCACGAGGGTAAGATTCAGGCTGTACCTATAGACAAAGCCTGCGATAATTGCGATTACAGAAGCATCTGCGGATTTGAAAACGGCGATGAAATCCGAGAAATTGATAAATTAAAAGATGAAGAGTATATTGATATTCTGAAAGGCGGTGAGGATAATGCCTGAATGGACCCCTGCACAAAAAATGGCAATTGAATCACGAAACGGCACTGTGCTGGTATCTGCCGCCGCAGGTTCGGGCAAAACCGCTGTGCTTGTTGAAAGAGTTATTCAACGCCTTGAAGATAAAGAAAATCCCTGCCCGGCGGACGGACTTCTGATAGTTACATTCACAAAGAATGCCACCGCTCAGATGAGAGAAAAAATCGCTGCCGCACTTGATAAAAGAATTGAAGAAAACCCCGACGACGAATATCTTATAAAGCAAAGAATGCTCCTGCCGTTTGCCACAATCAGCACAATTGACGGCTTTTGCGGCGACCTTGTTAAAGAGAATTTCCACGAGCTTGGTATCTCTCCCGATTATAAAATCGCCGAGAATGCCGAACTTCAAATTATGTCGCAGGATGCTCTTGAAATCGTCCTTGAAAGAGCGTATAAAGAGAATAACGCAGGTTTTAATACACTGCTCCAATGTCTTGTTTCGGCAGATAAGGACGAACCGCTTGCCCAGCTTATTAAGAACCTTTACAACACTTCAAGGGCATATGCTTACCCTGAAAAATGGCTTGATTCTCTTGTATCAGACTATGAATATGCAGAGAATTTTAAAGAAACAAAATGGGGCAAGTACATCATAAGTTATATTACAGAAATTTGCCGTTATCATCACAAAATGCTCACCGAGCAAATGGAGCTTTTTGATGACGATATGGCACATAAAAATCAGGCACTTTTCCGCTACGAAATCACAACATTAGAAAATGTTATATCCGCTTTAGAAAATGGTGGTTGGGATGACATTGTTAAGGTGCTGAAGGATTATAATCCGCCAAGAATAAGCAATGTAAAAAAATATAGCGGATACGAAAGGGCTAAGGCTATTAGAACAGCCGCCAACAAAGATATAAAAGCGTTCCTTACAGATTATTTCTATTGTAGCGAAGAGGAATACAAAGAGGATATTGCAGTCCTCCTGCCTGCTGTGAAAGAGCTTGTAAGGCTCGTTAAAGAGTTTGGAAATGTTTATTCAGAAATCAAAATGAACGCTGACTCTGCTGAATTTTCAGACATCTGCGCCTATGCAATTAAACTCCTTGTTAAGGATGTTGACGAAAATGGCAATCCAATTAAAACCGACCTTGCAAAGTCAATTTCAGAGAAATTCACAGAGATTCTTGTTGACGAATTTCAGGACATCAACGAGCAGCAGAACATACTTTTTAAGGCTCTTTCAAATGAAAAAGGCAACCTGTTTATGGTTGGCGATGTTAAGCAGAGCATTTATAAATTCAGGCTTGCAATGCCACAGATTTTTATAAACATCAAAAAATCTTTCCTCGATTACGATAGTGAAAAAGATAATTACCCTGCAAAAATTAACCTTGATTTCAATTTCAGAAGCCGAAAAGGTGTTACCGATTTTGTAAACTTCCTTTTCAATCAGCTTATGAGCGAGGATGTTGGCGAAATTGACTACAATAACGAAGAAGCTTTGAAGCCAAGGGCAAGCTATGCTGAAAGTCCAACGCCCGATGCCGAAGTGCATATTTTGCCCGAAATAAACTCAGGTGCACAGAAATATATTGACGAGGCAGATTATGTTGCCCGCTACATTGAAAATGCTATCAATAATGGTCTGACTGTCAAAGATGGCGATGGTGTCCGTCCCGCAGTATACAAAGATTTCTGCATCCTTTTAAAAACGGCAAAGGGCAGGGTAGAGCATTATGTAACCGCCCTTAAAAATCGTGGGATTCCATGCTATGCTTCAAACTCGGAGGGATTTTTTGAAGCAACAGAAATACGCACAGTGCTTTCAATTATGCGTGTTGTAGATAATCCGTTGCAGGATATTCCGCTTTTAAGTGCAATGATTTCGCCTGTTTTTGGCTTCACCCCCGATGAGCTTGCGCTTATCCGTGAAGAAAAGAAAAACGCACCTTTCTGGCTTTGCGTTAAAGAAAGTGCAGAAAACGGCAAAACAAAATGCCAAACTTTCCTTGAGGAAATAAAAAGGCTCCGTTCATTGAGCGTAACCCTCGGTGCAGGGGAGTTTATCCGTGAAATTCTTGATTCAACAGGCTACCTTTCAACTGTAAGAGCTATGCAAAACGGCTCGCAGAGGGCGGCAAACCTCTCACTTCTTTTGGAATATGCGGAGAAATACGAAAATGCAGGTCATATCGGTCTTTCAGGCTTTATCAGATTTATCGACCGAGTTCAAAAAGAAAAATCGGATTTTGAGGTTGCGAATGAAATATCTGAAAACGCAAATGTTGTCCGCCTTATGACTGTTCACAAAAGTAAAGGTCTTGAATTTCCCGTGTGCATTCTTGTTGATTGCTCCAGCAATTTCAATAATCAATATACCAAATCCAATGTTGATTTCACCTCTGAATACGGCATTGGCTTTAAGCGTGTTGATGGTGATAAGCGATTTGAAACTCTGCCATTTACAGCAGTTGTTGCGGCACATACACGCTCAAATCGCTCCGAGGAATTGCGTGATTTATATGTTGCGCTGACCCGTGCCAAAGAGAAAATGATTTGCATTCTCAGATTTAAAAATCCTGAGAAAAAAATCACAGAAACAATGATGAAGCTTGATGAAAATAAAAAAATCGCACCGCTGAATGTGCTTAAATGCCAAAATTTCAGCGATATGATTTTGCTGGCTTCACTTAAACATTTTGATTCTAACGCAATCCCTGCCGTTTCGCAAAGCAGGTGTGTTGATACGCTTCCCTGTGAATCTCAGTTTGTGTTTAAGTTGATTGATAACTACGAAACAGACAACACAGAAATTGAACTTGCAGACGAAGATAAAAAAGCCTCCGAGGAGCTTTTCAATATGATTTCTGAAAGGGTGGATTACCGCTATCCTTACTCAAATCTTTCAACTCTTGTGGCTAAGGTTTCGCCCTCACAGCTTGAAAATGCAGAGAGCGCAACCGCATTTTTTGCAAAGGCAAAGCCGAAGTTTATTCAAAACAGTGAAAGCCAAAGTGCATCAAAAGGCACAGCTGTTCACAAATTTATGGAATTTTATGACTATTCACTGGGCGAAAAAGATGTGCGCAAGCAGGCAGAAATAATGCTTTCTCAAAACAAAATTTCACCTGCGGAAGAAAAGCTTCTTGAATACGATAAGCTGAGCGTCTTTTTCACAAGCGAAACAGCTAAACGCATTTCATCTGCTGAAAAGCTTGAAAGAGAAAAGAAAATCACTTTTTCTCTCGGTGCAGACGAAATTTATGGCAGTGAATATTCCCATGACGAAAAAATAATCGTGCAGGGATACATTGACTGTGCGTTTATTGAGGACGGTCAGTGGGTTGTTGTTGACTATAAAACCGACCGTGTTAAGGATGTAAATATCCTCAAGGAGCGATACAAAGGTCAGCTTAAAATGTATGAGCGTGCACTGGCAGAATGTACAGGCATCCCTGTTAAAGAAACGGTTATTTATTCGCTTTATAAAAACGAAATTGTTTATCTTGATTAAGAATGGCGGTGATTAGATGATAGTAGCAGTTTGTGTTGATAATCAGAACGGTTTAACCTTTTTTGGCAAGCGTCAGAGCAGAGATAAAGAGGTTATCAAAGATTTTATGGCAGAGAGCAAGGGCAAGATTGTAATTTCAAGATTTTCTGAAACTCTTTTTGAGGGCGTAAAGGTTCGCATTGACGATGATTTTATGAAAAGCGCACGAAAAGGGGAGTATTGCTTCGTTGAAGATGTTGACATTACCCCTTACGCTAAGAAAATAGAAAAAATTGTTGTTTATTGCTGGAACAGAGATTACCCTGCAAGCGAGTATTTTACAATGCCTGACGGCTTCAAGCTTGAAAAAAGCACTGATTTCAAAGGCAATTCCCACGACAAAATCACAAAGCAGATTTTTGTGAGGGAGGAAAAGAAGAATGCTTGAAGAGATGTTAGGTAAATACCTGCGAAAGCTTATGCGCAAAAAAAAGAACAGGTGGATAATCGTTGTCTGCGTTATAATTTTTGTTGCACTTTATCTTTTCAGCGTTAAGCATAATTTGCCTGTTCCGCAGGTTGACCCCACAACCACCACACCAATCTCAACCACAGCCAAAACAAAAACAACTAAAAAAACAACGGCTATTTTTGAAAGTGCAGGCAATGTGCAGACAATCAACGGCGAAACAATACCCGCATATACTGGCAAGCCGTTTGTTGTTGTGAATAACAACAAGCCTACATTTGATAAAAAGAAAGAGGCAAAGGCTTTTGAGTCTTATTCAAAGCTTGATAGCCTTGGCAGATGTGGCACTGCATTTGCCTGCGTGTGCCGTGAAACAATGCCCAAAGATAAGCGTGAGCCAATAAACACTGTTAAACCCTCGGGGTGGAAGCATTATGAATATGATTTCATTGACGGCAAAAGCCTTTATAACCGCTGTCATCTTATCGGGTTTATGCTCACGGCAGAGAATGCTAACGAAAAAAATCTTATTACAGGCACAAGGTATATGAATACATCGGGTATGCTCCCGTTTGAAAATATGGTTTATGACTATGCAAAAGAAACAAACCACCATATTTTATATTGGGTTAAGCCGATTTTTAAAGGCGATGAGCTTGTTGCAAGGGGAGTGCAGATTCAGGCATATTCCCTTGATGATAAAGGCGAAAGCGTCAGCTTCAATGTTTTTTGCTATAATGTTCAGCCTGGTGTTAAGATAGACTACAAAACAGGCAGGGCACAGCTTGCGCAATAACTGCAAATAGAAAAGGAGTAATTATGAAATCTTGTTATAATAATTTATTATTTAAAGTGATTGACGGCGCATTTTCTGTAATGTTCCTCAAAGATTCCGCTTTCAAAAAGAGCGTTAAAGAGCTTCCGAAAACACCAAAGGATTTTAAACCTGTGCTTCGCTTTGCAGTTTGCAGTGATGTTCATGTAAGCGGTGATGAAATCGACAAGGGCGCAGAGAATTTCGCATCATTCCTTGACGATATGAACGAACTGAAATCCAAAGGCTATGACGGCATTGATGCAATTATGGTTGCAGGCGATATGACTAACAGGGGACTTGACAAGCAGTATGAAAGGTTCGTTTCTGTTCTTAACGAGCATAAAAAAGAGGAAACAAAGCTCCTCATCTGCATTGGCAACCACGAATTTATCGAATACCGTGATTACAAGCCTGTTATCGGTCATGAGAAATATCAAAAATACATATCAGAAATTCTTGATACACACGAGGTTGTGAATGGCTACCACTTTATCGGACTTTCATATTCTGCGGACGCAAAAACATTCAACGGCAAGGCAGAATGGCTGGACAGTGAAATCACAAAAGCAGAGAAAGCAGACCCCACAAAGCCGATTTTCGTTTTCCAGCATCCTGCACCCGTAGCCACCATTTACGGCAGCATCAACTGGGCAGATAATCTTGTGAAAAAGGTACTCAAAAAGCATAAAAGTGTTATCGACTTTTCGGGTCATTCACACTATGTACCCTCTGACCCAAGATCTGCATATCAGGGCAAGTTCACCGCATTCGGCACAGGCTCACTTGAGGGACTTCTCGGCAACCCGGGTTACACAATGACAGACGAACATTCACTGTTTGACTCAGCCGCAGGTCTTGTTGTTGAAGCTGATAAAGACGGCAATGTTAGGGTAAGATGCTACGATGTTTTGGCTCATATGTTCTATGAACAGGGCGACCGCTACCTTCCAAATGTAACAAAGAAAAACAGCTTTGTTTATTACTGGAAAACTATGAAAAAGCTTGACACCAAGCCAAAATTCGAGTCAAATGACATCGGCTTTTATGAGAATGAGGATGGCACTGTAAGTGTCGGATTCGGCGGTGCTGAGGGATATTTCAAGCCCGAGGGTTACACTGTTAAAGTTAAAGACCCAGACGGCAAAACTATCCTTGACAAAACAGTTCTTTCAGAATACACAAGAGCCGATTGGTTTATGATAAATTTGAACCTCGGCAAAATCAAAAACGGCAAATATAAAGTTAAGGTTGTTGCCCGTAGTCCCTATGGCAAATTGAGCAAGGCAATGAAGAAAACAATTGAATATTAACGAAGAAAAGGAGCTGTCGCATTTGGCAGCCCCTTTTTGTTATATAAGACCATATTCCATAAGCGTTTTTTTGAGGATTTCCTTTTTTACTTTGTTCATTTCACAAAGTGGAAGTCGGCACTTGCCCACATTCATGCCCATAAGGTTCATTGCTTCTTTAACAGGTATCGGGTTCACATCGCTGAAAAGCACATTGCACAATTTCAAATACTGCTTCTGAAGCCGTGAACACTCTTTCATTCTGCCACGGACACCACTCATTGCCATTTTATGCGTTTCGAGGGGCAGAATGTTTGAAAGAACTGATATTACACCCTTACCGCCAAGGGCGCATATTGGCGCAATCTGATCATCATTACCAGAATAAACATTCACTTCATCTTTGCAAAGGCTCATTGTTTTTGCAACAGACGATATATCTCCGTTGGCTTCTTTTATGCCTGCAATGTTGTTGAGCTTCACTATATTTTCATATGTTTCGGGCAAAATGTTCACGCCTGTTCTTGACGGCACATTATAAACAATAATCGGTGTGCTGACACGCTTTGAAATAAACTCATAATGCTTAAAAAGTCCCTCCTGCGAGGTTTTGTTGTAGTAGGGTGTTACCATCAGAAGTCCGTCAACGCCTGCCTTTTCCGCTTCGTTAGACATTGAAACGGCGTGCGCAGTGTCATTACTTCCTGTGCCTGCAATAATCGGCACTCTTTTCTCTGCGCATCTAACGGCAAATTTTATAATTTCAATATGTTCTTTGTCTGTGAGCGTTGCACTTTCGCCCGTTGTTCCGCACACAATCAGCGCATCCGTTTTGTTTTTAATCTGAAATTCAATCAGCTCTTTCAACTTTTCATAGTTTACTTTTCCGTTTTCGTGGAATGGTGTTACAATGGCAACACCTGCACCTGTGAAAATGGAATCTCTCAAAAAAAGTCCTCCTTAAATAAAAAAATAACAGGTATCAGATTTTTACATCCGATACCTGCATAATGCAAATACACCTAAAATGGATTAGTCCATGTAACCCTGCTTGCAAAGAAGCTCAGCAAGAAGAACTGCGCCGCCTGCTGCACCACGAAGTGTGTTGTGTGAAAGGCAAACGAACTTGTAGTCATACTGTGTGTCTTCTCTGAGTCTGCCGATGCTAACAGCCATACCGCCTTCAAGATCTCTGTGAAGCTTTGTCTGAGGCATATTGTCCTCTGTGAAATAGTGGAGAAACTGCTTAGGTGCAGAGGGAAGCTCCATTGCCTGAGGCTCTGCTGAAAACTCGTTCCAGATTTTAAGAATTTCTTCTTTTGAGGGAACTTTATCTTCAAATCTTACAAAAACAGCACCCATATGACCGTTTGAAACGGGAACTCTTATGCACTGAGCTGTGAAGTTAGGCTCGCTTGCTGTCTTAATAACGCCATCTTCAACCTTACCCCAAATTTTAAGAGGCTCCTGCTCGCTCTTCTCTTCCTCGCCGCCGATGTAGGGGATAACATTATCAACCATATCGGGCCATGTTTCAAATGTTTTGCCTGCGCCAGAAATTGCCTGATATGTGCAAACAAGAACATCCTTAACTTTGTAGCCTGCTTTATCAAGGGGATAAATAGCAGGAACATAGCTCTGAAGTGAGCAGTTTGACTTAACAGCGATAAATCCACGCTTTGTGCCAAGACGCTTTCTCTGAGCTTCAATAACATCTGTGTGAGCTGCGTTAAGCTCGGGAACAACCATAGGAACATCAGCAGTGAATCTGTGAGCACTGTTGTTTGAAACAACGGGGCATTCTGCCTTTGCATATCTCTCTTCAAGAGCTTTGATTTCATCTTTCTTCATGTCAACAGCGCAGAAAACGAAATCAACAAGTGATGCGATTTTCTCAACATCAGCAGTTGCATCCATAACGATGAAATCTTTCATCTTTTCGGGCATGGGGGTGGGCATGCACCAGCGTGCGCCAACTGCTTCTTCATAGGTTTTGCCTGCTGAACGGGGGCTTGCTGCAACAAGCACAGGCTCAAACCATGGGTGGTTTTCAAGGAGTGATGCAAATCTCTGACCTACCATGCCAGTTGCACCAATGATGCCGACTTTAAATTTTTTCATAACAATTACCTCTTACTTGAAAAAAACTATTGTTTTTTTAACCGTATTGCAATATAATATACAGGTTAAGAATTCGATATATAATAACATTTTCGTTTTAATCCGTCAATGTTTTTGTTTTACAAATTTAAGAAATTCAGAATATTTTTTTGACAAGAGGTTATTTTGATGAAAACAAGCGACTTTTTTTACGATTTACCAGAGGAGCTTATAGCTCAGCACCCTGTTGAACCCCGTGATTCATCACGCCTTATGGTGCTTGATAAAATCACTGGCGACATTCAGCACAAGCATTTCTATGACATCTGCGATTATCTCCATGAGGGTGATTGCCTTATTCTTAATGACACCCGTGTGCTTCCTGCAAGAATTTACGGTGTTAAAGAGGGTACAGGTGCTCATGTTGAGTTTTTGCTTCTCACCTGCAAAGAAAAGGATGTTTGGGAGGTTTTGGCTGGCCCTGGCAAAAGAGCAAAAGAGGGCACTGTTTTCACCTTTGGTGATGGCATTATGAAAGCCGAAATCCTTGAGGTTCTTGATAACGGCAACAGGATTGCAAAATTCACCTATGACGGCAACAACTTCTATGATGTACTTGACAGAGTTGGTGAAATGCCGCTTCCTCACTATATTACAGAAAGACTTGAAAACAAAGAGAGATACCAGACCGTTTATTCAAGGGAGCTTGGCTCTGCCGCTGCACCCACCGCAGGTCTGCACTTCACACCCGAGCTTTTAGAGAAGCTGAAAGCAAAGGGCGTTAAAATCGGCTTTGTTACACTTCATGTTGGTCTTGGCACATTCAGACCCGTTAAGGCAGATAAAATTGAGGATCATAAAATGCACTCGGAGCATTACAGCATCCCCGAAGAAACTGCAAATCTTATAAATGACACAAAAAAGAACGGCGGAAGAGTTATCGCTGTTGGCACAACCTGTTGCAGAACACTTGAATCTGTTTGTCAGGCAAAGGGATGTGTCTGCGCTTATGACGACTGGACAAGCATTTTTATTTATCCAGGCTATGAATTTAAATGCATTGACGGACTTCTTACAAACTTCCATCTTCCTGAAAGCACATTGATTATGCTCGTCAGCGCTTTCTGCGGATATGATAACACAATGAACGCATACAAGGTTGCAGTTAACGAGCGTTATCGTTTCTTTAGCTTTGGCGATGCCATGCTTATTGCTCATAAATAATACATTCTCGTTTCTTGAGGTGAAAAAATGAATAATTTTACTGTCAGAAAGCCTGAAAAGAACTGGAAAAAATTCTTTATAATGCGTAAAGACAAAATGGTTGCCACAATCCGTGAGGACGGCACCTGCACAATTTATAAAAAAAGCCTTATGCCATATAATCTTTACCTTGATGATGTTGAAGATGATGATATAACCGTAAAAGTTGATAACATCAATAATTTTTATTACTGGTGCTCTTCAAGAGTGCTGACCCTTGACCGAAAGTTTGCAAAAGAAATATTAAACAGTATTGGTGCTTTGCAGGCTTCAACAGATAAAGAAAGAGCATTTATTTCAATTACTTACCACAGTGTCAGCCTTACAGACTGCTATTGGGTTAAATGCAACAACGAAAAGGTAACTTTTTCAGATATAAATTTATTCAAACATTCGCTTTCAAACGCATTCGCTGATGTGAGCCTTTGCGGAAGACAGTTCACTGTTCAAAATTCAGAGCTGATTGACGGCAAAGAAGCCGCTGGAGATGTTGGCACAGCGGGTGTTGCTCCAAAAGCATGGATAAGAGAAAACGGTGTTTTTTATCTTTTAAAAGATGGCGATTCCCGTGATGTTGAGGCTGAATTGCTTGCTTCAAAAATTATCGGATGCTTTAAGATTGATTATGTTCCTTATGAAGAATCAACATTTTCAAATGTAAAAGTCAGCAAAAGCAAAATAATCTCATCAGAAGATATGTGCCTTGTGCCAATTGAATATGTGGATATTTATTGCAGAAACAGAGAAATAAATCTTTTTGATTTTATTAAGAAAAAAGACAGCTACTCCTACTATATGATGAATATTGTGGATTACCTTGTTGGTAATACCGACAGACACTGGGCAAACTGGGGATTTTATGCTGATGATAAAAACAAGCTGACTAAACTTTATCCCTTGATGGATTTTAATAAATCCTTTTTGTCTTATACAACTGTTGACGGAGCAATCTGCCAGACAACAGAGAAAAGAATTTCACAGCGTGATGCTGCAATTGAAGCAGTTAAAAAAATCGGTCTTAATCAGATTAAAAATGTTGACCCCAACTGGTTTGATGACAGTGAAACAAAAGAAATGTTCTTTAAAAGACTTGAAATTTTAAAAAAAGAAGAAATTAAATAATAAAGAGGTTTTTTATGCTTAAAATTTTAAAAACAGAGGGCTTTGCCCGCCGAGGTGAATTTGTTACACCTCACGGAACAGTGCAGACACCTGCATTTCAGAATGTTGCAACCTGTGGCGCAATCAAGGGCGGACTTGATGCCTACGATTTAAAAAATATCGGCTGTCAGGTTCAGCTTTGCAACACCTACCATCTCCATGTAAGACCGGGCGATAAGCTGGTTAAGGAGCTTGGCGGCATCAGAGAGTTTACAGGCTGGAAAGGCCCTGTACTTACAGACAGTGGCGGATTTCAGGTTTTCTCCCTTGCAAAGCTTCGTAAAATCAAAGAAGAGGGCGTAACCTTCGCTTCCCATGTTGACGGCAGAAAGATTTTTATGGGTCCCGAAGAGAGTATGCAGATTCAGTCAAACCTTGCTTCCACAATCGCAATGGCATTTGACGAATGTGTTGAGAACCCTGCCGAATACAAATACGCAAAGGCTTCATGCGAAAGAACTGTCCGCTGGCTTATTCGCTGTAAGGATGAAATGGAGCGTCTTAAAGCTCTTCCCGATACACTTAACAAAGAACAGCTTCTTTTTGGTATCAACCAAGGCTGCACATATGACGATTTAAGAGTTGAGAATATGCAGAGAATTGCAGAGCTTAACCTTGACGGTTACGCAATCGGCGGACTTGCTGTTGGTGAGCCTAAAGAGGATATGTACCGCATTATTTCTGCTGTTGAGCCTTATATGCCAAAGGATAAAATCCGTTACCTTATGGGTGTGGGCACTCCTGGCAATATTCTTGAGGGTGTCAGCAGGGGAGTTGACCTTTTTGACTGCGTAATGCCATCACGAAATGCCCGCCACGGTCATCTTTTCACAATGAACGGCATTATCAATATCAACAATGCAAAGTATGAAAAGGACGACACACCAATTGAGGTTGGCTGTAACTGCCCAACATGTCAGCGTCATTCAAAGGCATTTATCAGACATCTTTTCAAGGCAAAAGAAATGCTTGCAATGCGTCTTTGCGTTACTCACAATCTCTATTTCTATAATACGCTGATGGAAAAAATCCGTTACAATCTTGATAACGGAACTTTCACAGAATTTAAAAACAAATATGTTGATGTGCTTGACACACGAATTTAAAAGGAGAATTACCTATGATTTCATTTATCAATAAGGTGCTTGCAGTTGTGCTCGTGCCAATCCTTACACTCAGCTTTTCACCCGTTATGCTTATTAAAAAGCTTATTTACAAACCCGAAGAGGTTATTTCAATTTCTTCATTTGTTGAAGAGAATGACCCTGTTTATCTCACCGCTCACAGAGGTGTAACATCATATGCACCCGAAAACACAATCCCTGCTTATGAAAAGGCTGTTGAATTAGGCTACTACACAGCAGAGTGCGACATCCGCCTTACAAAAGACAATGTGTGGGTTCTCAGCCACGGTGCTGACCTTAACAAACGCTTCTGGCAGTTTGGCAATGTTGGCGATTTCACATATGACGAGCTTCTTACATACAAATACAAAAACGGCACAAACTTCTGGGGCTTCAAAGATCTTAAAATCCCCACACTTGATGAATTCCTTGATGTTTTTGTAGGCAGTGAAACAAGACCTCAGATAGAAATCAAGGGCGACAACTACGATTTACTTTATACTGTTGTTGACAGCGTTAAGGCAAAGGGACTTGAAAACAGCGCAATTGTTATTTCTTTTGACCTTGAGCAGTTAAAAGTTATCAATTCTCTTGATAAAAACATTGAATTATGGTATCTTGTAGATGAAATAACAGAAGAAAACATTGCCGAAGCAAAGGCAATCGGTGATAATGTTTGGCTCTCTGCTAACTTTGAGCAGAACGATACAGATTCAATCCAGCTTGCTATTGATAACAATATCGGCGTTTCTTTCTGGACAGTAAACACTTTGGAAGATGCCCGTATGCTTTATGATATGGGAATCAGATATATTGAAACAGATATTCTTTGTAACTAAGAGAGGTATTACTATGGATAAGAAGTTAAGAATCGGCTTTGTTGGCTGTGGCGCAATTGCAAACCATAAGCACCTGCCCGCACTCAAAAAGATTGAGGAAGTTGAAGTTGTTGCTTTCTGCGATATTATTGAAGAGAGAGCAATTGAAACAGCTAAAGAATGGGGCATTGAGGGAGCTAAAACTTACACAGACTATAAAGAGCTTCTTAAAGATGAATCAATCGACATTGTTCATGTCTGCACACCCAACCGTTCACACAGCTTTATTTCAGTTGATGCACTTCACGCTGGCAAGCATGTTATGTGCGAAAAACCAATGGCAATCAACTCAAAAGAAGCAAAAGCTATGGTTGATGCCGCTAAGGAGTCAGGCAAAAAGCTCACAATCGGTTATCAGAGCAGATTCAGAAAAGATTCTCAGTATCTTAAAACCTGCTGCATGAATGATGAGCTTGGTGAAATCTACTACGCAAAAGCTCACGCATTAAGAAGAAGAGCTGTTCCCACATGGGGCGTTTTCCTTAACGAATATGAGCAGGGCGGCGGTCCTCTTATTGATATAGGCACACACGCACTTGACCTTACACTTTGGATGATGGATAATTATGAGCCTAAGATGGTAATGGGCAGTGTTTATAAAAAGCTTGGCAATCAGAAAGGCACAGCAAACGCATGGGGCGACTGGGATGTTGAGAAATACACAGTTGAAGATTCAGCATTTGGCTTTATCACAATGAAAAACGGTGCAACAATCGTCCTTGAATCAAGCTGGGCACTTAACACTCTTGATGTTGGTGAAGCTGCAACTTCACTTTGCGGCACAAAGGCTGGCGCAGATATGAAAGACGGACTTCGTCTTAACTATGTTAAAAATAACCTTCAGGTTGTTGAGAAGCCTAACCTTGAGGTTGGCGGTGTAGCATTCTTTGACGGCAAATCAGCAGACCCCGCAGCTATTGAAGCAAGATGCTGGATTGACTCAATCCTTTATGATAAGGAAGTTGTTACAAAGCCAGAGCAGGCATATGTTGTTACTCAGATTCTTGAAGCTATCTATGAATCAGGCAAAACAGGAATGCCCGTTATATTTGACTAATGTTAAAATAAATCAATTTTTTACATAATTTAATCATTGACAAACGGCTTTTTTTAGATTATTATATCTAAAAATAATCAAATGCAGTGAAGATATTAAGCTGACAGGGCAAATTTTTCAGAGAGCCGTTTTTGGTGCGATACGGTAAAAATCCTTTTCAGCTGTCTCGTATCAGAGCAGAGCTTCTGAATTGCCAGTAAGAGGCTTCGGGTGGTTTCGTTAAAAACCGCAGGCTTGTTTGAGCCGTTGAGTGGTCGCTTATGCGACAATACGGGTGGTACCGTGGTTATTACTAATCATCCCGCAGTAATCGTGTGATTCCTGCGGGATTTTTTATGGAAGAGAGGTCTTTAATATGAGAAAAATTTTTGTTTCAGATTTTACGCTGAAAGAGCTTGTAAGTGAACGCAAGGTTCCGCTCCTTTTCAGAGAGAAAACAGCAATTGCAAAGTGCATTGATAATTTTGGTGCAGATGCCATTGAGCTTGCCGAAATCAAAAAAATTAAAGAGGACACTATCGTTTACAGAACAATCGCTTCTGCCGTTAAAAACAGCGCCGTTTCTATTCCCGTCGGCTTCACCAAAGAGGGTGTAGAGGACGCTTGGAATTGCATTAAAGATGCAGTTAAGCCCTGCCTTCAGGTTGCTTTGCCTGTTTCAACTGTTCAGATGGAATATTCCTACCATGTTAAAGATAAAAAGATGATAGTTAAAATTGCAGAGCTTTGCGCCGCCGCTAAAGAAAAGTGTGCTGATGTTGAGTTTATTGCACTTGATGCAACAAGAGCAGATGCAGATTTTGTAAAAGAAGTTTGCAAAACAGCGGTTGAAAATGGCGCAACAGCCGTTACAATCTGCGATGATGCAGGCATTTCAATGCCCGTTGAGTTTTCAGAGCTTATTAAATCAATCAAAAATGAATGTAATGTTCCTGTTTTCGTTAAGGTTTCCGATGCTATCAATATGGCAGTTGCTGTTGCAACATATGCAGTTATGTCTGGTGCAGACGGCGTTAAAACAGCCGTAACAGGCAAAAATGTGCTTCGTACAGATGAATTTGCAGATATTATCTCTGTTAAGGGCGAAAGCCTCGGTATCAGCACATCATTGCAGACAACCGAAATTCACAGAGACATTGATGCAATGCTCAAATCTGTAGGCTGTGATTCTCTCACAGAGTCAGCAGATTCAAAGGATTCAGACAGCAAAGATGTATTCCTTGATTCATCTTCAACTCTCACTCAGCTTAGCTCAGCTGTTTCAGACCTCGGCTATGACCTCTCTGATGAAGATTTAGGCAATGTTTATAAAGAGCTTATGAGAGTTTGCGATAAAAAAAGCGGAGTTGGCGCAAAGGAGCTTGAAGCTCTTGTTGCATCATCTGCAATGCAGGTTCCGTCAACCTATCATGTTAAAAGCTACACCACCACAAGCGGAAATCTTATTTCAGCAATGGCAAATATTATTCTCACCAAGGACGGCGAAGAAATTTGTGGCGTAAGCGTTGGCGACGGTCCTATTGATGCCGCTTTCCGTGCAATTGAAAGCAGTATCGGCTTCCACTATGAGCTTGACGATTTTCAGGTTCAGGCTGTTACAGGCGGTAAAGAATCAATCGGTTCTTCATTTGTAAGACTTCGCAGTAACGGCAAGCTTTACTCTGGCAACGGTATTTCAACCGATATTGTCGGCGCAAGCATCCGTGCATATGTTAACGCACTGAACAAAATCGTATTTGAGGAGAACTAAGATGAAACTGACATTTTCTACAAAATATGTTAAGAGAGATTCTTTTCTTGGTATGTGCCAGTTTGCCTATAACTATGGCTACGCAGGCTTTGAGATTTATGACGCCCGCCGTGAAAGAAAAAATCACAGCGACTCAATTCTCAGAACAGAAAATTTCTCTGACGCTAAAAGAAAACTGAATAACAGAAATCTTGCTGTTTCAGCTCTTACTGTTCCTTTTTCTCCCGACAGTGCGGATGTTGCAGACAACGCACTTGTTCAGTATGTTGAAATGGCAAAAAGCGCAGGCATTGAAACAATTATTGTTTCTTTCCCCGAAAAACCTGATATTGATGAATTATCAAAAAAGCTTATTCCTGCAATCAGCAGGGCAGAGGGCACAGATGTTGAAATCCTTTTTGAAACATCGGGTTATCTTGCCAAAACAGAGAATGTAATCGATCTTATTCAGTATTACGGCACAGGCGTTCTCGGTGCTTCATGGAATGTAAGAGAAACATATTTCAGTGGCGGTGAATCCTCTGAAACCACAATCAAAAACCTTGGCGCATACATCCGCTATGTTCGACTTGGGGACAGAAAAGATGAAACAGATGTGCTCATTGGCGAGGGCGAGCTTCCTGTAAGAAATTTTATCGACGCACTTCGCTCACTTAACTATGAGGGCTTTATCTGCTGTGATTGGAACAGCGAAATCAGCGACCCCGATATTGTTCTCACACATTTTCTCAACTTCCTTTCAGTTTTTGAAAAAGAAAAAAATGAAAGCGGACAGCTTTATTATAACCGCTCAAGAACAGGCACTTTCCCTTGGAAAAAGTATGATGTTATTGAAAAAACATTTTCACAGGTGCTTGATTGTATGGCAGAGCGTTATCCCGACCAGCTTGCATTCAAATACACAACACTTGATTACACAAGAACATACGCACAGTTCAGAAATGATGTTGACCGTGTAGCGGCTTCACTTATTTCTCTCGGTGTTAAACCTGGCCATCATGTGGCAGTTTGGGCAACAAATGTGCCTGCGTGGTATCTCACATTCTGGGCAACAACCAAAATCGGTGCAGTTCTTGTTACAGTAAATACCGCATATAAAATCCACGAGGTTGAATATCTTCTCCGTCAGTCAGATACTCATACACTCGTTATGATTAAAGACTGCAAAGACACAGATTATTCAGAAATAATGCAGGAGCTTTGCCCCGAGCTTCAGACCCTCACCCCGGGCAAGCCTCTTTTCTCAAAAAATCTTCCGTTCCTGCGCAACATCATCACAGTTGATTTTTCAATGAACGGCTGCCTTACATGGGAAGAAATGCTCGACAGAGCCGATATGATTCCCCACGAAGAGGTAAGACGCAGAGCATCACTTGTAAAGCCCGATGATGTTTGCAATATGCAATATACTTCTGGCACAACAGGATTCCCCAAGGGCGTTATGCTCACCCACAACAATATTATCAATAACGGCAAAATCATTGGCGACAGAATGGACCTTTCAACCGCTGACCGAATGATGATACAGGTGCCAATGTTCCACTGCTTCGGCATGGTGCTTTCAATGACATCAATGCTCACTCACGGCGGAACAATCAGCCCGTTGCCGTATTTCTCACCGAAATCCTCACTTTCCTGCATCAATAACGAAAAAATCACCTGCTTTAACGGTGTTCCAACAATGTTTATTGCAATGTTTAACCATGAGGATTTCAAGAAAACTGACTTCTCTTATATGCGCACAGGCATAATGGCAGGCGCAAACTGTCCGCCAGACCTTATGCGCAGAGCCGCTGACGAAATGAATATGACCGAAATAATCAGCGTTTACGGTCAGACAGAATCTTCACCAGGCTGCACAATGGGCGAGGTGAACGAACCTATCGACCTGCGTGTTGAAACTGTCGGCAGTGCGTTCCCTGGTGTTGAATGTAAGATTATCGACCCCGAAACAGGTCTTGAATTGCCCGACGGCGAAAGCGGCGAGTTTGTTGCCCGTGGCTTCAACATTATGAAAGGCTACTACAAAATGCCCGAAGCTACCGCAAAAGCAATTGATAAAGACGGCTGGCTTCATTCTGGCGATATTTGTTGCCGAAGCAAGGACGGCTACTACAAAGTAACAGGCAGACTTAAAGATATGATTATCCGTGGCGGTGAAAATCTTTACCCCAGAGAGATTGAAGAGTTTTATCTCACCAATCCAAAGGTTCGTGATGTTCAGGTTGTTGGTGTCCCCGATGAACGCTACGGCGAAGAAGCCTGCGCATGGATTATCCTCCACAAAGGCGAAGAGGCGGACGAAAACTATATGCGTGAATTTGGCAACTCTCACATTGCAAGGCACAAGGTTCCACGCTACTTTATGTTTGTTGATAACTTCCCAATGAATGCCGCTGGCAAAATCCTTAAATATAAAATGCGTGAAGAGTCAATCGAGATCTTAGGTCTTAAAAAATAAATCTTTAAAAAACTGCTGCAAAGTATCCTAATTTGTGGCAGTTTTTTTGAATTTGTCCCTTTTTTAATGATTATTTGCAAAAAAAATCACCAAAAGATATAGACAAACAGGCAAAAAATTGTTACAATACACTTATGTATTATGAGTTATTATGTTAGCAATAATACTTATTCTTAATAAGGAGCTGCACAAAAATGAAAAAGATGAAAAAACTTTTATCCGTTGTTCTTTGTGTAATGATTCTTTTCGGCTCAGTTGGTATTTCATCATCTGCTGAAAGTGCATTCGTTTCTGGTGCAAAGGATATCGGAGCAAACATTCTTGACAATGTTCTTGCAACACTTAGTGTTTCTCTTGACAGAGGACTTACACTTCTTCTTGGTGGCGTGCTTAACACAATCCCACTTTCTGCAAAGGGCATTCAGGATGTTACAACCTACAAAAATGAGCTTGCTGAGAAATATTCAGGTCATGACAAGTTTGTTGACGAAGCTGCTGACGGCGCACAGTTCAGCCTTGGTTATGACAAACGCTCAGTAATGCCCGAGGATTTCTATGATGCTACATATTACAAATACGGCGCATCAGGCATTGGTCCTCTTCTTGATTACGGTGTAGAGATCAACAAAACTCCCGCTGACCTTGCTGATTATTATGCAGACAAGTTTGCAGAGGAGTATGGTTGCTCACAGGAAGAAAGAGATGCAGCGGCTGACGCTCTCAGAGAGAGATATGCAGCAGACATCCTTTCAGTTCGTACAATCTGCCTTGACGATTCAAGAGGAAAGGTTCTCACTGCTGTTGTTGACTGCATTGGTTTAACAAACGCAAGCCAGAACGAAATTCTCAAGCTTGTTGATGCTTATTGCAAAGAAAACGGCATTAACGACATTGTAAGCGTTAACGTTTGCGCAACACATACACACAGCGGTATCGACACACTCGGTATCATGCAGTGCGTTGGTCAGCTTATCGACGGTTCTCTTATCAGCAAGGCTGTTAAGGGCGAAAAGAACTCTGTTCCCGATGATAAGTTTATGACTTTCCTTTACAAAACTGTTGCTGATTCAATGATTAGCGCATACAACAACATGGAAAAAGGCGACCTTTATTTCGCAAAGTCTGATTCTGTTAAGGAATACACAAACTCAAACGGCGAAAAGGTTGAGTTCAACTTCTTCCAGGGCAGTAACGATGTTGTAGATTTCATTTCAGAAATCTACAAGCTCACATTCATTCCCGAAAACGCTTCTGCTAAAAAGACAGTTATCACAAACTTTGCTACACATCCCGAAAAGGTTGGCGTAAGCAGTGCTGAAGAAATCACTCCCATGATTTCAGCTGACTTCATTCCTTATATGGAACAGCAGATTAAGGCAGCCGAGGATGATTGCAACTTCATCTTCATCAACTCTGCAATCGGTTCATTCATTAAAATGAGCTTCGGCAGCGCAAATGAGTGCTACAGAGAAACATATGCTGACGGCAAGAACCCTGTTTTTGACACAACATATGAAAACCGCTCAATGAGATACGGCGTTGTTATCGGTGATTTCATTGCTGCAATTCCTCAGGGCGAAAAGGTTGACCCCATCCTTAATGTTAAAACTAAGGACATCACAATTAAGTGCGACAACCCCATTATCAGACTTCTTGCACTTGTTCGTATGACAAACAATGTTATCCTTACAGACGCATCAAATAATGTTTACACTGTTACAAGCGTTGGTTATATGGAAATCGGCAAGAATATTAAAATCTTTATGTGCCCCGGTGAAATGAACCCCGAGGTTATCCATTCAGCCGACCATATGCTCACAAGCAAGTATTCAATCACTAAGGATACATTCCAGTATGAGCCTCTTACATCATATTTTGACGAGAGCGACACAGTTATGTGCTTTGGTCTTATGAACGATATGGCAGGCTATATTGACCCCGATAACGACTATTCACTTGTTGTTCTTCGTTTCAATGACTATGGTCAGCCCGAGGGCGAGTATGCTTTCAATGCAAACTTCAACGCATGGCTTTTCTCATATTCATCAGACACAGCTTCAACACTTGTTGGTAACTTCCTTGACCTTGTTAAGGAATCAAACGGCGAAGCACCAACAGGCGTTATTACTCATGACTACGGCAGAGTAATTCCTCACTTCATCAAGTTCATCCTTGATATTATCAACAACATTTTTGAAGTTTTCGGTCTTAATGTTAAGTTCTGATTTTAACTAAAACTAAACACCGTGATTTGCATTCAGCTTATCACGGTGTTTTTTTATATCTTCGTTATTTCTGTTACATACAAAGTGCTGTCTTTAACCTTAAATTTAATCTCTCTGCCATCATAGGGAAATCCGTAAACTCTATCTGAATCATTCTGATATGACGGGCGGGGGTCCTGCGAAAGAATCTGAATAAGCACATTCAAAAATTTCTCATCCTGCGTTTCTCTGATTTCCTCGGGAATTACAACGCTCAAGCTATAATCTTTAACTTCATCTGCAAAGCCGCCAACAGCATCAGACACGCAATCTACATTCGGCAGATACGGCTTAATGTCAAGAATAGGCGTGCCATCTGCAAGGTCAGCACCGCTTACAAAAATCACACTTCCTAACTTCTCGTTCTGCTCAATTTTTTCAATCTTCACGCACGAAAGTCCAATTGGATTTGGTCTGAAAGGGGAGCGTGTTGCAAAAACGCCAAGCCTTGTGTTACCGCCTAACCTCGGAGGTCTGACTGTCAGTGAATTACTCTCTTTTGAGCGGTCAAACTCCCATATGAGCCACAGATGCGAAAATCCATCAAGTCCTCTGATGGCATCTTCACTTCTGAACTCAGGCTCAAATATAATCTGAGATTGAAGCTCACTAATCAAATTACTCTGCCGTGGAATCCCGAATTTTGTCGGGAATCCACTTTTTATTTTTGCTATTGTTTTCATATTTCATAATCAGCACAAGCTCTGTCGATAATAACAGAGTGAACGAACTTTTTAACTTCAAGGTGAGCAGGGTGAACCTGATAGCCGTCAAGTGCCTCTTTTGAATCAAATTCAGAATAAAGAGCAATGTCAAATCCCTTGGGATTGTAGTTGAATCCAACCTCTGCACTTAAAAGCCCTGGAACAACACCAACAAGTGAAGTGAGAAGTTCTCTCATTTTTTCCATATTTTTCTGTTTGTTTTCATCCTCACGAACTCGCCAGAATACAATATGCTTTACCATAAAAACACCTCAAATTTTTATATTTTTGAATATTTCAAGATTATTATAACAGAATAATTATGCAAATACAAGTTGAGTAAATCGAATTTATAACGGAGGATAACTATGAAAAGACTTCTCTCTATTATCTTGTGTGTCATTTTTTTGTTCTCTTTAGTGGCATGCAATTCTAACCCGACAAGCAAACCAACAAAAAAAGAAACAACTGAAATTTATTTTTTGAATTTCAAACCCGAAATTGCGGATATATATAAAGAAATTGCGGCAAAATATAAAGAGGAAAAAGGTGTTTCTGTCAAGGTAGTAACAGCCGCCAGCGACACATACGAAACAACCCTTAAATCAGAAATTGCCAAAAAAGATGCTCCGACAATCTTTCAGATAAACGGACCTGTCGGCTATCAATCATGGAAAGACTATTGCCTTGACCTTAAAAGCACAGAGCTTTATAAGCACCTGCTTGATAAAGACCTTGCAGTTAAAGACGGCGACGGTGTTTACGGCATCCCTTATGTTGTTGAGGGTTACGGCATAATTTATAACAATCAGATTATGGATAAATACTTTAATCTTTCTGATAAAAAAGTGAAGCTTGCCTCCGCCAGCGAAATCAACGATTTCAAAACGCTCAAAGCAGTTGTTGAGGATATGTCTAAACACAAAAAAGAGCTTGGCATTGACGGAGTATTTGCTTCAACCTCAATGAGCGGCGGCGAAACATGGCGTTGGGATTCTCACCTTGCAAGCGTTCCTTTCTATTACGAAATGAAAGATAAAAACAGAGATGCAAGCACAATTTCAACTGCGTACGAAGCAAAGACAATTGACTTCAAATATGCGGATAATTTCAAAAATCTCATTGACCTTTACACTTCAAATTCTGTAAGCGAAAAGAATATTCTTTCGGGTAAATCTGTTGACGATTCAATGGCAGAGTTTGCCCTCGGCAGAGCTGCAATGGTTCAGAACGGCAACTGGGCGTGGTCGCAGATTAAAAATGTTAAGGGCAACACCGTTGATGAGCAGGAAATCAGATTTATGCCTCTTTATATGGGCATCAGCGGCGAAGAAAATCAAGGAATCTGTATCGGCACTGAGAATTATTTTTCAATTAACAGCAAGGTTTCAGAAGAGAAGCAGAAAGCATCAATTGACTTTCTCCAGTGGCTTTTCACAAGCGAAACAGGCAAGCAATATGTTACAGAAAAGCTTGAATTTATAACCCCCTTTGACACATTTGACGATAACGAGCGACCCTCTGACCCGCTTGCAAGGCAGGTAATTGACTGGATGGGCAGAGATGTTGAAACAATCGACTGGACATTCAACTCTTTCCCGAATCTTGAATTTAAAACAGAATTCGGTAACTCACTTCTCGAATATCTTCAGGGCACCAAATCTTGGGGGTATGTTAAAGACACAGTAGTCCGCTCATGGCAGGAACAGCGTTCCTGATTAAATAAAACTTTTAACGGTGGTGAATTAAATGCGCCTTAAAAAATATTTTCCGATTTTCGTAATGCCGACTCTCATAGCTTTTATAATAGCATTCGTTGTTCCATTTTTGTTGGGATTAGTGCTTTCTTTTACAGAATTCACCACCGTGCTTGACGCTCAATGGGTCGGCATACAGAACTACGCAAGGGCATTTTCAAATAACGATTTTAAAAATGCTTTGTGGTTTACTGTTAAATTCACAGTTGTGTCTGTTCTGACGGTCAACATCATCGCCTTTCTTTTAGCGTCAATTCTCACAAAGGGATTGAAAGGCACAAACGGATTCCGCACAATTTTCTTTATGCCAAATCTTATTGGCGGTATCGTCCTCGGCTATATATGGCAGTTAATTCTCAACGGCATACTTCATTATTTTGGTGTAACAATCACCTATGACCCGAAATACGGCTTTTGGGGACTTATAATTCTGATGAACTGGCAGTTAATCGGCTATATGATGGTTATTTATATTGCGGGTATGCAGAATATCCCCACCGATTTGCTTGATGCCTCAAAGGTTGACGGCGCAGGCAAATTCCAGACCCTTAAAAATGTAACAATTCCGCTTGTTATGCCAAGTATCACAATCTGTATGTTCCTTACAATCACAAATTCGTTTAAACTTTTTGACCAGAATTTAGCACTCACCGCTGGTGCACCATCAAAAAGGACGGCAATGCTCGCACTTGATATTTATAACACATTCTATGGCAAAGCAGGCTGGGAGGGTGTCGGTCAGGCAAAGGCGGTTATCTTCTTCATAATCGTAGCGGTTATAGCCTTTATGCAGTTGAGCTTCACAAGAAAAAAAGAGGTGGAACAATAATGAGTAAACGAGGAATAATTTCAAAAGTATTTTCATATTTATTTCTGATTATTGCCGCTGTTGTTTTTCTTTCGCCAATATTTATTGTTCTGATGAATTCATTCAAAAGCAAGTTTCACATCAGCGATTCACCCTTTACATTGCCTGACGAAAAAACATTCGAGGGCTTCAGGAACTACACGCAGGGTGTTGCCAAAACAGGCTTTTTCTCTGCATTCGGATGGTCGCTTTTTATAACAGTTTTTTCTGTGATTGCAATTGTATTTTTCACCTCAATGACAGCGTGGTATATCACAAGAAGAAAAACGAAATTCACAAAAGTTTTATATTACGCCTTTGTTTTTTCAATGATTGTTCCGTTTCAGATGGTGATGTTTACGCTCACAAAAACTGCAAACATTCTCTCTCTTGATAACCCCGTTGGTCTTATAATCGTTTATCTCGGCTTTGGTGCAGGTCTTTCGGTATTTATGTTTTCGGGGTTTGTGAAATCCATTCCCATTGAAATTGAAGAGGCAGCCATGATTGACGGATGCAACCCTGTTCAGACTTATTTCAGAATCGTTTTCCCAATCCTTAAACCAACCGCCATAACTGTTGCAATTCTTAACGCAATGTGGGTGTGGAACGATTATCTTTTGCCGTATCTTCTTATCGGCAGTGAATACAAAACAATCCCCATTGCCGTGCAGTATCTTAAAGGCGGTTACGGTTCGGTTGACATGGGCGCAATGATGGCAATGCTGGTTTTGGCGATTTTACCGATTGTTGTTTTCTATCTGACTTCTCAGAAATATATTATAAAAGGCGTGGCGGCAGGAGCTGTGAAAGGATAATATTATGTCAAGCATTACACTTAAAAATATTTCTAAAATCTATTCTGACGGAACCATTGCCGTTAATGATGTAAACCTTGAAATTGAAAACAAAGAATTTATCATTCTTGTTGGCCCCTCTGGCTGTGGAAAGTCAACCACTCTGAGAATGATTGCAGGTCTTGAGCAGATTTCAAAGGGCGAAATGAAAATAGGGGACAGGGTTGTCAATGAAATTGAGCCAAAAGATAGAAATATTGCCATGGTTTTTCAGAGCTATGCCCTGTATCCGCATATGACGGTTTACAAAAATATGGCATTCGGTCTGGAGCTTCGCAAAATCCCCAAAAATGAAATTGATAAAAGGGTAAGGGAAGCGGCAAAAATTCTTGATATTGAGCATCTTCTCAAGCGTAAACCTAAAGCTCTTTCGGGCGGTCAAAGGCAGAGAGTTGCCCTCGGCAGAGCTATGGTGCGCTCACCCGATGTTTTTCTTCTTGACGAGCCGCTCTCTAACCTTGATGCAAAGCTCAGAACAGCAATGCGAACAGAGATTATAAAACTCCACAAGCGACTTGAAACAACATTCGTTTATGTTACCCATGACCAGACAGAGGCAATGACAATGGGCGACAGAATCGTTGTTATGAAAGACGGCATTGTTCAGCAGGTGGATACACCTAAGAATCTCTACAATTCACCGTGTAATCTTTTTGTGGCAGGCTTTATCGGCTCACCTGGGATGAACTTTATCCCTTGCGAATTTGACGGCAAAAATAAGGTCAGAATCAACGGCACAACAATCACAGTTACGCAGAAAGAGCAGCTTGAAGCAATGAAAAAAGACGGCGGGGATAACCTTACCCTTGGCATTCGCCCCGAAGATATTACTGTTGACAGCGAATTTATCAAGAAAAATCCCGACTCTGTTTTTGAAGCACAGGTTGATGTTGTGGAGCCGTTAGGCAGTGAAACATTCCTTTATCTTGATTTTTTCGGCACAAGAATTATCGCCCGTGTTTCGCCCGATGTAACATTCAAGCAGGGTGAGATAGTCAAGCTTGGCATAAACACAGAAAAGCTTCATATATTTGACACTTCAAGCGGAGAAAATATCTTGACATTAAACTGAATAGGTTATAAAATAAGTAAGTACGTTAGAAATGTGCTTACTTTTTTATTTTACAGGAGTGTTAAAAAATGGGTATTTTAGAAAGTAGTGTTATCAAAGGCTTTGTTCGTCTTTGTGATGACGGCTGGCAGCAGGGATGGCACGAGAGAAATGGCGGCAACCTTACATACCGTATGAAAAAAGAAGAAGTTGAAGAGTGCAAGCCTTATTTCAACTATGATAAGCCTTGGGTAAATATGGGCGTTAAGGCAGAGAATCTTGCAGGTGAGTTCTTCATGGCAACAGGCACAGGCAAGTATTTCCGCAATATGATTCTTGACCCCGAAGCAAACATCTGCATTGTTGAAATCAACGAAGCAGGCGACAGCTACAGGATCGTTTGGGGACTTAAAAACGGTGGCGGCCCCACAAGTGAATTTCCCAGCCACTTCCTTAACCACAGCGTAAAGGTTAAAGAAACAGACGGTGCAGCAAGAGTTATTTATCATGCACACCCCACAAACATTATTGCTCTTACATTCGTTCTTCCTCTTACAGATTCAGCATTTTCAAAGGTTCTCTGGCAGAGCATGACAGAGTGCCCTGTTGTATTCCCCAAGGGTGTTGGCGTTGTTGAATGGATGATCCCCGGCGGTGCAGAAATCGCACTTAAAACAAGCGAACTTATGAAGAAATACGACATCGTTGTATGGGCTCACCACGGTCTTTTCGTTATGGGTAACGATTTTGATTCAGCATTCGGTCTTATGCACACAGTTGAGAAGTCAGCAGAGATTTATGTAAGAATGCTCAGCACAGGTCTTCCCATGCTTCAGACAATCCCCGAGGATAAGCTTGCAAGCGTTGCAGAAGCTTACGGCGGAAAGCTTGCAGAAAACCTTCTTTAATTCTTGATAATAAAAATAACAGAGAGAAAGCGTTTGCGATCTCTCTGTTTTCTTTTTTGCAAAATAATGTTGACAATAATTTCACATATCATTATAATGGAATTAAAGGTATAGCAGTGGGGTGAAAAAATGGCAAAGGGAATCGTCTTTTGGTGTGAGTCTTGTGGTGCTCCTCTTGATTTTGGAAATAGAAACTATGCGTACTGTCCAGCTTGCGGCAATAGAAATGAAAGAAAAATAGAATATACACCAGTACCCACTGTTTCGAGTATACTCCAAAGAATAACAATACTTCTTGATGAAGAAAATTTTGACGAGGCTTCAATATCATATAAAAGAATTCTCGAAATTGACCCTTACTTTTCTGAAGCGTACTGGAAACTTGCTTTATGTGAGTTAAAGTGTAAAACAGAAGATGAATTTATAGCCTCTCCTAAAAAAATAAAAGATGTAAACAATAATTTTAATCATGCTATTGATTTTGCAACTGAAGAAGAAAAAGAACATTATAAAACTGTTTTACAAGAATGCTATACATATTGTACAACATCTAGAAACCAAAAAAATGCAAAAAGAATCATCTTAGACAACAAAGATTCAAGACTTACAGGAAAAATAAAATTACTTAATAATTGCAATAAAAACACTTTAGATAATATAATCTTTTTTCTGAACTATGTTATACCACTGATGCTAATCTTCGCAACAACAATATTATTTGTTTTATTAGACGTATTTGATTCTTTAGGCAGTTTTTTATTTTTTCTTTTTTTCTGCTTTATGATGAGTTTTGTTGTATTTATAATAAACAGATTTCCTGTTACTGATTTAATATATTCTGTATACGACCTTTTAGTACAGTATTTACAAAAAAACAATAAAATGCCCAAGGATACCATAAAAAAATATGAGGCTAAAATTTCTCGATATATATCTGAAACAGATGATATAAATATTGAAATTAAAGAGTTTGAAGTCTCTGAAAAAAACTTAAGCATTCTTTTGAGTAAATTTGAATAATAACAGAACCCCGCAAACCTTTATCGGATTTGTAGGGGTTCTGCTATCATCTTATCCTAACAATGCCTCAATTTCATCCTTATTTCTAAGTCCTGTCAGCACCTCTTTGATTATGCCGTCTTTGATAATAACAACAGTGGGGATGCTCTGAACGCTGAATTTCATTGCAAGCTCTGGCTCGTCATCAACATTGATTTTGCAGAATGTTACATTTTCATTCTCACTTGCCAGCACATCATAAACAGGGGCAAACATCTTGCAGGGCATACACCACGATGCCCAGAAATCAATCACAACTGTTCCGTTTTGTTTAAGAACTGTTTCTTCAAAATTGTTTTTATCAATATTTATAATTGCCATAAAATCATCCTTTCATTTTTCTGCTAACTAAATTATATCAGCACAAACGGTTTTGTCAATATACATAGTATATGTGAATTTGCTGATAAAATACTGTTTTAGGGTATTTTTAACAAATCAGAGATAATTTATTTATATAATTTTTCAAAAAAATGCTTGACAACTGTCATTTTTAGTGTTAAAATCGAAACACAAAATAAATAAAAGCTATGACGAAGACGGAACAGATAAATTAGCTTTCAGAGAGTCGGCGGTGGTGCGATGTCGGCAGTGAAAATCTTATTTCCTATCACTTCTGAGCTGGAATGCTGAAATTACAGTAAGCATTTTCGTGATTGCTGCGTAAAGGCATAAGGCTTGTTGGAGCCTGAGTGGTGCGAAAGCACAATTTGAGTGGTACCGCGGGTATGAATTTTCAGACTCGTCTCAAGAAATTCTTGGGACGGGTCTTTTTGTTTATTTTTATCCGTTCCGTAATAAATTTTTCTGACCGAAAGGAGAATTATCATGGGTAATCAAACAATGACACAGCTTGCAGAGATAGCTTTCAGAATCAGAGAAATGCGTCAGATTCTCGGCTACAGCATCCCCACAATGGCTGAAAAAACAGAAGTTTCCGCCGCCGAATATGAAGAATACGAAAAAGGTCATACAGACCTGCCTTTCAGCTTTATTCATAAATGTGCAATCGCTTTTGGCATTGAGCTTACAGAGCTTCTTGAGGGTCGCACAGCAAAGCTTTCTTCATACACCGTTACAAGACGAGGCAGAGGACAGACAACTGCCGAAGAAGCAGGTATCATGATTCAGAACCTTGCCCCTATGTTTAAGAGCAAAATCGCTGAACCCTACTGGGTTAGATATGAATATTCAGAAGAGCAGCAGAATCAGCCAATTCATCTGACTAAGCACAGCGGTCAGGAGTTTGACCTTATTCTTCAGGGTTCTCTTCTTGTTCAGATTGGCTCAAAGAAAGAGGTTCTTCACGAGGGCGACAGCATTTATTATAACTCTTCAACACCTCACGGTATGATTGCTGTTGACGGCGAGGATTGCGTATTCTGCGCAGTTGTTCTCCCTGGTGAAAACGAAACAGAAGAGGTTATCAGAGACAGCATTACGACAAATCAGCCTCAGAAAAATTATGTCAGTGATAAATTCATCACCTGCACAGAGGATGAAAACGGACTTCTTAAATCAATCGACTTTTCAAATACAGATAAATTCAATTTCGGCTTTGATATTGTTGATGCAATTGCAAAGAAATACCCCTCAAAGCTTGCAATGATTCACATTGACAAGAATAAAGTTGAAAGAAGATTTTCTTTCAGAGATATTAAGCGTGCATCAAACCAGTGCGCAAACTATTTTAAATCAATCGGCATCAAAAAGGGCGATAAGGTAATGCTCGTTCTCAAGCGTCATTATCAGTTCTGGTTTGCTATTGTTGCACTTCATAAGCTTGGCGCAATTGTTATCCCTGCAACACATCAGCTTCAGGCTCACGATTTTGAATATCGCTTCAATGCCGCAGGCGTCAGCGCAATTATCTGCACTGCTGAGGACAACACACCTGCTCACGTTGATGAAGTTGCAGATAAATGCCCCACACTCAAGCATAAGCTTATTGTTGGCGAAAACAAAGACGGCTGGAGAAACTTCGACGAAGAGTATCCGCTTTTCAGCACTCATTATTACAGAAATGAGCACACCGCTTGTGGCGATGACACAATGCTTATGTTCTTCACATCGGGCACAACAGGCTATCCCAAAATTGCCGCTCACAGTTATAAATATCCCCTCGGTCATTACATCACAGCTAAATATTGGCACGGTGTATCTGAAAACGGACTTCATTTCACAATTTCAGATACAGGCTGGGGCAAGGCTCTCTGGGGCAAGCTTTATGGTCAGTGGCTCTGCGAGGGTGCAGTTTTCACTTATGACTTTGACAGATTCTCTGCTTCTGATATTCTTCCCATGTTCGCAAAATATCAGATAACAACATTCTGCGCACCGCCCACAATGCTTCGTATGATGATTAAAGAGGACATCTCAAAGTACGACCTTTCATCAATCAAGCATATGACAACAGCAGGCGAGGCACTTAACCCCGAGGTTTACCGCCAATTCAAAAAGGCAACAGGACTTCGCATTATGGAAGGATTCGGTCAGACAGAGCTGACACTTGCAATTGCCAACCTTATGGGCGATACTCACAAGCTTGGTTCAATGGGTAAACCCAGTCCGCTTTATGACATTGACATTGTTGATGCTGACGGCAACTCAGTTCCCGACGGTGAAACAGGCGAAATCGTTGTTAAAACATCCGAAAAAATCCCTTGCGGTCTTTTCAAAGGCTATTACAACGATCAGAAAAAGACAGACGAAGTATGGCACGATGGCTATTACCACACTGGCGACACTGCATGGCGTGATGAGGACGGATTCTTCTGGTATGTTGGCAGAGTTGATGATGTTATCAAGTCATCGGGCTACAGAATCGGACCCTTTGAAATTGAAAGTGTTATTATGGAGCTTCCCTATGTTCTTGAATGTGGCGTTTCAGCTGTTCCCGATGAGGTAAGAGGTCAGATAGTTAAGGCAAGCATCGTCCTTGTTAAGGGTGTTACACCCAGTGAAGAGCTCAAAAAAGAGATTCAGAACTATGTTAAGAAGAACACAGCTCCTTATAAATACCCCCGTATAGTTGAGTTTAAGGACGATCTTCCCAAAACAATCAGCGGAAAGATTCAGAGAAATAAACTTTAATTGATAGTTTTAAATTATTTCTTGATGTAATTTAACATTATTCTTTCAAATAGTTGACTTTTTATAATAAGTTTGATAGACTTTAGATATTGAAGGCGTTGACGAAGAGTTCACAAAGATGTTTTTCATCAGAGAGGCGGCGTTTGGTGCGAGCCGCTGAAGAATGCTTTGTGTTTGTAGCTTCTGAGCTGGGAGGAAGAAAGTATTCACAAGTAGAACCTCCCCGTACTGCTGCGTAAAAGCATAAGGCTTGGTTGAGCCTGAGTGGCGCATAGCGCAATTTGAGTGGTACCGCGGGTATAAATTATGCTCGTCTCAAAGTCATTAAACTTTGGGGCGGGTTTTTTATTTGCCGCCCTGGAACGGAGAGATTATCATGGCACAAATGACTGGACTCGATTTCAAAATCAAAGAAATGGCAGCCCGTATCCGTGAACTTCGTGAAATCACACGATTCACTGCGGAAGAAATGGCACAGAAAACAGATGTAACTGCTGAGGAATATCTCAGATGCGAAAACGGCGAAAGCGACCTTAACTTTGCGTTTATTTACCGTTGTGCACTGGCTTTTGGCGTTGATGTTACAGATATTATTGAAGGTGTCAGCCCCACACTTAAGTCCTACACACTTACAAGAGCTGGCAAAGGTCAGCGTATTGAGCAGGCTCACGGAATGGTTTATTACAACCTTGCTTCTGCTTTTCAAAAGAGAATTGCCGAACCTCTTTATGTTAACTGCACATACAGTGAAGAGGCAGAACACAGAGATATTGAACTGACAACTCACGCAGGTCAGGAATGTGATATTGTTATCACAGGTCATTTAAAGGTTCAGGTTGGTTCTCATAAAGAGGTTTTAGGCCCTGGAGACAGCATTTATTACGATAGTTCATCACCCCACGGTATGATAGCTGTTGACGGTGAAGATTGCCTTTTCTATGCTATCGTTCTTAATCCCACAGGCGAGCCTATTCCTGAGCTTTCACCTCAGACAGCTATTGATTACAAAGAAGCTGCCGACGAATACAAAAAAGACACAACAGAGCGTGTTTATAACAAATTTGTTGATGTTGAAGAGAACGAAAAAGGTACTCCCACATCAATCAAATTCAAAAATACAGAAAACTTCAACTTTGCTTTTGATGTTGTTGACGAGCTTGCAAACACAAAGCCCGAAAAGCTTGCAATGCTTCACATTTCAAAAGATAAAACAGAGCGAAGATTCACTTTCCGTGATATGAAGCGTGCGTCAAACCAGTGCGCAAACTATTTTAAATCCCTTGGCATCAAAAAAGGCGACAAGGTTATGCTTGTTCTCAAGCGTCATTATCAGTTCTGGTTTGCAATGCTTGGACTTAACAAGCTTGGCGCAATTGCAATCCCTGCAGTTAATCAGCTTCAGGATCACGATTTTGAATATCGCTTTAATTCAGCAGGCATCAGCACAATTATCTGCACAGCAGACGGCGAAACAGCCAACGAGGTAGATAAAGCCGCTGAAAAATGCCCCTCACTTATAAACAAGATTATTGTAAACGGTGAGCGTGATGGATGGCGCAGTTTTGATGATGAATATCCTCTTTACAGCGCACATTATTACAGGGATAAAAATTCACCTGGTGGTGATGACCTTATGCTTATGTTCTTCACATCGGGTACATCAGGTTATCCAAAAATTGCCGCTCATAACTACAAATATGCACTGGGTCATTTCCACACTGCAAAATACTGGCACACAGTTGAACCTGACGGACTTCACTTCACGATTTCTGATACAGGCTGGGCAAAGGCAATGTGGGGCAAGCTTTACGGTCAGTGGCTTTGCGAGGCTGCAACATTTGTTTATGACTTTGACAGGTTTGATGCCGCAGACATCCTTCCCATGTTTGCAAAATATCGCATAACAACATTCTGCGCACCACCCACAATGCTTAGAATGATGGTTAAGCAGGATATTTCAAAATATGATTTCTCATCGGTTCGTCATATGACAACAGCAGGTGAAGCACTTAACCCCGAGGTTTACCGTCAATTTGAAAAGGCTACAGGACTTCAGATTCTTGAAGGCTTTGGTCAGTCAGAAAGCACAATGATTATCGGTAATCTTAAAGGTGCATCACACAAAATCGGCTCAATGGGCAAACCTGCTCCCATTTATGATGTTAAGCTTCTTGATGCTGATGGCAAGGATGTTCCTGTTGGTGAAACAGGCGAAATCGTTGTTAATGTTAAAGACGGAGCACCCTGCGGACTCTTCACAGGCTATTACGGAGATGAAGCAAAGACCAAAGAGGTTTGGCACGATGGCTATTATCACACAGGCGACAGTGCGTGGATGGATGAAGACGGATTCTACTGGTATGTTGGTCGAGTTGATGATGTTATCAAGTCATCCGGCTACAGAATTGGACCGTTTGAAATTGAAAGCGTTATTATGGAGCTTCCTTATGTTCTTGAATGTGGCGTTTCAGCCGCTCCCGACGAAGTAAGAGGACAGATTGTTAAGGCAAGCATCGTTCTTACAAAGGGAACAGAACCTACAGAAGAGCTTAAGAAAGAAATTCAGACATATGTTAAGGAGCACACCGCACCTTATAAATACCCAAGACTTGTTGTATTTAAGGATGAACTTCCAAAGACAGTCAGCGGTAAAATTCAGAGAAATCTGCTTTAAGGAAGTGATATAATGAAAATATCATGTGTTCAGATGGATATGCTTTTAGCTGAACCGCAAAAGAACTTTGATAAAGCAAAAGAGCTTATTAAAAGTGCAGCTGAAAGCGGAACAGATGTTATCGTTCTTCCCGAAACATGGAACACTGGCTTTTTCCCAAAAGAAAACCTCGCATCATTTTGCGATAATAACGGCGAAAAGGTCAAGGCTGAAATTGGCTCACTCGCAAAAGAATATAATGTAAATATCGTTGCAGGCAGTGTTTCAAATGTTAAGGACGGCAAAATTTATAACACCGCTTATATATTCAACAGATGCGGTGAGTGTATTGGCGAATACGATAAATCACATCTTTTCACACCAATGGGCGAGCATAATTTTTATGAAAAAGGCAACAAAATCTGCCGATTCACACTTGACGGCAACCAGTGCGGAATTATCATCTGCTATGATGTAAGATTCCCAGAGCTTACAAGAACAATGAGCCTTAAAGGACTTGACTTCCTGTTTGTTGTTTCACAGTGGCCTTTAATCAGAAAAGATCACCTGCTCACCTTAACAAAGGCAAGAGCCATTGAAAATCAGATGTTCTTAGCCTGCTGTAACTCATGCGGCACAGCTTATGACACTGTTTTTGGCGGCAATTCAGTTATTTATGACCCGTGGGGCAGTACCCTTGCAAAAGCAGGGGAGAGCGAAGAAATTATCACCGCTGACTGCGACACATCAATCATAAAAAATATAAGAGAGACCATCAATGTTTTTGCTGACAGACAGGCAGAAATATATGATATATAATTTTAAAGGAGTGTATAGAAATGAAATATGAATTTCCAGTAACAAGAACAAAGAATCCTAAAAAACGCCCTGAAGACGAAACAAAGCTTGGCTTTGCAAAGTATTTCACAGACCATATGTTCGTTATGGATTATGACGAGGGTCAGGGCTGGCATGATGGCAGAGTTGTTCCTCATGAGCCTATCCTTATTGAGCCTGCATCATGCGTTCTTCACTATGCTCAGATGATGTTTGAGGGTATGAAAGCATATCGTCGCCCCGATGGCGTTATTCAGCTTTTCAGACCTGACATGAATGTTAAAAGAATGAAGTCAACCTGCGAAAGAATGTGTATGCCTTATCTTCCCGATGACCTTCTTGTTGCAGCTGTTGAAGCAGTTATTAAAGAAGACGCTGATTGGATTCCCACAGCTCCAGGCACATCACTTTACATTCGTCCTTTCCTTTTTGGCGATGAAGTTTCATTCTCTGTTCTTCCTGCAAAACATTATAGATTTATGATCATCCTCAGCCCCACAGGTTCTTATTATGCAGCTAATGACGGCGGTCTTTCAGCTACAAGAATCTTCGTTCAGGATAAATATATCAGAGCTGCTCAGGGCGGCACAGGTTACGCAAAGGTTGGCGGTAACTACGGCGGCGGTATGAGAGCTTCTCAGGACGCTATGAAATATGACTGCAAAGATGTTCTCTGGCTTGATGCTGCTGAGCACAAATATGTTGAAGAGATCGGCACATCAAACGCATTCTTTATGATTAACGATGAGGTTATCACTGCTTCTCTTGACAGCGGCACAATCCTCCCCGGTATCACAAGGAATTCAGTTATCCAGCTCCTTAAACATTTTGGTATTAAGGTAAGAGAGGGTAAGCTTTCAATTGACGAAATCGTTGCAGCATCAAAAGACGGCTCACTTAAAGAGATTTTCGCAAGCGGTACAGCTGCTGTTATCTCTCCCATTGGCTGCCTTAACTACAACGGCACAGATTACTCTGTAAACGGTGGCAATGTTGGCCCCGTTGCTCAGAAGCTTTATGACACACTTTATGGTATGCAGACAGGTGTTGTTGAAGACTTCATGGGTTGGACATATCCTCTTGATGTAAAAGTTGAGAAATAATGAAACGAGTAAACCTTTTTTTAGGACATTACGGTAGTGGTAAAACAAATGTTGCGCTGAATTATGCCTTTGACTTAAAAAGTCAGGGGCTTAATGTCAGCATTGCCGACCTTGATATTGTAAATCCGTATTTCAGAACGAAAGACAGCCAGAAAGAACTTGAGCAGGCAGGGATAGAGCTTGTTGCTCTTCCTTTTGCAGGCACAAATGTTGATTTGCCATCTCTCCCTGCTGAAACATACGGACTCGTTATGAGAAATGACAAGTATGTTATTCTTGACATTGGCGGTGATGACAGGGGAGCGTACGCCCTTGGCAGATTCACCCCCTATATTCTTGAAGAGAATAATTATGATATGTTTTTTGTTGTGAATTTTTATCGCCCTCTTACAAGAAATGCAGAGGAAGCTATGGAAGTTTTTTACGAAATTCAGCAGGCGGCAGACATTAAGTTTACAGGAATTATAAACAACTCAAATCTTGGTGAAGAAACAACCGCAGAGGATGTTGAGAGGACAATCCCTCTTGCACAGAATCTTAGCGAAATGGCTTCACTTCCCGTTGTGATGACTACGGTCAGCGAAAAAATTTTTGAGGATGTTGACTGCGATAATAAGTTTAAGCTTATATTGCAGAAAAAATATTATTAAGACAGGAGAATTGCAATGGCAAAAGTTACTTTTGACACTGATATATGCAAGGGTTGCGGACTTTGTGTTTCTGCCTGCCCCAAAGGCATTATCAGAATTGCTAAAGAAAAGATAAACAAAAAGGGACATTCTCCCGCAGAAATGACCGATCAGGATAAGTGCATTGCTTGTGCATTCTGCGCAACTATGTGCCCTGATTGCGTTATAACAGTTGAAAAGTGAGGTGTTCAGAATGGCTGAAAAAGTTTTAATGAAAGGCAACGAAGCAATTGCCGAGGCAGCTATCAGAGCTGGCTGTAAGCATTACTTCGGCTATCCTATCACTCCTCAGACTGAAATTGCCGCATATATGGCAAAAAGAATGCCCAAAATTGGCGGTACATTCCTTCAGGCTGAAAGTGAAATTTCTGCAATCAATATGGTTTACGGTGTTTCAGGCTCTGGCAAAAGAGTTATGACATCTTCATCAAGCCCAGGAGTTTCACTTAAACAGGAGGGTATCTCATACATTGCAGGTTCTGACCTCCCTGCACTTATTGTTAATGTTCAGCGTGGCGGTCCCGGTCTTGGCGGCATTCAGCCCTCACAGTCAGATTATTTTCAGGCTACAAAGGGCGGCGGACACGGCGATTATCACCTTATCGTTCTTACTCCCGCATCTGTTCAGGAAATGGCTGATATGACTATCCTTGCATTTGACCTTGCAGATAAATACCGTATGCCTGCTATGCTTCTTGCAGACGGCACAATGGGTCAGATGATGGAGCCTGTTGAGCTCCCCGAGCCAGACGACATCAAGGTTTATGAAAAGCCTTGGGCAGTTACAGGCACAGGCAAAAAGCGTCAGCACAACATTATCAATTCACTTTATCTTGACACCGAAGAGCTTGAGAAGACAAACTTCGAGCGTTATGAAAGATATAAAGAAATCGAAGAAAAAGAAGCAAGATACGAGTCATTCATGATGGATGATGCAGATTACTGCGTTGTTGCTTTCGGTATTGCTGCCCGTGTTTCAAAGAATGCAGTTATCGCCGCAAGAAAAGAAGGCATCAAGGTTGGTATGATTCGACCCATCACAGTATGGCCATTCCCCAAGAAGCCCCTTGCAGAAGCCGCTGATAAAGTTAAAGGCTTCTTAAGCGTTGAGCTTTCAATGGGTCAGATGATTGTGGACATCAAGCTTGCAACAGAGTGCAAGAAAAAAGTTGAGCTTTGCAACCGTGTTGGCGGTATGATTCCTTCACCCGAGCAGGTGCTTGAATCAATCAAAAAACTTGCAGGAGGTAACGACTGATGATAGTATTTGAAAAACCAAAGAGCCTTACAGATGCTCAGCTTCATTATTGCCCAGGCTGTACACATGGTATAATTCACCGCCTAGTTGCGCAGGCAATTGATAACCTCGGCATTGAGGGCAAAACAATCGGCGTTGCTCCTGTTGGTTGCGCTGTTATGGCATATAATTATTTCACTTGTGATATGGTTGAGGCTGCACACGGCAGAGCACCTGCTGTTGCAACAGGTCTTAAACGCTCAATGCCTGAGAATGTTATTTTCACATATCAGGGCGATGGCGACCTTGCTTCAATCGGTATGGCTGAAACAGTTCATGCCGCAACAAGAAACGAAAACATCACTGTTATTTTCGTAAACAATGCAATTTACGGTATGACAGGCGGTCAGATGGCCCCCACATCACTCCCGGGTCAGGTTACACAGACTTCACCTTACGGCAGAGATGTTACAACAGCAGGTTATCCCGTTAAGGTTAGCGAAATGCTCGCAACTCTTGACGGTCCTGAATACATTGCCCGTGTTGCAGTTAATAATGTTAAAAATGTTAAGGCAGCTCAGAAAGCTATTCAGAAGGCTTTTGAGAATCAGATTAACGGCAAAGGTTTCTCACTTATTGAGGTTGTTTCTTCCTGCCCCACAAACTGGGGTATGACACCCGATGCAGCTCTTCAGTGGGTTGAAGATAAAATGATTCCTTATTATCCTTTAGGAGTTTATAAAGACAGAAGCGCAAAGGAGGACAAATAATATGACTACACAGTTACTTATTGCAGGTTTCGGCGGTCAGGGTGTTCTCTTTGCAGGCAAATTCATTGCATATAACGGACTTCTTGAAGGCAGACAGCTTAGCTGGCTTCCATCATATGGTCCCGAAATGCGTGGCGGCACAGCAAACTGCAGTGTTATTTTAAGCGATGATCCCGTTGGTTCTCCCATCGTTTCAAAGCCCGACATTCTTATTGCTATGAATCTTCCCTCACTTGATAAATATGAGGATGCTGTTGTTCCGGGCGGTATGATTTTTGTTGACTCAACACTTATTGAGCGCAAAATCAAGCGCACAGATGTTAAGGTATTCTATGTTCCAGCAACTGGTCTTGCAAACGATATTGGACTTCCCACCCTTGCAAATATGATTATGGTAGGCAAGTTCATTAAAGAAAGCGGAGCAGTTAGCACAAACAATGTTGAATCCACACTTAAAAAGGTTGTTTCTGCAAGAAAAGCAAATCTTCTTGATATGAACCTTAAAGCAATTGAGTGCGGTCTTAACCTTGAGGACTAATTCAAAATAAACAAAATCCTGCTGGAAATTTCAGCAGGATTTTTCTTTATTAACTTGACATAATTTAATGTATTTGATAACATAAATTAAACCCACTTTTAGGAGAGATAATTATGAAATTAAGACCACCCGCAGTTCCGCTTATTACAGTTGACCCATATTTTTCAATATGGTCGCCTGCTGATGAATTATACAGCGAAGAAACAGTTCATTGGACTGGTGCTGAAAATATCATTGAGGGTATTGTAACAGTTGACGGCGAAGATTTCCGCTTTATGGGCAGAAACAGAGATTATCCTGTTATTGAACAGGCTGCAATGGATGTTACTGCTCTTGTTACTGAGTACGATTTTGTTAATGAAAAAATCACTCTCAATGTTAAATTCTACACACCTCTTTTCACAGACGATTTATACCGCCTTTCAAGACCTGTTTCTTATATGAAAGTGAAATTTGAGAATGTTGACGGCGTAGCTCACAATGTAAACATCAAGCTTAATGTTTCAGAGCAGATTTGCCTTGATAAAGCAGGGGATGACGAGGTTACAATCGAAACTGTTCAGATTAAAGACGGCATTAACGCTGTTAAAATGGGCAGCAAGAAGCAGGAAATCCTCGGCAAATTTGGTGATGACCTTCGCATTGACTGGGGTTATTTCTACCTTTGCCCACCAGCTAACAGTGAAATCAAGAGCTTCAAAGATGAAGAAAATATGAATTTTGTTTCAGCAGAGTTCTCTTGCGAAGCATCAAAAGTATTTGATATTCTCTTTGCGTATGACGATATTTATTCTCTTGAATATTTCAAAAAGCACATCAAGGCTTATTGGCACACCAAGGGACTTACAATTGAAGAGGCTATGAAAGAGGCACTTGAAGAAAGCGACGAAATGCTCATTAAGTGCAACAAGGTTTCTTATGATATTTATAAGCAGGGCAAACGCTCCAGCGGTGTTAAATATGCAGAGATTATTTCACTTGCATACCGTCAGATTCTTGCCGCTCATAAGCTTGCAGTAACAGACGATGGCGAGCTTGTTTATATTTCAAAAGAATGCTTCAGCAACGGCTGTGCAGCCACAGTTGATGTTACATATCCATCATCACCATTCTTCCTTCTTTACAACACAGAGCTTCTCAAGGGTATGCTTGTTCCCATTTTCAAATATGACGAGTCTGACGAATGGGTGTTTGACTTTGCTCCCCATGATGTTGGCACATATCCTGTTGTAAACGGTCAGCGTTACGGCTGGAAGTCAAAGACTCTTGAAGAATACAAAACAAAGCAGATGCCTGTTGAGGAATGTGGCAATATGCTCATCCTCATGGCAAACATTGCTATGGTTGATAAAAACACAGATTTTGCAGACAGATACATGGCTCAGCTTGACAGATGGGTTAAATACCTCATCAAATACGGTGAAGACCCCGAAAATCAGCTTTGCACAGACGACTTTGCAGGTCATATGGCTCATAACTGCAACCTTTCACTTAAAGCAATTATGGGTATCGCTGGTTACTCAATTATCCTCAAAATGCAGGGCAAGGCAGAGGACAGCAACAAATACATGAAGATTGCAAAGGATATGGCAGACAGCTGGGTTAAGCGTGCCGCTAATAAAGACGGCAGCTTCCGCCTTGCATTCGATAAGCCTGGCACATTCAGCATGAAATATAACATTGTCTGGGATAAGTTCTGGCACACAAACCTTTTCTCACCACATGTTCTTTCATCTGAATACCTTAACAACTGCAAGCATATCAATTATTACGGTATGCCTCTTGTCAGCCGTAAGGCTTACACAAAATCTGACTGGCTTGTATGGACAGCCTGCCTTGCACCCTCAGATGATGAATTTGAAAAGTTCATCACTCCTCTTTGGGACGCATATAATGTTTCAAATTCAAGAGTTCCCATGACAGACTGGTATGACACCAACACATCAATTATGATTGGCTTCAAACACAGAACAGTTCAGGGCGGTCTTTACATCAAGTTCCTCGAAGATATTCTTTAATAAGCATTAAAAAAGAGCTGGATTTTTTCGTCCAGCTCTGATTTTTTTGCGTTTTGATTATTTCTGAATATGCTCAATGCCCGCTGACTTAATAAGTGCCTCAACCTTATCTGTTTTTTCCCAGGGAAGGTCAATGTCAGTTCTGCCCATATGACCATATGCGGCTGTCTGACGATAGATAGGTCTGCGAAGCTGTAATTTATCAATAATTGCAGCGGGGCGAAGGTCAAAGTTTTCACTTACGATTTCTGCAAGAACAGTGTCATCAATAACACCTGTGCCGAATGTATCAACCATAACTGAAACAGGCTTTGCAACACCGATTGCATATGCAAGCTGAATTTCGCATTTCTTAGCGAGCTTTGCAGCAACGATGTTCTTTGCAATGTATCTGCAAGCGTAAGCTGCTGAACGGTCAACCTTTGTTGGGTCTTTACCGCTGAATGCACCGCCGCCGTGGCGAGAATATCCACCGTATGTATCAACAATAATCTTTCTACCTGTAAGTCCGCTGTCGCCCTGAGGACCGCCTGTAACAAATCTGCCTGTGGGATTGATGTAGATTTTTGTATCATCATCAATAAGATCGGGGTCAATGATAGGATAAATAACATTCTGAATGATGTCTTCTCTAATCTGGTCAAGCTCAACCTCTGCGCTGTGCTGTGAAGAGATAACGATTGTGTCAATACCAACAACTTCGTCTTTATCGTTATACTTAACAGTAACCTGTGTTTTACCGTCTGCACGAAGATAGGGGAGTGTGCCATCCTGACGAACCTGTGTAAGTCTTAATGCAAGCTTGTGAGCAAGTGAAATAGGCATAGGCATAAGCTCAGGTGTTTCATCACAAGCAAAACCAAACATCATACCCTGATCGCCTGCACCATGCTGGTTATATGGGTCATCAATGCCCTGCTTCAACTCAAATGATTTGTTAACGCCAAGAGCGATGTCGTTTGACTGCTTATCAAGAGCTGTGAGAACAGCGCAAGTGTTGCCGTCAAAGCCTTTCTTTGCATCATCATAGCCGATGTCAAGAATAACCTTACGAACTACACTTGTAATATCAACCTGTGCAGTTGTTGAGATTTCGCCCATAACAAGAACCATACCTGTTGTGCAGCAGGTTTCGCAGGCAACACGACCGTTGGGATCCTGCTTAAGAATTTCATCAAGAATAGCGTCAGAAATCTGATCGCAAATTTTGTCGGGATGTCCGCAAGTAACGGATTCAGATGTGAATAAATAATTTGCCATTTTTTGTTCCTCCATTTTTACATAATACTTCTAAACATAATTAAACCCCGTGGCGTGTAACCACGGGGTGTTACACCTTATTTTTCGGTTAATACCGCAGGAATTAGCACCTTGCATATGCAGGTTGCCGAGCTTCACAGGGCCAGTCCCTCAGCTACTCTCAATAAGGAAATATTCATATCTTTACTATTATATACTCGTAAACTAAGTTTGTCAATAGTTATATTGATTTACCTTTAAGAAGCGGTGATATTTTTTTATAAATTACAAATGTTATGGCAGAATTTATAGCACCCTTTAAGAATGTAAACGGCACATTAAAAATCAGAAGTGCCTGCGCAAGAGATTGGGTTTTGGGGTAAATGAGCCTATATGCACCAAGGATAGCTTCTCTCGACATCAACTTTTCGTAAATAGGGTAAACCACAAAATAGTTTGAGGGGAAGCTGATTGCAGCCATTGCCAATGCACCAACAAGAGCGCCTATAAGTGCAAATTTTTTTGTTTTCTTATTTCTATATACCAAGCCTGCAACGCCAACAAAAGCGGCACTGAGGATGAAATTTGCAAGCTCACCAATGCCGGCGGTGTATGTATTAAGAAGCTTGACAAGATTTTTTACAAGGCAGACTGCAACGCCCCACGCAGGGCCGAATGCAAAGGATGTAATCAATGCAGGCAGGTCTGAAAAGTCAAGCTTAATAAAGCTTGGCATTAACGGCACGCTAACTTCAAGGAACATAAGTGCTGTTGCAAATGCCGCCATAATTGCAGTTACGCTGATTTTTCTGATTGACGAATTTTTCATTTTTATCACTCCTAATAAAAAATAAACCCCGCACATCAAAAATGTACGGGGAGATTAAACATATAATCTTCTTCCATCCAGACTTTACTGTCGGCTCTGGAATCTCACCAGATCAGCTTTCGCTCGCGGGCTCAAGTTAAACTCACACCGCCGGTGGGGAATTGCACCCCGCCCCGAAGATATTGCTATTATAGCATATTTTTTTATTTTGTCAATACATCAAGCCTCTTCAAACGGAGTCATGATAGCGTTTCTGTTGATTTCGGTCGGTGTTCTGTCTATTGAAGTGCGGTAAACACTTAAAACAAGACCGATTAAAAGGTAAATACAAAGGTTTGCAGAACCACCCGAACTAAGGAAGGGGAGTGTAATTCCGATAACAGGCATAACCTTGATGCACATACCAACGTTGATAATTGTCTGCGCCGCAATAATAAGCGCAACACCGTAGCACATAAGTCTGCCAACATTATTGATAGACTTTCTACCGATTGAAACAATCTTAATGATAATCAGCATAATGAAAATAAGAAGCGCAATACAGCCAATAAACCCAAGCTCCTCACCAACAACTGAGAAAATCATATCGTTCTGACTTTCGGGAACAAGACCTGCCTGCGTGTATGTGCCGTTGAAAAGTCCCTGACCTGTGAGCCTGCCTGCACCAATTGCAGAAAGTCCCTGCTGCTGCTGATAAATAACTGTTTTATATGTAGATTCTGTAAGCTGTGATGGATTATAAACTGCAAGGAATCGCTGTTTCTGGAAGTCTGAAAGAAACTCATACCAGATAACAGGTGTTGCAAGACCAACTGCAACAGCACCGATTGCAAAATAGCGAAGCTGAACGCCTGCAAGGAAAAGCAGACCGATTGTTGTAACCATGAAAACAAGAGCTGAGCCAAGGTCGCCTGTGAGAATAACAAGACCAACTGCAACCATTGCGTGCATACCGAGATAAACAATATTTTTAAATTTATCAAGTTCATCCTTTACAGTGTCAAGATGAACAGAGAATGTTATAACAAATCCGACTTTTAAAAGCTCCGACGGCTGAAAATAGAAACTACCAAATTTCAGCCACGAGAATGCGTCATCTCGTCCACTGGGGGAACATCCGAAAATAAACAGTGAGCCCATCAGTGCAAGACAAACAAAGCCGATAACTGGCCAAAACTTAACAATGAAATCGTGCTCAAAAAGCGAAATAACAATGCAGGCTACAAGACCTGCTATTGAAGCGATAGCTGTTGTAAGAACGCTTCGAGAAATATGATCCCCCGCCTGAAGCTGATTCAGCGTTGCACTCTGAATGAGGATAAGACCAAATATTGTCAATGCAATACACATAAGAAGCAGTGTTTTATTGGTTTCCTTAACTATTATTTTGAATTTATTAAAAAAGGTTCGCACCTTGCTGACCTCCTGAAAAACATACTTTTATATATTATAATATAAATTTATTTTAAATTCAACCCTGAAATAAGTTGAAAATAAAACTCTTTTGTGTTATAATATCTCAAGTTTGAGCCAAAAACTTGTTTTTTAGGAGATGATTTTGTTGAAATTTGTTACAAACAGTGCAGAGGAAACAAGACAGCTCGGCATAAAAATAGGCGAAAAACTTAAAAGTGGTGATGTTGTTGCTATGTTCGGCTCAATGGGAATGGGCAAAACAGCCTTCACCCACGGACTTGCAGAGGGTCTTGGAATTGACCAGAAGCAGGTGAGCAGCCCAACATTCGCTCTTGTTCACGAATACAACGGCAAACACACACTTTATCATTTTGATATGTATCGAATTGAATCGTGGGACGATTTGTATTCAACAGGATTTTTTGATTATCTTGATTACGGCGGAATACTTGCCGTTGAATGGAGCGAAAACATCGAAAACGCTTTGCCCGAGGATTCTATCAGAATTCATTTTGAAAAAGGGGAGAGCGAATTTCAGCGCATAATCACTATTGACGGAGGTGCAGATTTTGAAAATACTTGCAATTGACAGTTCCTCAAAGCCTGCCAGTGCCGCAGTTTCCGAGGATTCACATATTTTAAGCGAGGTCTATGTCAATAACGGATTCACTCATTCCAAAACTTTGATGAATGTTGTTAAAGATACAATTGACCTTTCGGATATTGATGTAAGCGACATTGACCTTATTGCCTGCGTAACAGGCCCCGGTTCATTCACAGGTGTTCGCATAGGCGTTGCCTGCGCAAAAGGTATCGCTTTTCCAAACAATACACAGTGTGTCGGCATTTCAACCCTTGAAGCTATGGCGTATAATTGCATGAGCTTTGACGGGTATGTTTGCGCTATAATGGACGCTCGCTGTTCACAGGTTTATACAGCCACATTCAAGGTTCATTACGGCACTGTGGAGCGTATCACTGAAGACAGAGCAATCTGCATTTCTCAACTTGTTGACGAGCTGAAAGCACTGGAAAGCGTTGTTTATCTTCTTGGTGATGGCGCACATCTTATTAAAAAAGCGGCAGATGATGAAAAGTTCATTCTCACAAATGAAAGCATCCGTTATCAAAAAGCATCAGGTGCTCTTTATGCCGCACTGAATAAAACAGATTATATTGCACCCGACCAGCTTGTGCCTGTTTATCTCAGGCTTCCGCAGGCTGAAAGGGAGCTCAAAAATAAATTAAAAGGCAGTGATAAACAATGAAAGTAGCATTAGGTGCAGATCACGGCGGATTTGAACTCAAAGAAGCCATCAAAGCTCATCTTACCGAAAAAGGATATGAAATCGTTGATTTCGGCACAGACAGCACAGAATCAGTTGATTATGCCGTTTTTGGTGAAAAAGTTGGCGAATATGTAGTTAAAGAGGGCATTTTAGGTATCCTTTGTTGCGGAACAGGCATAGGCATCAGCCTTGCAGCAAACAAGGTTAACGGTGTCCGTGCAGCTTGCTGCTCTGATTATTTCAGCGCAAAAATGACAAGAGCACACAACAACGCAAATATTCTTGCACTTGGCGGCAGAGTTGTAGGTCTTGGTCTTGGTCTTGAGCTTGTTGATATTTTCCTTTCAACAGAGTTTGAGGGCGGCAGACATCAGCGCAGAATCGACCAGATTACTGCTATTGAAAATAAACAGAAATAATATAAAACGGAGGAATATAAAATGAGTAATATCACAATTACAAACCATCCACTTATCCAGCACAAACTTTCAATTCTTAGAAGAACTTCAACAAGTTCAAAGGATTTCCGCACACTTATCAAAGAGATTGCAACTCTTCTTTGCTATGAGGCAACAAGAGATCTTCCTCTTCATGAAATTGAAATTGAAACTCCTATCTGCACAACAAAAGCTAAGGCTCTTGACGGCAAAAAGCTTGCAGTTGTTCCCATTCTTCGTGCAGGTCTTGGCATGGTTGACGGTATGCTTGACCTCGTTCCCTCAGCTCGTGTAGGTCATATCGGTCTTTATCGTGATCCTGAAACACTCAAACCCGTTGAGTATTATTGCAAACTCCCCGCAGACATTGCTGAGAGAGATGTTTTCGTTGTTGACCCCATGCTTGCAACAGGCGGTTCAGCTATTGACGCTATTTCACAGATTAAGCTTCGCAAGCCCCGTAACATCAAGTTTGTTTGCATCATCAGCGCTCCCGAAGGCGTAAAAGCTCTTCAGGAAGCACATCCCGATGTTGAAATCTTCTGCGCTGCTATGGATGAGAAGCTTAACGAGCACGGCTACATTGTTCCTGGTCTTGGCGATGCTGGCGACAGAATCTTCGGCACAAAATAAGAAAATCACATAAAATATGGCTGAGAGCTTAATTGCTTTCAGCCACTTTTTCTTTTATGGGTTCACCGTCTTTGTAGCGGGTTACATTTGGCGGACTTTTTGAAAAATCCGTTACCTGATACAAATTAAAATCTGCATCAAAAAGCGATTCTTTAATAAGCACATCGCCTTTATAAGTATATTTTGTGATTTTACAAATCATCCCTTCTTTATCAAAATCTTTAATCTGATAAAGAAGTTTATTTTTATAATATGTTGTCATCTTTACGGCTCTTCCGCCAATATCGTATTCCGTTTCATTTTTCACCTGATTATCAGTGTAATAATCATAAAGGATATATCCCGTTTCATTTCCGCCGTTATAAATATGAGATTTCTTTACATATCCGTTTTTGAGAAAATCTTTTTTATCAATAATCACACCGTTACTGCTGTATGTAATCTCCTCTGTTTTGGTTTTGAATCTGTCATAAATCGTTTCGTAGCATTTGCCCGTTTCAACATCAGTTTTTCTTATACCGACTATTCTGCCGTTTAAGTCGTATGAATATGTAAAGTCATATTCTTCTATAACATTATCGTTTTCATCATATCTTGTGCTGTGGAGCAGTTGCTCGCTGTCATTTTTTTCATTTATATAATATGTGGCTGTTCCATCACTCAGCGGCTCGCCTTTAATCGTTTCTTTGCGTGTGTTTTCAGTGTTACAGCAGCTTAATATAAAGCAAAGCATAATTATTATGAAAGAACTTAACACTTTTTTCAATTAAAACGCTCCTTTTTATTGCAAATTATTGTAAAATGTTATAATATATCTGTGGGGGTGGTATTATCAGAATTCCAGATTCAATCTATAAAAGAATAGACAGCTATTGCGAAAAGCTCAAAAATTACCCTAAAATAGCCGAGCTTTACCGCAACTGTTATCCCAACACACTTGAAACAACGGTTAAAGAAACCGCAGACGGCTCACTTTTTGTTTTAACAGGTGATATACCTGCAATGTGGCTTCGTGATTCAACCGCTCAGGTGTCCCATTACATTCCTCTTGCAGTTGAGGATGAAGAGGTCAGAGATATTATTAAGGGCGTTATCAAAACGCAGTTTAAATATATTCTCATTGACCCCTATGCAAATGCTTTTAATGAAGAGCCAAACTCCAAAGGTCATATTAAAGATATACCAAGAAATGACCCGTGGGTATTTGAAAGAAAGTACGAGATTGACTCCCTTTGCTATCCTTTAAGGCTTATTTATAAGTATTGGAAAGCAACAGGCGACAGCTCCGTTTTTGATGAAAGCTTTAATCAGGCGGCAAAGGTGATTATTAAGCAGTGGATTACCGAACAGCGACACTTTGAAAAATCGCCTTACAGCTTCATAAGACCCAACTGCCGCTGGAAAGACACTTTACATAATGAAGGCAAGGGAATGCCTGTCAGCTACACTGGTATGACATGGTCAGGCTTCCGCCCGAGCGATGACGGTTGCGTTTTCGGTTATCTTGTGCCGTCAAATATGTTTGCTGTTGTTGTTATCGGCTATGTTATTGAAATCTTCTCTACATTCTATGCGTACGAATCTGCGTTTATATCTGAATGTGAAACTCTTAAAGAAGAAATTGAGCACGGCATTGACGCTTATGCAGTTTATGACCATCCAAAATACGGCAAAATTTACGCTTGCGAAACTGACGGTATGGGCAACAGACGACTTTTTGATGATGCCAATGTTCCAAGTCTGATTTCACTTCCTTATTTAGGATATTGCGATAAAAATGATAAAATGTACCTTAGAACCCGCAAATTCATATTAAGCGAAGATAATCCGTATTATTATAAAGGCAAATTCGGCAGGGGAGTCGGCAGTCCTCACACTCCAGAAGGATATATTTGGCATATTGCGTTGTCAATGCAGGGTTTAACATCAAATGACCCCGAAGAAATCAGAGAAGTGATTGATATTCTCTGCTCAACAGATGGCGACACGGGCTTTATGCACGAAGGCTTTAACGCAGACAATCCCAAAGAGTTTTCAAGAGAATGGTTCGCATGGTCAAATTCTCTCTTTGCAGAGTTTATTGAGTATGCTGTTGACAATAAAATAATCTGAGGTGAAAAAATGGAAAACAACAAGAAAAAGAAAAGTTCCCTGATTAAAAACCTTAAACGAGCAATCACCCTTTTGCTTTGCGTTGTTTTAATTGTTGGATGTGTAAACACCCTCAAGTCAAAGCACGCAGAGAAAGCGGCGGAGGCGGCGGCAAAAACCGCTCAGTCTGAAACAACAAAAACGGGCAAAACCTCCGCAAATCTTGTTTGTGCAGGCGATAACCTTATTCATCAGGCGATACTTGACCAGGCAAAGCAGCGTTCAACCACAGGCGGCTACGATTTCAGCGCACCTTATCAAAAAATTGCAGGCATTGTAAAAAATGCTGATGTTGCATTTTTGAATCAGGAAGTTGCAATTGTTCCATCACAGCCAGCATCATCTTATCCGCTTTTCAATTCTCCGCCCGAGCTTCTTGACCAGATGATTACACTTGGTTTTGATGTTTACAATCAAGCCACAAACCATATTATGGATAAATTCCTTTCGGGTGCACTTGAAGATTATGAGCTGTTCCACTCAAAGAAAGATATTATCCTCACAGGACTTTACAAAACATGGGATGATATGTTCAAGCCGGAAGTAATTGAAAGAAACGATATTAAGTTTTCATTCTGCGGATTCACACAGTATCTTAACGGTCTTATAGTTCCTACTGATTCTGATTTAGGTCTTGTTTATCTTACAGATGAACGCCACACACAAGAAGAGCTTTATCAGACAATGGAAAAGATGATTAAAGTTAACAAAGAAGCTTCAGACATATGCTGTGTTTCAATGCACTGGATGCAAGAAGATATTACAACACCAAATGATTCACAGCGTCAGATAGCTCAAAAGCTTGTTGATTATGGCGCAGACATAATTATCGGCACTGGTCCTCATGTACTTCAGCCTATTGAATATCTTACAAGAGAAGACGGAAGCAAAGCACTTGTTATCTGGTCATTAGGCAATCTTATTTCAACACAGGCAAACTTTGAAAATACTCTCGGCGGTCTTGCAGATGTTACAGTTGAAAAGAGTTATGATACAGGTGCAATATCAATCAGCAATGTTGGTTTTATTCCTACAGTTACACATTATGAATACGGCAAATCCAATGTTAGAATCATTCCTTTTGCAGAGTATTCACAAGAACTTGCAGCGGCACATGGCTCAGGTAATCTTTCATACGATAAGATTAAAGAGTATTACACGAATATGTACGGTGATTTCTTAAAGCTTGATAGCGTTAAAGAAAACAAACAGTAACATAACATACAAATAAAAAATCCACCCTTTCATAGAAATGTGAGAGGGTGGTATTATTTTGCTTTCGATTATAATAAAGAATACACCACAAATACCCCCTGCGGTTTTTAGGGGCATAAAACCGCAGAAGGTGATTTGTGGTGGTTTATTCAGAGGATTATAATAAATGGACCGATCGGTAAATCCAATTTAATTTAAGAAGGGGAATGCGTTTTAATTAGTGTAAAAGTTTGTGGGTCTGTCTGTTTTGATTAAGTGGTTTTAATTTATTGATTATGCTGCGAATGTGAATGTGTTGTTTACGAAATCAACAATCTGTGCAATGAAGTTGAACACATTCTCAAGAATTGTTGTGTCAACACCGAGGTTAGCAAGGATGCCTGTGATGAAATCAAGTACCTGTGAAAGCTCTACATTTGCTGCTTCTGTTGTTACATCTGCAACTACATCTTTAACTGTATCAACGATTTCTTCATCAGCTGTGCTGCTGAGCCAGATTGTGTCGGGTTCTGCGATTGCTTCTTCTGCGATAACATCGTCTGTTACATCAACAAAGTCAATTGTTACAACATTTGCATCTTCTGAGAAGTTTGCATATTCAAAGTTCTGACCTTTAAGGTAGCTGTTGTATTTTGCGTCAAACTGAGTGTTGTTGAATACACGTACTGCATATGTGTAGCTTTCACCAACTACTGCTGTTGTGTCGATGAATGAAAGTGAATCGCTGTCTGCGCTTACTGTGCCAATTGCTTTGTATGATGATGCGTTAACTGCCTTGCGGAGAATCTGATAGCTCTCTGCGCCGTTGCTCTCTGTGAATCTTACTTCAACGCCGTTGTCTGTATATGAAAGTGAAACTGTGGGAGCTGCAAGATAAAGGATGTGTGTATCTGTTTCTGAGTCATAGCGTGCTTTTGCATCAGCTGTTGTAACGCCTACTGAGTAATAGTACATTGTACCGCTTACTGCGCTCTTATCAACGAAGTAGAAATATGATGTAGGTTTGAATGTTGTAAGCTCAACCCAGTTGTTTGAACCTGCTTCTCTTCTGTAAACTGTGTAGCTCTTTGCGCCATCTACTTTGTCGTATGCTACTTTAACGCCCTGGTCAACGTTTGTGAGTTTAACAGGAGTTGAAAGGAATGAGAATTCAGGAGTTGTGAATGTGTATGTTGTGTAATAGCTGTTGTCGCCTTCGTGAATAGCTGATACTGCGTAAACATATTTTGTTTCGCCCTTTGCTGTTGTATCAACGAAATAAGGTGCGTCTGTTGCTTCTGTTTCACCAAGTCTGTTGTAAAGAGTTGATGCTGCAACATCACGGCGTTTTACGCTGTAATGGTCAACACCCTCAACAGGGTTGATGTGAACGATTACATTACCGTCAACGCACTCAACTGAAAGAGTGGGAGCCTGAATGTATTTGATTGTCTTTTCAAGACCGCTTCTTTCGCCGCCCTCAACTGCTACATCGTATGTGTAGATTGTGAGGTTAACTGCTGTCTTATCAATGATTGTTGTTTTTGCGTCTGTTGTCATGATCTTCTCGTAATCTGTGTCTGCTGTTTTACGATAGATGTCATACTTAACGCCTTCGCCAAGCTTTTCAACGTCAATTTTAACGCCGCCGAGTGTGTTTGTGATGTAAGTGATTTTTGTGCTGAGACCTGAGTCTGTTGCGAATCCCATAAGGGGGGCTGCTGTTGCAATCATTACCATTACGAGGATTGCAGAGATGAGTTTTAAGATTTTTTTGTTCATTGTGATTTTCCTCCTTAGATTGACATGAAGTATTTTTTTGTGCTTTGGTGATATAGATTATAGCATAACTATCACAATTTGCAATTGTGTATATTAACAAACATTTTGCGGTGTATCAGACAAAATTTGGATAGTTAGTTAAAAAGGATGCATATTGTGCATAAACTTGCAATAAGTTCAGCATAATATACATCCTATTCAGTATAAATATTCAGTTTTTGATGTGATTTTTTACAATTGCACAAAAACTATCAATAGAACTGCCAAAGTTAGTTATAACACATAGTGTCTATTATCTTATACCATTGGTAAAAATGCACAATTTCTATCACGATATTTATAAGTTTTTTGACTTTGACCAGAAATCAGCCAATTTCACTAAGAATTTCCTTTGCAAGGGCAGTGTAGCCAGCCTCTTTCATATGGACACCATCACCAAGATAAAGCTCGGTGCAGTTAAGTGATGCTGAATATAAGTCAATCACCTTGCAATTAAGCTCATTTGCCACTTCTTTTGCAATGTTATTTCTTGTAATAACACGCTTATTCTGCTCCTCATCCTTTGGCAGATTAGTTGTAAGCAATACATAAACAGGCACGCCCTGCTTTTTAAGGAATGTGAGCATCTCTCTATAATAAGACTTGTACTGCTCATCGTCAAGGTGCCAGCCGTGAAGTCCGTTATTAAAGATAATTGCCGTCTTGCTTTCTTCCTGTGCCATAAAAAGCTCAAGGGACTTTGCAAAATACGGATTATCAAGTGCTTTTGAGGTTGCAAATCCGTCAAAAAGGATTTTGCCCTCTGCCAATTTGTTAAGAACAGGTCTTGTGCCGTGAGAGATTGAATCTCCTATATATAACACACGGGGAGCGTTTTTGTTTTCAGTGTGTTCCCACCAAGGGCTGTCCCACTCAAATGTTTCAAGTGCAAAGGCTCCGTCTTTTTCATATGTTAATTCTGACATAGTTCCACCTCAATCAATTGCTTTTTCAATTTCGGGGTCAAATGAGGGCATAACCTGAAGCTTGAAAAGATTCATTTTATGAAGTCTGTCAATCTTTGCCTTTGTTTCATCGTTGTCAATTTCGCCTGTTCTGATATACTTATCAAGTGATTCATAAGTAAAGCCAAGATTTTCTTCGTCTGTCTTTCCGCAAAGTCCGTCTGTAGGCACTTTCTCAACAAGAACAGATGGAAGTCCTAAATATTTACCAATCTGACGCATTTCTGTAACAGTGATACCTGCGCATGGGCTGAAATCGCCAGCAGCATCGCCATATCTTGTTGAATAACCAACCCAGTCTTCAGAAAGGTTGCAGGTGTTGGCAACTCTGCCGTTATGGCTCTGTGAAACAGCATAAAGAACTGACATTCTGATTCTCGGGGGAAGATTTGTTTTACTCTGAGCGGTAAGCTCAAAAGGGAGAGCATTTTTAACGCCGTTGACAGCTTCTTCAATATTAACAATATAATGCTTAATTCCAAGATGCTCAACAAGAAGCTTTGCCATGTCAATATCACTCTGAACTCCGCAGGGCATAAGCACACCAATAACTCTGTCTTTGCCAAGAGCCTCTACGCAAAGGTTGGCAACAATTGAGCTATCCTTGCCGCCAGAAATGCCAACAATAGCATTACAGCCTTTTCCATTCTCTTCAAAGAAGTTTCTGATCCATTCAATACATTCATTTGTAACAGCTTTAACATCAAACATAATGATACCTCCTGTAGCTGATTTATTTTCCTACTATTTTAATGCCAAACGGCAAATAATGCAATATGTAATGTTGAAAATATTGCCCTTTAATGGTATAATCTTTTAAATAAATTTACGGAGTGATACGCTTGAAAGATAAAATTTCACCGTCAATGATGTGTGCAGACATAACATCGCTGGCAAATACACTTGATACATTTCAAAAATGCGGAATAAAATATCTTCATATAGATATAATGGACGGTCATTTTGTGCCGAATTTCACCCTTGGCACTGATTATTGCAAAGCTATTAAAAAGATTTGCAACATTCCGCTTGATATTCACCTTATGATAGAAAAACCCGAGGATAAGCTTTCTTGGTTTCAGTTTGGCGAGGGCGATATAGTCAGCGTTCATGCAGAAAGCACAGCACATTTGCAAAAAGCACTTGCACAGATTAAAAAATGCGGGGCAAAGGCATTTGTGGCACTTAACCTCTCAACGCCCATTTGTGTGCTCGATTATATTCTTGACGATATTGACGGCGTTATGATTATGGCGGTAAACCCTGGCTTTGCAGGTCAGAAGATGGTGCCGTCCTGCCTTGAGAAAATTTCGTATCTCCGCTCATATCTTGACGGCAAAGGCTATTCAAATGTTGAAATAGAGGTTGACGGCAATGTAAGCTTCGAAAATGCCGTTAAGATGAAAAAAGCGGGTGCAAACATTTTTGTTGCAGGCACATCAAGCGTGTTCAACAAAGATTTTTCACTTGAAGATGGCATTGCACTTTTCCGCAAAAAAATAGAGGAGGCATAATATGAAATATCTTGTATTCGGTTCGCTTAACATAGATAAAGTGTATTCTCTCCAAAAATTGCCCGAAAAAGGCGAAACGCTCTCTTGTGAAAAATATGAGCTTCATGTTGGCGGAAAAGGGTTGAACCAGGCGGTATCCCTTTCAAAATCAGAGGTTCAGGTATATATGGCAGGCTGTGTTGGTAAAGACGGCAAAATGCTTACTGATTTTCTCTCTGCAAGCGGTGTTGACACTGGATTTGTAAAAGTTTCTGACGGATTCACAGGTCATGCGGTCATTGAAGTAGATAAAGACGGGCAGAATCAGATGATTCTTTTTAAAGGAGCAAATCACGAAATTACAAAAGCTGATTGCGATGCAGTTCTTGAAAATTTCACAAAAGGCGACCTTATTATTCTGCAATATGAAACATCAAATGTTGAATATATGATAAATAAAGCCCACGAAAAGGGCATAAAAATTGCCCTCAACCCCTCTCCGTATGTTGAAGAAATAATAAATCTGCCGCTTAACAAGGTTGATTTTCTTATACTCAATGAATCTGAGGGTATGAGCATTTCAAAGAGAAGTACAGTTGATGATGCTGTCAGCGAACTTAAAAGAATCTGCCCCGACAGTTCAATTATTATGACCCTCGGTGCAGACGGTGCCATTTATGCAGACAGCGAAAAATATGTTAAAGTGCCTGCATTCAAGGTGAACGCAGTTGACACAACAGGCGCAGGGGACACATTCACAGGCTATTTTCTCAACGATTTTCTTGCAAATGCTGACCCAAAGCATGCACTTATTAAGGCAAGTGCGGCATCCGCAATAGTTGTTGGCAAATGCGGAGCAGCCGAAACAATCCCCGAAAATGCAGAAGTTGAAAAATTTTTGAGCGAAAACAAATAAGGTGATACTATGAATATTGAACATTCACACTCAACAGAGTTAAGTTATTTAAAGAAATCCACGCCTGCATATGCTTTTGACCCGCAGGAAGAGAGCTTTGAGCAGTGGAAAGCAAAGAGCCGTGCCAAGCTTCGTGAATTGCTCGGTATGGATAAATTCGTAAAATGCAATGATAATTTTGCAATTGAAAGTGATGAAGAGCTTTCAGACCACCGCAAAATCAGATTCACATTCACAAGCGAAGAAAATTCTTCAGTTCCGTGTTATTTTATTATTCCAAAGAATAAATCTTGCGAAAAGCCACCACTGATGATTTGCCTGCAAGGTCATGGAACAGGCATGCACATTTCGCTCGGCATTGCCAAATATGAAATTGACGAGCCTAAGATAAATAACGGCGACCGAGATTTTGCTGTTCAGTGCATCAAAAAAAGCATATGTGCCCTTGTTATGGACCAGCGTTGCATGGGGGAAAGGGGAGGCAACCCGAAGCCAGATTGCCACGGTGCGGCTTTGGCGGCATTGCTCACAGGCAGAACACTTATTGGTGCCAGAGTATTTGATATAATGCGTGCCATTGATGTTGTGGAAAAGCAGTTTTCGCAATACTTTGATACCGACAAAATTTATTGCATGGGAAATTCCGGCGGCGGCACAGCAACATTTTATGTCAGTGCACTTGAGGACAGAATCAAAGCGGCAATTCCATCATGCGCATTCTGCACATTTTATAATTCTATTGGCGAGAAGCATCATTGTGCCTGCAACTATATCCCACATATGGCAGAATATTTTGATATGGCAGAGCTTGCAGGAATGAGCGCACCGAAGCCACTTGTTATTGTTTCAGGTGTTACTGACGGCATCTTCCCGATTGACGGCGCAAAAGCTGAATTTGAGCGGGCAAAAATGATTTATTCTGCTTCAGAAAATCCGCAAAATATTATTCACGCAATCGGCTCTGAGGGGCATAGGTTTTATGCCGCCGAGGGTTGGAAAAATTTTGAAAAACTTATATAAAAAATTTGACCTCTTGCAAAAGCAAGAGGTCATTTTCGTATACATTTATAATATATAGGCAATAAAGCCTTTGAGGAAGTAGATTATTCTTTTCAGAACACTTAACTGAAACTCTTTATTGAAGCTGTCATTTTTTCCGTATCCGTCAATAGTAAGATTGATGTCAGACGGCTCGCTTAAGTCGGTTACAAGTCCATCACAAAGATTGAAAAGAAGTGATTCAAGAATGTTATCGGCAGCCTTGCTTGAATAAAGGATTTTTTCAGAATCTGTGAGCATTTTTTCATAGGGAGCTACGCCAAAAATCTGCTGTGAAAAAGAGTTGAAAACTTTTGCAGTTTTTGTGCTGAAAGCAAGGTTAGAAATTGTTCTTACAAGCACTGCCTTGAAGCAGGCATAAAACAGCGGAAACTCAACAGTTTTCAGCGACTCTGCTTCATCACCGTGATAAAAACCACCCATAATCTTTGCCGCAAGCTGATAAACCTTTTCATAATCACTTTTGGGAAGATCTACACTGGCAAGCATTGCGATCTCTTCAATTGAATCAATTTCATCTGGAGTTTTGCCGTCATCATAGATAGGAAGAAGTAACGCTTCACCAACATTTTTCATAAGAGAATCAACAATTTTATAGCCAACAGAATCGGGCGAAAGCTTCATCATTTTTCCTAATTTTCCAGCCGAACCGATATATCTGTTAAGCCAACGGCAAATACCTGCTTCAAAATATCCGCTGGAGTATGACGCAAAGTCATTCTTAATAGCGTTAAGCTGTGTTTCAGAGAATCCGTCAGGCAGATATTTAGTATCAATTTCGGTGATGTAATGGCTTTCAATATTGATTTTTTCGCTTGTAACATTCACAATTCGGTATGCATTGGGTGAGGTAATCAGCGATCCTGTCTGAATATCATAAATTGTGTTGCCCTCTTTTGTGTTAGCCACAGAAACATCATTGGCGTGAAGATGACCAGAAAAAACAACCTTTATGCCTGCATTTGCCATCTTTTCGGCGATTTTTGCATAATTTTTAATCATCGGCTGAACGCTGAAGTGTGGGAGCAGGCTATGATGCATCATTGCCATAACATTTTTGCCGTCCGCTTTAGCTTTCTCTGCTTGTGCAAGAACCCAGTTAAGTGTGCTGTCTGTTACCTGTCCGTTATCCTCTCCATAGATGCAGGAATCAATTGCAATAAGGCGATATTCATTTGAAAGGTCAACGGCATATGAAGCAGAATTTGTGTCTTTTGCCACCGCTTCGTTATATCCAAAATCGGCATAAAGCTTTTTAAATTCGTTAATATCTATGTATTTATCAAGGCTATCTGTGTCGCAATCGTGGTTGCCGCAGATAACAAAAATTTTCTTTCCGCTCTTCTTTTCTGTATCTTTCAAAAGCTGTGCAAACTGCTTGTGAGATTCTCTTTTTCCGCAGGTTAAATCACCGGGAATCAGAAGAAAATCGCTGTCAGAATTTGCAAACTCTTCGAGCATTTTTCTGTTGATTGCCTCAGATTCATGGTTCATTTGCCCCTGAAAAGTTGCGTGATAGTATGTATCCTTATTTAACATACCCTCAGCAAACTCACCAAAGTCATCTGCACTTGTAAGGTCGCCAACATCAGAACGGCACTGAAAATGAGTGTCTGATGCAACGGTGAATTTCAGCTCTTTTTCTTTTGCAAATGTTGCCATTGGAATACTTGAAATTACCAATAATATGCAAAGAAAAACTGAAAGGATTTTTACAGATTTTTTGTTCATAAAATAACCTCCAAATTATTTGCTTTCGTGTGAATTTTTTCGGTATTGCGTTGGCGTAATACCGATGTATTTTTTAAACATTCTTGAGAAATAGTTGTAATCAAAAATCCCGACCTTTTCACTGATTGCTGAAATATGCAAATCAGTGTTTTTTAAAAGGGTACAGGAGTTTTCTATTCTCGTTTTGTTTATAAAATCAATGATTGTCATGCCTGTCTGCGCTTTAAACAGGTGTTGCAGGTGCGAAACGCTTATAAAAAATGCGTTGGCTAACAGTTCAATATTTATCGGCTCAGCGTAGCAATATTCTATCCTTGTTTTCACATCTTCAACGATGTGTTTATTCTTCAAAGGTATCTCAATTTCGCTCTTCGCTTCGTCCGCATAATTGGATGCCGCATAGTATAAAAATCTGAAGATTTCTGCATTCAATAAAAGCTGCTGATCTCGGCTTGGATTCTCCGTTGCCTCTGCCGCTTTTTTGATTGCCTTTTTACACTCAACACTGCCGTTAATCACATTTGAAAATTTGTATTGCTTGTCGTCCTGCCAGCTTTGAATAAAATCAGGCGGAATAACAAAAACATAATACTCATTATTTTCTGATAGAACAATACTTTCGTGAACCTCAAAGGGGTTGAAAACAATAATATCCCCATCTGAAACATTGAAAGTTTTGTTATCAGCCTTTAGAATAAACTGACCGTGAACAAGATAAATAACCTCAAGATATTCGTGCCAATGCCGCCAGATTTTCATATGATTTTCAAAGTGATATGTAATAATTTTAAGCGGAGATTTTGGCTGAACCTCGTATCTTGCTGTGTTTTTCATTCTTATCACCTCAATTTCACAAATTTTGCATAAAAATCCTGTTGTTTTGCGTAATTGTGCTATAAGTCATTATATTACAAATGTATAATAAAATCAAGAAAAATCTGATAATTTTGGGAGGTGTCGGTTTATGAAAAAAATTGTTGTAGCTGGCTGTGGACACGGAGGTCTGACCGCCGCCGCAAATCTGGCACAGAAAGGCTTCGATGTTACCGTTGTTGAAGCGGCTAAAAGAGAAGATTTAGGATATGACTGGCACGATAGCGTTCGCAAAAGAGATTTTGTTGATGCAGGTCTGCCAATACCCGATGAATCAAATTATCTTCCTGCTGACAGGATGTGTTATTATAACCCTAAAAAGAGTGTTAAAATTGTGCCTGATAGAGAGGCAAGTCAGAGCTATGCTTATATGGACAGAAAGCTCCTTATAAACCATCTGATTGATTTTGCCCTTGAATGTGGCGTGAACATCATTTTTGAAAGCAAGGTTCTTTCAGCTATTTGCACAGAAGAAAGCGTTGTTGGCATCAGATACGAAAATAACGGAGGTATCTTTGAGCTTCGTGGCGACCTTGTTATTGATGCTTGCGGATTGTATTCGCCTGTAAGGCTCTCTCTTCCCGATGCTTTCGGTGTTTCAAACAAGGTTGATAACAAGGATGTTTTCTATGCCTGGCGTGCATATTACAACAAGACAGACAACACCATCACTGACCCTGAATCAAATATATATTTCTTCCACTGCGGTAAGGCAGGTATGGACTGGGCAATCACAAAAGACGGCTATATGGATATTCTTGTTGGCGGATTTGGTTCACTAACAAGCGAAGATATTAAAAAGGCTGTTAAGGATTTCAAAACAGAGTATCCGTTTATGGGTGATGAAATCATCAGAGGCGGCACAAGCGACAGAATCCCGCTTGGAAAATCTTTGCCTGTTTTTGTCTGCAACGGATATGCCGCAGTTGGCAACAGCGCATATATGACAGAGCCGTTAAGTGGTTCTGGCATTGATTTGAGCATTTTTGCTGGCAAGCTTCTTTCAGAAACGGTCAGCACCTGTAATGGCGATTGTTGCGTTGAAAATCTGTGGATGTATAACTTCCTTTACATAAAAACTCAAACAGAAAAGAGATATAACTCTGCTATCATAAAGAGCCTTATGTCAAGCCTTGATGCGTCAGACATTGACTTTCTTATGGAAAGAGGAATTATGACAGAGAAAGAAATCGCCGGCACAGGCGGAAGATATTCAATCGTTCAGCTTATTCAAAAGCTTGCGGTTATATTCAGACCAAGGCTTTATCTGCCGCTTATATCAATCGTTAGAAAAATGAGGCTTGCAAAGAAGCTTAAAAGAACTATTCCGAAAAACTATAGCAAAGAAGTTGTCGAAAACTGGGCAGCTGAATATGCTAAATTATAATTAAAGGTGGAACCTGAAATGTACGATAAATTTAACCCTGTAGAGAGCGCAGAGCTTGTGCTTCACTACATAAGAAATATGGTTGACGAAGAATATGACAACCTGCCATACTGGCTTTTGCTCCCCAACAAAAAACCTGCCGAAGCCGCACATTGCCGTGTTGACGATGCTGAGCTTGTAGGCTCATGGTATGAGGGTCTTGCAAGCGTTATGGAAATGCTTGGCACTGACAAAGGCGATGATGTTAAGCAATCACTTCGCCGTCATCTTATGAAATCATGGGGCGAGCACGGACTTCGTTTCTGCGAGAAATATCCGTGGACTCACACTGTTCACTCATCATTCCACGAAATGGGTTATATTCTCCCTGCGCTTAACAAAATTACAGAGCAGTATCCCGATGACGAAGAAAACGAAAAACGCACATCAGAACTTATCAGAGGTATGCGCTCACTTGTAATTCACAGAAAGGTACGCACTTTTTGGTCTGGCGACTTCACAGAGGACGAGCCGATTTATGAATTTCCTAACGATGTTTACCTTAAAGAGGGCGGTTTTGACCTTACAAGGCACACTGGCAGAGGCGAGCAGGCTATCAGAAACGCAGTTATGCTTCAGGCTCTTGTAAGAAGATATGAGCTTACAGGGGACGAGGTTGCTCTTGACCTTGCCTGCGGTATCGCTAACTTTGTTCTTGGCCCATCAAGATATTTCAACTACAAAATGGAATTTTTCGGTCATGTTCACTCTGCTGTATGGTTTGCCTGCGGACTTGTAAAGCTTGGCAGACTTATTGATAATCAGAAATACATCACAAAAGGCAAAGCAATTTATGATTATGTTCGCTCACTTTCAAGTGATTTCGGCTGGATTCCCGAATATGCACAGTGGCATCCAATGAACGAGGAGCATTGCGAAACCTGCTGTATCAGAGATATGATTATCTGCGCAGACGAGCTTATTAAGTGCGGATATAAAGAATACTGGAACGATATGAACCTTTTCATCAGAAATCAGTTTGTTGAAAATCAGGTTAAATACACAGGCTATGTTGTTTGCGATAACACAAAGCCAAACGGCAACGGCATCACATACCGTGATATTGATAAGCGTATGATTGGCGGATTTACAGGTGGTAGTGAGCCTAACTCAATTTCACTTACCCGCTTCCGCTCAATCGCAGGCTGCTGTGTTGGTACTGCTCCTGTTGCACTTAAAGTTGCGTGGGATAATGTTATCACAGATGAAAACGGTGCTTTAATTGTCAACATTCCCTGCGATAAAGAAACAGATGCGGTTAAGCTCCAGTCAGATATTCCCAACGAGGGCAAAATTACAATCACTGCAAAAAAAGCCTGCAAGGCTGGATTCAGAATTTATCCATGGATGGGCGAAAAGCTTACATTCACAATCAACGGTAAAGATGTTAAGGGCGAAATTGCTGATGATATTGCATCATTTGACCTTGCAGAAAACGATATTCTTATGCTCACATTCCCAATTGAAACTGTTGCAAAAAAAGAAATTGCAAGAGGTACAGAATTCACCGTTTACTGGCGTGGATGCGATGTTGTTGATATGACACCAAGAGGTGAGCATGTTCGACTTTATCAGAGAGATAGTGAGATTCCGAAATATTATCCGCTCCCCGAGGATGTTGAATACACAGGTGCGGCTAATATGGGCCCCACACAGCAGAAATAAACGATATGATAAAAATACACACCCTTGGCACCGCTTCAGGCACACAGCCATACCCGCAGTGCCACCATGTATCGACCGCTATAGAAACCGAAACTTCCCTGTATTTTATTGATGCAGGGGAGTGCGGTGCATACACTGCACACAATACGGGCGTTGACCTGCTTAAAACAAAGGCGATTTTTATCACACACCCTCATATGGATCATGTTGGCGGTCTTGGCAATCTTTTGTGGTACATCCGCAAGGTTGGCATTGTTAAAAAAAGCGGACTCACTCACAACGAAAATATCAATATATTCAGCCCTTGCAAAGAAACTGTTGACGGATTTATGTCAGTTCTCAAAAACACAGAGGGTGGTTTTAAGTGTGATTATACCCACAACAGCACGCTGTATGCCGATGGAATAATCTATGACAACGGCGAAATAAAAGTAACCGCAAAGCATACAAATCATATGCCACAAAAAGACGGAAAGTATCAGTCATATTCTTTCACAATTCAATGCGAAGGCAAAACAATCGTTTTTTCGGGTGATATGCGCCTTGAAGATATTGATTATATTCTGCCAAAAGAATGTGATGCTTTCTTTGTTGAAACAGGGCATCACCAGATTGAAGATATTAAGGATGAGATTATCCGCTTCGGCAAGAGTGTTAAAAGGGTAATGTTCACCCACAACGGTGGATATATTTTCAGAGATTATCCATCTGCCGAAAAGCGTGTCAAAGATGCTTTCGGTGAAAATGGCGGCGTAATCTGCAAAGACGGATGCACATACAATTTTTAAGGGAGATTTATTATGAAAAAATCAACACTTCCCGTTATTGTCGCCTCTGCGGCGGCAGCTCATTTTGGTATTTCATATCTCACTTTTCACGAGATATTTGACAGAAATGTAAATATACCAAGAATTATAAATGAAACACAAAAAAAGATGGCAAAGAAAAAAGCACCTGCCGCACCAAATAAAAAAGATCCCCGTGTTGAATGGATGCATGAGCAGGAATTTGAGGAGTTTACCATCACAAACGACAGGGGACAGGCTCTTAAAGGATTCTACCTTGAAGCATCAGAAAAGAGCAATAAATTTGTTCTCTGCGCTCACGGCTACCGCAATCAGGGCAAGGGTGAGTTCCGCTTCATTACAAAATTTTATCACGATAACGGCTTTAATGTATTTCTCGTTGACCATGTGGCAGAGGGCGCAAGCGAGGGCGATATGATAAGCTTTGGTCATTATGAAAGCAAAGATATGACCCTTTGGCTCAATTTCCTTATAGAAAAATTCGGTGAGGACATTGAAATTGCACTTCACGGCATTTCAATGGGCAGTGCAACAGTTGTGCTTCTTGCTGGTAACGAAAAGCTTCCCGAAAATGTAAAGTTTATGATTTCAGACTGCGGATACTCAACACTTCACGGACTTTTTGAGGATGTTTTAAAAGTTCCTGCCGCTGTTTCCGCTCCGCTTATGCGAAGCGTTGACCTTATCCACAAAAAGAAAGCGGGATTTTCTTACTATGACATCAACCCCATTGATGCAGTTAAAAAAATAAAAATTCCCGTTCTTTTTGTTCACGGAATTGCTGACGGCTTTATTCCTTTCAAAATGTGTCAGGAGCTTTACGGAGCTTGCCAGAGTGAAAAGGACATTCTTCTTGTGGAGCATGCAGGTCATACCGCAAGCTATCGCAAAAATAGCGAGGAATACGAAAAGAAAATCCTTGAATTTAAAGATAAATATATGAATAATTCATCTGTAGCAGAGGTATAAAATGAGATTTGGAATGTGCATGGGCATTGAAAGCCCCGAGAGAGTTAAAATGATTGCAGACGCAGGCTTTGACTATGTTGAATGCGGATTTTGCAGTCTTTCACGAGCTGATGACAGCGTTTTTGAAGCTTTCAAAGATGCTCTTAACAAAAATAATATTAAATGTGAGGCAGCAAACGGCTTCTTGCCAAAGGATTTGCCTATTATTAACGGCAACCTTGAAGCAATTACATCATATATCGAAAACGGAATGAAGAGAGGCGCTGAAATCGGTCTTAAAAAGATAGCTTTTGGCTCAAGCAAAGCAAGAAATGTCCCCAACGGCGTAAGCTATGCCGAGGGATTCAGACAGCTTGGTTTATTTCTTAAAAATGTTGTTTCACCTCTTGCAGAGAAATACGGCATCACGATTGTTACAGAGCCTTTGAGAAAAGACGAGTGCAACATCATCAACACCATTAAAGAGGGCACAATGCTGGCTGTACTCTCTGGCAAAGAGAATATTTCGTGCCTTGCAGATATTTACCATATGATAGGTGAGGGAGATACTCTTGAAGATGTAAAACAGCTCAAAGGTTCGCTGAAGCACGCTCACATCTGCAACCCTGTAAGCAAAAAGGGACTTAAAAGAGATTTTCCTATGGATTTAGCTGAATTTGACTACAAAGCATATGTTGACGCTCTCGAATTTGCAGGATGCGACACCTGCTCAGTTGAGGCACAGTGCATTGATTTCCCGTCTGAAACAGCACTCGCAGGCAAACTTCTTAAAAGCTTATAATTTTCTAAACCGCTTGTCTTTGGCAGGCGGTTTTTTATGCTTTTCTTGACATATTTCTTATTTTATGTTAAATTTAATTGTTGGATGTTAAAATTTAGTATAAAAGATAACAATAATTCGTATTACGAAATTTAATATAAGAAATTATGAAAGATGGGTGAAAAATGAAGAAATTTATTGCAAAAGCATTTTCTTTTATCCTCGCTTTGATTGTTATGCTTTCTTCTTTCGCTGTTTGTCTGCCTGTATTTGCAGAAAGCACCACTCAAGCTGGCACCGACATTCCTTTAATATACATTCCAGGGCAGGGAGCACCTCTTTACAGATATGAAAACGGTGTCAGGAAAGAAGAGGTTTACCCTGTTAAATATGACACAGATGAAATTGTGCAGATTGCAAAAGACAACATTGATGTTTTTGCAAAGGCTGTTGTAACTCAGAAATGGACTGATTTTGGCAATCTTATCCGTGATGTTCTGAATCCAATGTTTTCAGAGCTTGCTCTTGACGAAAACGGGCACACTAAAAACAACATTTCATCCAACCCTGTTTATACAGAGTTGCAAATAAAAAATCGTAAAAAAGTAAACGGCAAATATGCCACACGAGCATTCACGTTCAATTATGACTGGCGACTTGACCCGTGGGAGGTTGCAGATAGCCTGCATAAATTCATCAGCGATGTTGTCAGAATAACAGGCTATGACCATGTTGCACTTTCGGGCCGTTGTGAGGGTGCGTGCATTGCCGCCGCTTATATGGAAAAATACAACGGTGAATACATCAGCGATTTTATTTCATATGCCAGTGCATTGAACGGGACAGATATTATCAGCAAAACCTTTGCAGGCGATATTGATCTTAGCGCAGATGCTGTTGAGCGATTCGTTCACGATCTAAATATTTCTGCTGACGAGGTTGTGAATAAGCTTGTCAATGCCTCAATAACACTGCTTAACAAAATGAATATCATTGACCTTGCCTGCTGGTCTGTAAATAATGTATGGGATAAAATTTATCTCGATATTATGCCACAGATTCTTATTGAATCATTCGGCACTTGGCCGGGATTTTGGAGCATGGTAAGCGATAAGGATTATAACCGTGCAAAGGCTAATGTTTTCCATAACGCAGATATGGAAAAGTGGGCAAACTTCATCAATATTATTGATAATTATCACTACGATGTTCAAGTAAAAGCACCACAGCATTTCAGAACATATGCTGAAAAAGGCATTGAAATTTATAACATCACCAAATACGGCTTCCAGCATATTCCGCTTTCAAAGCCTGATGATGTTTTATCAGATTCTTATGTAACTGTTTTTGACGGCTCCATGGGTGCAACAACTGCCGCTCTTAACAAAACATTGAGTAGGAAATATATCTCCCGTGTCAAGGAGCTTGGCACTTACAAATATATTTCTCCCGATAAGCAAATTGATGCTTCGACCTGCCTTTTCCCCGATAAAACATGGTTTATAAAGAATATTTCGCATAAGGAATTCCCGACAGATGCCGACAGACTTGTTGATGCAATGGTCAATATTGATAATTTCACAATTGACACAAAAGAGGAATTTCCGCAGTACCTTGTGTTCACTGACGATAAATTAGTGCCTATGACAGAAGAAAATATGGACACAACATCGGCAAAATACAAAATTTCATTTTTCAAGGCTCTAAAAAATCTTTTTGAAGCACTATTTGCATATATTAAACAAAACAAAGCTAAATAAGCAAAAATTTAACCCCATAGCTCATAAGAGCTATGGGGCTTAGTTTTATCTTTTTATTTACTCTGATATTTTTTAATGAGAATTTTTGCGGCTTTATAAATATCACCGCAGCCAAGTGTAATTACAAGGTCGCCCTCTTTTGCGTTATCAAAAACATACTGTGCAACCTCTTCAAATGTGTTAAACCACACACTGCCGGGGATTTTCTCTGCAAGCTGAGAAGTGTAAACATTATAAGTGTTAATCTCTCGTGAGCCCATAATCTCTGTCATAACGCATTTATCGGGAATCTGAAGCACCTTTGCAAAATCATCCATAAGAATTGCAGTTCTTGAATAAGTGAACGGCTGGAAAACTGCCCAAACATTGTTGTAACCCATTTTCATAGCGGCTTCAAGTGTTACTTTAAGCTCTGCAGGGTGGTGAGCATAGTCATCTGCAATGTCAATGCCGTTGTATGTGCCAAGCTTTTCAAAGCGTCTGCCTGCTCCGCCAAAATGCTGAAGAGCTTCAACAGCTTCTTTTGCATCAACTCCATTATAAACAGCGGCAGCGATTGCGGCAAGTGCATTATAAACATTGTGTTCACCAGGAACATTCAGCTCAACATGAGCCAAAAACTCACCCTTGTGGTAAGCATCAAAGTGCGCATATGCACGAACCATTTCGATGTTATCAGCATAGAAATCGTTCTTTTTATCAATACCGAATGTTACTCTGTCTTTATTGTCAATTCCCTCAACAGCCTTGAGAGTATTTGCGTCATCACCATTAAAGATAATGGCCTTCGTTGCCATTGTAGCAAACTTTCTGAAAGACTTAATAATATTTTCAAGATTCTTAAAGTATTCAAGGTGATCCTCGTCAACATTAAGAATAACTGCAATATCGGGGAAAAGCTTTAAGAATGTATCAACAAATTCACAGGCTTCGCAAACCATATTTTCAGTTTTGCCAACTCTGCCGTTGCTGTTGGTAAGGGGAAGCTTACCGCCGATAACTGCTGACGGGTCATTGCCTGTTTCAATAAGCATCTGTGTGAGCATTGAAGAAACAGTTGTTTTACCGTGAGTACCGCAAACGCAGATGCAGTTTTTGAACATATCTGTTATTGCGCCAAGCATCTCTGCACGCTCAAATGTTGGGATGCCAGAATTTTTAGCCGCAACAAGCTCAGGGTTATCTTTTAAAAGAGCGGCAGTGTAAACAATCATCTCTGCACCCTCAATATTTTCAGCACGCTGACCCATTGCAACGGGGATACCCATATTTTTAATTCTTGTAAGGGTGTCGCTTTCGTTATTATCTGAACCAGAAAGGCTGTAACCCTGTGCGTGAAGAATCTCAGCAATTGGGCACATACCCGAACCGCCGATACCGATAAAATGAATTCTTTTAACTGTTTTTAAAAGTTCTTTAATTTCAGCCACAATTAAAACTCCTTTTTGTATTATCACAGAAAATTCTGATTTTCATATATTATATTAGATGATTAAATCATCTTCTTACCTAAAGAGGTGAAAAAATGAGCAGATTTATTGCCTTAGGCGGCGATGGCAGAACAGATTTTATGGCAAAACACCTTTCAGAAAACGGATTTGAAACGATTACATCAAATCAGCTTAAAGGTATTCAAAACTTTGACGCTGTTATCTTACCATTGCCTTTTACAATTGACAATAAAAACATTAAGGGAACAACCATTCCCATAGACGATTTTTTAAACTCAACCGATAAAAGAACAACAGTTTTTATCGGCAAAGCAAACGATTATGTTTCGTGCTATTTCAGCGAAAGAAACATTCCTTTTTATGATTACAATGCCCGTGATGAATTTGCACAGAAAAACGCAGTGCCAACGGCTCAGGGCGTTCTCAGCTTTGTGTTGAATAACATCAATGTTACTATAAATTCGCTTACCATTTCTGTTATTGGATACGGCAGATGCGGAAAGTCAATCTGCAAGCAATTCAAAAATCTTGGTGCGGAAGTTTTATCTTTTTCACGAAGATATTCAACTGTTGCAGACGCAGAATCAGATGGAATGAAGGCATATCTTTTAAAGGATGCCACTAAAACTATAAGCGATTCTGATGTTATAATTAACACTGTGCCTGTGAAAATTCTCGGCGAAGAAATTCTAAAAATAACAAAGCCCGATACCATTTTAATTGATGTTTCATCATATCCATTCGGGTTTGATTTTGACTACACAGAAAGCGTTGACAAAAAAGTAAATATTCTTTCATCTTTGCCAGGCAAATGCGTGCCAAAAACAGCAGGAATAATAATCGCCGAAACAATTATTAACATAATAGAGGAGGGGGGACTTTGGAAAAAATCAAATTAGGATACGCAATCTGCGGTTCCTTTTGTACCTTTTCAAAAGCTCTTGAACAAATAAAAAATTTATCTCACAAAAATTTTGAAATCACACCAATTTTTTCTGATTTTGCATACAAAACCGATACACGATTTTTTGAAGCAAAGCACTTCATTGAAGAAGTTGAAAGAGAGAGCGGAAACAAAGCAATAAAATCAATTGTTGAAGCCGAACCAATCGGTCCTAAAAAGATGTTTGATGCTATTGTAGTCGCACCCTGCACTGGAAATACACTTGCAAAGCTCTCTAACGGAATAACCGACACAACTGTTACAATGGCTGTTAAAGCTCATTTAAGAAACAACAGACCAGTTATTCTCGGCATATCAACCAATGACGCTCTTGGTGCATCTGCGCAAAATATCGGTAGACTTTTGAATGTAAGAAACATCTATTTTGTGCCGTTTAAGCAGGACGATTCTTTCAAAAAACCTCGCTCTATTGTGTGCGATTTTGAAAAAATTGAAGATACAGTAAAATCTGCCCTTAAAGGTGAACAGATTCAACCGATAATTTTATAATTGTGAAAGCTTGCCTTATTGTGGCAGGCTTTCTTTTTTTGTGCCAAGTCTAAGTGTAAATCTTTCCTCTGCGATTATTTTGCGAAGTTCTTCTTCGTTTTCGGGAAGCTCATCGGTGTAAATGCCCGAATTTGGCATACATTCACCGTGGAAATCTGAGCCAGATGTTTTGATATAATTAAACTTCTCTGCCCAGGCAAGAGCAATATCGTTTCTTGAATCGTGGTTAGGATGACCGTTGTGAACCTCAATGCCGTCAAGATAACCAGGCTCAACAATCGCCATATCATCTCTGAAAGGATGAGCCTGAATAATAGTACATCCAAAAGATTTTACATACTTAATGCCCTCAAGTGTGGGGAGCTTGTTTACATCTTTCATTTGACGGAGCTTGTCCTCACTCAAACCGAAGACAAGGTAGTCATTGTCGTATTCGTCAAAGCGAAGCTCACAGCCAAGATAAACCTTAAAATTGGGATATTTTTTTGCCTCTTCAAGAGCGGTTTTGTAACCCTCAAGAAGGCAGTCGATTATATCATCCCAATCACCATTTGGTCGTTTTTTAAGAAAGCGTCTGATGGCATAAGAATGAAGATGGTCTGTTATCACCATTCCGTTATAACCGTTCTCTGCAAAGAGCTTAACTGCATCTTTTGCAGGCATATCTGCGCAACTACTTACATCTGATGTATGCGCATGAATTTCAATTAAATACTTATCCATTATTAAATCACCCATAGAATTATACATCAAACAGGCAATTTTTTCAATACAAATCCTCTTCTTTTATTTCTTTTTTTAACTTAGGCTGTGTGTTTTCTTTTTTGTATCGGCTGTCCTCAAAAATGAATGAGATATATTTCTCTGTTTTATAATTTTTTTCGCTCATATATGGGTTATTAAAAAACAGTGTTTCTTTCACTTTTTCTTTAAGAATTTCGTTTGCTTTTTCACTGTTAAAAACAACAGTGCATTTTTCTATGTTGCCCGTTTTTTCATTCACATAAAAAGAAACAACTGCATTTTTGTCTGTTTCGGGGAACCAGTAAATCACATTCTTTTCTGAAACAGCAAGCTTATTTACATCAAAAACTTCTTTACTAAAAGACTTGTTAATTCTCTCAGAAAAATCAAAAATATCACAGCTTTTGCTTTGCTGAACACAGGAAGTAAAAAGCAACAAAAATATAAACGGAAATACGACTAATTTTTTCACTTTGTTTCACCGACTTCTTCATCAAATCTTTGCTTTAACTGAGCAAGAACTCTCTTCTCAATTCTTGAAACATACGAGCGAGAAATAGAAAGTCTTTTTGCAACTTCTTTTTGTGTCAATGGCTTTTTATTGTTAAGACCGTAACGCATAAAGATAATTGTTTTATCTCTTTCGTTGTCGATTTCCTCAATAAATTCATAAAGCTTTTTGCTCATGGAAACAAGAAAAATATCGTCAAGAATTGTATCTTCTGTTGATATTAAATCAATCAGTGTCAGCGGATTTCCCTCGTTGTCAGTGTCGATTGGTTCGTTCACAGAAATATCCTGTGAATTTTTCTTTTGAGAGCGGAAATACATAAGAATTTCGTTTTCAATGCACCGTGCGGCATATGTAGCAAGTCGAGTGCCTTTATCCGATTTAAATGTGTCAATGGCTTTTATAAGTCCGATTGTGCCGATTGAAATTAAATCCTCCTGATCAGAGGTGTTGGCATAGTATTTTTTAATCACATGAGCTACAAGGCGCAGATTATGCTCAATCAGTTTGTTTTTTGCTTTCCTGTCGCCGTTTTCGGCAAGCTTCACCAGCTGTTCTTCTTCCTTTGCTTTTAGAGCAGGAGGAAACGAATTTTGCGAATTAACATGAAGAATAAATACAAGTAAATTTTTAAATAAATCAAAAAAGCTGTCAAACATATTATCACCACTAAATTTATATGTCTGAAGCATAAAAAAATACCGCAGAAAAATCTGCGGTACTGGATTTTTAAATTATTCGCCAAGGAATGAATAAATTACATCAAGTGTCTTCTCAGCTTCATCATAAAGGAAGATATGACCTGAACCCTCAAATGTAACAAAAGTTGCATCGGGATAAATTTCTTTGAATCTGTCAATCTGATAATAGGGCATTGTTTTGTCGATTGTACCCCAGATGCAAAGTGTTGGGATTTTCTGCTCTGCAATTGCAAAATAACCTTTAACATCCTCGTCAGTTCTCATAATTGTATGTTTAAGGCTTGAGCGTGTGCTTTCAATAAAGCCCTTATACTGAGCGCAGAAAGCGAATTTACGCATAAAATCATCAACTTCGCCCTTTGAGTTAATCATTTCACCTGCGCAGCGTTTAACAAGAATGCCCTTGCCAATCATCTTAAAGAGGAGCTTGCCAAGAACGGGAGCAGCGCAAAGGTGCATATAAAGAGGTGGTTTGAAGCTGTCCATACCAGCAGGTGCAAGAAGAACCAGCTTTTTAACTTTTCCAGGGAAAAGACGGCAGAAAGATGTTGTAACAGTTCCGCCCATTGATGTGCCGAAAAGGATGAATTTTTCATCACCGAGAAGTGCAGTTGTAAGCTCATTAAGCTGTGTTGCAAAAAGCTCAGGAGTGTAGTCTTTCTTAACTCTTTCTGAAAGTCCTCTGCCTAAAAGGTCATAACGAAGAACTTTGTATCCCTTTGCAAGGAGTGCTTCATAAATTTTATCGTATATAAAATAGGGAGTTGCATATCCGTGAACAAGAACAACTGGCTCACCGTCGCCCTCCATCTGATAATGTGTATTACCGCAGGGGAGCTTGATGAATTTGCCGAAAAGACCTTTTCTGCTTTCATCGTTAAGCTCAAGCTTTTCACATTTTTTAAGTAATTCTTTTAATTCTGCTTTTTCCATAAAACTACCTCATTTCAAAACTTTACGGTTCATAAATACATAATATCACACTTTTAATCTATTTTTCAATATAAAACACATAAATATTGAAAAAAATGATAAATTGTGATACAATATCAAAAAAATACGGAGAGAAAAAATGGTTATTTTATCTGCACAAAATTTATCCTTGAGCTTTGGCGAAGAAAAGATTTTTTCTTCCCTTTCTTTTGATATAAAAAATGACGAAAAAGCGGGTCTTGTTGGCGTTAACGGCGCAGGCAAAACCTCACTTTTTAAAATAATTACAGGCGAATATCAGCCAGACGAGGGTAATGTCTTTATTTCAAAAGACACACGCATTGGCTATATGGAACAGCACACCTGCTCGGTTAAGGGCAGAACCCTTTATGAGGAGATTATCAGCGTTTTTGATTATCTGCAAGACCTTGAAAGTGAAATTGAATATGTTAACCTTCAGCTTGAAAAAGGCGTTGATATTGACAAAAACATTGCACTTCAATCAGATTTGCAGGAGCGATTTGAGCGTGAGGGCGGTCTGACATATAAGAGCAGAGCAAGGAGCGCCCTTATTGGTCTTGGATTTTCAGAGAAAGATTTTGATATTTCAACGCAGAAATTAAGCGGTGGTCAGCGTTCAAAGGTTACGCTTGCAAAGCTTCTACTTTCCCGTTCAGATTTATTGCTTCTTGACGAACCTACAAACCATCTTGATATTTCATCTGTTGAATGGCTTGAAGATTTCATTCTTGGCTACAAGGGCAATGTTATTGTAATTTCTCATGACCGTTATTTTCTTGATAAAGTAACCAACAAGACTATTCAGATTGAAAACGGCAAAGGCTATTCATATATCGGCAATTATTCTGATTTCCTTGTAAAAAAAGAATCTATGCAGCGAGCAATTGAAGATAAATACCGCAGTGATATGCAGGAAATTCAGCGAATTGAGGGCATTGTTGCACAGCAGAGGCAGTGGAACAGAGAGCGTAACATCAAAACCGCTGAAAGCAAGCTGAAACAGATTGAAAGAATCAAGGAACAGCTTGTTGTGCCAGACAGTGCAGTTGAAAAAATCAGATTTGATTTTACTCCGAAATTTGAAAGTGGAAACGATATTGTTTTTGCAGAGAATCTTTCAAAGTCATTTGGCAATAAAGAGCTGTTTAGTGGCATTGATTTCAACATCAAAAAAGGCGAGCGTGTTTTCCTCCTTGGTGATAACGGATGTGGTAAAACCACACTTTTCAGAATTATTATGGGCGAATATGCTTCTGACAGTGGCAGGCTCACTTGGGGCGAAAACATCTATAAAGGATATTACGAGCAGATAAAAAGGATACCTGACGACAACCGAACCGTTATTGACGATGTGTGGAATCAGTATCTTAAAATGAATCAGACTTCAATCAGAAACGCTTTGGCGGCATTTCTTTTTAAAGGTGATGATGTGTTCAAACGCCTTGCAGATTGCAGTGGTGGCGAAATTGCGAGGGTTGAGCTTCTTAAACTGATGCTTGGCGGTCATAACTTCCTTTTGCTGGACGTGCCTACCAACCATCTTGACGCATTTTCAAGAGAAGCACTTGAAAACACACTTCATGATTTTGACGGCACACTTTTCATCATTTCACATGACCGTTATTTCATCAACAAGCTTGCTACAAGAATCCTTGTGATGAATAAAAACGGCATTGACGAATATGTGGGCAATTATGACTATTATATTTCTCACAAACGCAATCAGCCTGTTGTGCAGGAAGTTCAGCAAAAGCCAGTTAAAGTTAATGAGTATAAGCTAAAAAAGGAGCTTGCATCAAATCTTCGCAAAATGAAAACAAGGCTCAAAACTGTTGAAAGTGAAATTGAGCGAATTGAAACAGAAATTGAAGAAACCAACAATACTATGACAGACCCCGATATTCAATCTGATTATGAAAAGATAATGGAGCTGACAGATAATCTGCAAAAGCTCAATGACGAGCATAACGCTCTTTATGACGAGTGGGAAGATTTGCAGATAAAAATTGAAGAAGCAGAAGAAATTAGTAAGCTGTAAAATAAAAGGATGATTATATATGAAAACAAAGAATGATTCATTAATTGCAAAACTATTCCGTCAAACTTTGTTCGTAATGATAATTGCCGAACTTTCCACATCATTGGCAACTTTGCTTGACGGTGTTATTATTGCTCGTTTCTTGAGCACAAATGCCATTGCAGCCTATGGTTTAACATCTCCTTATACCAGTATGATTAAAATGTTGGGCGGCTTTTTCGGAACAGGTACGCAAATTGTATTCTCAAGTTACGCCGCTAAATTTCAAAAAGATAAGGCAAACAATGTTTTTTCGATTACAGCACTTCTGCTTCTCATATTCAGCCTTATCATTTCCGTTTTGATGTTCATCTTTGCAAAACCACTGGCTCTTGCTTTGGGGGCTTCTAAAGATGCCGAGCAACTTTTGCCCTTTACGGCAGCGTATTTAAAAGGTCTTGCTATTGGAACACCATTCCAGCTCGGTGTTTTATTCCTGATACCTCTAATGAATATTGACGGCGATAAGAAAAGAATTGCCCTTTCTTTAAATGTTATGATGGTAACAAATCTAATCGGTGATCTTGTCGTTGCCTTTTGCTTTGATGGAAACATCTTCGGCATGGCTTTGACAACTTCTATCAGTAGTCTTTGTGCCTTTGTTGTTTTAATCTTGCACTTCAAAAGTGATACAGTTATTCGTTTCACACTTCATGGTGCTTGTTTTGACAATATTTGTCAAGTATCAAAGCATGGAATTGTCCCTGCGGTTACACGTTCTTTTTCTATGATTCGCTCATATATTTTGAATGTCATTATCATTTCTTTTGCAGGAACAAGCGTTTTGGCAGCAAATTCACTCGTACAAAGCAATATCAAAATTGTTCCAACTTGCATTGTTACCGCCATAGGCTCTGCCACACTTTCTTTGGTAAGCGTGCTGTACCCCGAAAAAGATAAACCTGGATTAAAACAAGTATTGATTTCTACATTAAAAATCAGTTTCGGTCCGTGCCTTATTATTTCTGTGCTTACCTTTGTGTTCGCTGATAAAATCGCCATGCTATTCGGTGCTGGTGAAACAGTTGCACTTGTTGCACAAGCTCTGCGATTTTTCATTATCGGTTTGCCTTTCATCGGTATAAAAATGTTTTACATCTACTATTTTCAGGCATCGGGACATAAGGTATTGTCTTATTATTCTTCTGTAACAGGTGAGCTGGTTTTTCTTGTTAGTTCCGCTTACATTCTAATTACTCTCTTTGGAACAATCGGATTGTGGATATGCTACCCAGTAAGCGAAATGCTTTACCTTATTTCTGTGTTCATAATTGCAACCGTTAAATGTAAACATATTCCTCATAGCATAAATGATTTTCTTTTCCTGGGTGATGATTTCGAGGATAAAAACATCAAGGTCTTTTACAAATCAATCCGCAAAATTGAAGATTATCAAGAACTTTCTGTTTCTGCTATAGATTTCTGCACAGAAAACGGAATTGATGCAAAAACAAGAATGTCAATAGGTCTTGTTATCGAAGAGGTCTCAACAAATATTTTTGAGCACAACCAAGATAGTGATGAGCATTATGTGGATGTAAAAATCATCCTCGAAAAATCTTCAGTTACCTTAAGCTTTCGTGATGATTGTCGTCCTTTTAATCCGAAAGAGAGAATTGCAATGTTAGACGATAGTATGCCAGAACACAACATTGGTTTAAGGATTATTAGCAAAAAAGCTAAAAGTATGCAATATGTCAGCGTTTTCAATTTGAATAATTTTGTGATTACTCTTTAACAAAGTGCTTTAAAAAATTAAATATATAAAATAATTTCCGCCGAAGAGAAATAAATTCTTCTCGGCGGATTCAATATTTATAAACTTTTTGTTTAAATTAAACTTTCAAAATAAGGCTTGCAAATCCAAAATAGATAAGAAGTGAAAGTGCGTCAACAATTGTTGTAATCAAAGGTCCAGCCATAAGTGCAGGGTCAAGCTTCAGGAGCTTGGCAAGCATAGGCAATGAAGCACCAATCATCTTTGCCACAATAACTGCACAGAGTATTGAAAGGCAAACAACAATGAAAACTGGTGTTTCTGTCTGGCTGCCTGTAATCATTCTCAGAACATACATTCTAACAAAGTTTACAACTGCAAGGGTGATACCGCAAAGGGAAGCAACACGAATTTCTTTCCACAATACTTTGAAATAATCTTTAATGGTAATATCGCCCAATGCAAGACCACGGATGATAAGTGTTGATACCTGGCTACCAGAGTTACCGCCTGTATCCATAAGCATGGGTATGGATGCGGTCAAACCTGCAATAGCAGAAAGTTTATCTTCAAATCCCTCAATAATCTGACTTGTAAACGTAGCAGAAACCATAAGTACAAGAAGCCAGATAATTCGGTTTTTGGTAAGAGTAAGAACACCAGTTTTAAGGTATTGATCTTCAGAGGGAAGAAGCAAAGCCATCTTTTCAAAGTCCTCTGTGTTCTCATCTTCAATAACATCAACGATATCGTCAATGGTGATGATACCAACAAGACGCTGCTCATTATCAACAACAGGAACAGAAAGCAAGTCATATTTTCTTGCAAGAGCCGCAACTTTTTCCTGATCGTCAAGTGTATTTACAAACAAAAGCTGGTCATCATCAAACATTATATCTTTGATTTCTGAATCACCAGGGGAAACAATAAGTCTTCTCAAAGGAACAGAACCAACAAGCTTTCTTTGAGAATCTGTGCAGTAGCAAGTGTAAATTGTTTCTTTGTCAAGAGCAGTTCTTCTGATTTCAGAAATTGCCATATCAACGGTGTAATTTTCGGGGAAAGACACCATCTCAATTGTCATAATACTACCCGCAGAATTTTCGGGGTAATTTAAAAATCTGTTAATAAGATTTCGTGTTTCGGGGTTTGTGTGAGCCAACACTCTTGTAACGATATTTGCAGGCACCTCTTCAAGGAAGTCAACTGCATCATCCACAAACATATCCTCCATAAGAAATTCAAGTTCAGTGTTTGTGATAGCCTCAACAATTGCACCTTGAGAATCTGAATCAAGATAAGAGAAAACCTGAGCGGAATAATCTTTAGAAAGAAGTCGGAAAATTCGCACCTGATTTTCTGGAAGTTCGGTTTCTTCAATTGCCTGCGCAATGTCAACAACATTCATTTCTGTAAGTAGCTCTTTCAGCGCAGAAAATTTGTTGTTGGCAAGCATTTTTTCAATAATTTCTGTAATTGCTTTATTATCCATAAAAAATCCCTTTCCGCAAAAGGAAAGGGCAAACAAAAATAAATCAGAAAAATTAAATTTCCTGAACGGCTCTTTCTCTTTTGCTGTTGTAATTTGTTAATGTGCACAATCGCACTGGACTGCCGTCGCCGTTCAAAAAATTCACCTCACAATAAATTTATATGTTTATTTTACAATTTAAGCAAAATATTGTCAAGAGTTTTTTGAAAATAGAGTTTACAAATTCAAAAAAATATTATAAAATTATGTAATGAAAGGGGAGCTGATTATGCCTAAAAAAAACAACGAAATATTAAACTATGCTTCTCTTGCTATCAGTGTTATTTCATCAGTATTCTGCAACAAAAAAATTACCGATTTTGGCACCGATAACTGGGAGGATTTTATCAAATTCTGTGCAGAGCATAAGATACTTAACATTGTAGCTTTTGGTCTTTGCAATTCTGATGTTAAATTGCCAGAAAATATCAATAGAATTTTTAACGAAAATATTCTGCGTTCAATGATGATAGAAGCACAAAGAAGTACCGAAATTGAGCTTCTTTGTGATGACTTTGAAATGAATGAAATTCCGCACATTGTTTTAAAAGGATTTGTTATAAAAAATCTTTATCCACAGCCGTATCTGCGCTCAATGGGTGATGTTGATATTCTTGTTGGGAATGAGCTTCAAAAAGCAACAGAAATTATGTTGAACCACGGCTATTCTTTTGATTCTGAGGAGTTTTTGCACGGCTCTTTTTCAAAAGGAAAAGGGCTTCATGTGGAGCTTCACAAGTCGCTGATTGACGAAAGCCTTGATAAATACTACGGTTATTTTGGCACAGGATTTGAGCGTGCCCATCTTATTGAAAATAAAAAGTTCAGCTACGAATTTTCAAAAGAAGATTACTATATTTTTCTTATTGCTCACATGGCAAAGCATTATCAAATCTGCGGAACAGGAATCCGCTCTGTCTGCGATGTTTTTGTTTATAATTCCACTTATAAAAACGAATTAGATTATGATTATATCGCATCAGAGCTTGATAAAACAGGCTTAAAGAATTTTGAAAAGAAAATGAGAGATATGTCATTCTCATGGTTTTGTGGCTCATTTAACGGTGAATTTGACGCTGTAGGCGAATACATAATTTCAAGCGGAGTTTATGGAAAATCTGCCAATCATGAGCTTAACAGTTTCCTTTTAAATGATGAAAAAAAACAGAGTAAATTCAAATATATTTTTACAACAATTTTCCCAGAAAAAAGTTATATGCAAGCACGGTATTCTGCTTTAAAAAAATTCCCGTTTCTTCTTCCTTTTTATTGGATAAAAAGAATTTTTTCAACGCTGATAAAAAGCAGCGGAAGTATTCGATACAGATTGAAAGGTGTTGCACTTTCTGACAAAAACACTTCAAAAAGATTTGATGATGCAGGTCTTAAATAAATTAAAAAATATTTTCTGCACTGAGCTTCATAGAATCATTGATTCCATCCATTTCATTTTTAAGCTTCTTCAGTAATTCTGAGGGAGCTTTTTCTTTTGAAATATCGTCAATAATCAGCTCGATTTCTTCGGTCTTTTCTTGTGTTAAAACAAGAGAAAAAAGCAGATAATTTTTCTCCCAAATTTCAACAATTTTGTCGTCATTTTTCTCGCTTGTGGCACGGGAAATTTCATCAGAAATTTTTATAATTTTAAAGTTCAAAAAAGCAGATGCAGTAACAGTTAAAAGTAAAATAATTATTGCACAGCAAAATCTTTTCATGATTTTTCCTTCTTAATTAAAGTGTAGTTGTCATATTTATCCAAAAGCAATATCAAAACCTCAGAAATATCCACTTTTTCTTTCTTCAAAATTTTTTCAATTTTTCGGGTTTCAAATCCACATTCTTTTATCACTGTTTCAATATATTTTCCGTCATTTGCAACAAGAATCGGGATACCTTGTTTTTCACTTTTAAATCCAAAAGAACTGTTGGTAGGGGAGTCATACTGACCTTTTTTCATAACGCTCAAGCTTCCGTTTGTTTCCACCACGGCATACTGCACCTGCTCAAGCTCAAAAATATCTTTTTGCCTTAGCTGGTCAAGAATATCATCGGCTGTGAAACGCAATGCTTTTAATTTCTTCTGGTCAAGCGTACCGTCATTTATAACAATTGCAGGCTTTCCCTGAAGCAGATACCTGACCTTTGTGCTTTTCATAATTATAACAGAGTTTATAATTTCAAGGCACACCAAAAGCAGGGCGGCGAAGATTGAGTTAATCATAGGCACATCGTTATTTTCCATGGGGATAGACGCAATTTCTGAAAGCAAAATTGTAATAACAAGTTCTGTTGGTTGAAGCTCACCAAGCTGGCGTTTACCCATAAATCGCATACAAATAATAATAAAAATGTATAAAATAAAGCCACGAATAAGTGTTACAAGCAAAATTATCACCATTAGTAGTATTATCAATTTAGAAAAAAATAACCCGCAAAGAAATATTTCAATGCGGGTAGGCGAAAAGCGTTATATTTTCATTTATCTAAAATTATACAAAATAAAAATTTTGTATAATTTAGGGGAGGGAAAATAACTTAAAATTGCTATATTTCCTCTGTAAGTGGGATAATACTGCCAATATCGCACAATGGATGATTATCAATAATAACAGGTTCTATGCAGTGTATTTTAAGAAAATCAAGCATTTTATTGCAATCTTTATGATAGTTTACATCACCGTTAAACAACAATTTATTTTTATCAATCAAGCCTGTGCAGCCTCCGATAAAGCCATAATCAAATCCTTTCAGCTTAACAGAACCTTTTGAAATCAGCAATGACTCAATCTGGAAATTCTCACAAGCTAAATGTATTGATTCATCATCAGTTATAATTGCATTATCATTCACAACGCAAACTGAGCATTTTGTGTATCCTTGATTTACGGGCACAATTGTCATACCAGCTTCTTTTGCGTATTTTATCACTGATTTATCAACAGTTTTGGTGTTGCAAATTAGCTTATTACCTATAAAAACAGCGTTTAACATCGAATCATTTGGATATGGCGACTTGATTTGTGAATTTAGTTCACTATGTCTATACCCTATTGTTAAAAATTTCACAAAATTATTTTTCTGACTATCATCCGCTAAAATCACACCTTTTGACACATTCAGCATCAACATATCGGTGTGATAATTTATCTTTTCATCAAGATTTACAGACTTTATTGTTATAATTGGTTCAATTTCTAATTCAGAAAGCTTTGCAAATAAAGGTTCGCTGAAATCGCTTACTGCCACATGGTGAACTCTCCCCTGTGGCAAATTTGGCATTTGAAGCGGTTGTATCATCTGCACCACTCCCCTATTACAGTGCAGCGTCGCAAGCCGCTCTGATAGTTCTTGCAGGAACAATTTCTATTTTAGTGTTTTTAACAGAAGCTGTTAAGTTTTTAAAATTGTGATACGGAATAATGCATTTCTTAAAGCCAAGGCGAGCGGCTTCTTTTATTCTCTGCTCGCAGTTGCTTACAGCTCTGATTTCGCCGCCAAGACCAACCTCGCCAAAAGCGATAACATCCTCATCAACTGGAACATCTTTAAGGCTCGAAACCAGCGCAATTGAAATTGGCAGGTCAGATGCAGGCTCATCAATTTTTAATCCGCCTGCAACATTTACATAAGTATCTGTGTTTCCAAAAAAGTAACCTCCCCTTTTTTCAAGGACAGCAAGGAGCATGGAAAGTCTGTTATAATCAAAGCCATTTGTCATTCTTCGTGGATTACCAAAATTTGTGGTGGCAACAAGGGACTGCACCTCTGCAAGGATTGGTCGTGAACCCTCCATAACACAGGCAACACAAGAGCCAGATGTGTTCTTCGGTCTGCCAGAAATAAGCATCATTGATGGATTTTCAACATCGGCAAGACCTGTATCAAGCATTTCAAAAACGCCAATTTCATTTGTTGAGCCAAATCGATTTTTAACGGCACGCAAAATTCTGTAGGACATATTTTTTTCGCCCTCAAAATATAAAACGGCGTCAACAATATGTTCAAGCACTTTGGGTCCCGCAATATTGCCGTCTTTATTTACATGACCAACGATAATAGCTGGAATGTCAAGAGATTTCACTGTTACCATAAGCAGATTTGTGCATTCTCTGACCTGAGTAACACTACCAGTGGAGCTTGAAAGCCCCTGTATGCCTACGGTCTGAATCGAGTCAATGATAACGAGGCTCGGTCTTTCTGTTTTAATATATTCGCAGATACTCTCCATATCCGAGTCGCACAAAACCTCAAGATTATCTGTATAAACACCAAGTCTGTCGGCTCTCAGCTTAATCTGATTAGCTGATTCCTCGCCCGATACATAGAGAATATTGAGATTTTTGCCGATAAACTGGCAAATCTGAAGCAAAATTGTTGACTTGCCTATGCCAGGGTCGCCGCTGAGCAAAACAAGCGAGCCTTTAACAAGACCGCCGCCAAGAACCCTGTCAAGCTCATTAAGCCCTGTTTTATATCGAATTTCCTCGTCTGTTGTGATGTTTGTAAGCTTATGAGCGGTCAGTCTTTTTGCAGAAGATGTACCTGTTTTCTTTGAGAAAGAAACAGTTTTCACTTCTTCTGCCATAGTATTCCAAGAGTTGCACCCAGGGCACTGACCGTACCATTTTGCACTTTCGTATCCGCATTCAGAGCAGACAAATATTGACTTATCCTTTGCTGCCATTGTTTTCATCCTGTTCTTTATAATAGTTTAATATGCCGTCAGCAATTGATTCGGCAAGCTTTAATTGATACTCCCCGTCTTTCAGATTTGAAAGATCACTGCTGTTTGAAACAAAGCCACATTCCACCATAATTGACGGAATCGGCGAATGATAAAGCAGGTAAATCTCTGTACCCGACTTCTTAATTTTTTTATAGTTATCCTTTTGCAGATTATCAACAATTGAATTCTGAACATTCTGCGCAAGTGATGGACTTAACGGATTATTTTTGGAATAAAACACCTGTGTTCCGTGCACAGAAGCGTCTGAATATTTATTTTGATGAATACTGATAAAAACTGCATCGGGATTTTCGATAATGATTTTTTCACGATTGTGGATATCAGAAACTTTTTTCTGTCGAATTGTTTTTGCATCATCATCGTGAATGGAATCATCGCCATCCCTTGTCATAATAACATTATAGCCGTATAATTGCAAGATACAGCGAAGTTTATTTGCAATTTGCAGGTTAATTTCTTTTTCAATTGTGCCGTCAACACCGATTGCGCCACCATCTGCACCACCATGACCTGCATCGACAATAATCGTCTGGTTCAAGGGATTTTGCGAAAAAACACCTATAGCATCATTTCTATTCTTTGCATAAATCGCAAATATAATGAGAAGAATAATAAACACCAATATAACTGCTATGACGGCAGTTTTAAGATTTTTTTCAAATTTCAATTTTATCACCCCACATTAACTATTATGCAGGAATGATATATCTATGAAAAATAGAAACAAATATATTACAGGTTTTTTGATTGGATTGATAAATTCACTCATCGGTGCCTGCGGTGGAATAATAACCGTAGCGGCATTGAAAAAAGACGGCATGGAGCAAAACAAAGCTCACGCAAACGCTATTGCTGTGATTCTTCCGCTTAGCATAATCAGCGCAATATTTTATCACATAAACGGATTTGCAAGCGTAAAAGATACGCTGATTTTTTTGCCCGGAGGCATCGCAGGTGCCATTGCAGGCGGAATATTATTGCCTAAAATTCCACAAAGAATCTTAAAGAAAATTTTTGCTGTGTTCATCATCTGGGCAGGGATAAGGATGGTGCTGAGATGACAATCTGGAATATTCTTGCGTCAGTTGGTGCTGGCATTCTCGGAGCAATGGGATTTGGCGGAGGCGGAATACTTATAATTTACCTTACACAGGTGTTAAAATTCAAGCAACTCCCCTCTCAAGGAATGAATCTTATATTTTTTATTCCGTCAGCCATAACCGCATTGATAATTCACACCAAGAACAAACTGATTGAATTTAAAAGGATACTCCCCTTTTTGCTTTCAGCCCTGCCTGGTGTTGCGGTCGGGCTTTATCTAACAACAGTGATTTCGGGAAATATGCTTTCAAAAATATTTGGTGTAATGCTGATTATAATGGGAATCAGAGAATTATTACAAAAATCAAAAAAGGATTGAAGCATCTGAAAATACGGCAATCCTTTCTTTTTAATGTTTTTTTCTGTAGTCGAGGTAATCCTGCAAAATAATTGTTGCGGCAACAGCATCAACAACATTTTTGCGCTTCTGCCCTCTTGTGTTAGTGTTATTAAGATAATTATGAGCCTCAACAGTTGTAAGTCTTTCATCCCACATTACTGTATCAATGCCCGTAAGTTCTCTGACTTTATCGGCAAAATCAATACATTTCTGTGCCCTTTCACCGATAGAAGAGTCCATATTCTTGGGAAGTCCAACAACAATCTGCTGCGGTTTATGCTTTTTGCAAAGTTCATCTATTCGAGTGAGCACCTTTGGATCATAACTCTGATGTATTACTTCAACAGGTGAAGCAAGAAATTCAAGTGAATCGCATATTGCAACACCTGTTCTTGCATCACCGTAGTCAATTGATAAAATAATCATATTATTCCGTAGCCTCTGCGCCACCGCCAGTGTCGCCACCACCAGTTGAAGTGCCTCCACCTGTGGATGTTCCACCGCCAGCACCACCACCTGTGGTTGTTCCGCCACCTGTGTATCCACCTGTTGTTCCTCCAGTAGTACCGCCAGTTGTTGTTCCACCGCCAGTTGTACCACCAGAATATCCACCTGTGTAGCCGCTGGTTGTACCGCCAGAGTATCCACCACCTGAATATGATGAATAATGGCTTCCTGTGCAGTATCCAGGAAGATTCTCGGGGTCGAACCAACCGAGATATGCTGAACCGCTACTATAATTTGTAAGCTTTCCACAGTATGGGCAGTAATATTTCTGAATAACATCACTGTGCTTTTCCATCTCTTTGGGTGAAAGATTTTTATGAACACGATTCATTACAACCTTAAAGATTTCACCTGCAGGGTTAACATTTGATGCACAATAAATTTTTTCTGGCTGGTCATAACCATACCATACAGCTGCAAAATACTGTGATGTACCGCCTGCGAACCATTTATCTTTGTAATCGTCGGTAGTACCTGTTTTTGCAAATGTTTCAAATCTGTCAACGCCATATCCATAACCAGTACCAATGGATGATGTTGTAACAGTTTTCATCATTTCACGCATAACATCTGCTGTGCCTGCTGAGAAAACCTGTTCGCCCTGATTATGAGTGTTATCAAGAACAACCTCGCCACTTGAATCAAGAACTTTATAATATGAATAAGGCTTGTAATATTTACCGCCGTTGCCAAGTGAGCAATATGCGGCAGTAAGGTCAAGTGACGTTACACCGTAAGAGAAAGCACCGATTGCAAGACGCTCAACAGCATTATCGCCCTTATCAGCATAAAGTGTTGAAATATGGAGTTTATCTGTAAGATAATTATATGATTTCTGCTGACCGAGAGTATTCTGAATAAGTCTTGCAGGGATTGTATTAAGTGAGCGGGCAAGAGCAACCTGAACAGATACATTTGCGCCACTGCCGTAGTCGCCGTTGTAGTTCTTAGGCCATTCCTTGCCATTAACTGTTTTACATGATCTATCAAGAATCATTGATGACCAATAAATTCCGCCCTCATCCATTGTTGGAGCGTAAGCTGAGAGAGGTTTAATTGAAGATCCTGGAGGTCTTGGAGAGTCTGTAGCTCTGTTAAGGCTTCGTGCGCCCTCTTTAACACCAGCACCGCCGATGATACCAACAACTCTGCCCTGATAATCCATAATTGTCATAGCAGACTGTGCCTTTTTTCTATCAATAAATCCAATACGGTTTACATAAACATCCTCAAGGATTTCCTGAATATCAAGATCAACAGCTGTATAAATCTGAAGTCCACCACCATAAATGATGTTGGATGCTTCAATTCTTGAGCAATTCTGAGTTTCCATAAGGTCGCTGATTACCTGATTGATAACGAAGTCAACATAGTAACCCTGTACCTTTGTTTCCTCTTCCTTTTTCTCTTCTTCTTTCTTAACTTGACTACCCTGATAATTATCGTCAGTTACAAGAACAAGTTCAGTGTTCAGAGCCTCTTTATATTCGTCTTCTGAAATATAGCCCTGCTCAAGCATACATTTAAGGCAATAATCTCTTCTTACCTTATTGTCTTCTTTATGATACATCGGGTCAAGAGCATATGGATTCTTGGTAGTTGAAGCAAGTGCGGCAATCTCTGCAAGATTAAGGTCTTCAAGGTTTTTGCCGTAATAACTCTCTGCCGCTGTCTGAACTCCGTAACAGCCATGACCAAGATAAATTGTGTTAAGGTATGCTTCAAGGATTTCGTCCTTTGGCTCATAGCCTTCTTTTGCATATGCCTTTTCAATGTTGAGAGCAGTGAGAATTTCGTGGTACTTACGAACATAGGTTGTTTCGTTATTACCAGTTATGTTTTTAATAAGCTGTTGAGTGATTGTAGAACCGCCCTGACTGTTGTTTTTCAAAGCAACGCCAACTGTACGCTTCCAGTTAACACCGTTGTGCTTATAAAATGTTTTATCCTCAAGTGCAACGAATGCGTGCTGAACATCCTCTGGAATATCTTCAAGGTTAACCCAGACACGGTTTTCTGTTCCGTGAAGTCGGGCAAGCTCAACCGTTTCACCGTCAGAGTCAGTAGCATAAAGAAATGTAGTCTGGTTAAGACTGCTTTTGATACTTGAAAGAGAAATTGCCGCATCACCGTTAATAGCAGCTATTGCATTGATGCCTATAAAGCCCACAACGATAACCATTGTGAAAAAGCAAACAGCCATTATAGAAATCAGAACAGCAAAAGTGTTGGAAATGCCGTTTTTAAACTTTCTTTTCTTCTTTTTCTTTGTTGCCATCACATTACCTCCCTTGTATCAATTTACATTTTCTTGCGAAGAATTGCTCCGTCAGAAATAATTTTATCACATTTAAAAGAGAAATTCATCATCGGATGCGGCGCATTTTCAATCGGCTCATCCTTTGAATCTCTTAAATCGCTGACTTTAATAGTGAAAGGTTCAACACCTTTTTGCATTACTTCAAGTTCGTCGCCATCAAAAAATCTGTTGCGCTGGAAGCCGTATAATCTGCCGCCCTCGGTCTTATTAACCTCAGCAACAACATTCCATTCACGGCGGTAGCCACCCTCGTAATACATCTCTGCATTATCCTGCGGTCTGCCATAATAAAAGCCTGTGCAATACTGGCGATAGCTTACCTTTCTGACTTCTTCTGAAATCCACTGAGGAAGAACAAAATTAGATTTATTTTCGCACTTCATAAATGCGTCAATTGCTGACCTGTAAGCGTTAGTGATAACGGCTGTGTAATAAGCAGATTTTGCTCTGCCCTCGATTTTGAAAGATGAAATACCAGCGCTTATAAGCTCAGGTATATGCTCAATCATACACATATCTCTCGAATTCATCAAGTATGTGCCGTTGTCGTCCTCAATAACGGGGAAATATTCACCTGGTCTTGTTTCTTCCATAAGGTGATATTTCCATCTGCAAGGCTGAGCGCAATCACCTCTGTTGGCATCACGACCTGCAAGATAATTTGAAATAAGGCATCTGCCAGAGAAGGACATACACATTGCACCGTGAACAAAGCACTCAATTTCCATATCCATGGGAATTTTTGCTCTCATTTCTGCAATATCATCTAAAGAAAGCTCTCTTGCAGTTACAATTCTTTTTGCGCCAAGATCATAGAAAACATTGGCTGTTTCATAGTTTGTGATACCTGCCTGCGTTGAAACATGAATATCAACATCAGGTGCAACCTTTTTAGCTGTTCGCATTGTTCCAAGGTCTGAAATAATAAGTGCGTCAACCTGTGCATCCCTTGCTTTTGCAATGAATGAGGGAAGTCTGTCAAGTTCATTATTTCTTGGCACTGTGTTGCAGGTAAGATAAACCTTAACATTCTTTTTGTGTGCCGCCTGAACAGCATCTGTCAACTCCTCAAAAGAGAAGTTGGTTGGTGCGGTTCTCATGCCAAACTCCGCACCGCCAACATATATGGCATCTGCACCAAAATACAGAGCCTTGTCAAATCTTTCTCTGTCCCCGGCAGGAGCAAGAAGCTCCGGGGCATTTATAAATTCATTCATATCAATCACTGTTATTTACTCTCTGAACTACACTGTAATCATAATCGAACTGGCTCTTTGTGCCTGCAAGGTAAATCTTACCGAACTTATCATGCTGGAAGAAATAATAATTTGTGCTTGTCGGGAAAAGAGCTGCTTCAATAGCGTCAAGACCAGGGTTACAAATCGGTCCTGGCGGCAAGCCTCTGTTAGTATCTGTTTTATAGACGCTGATGTAATACGCTTTCTGAGATACTGCGAAGTTTGCTGCATCAAAATAATTTGAAATATAATCGTAAGTTGAATCACATCCGATTGACGGATAGTTTACTGAATTTTTAAGTCGGTTATGAAGCACAGAAGATACATCTTTCATCTGTGAGCTGTTGGCAGCTTCTTTCTGAATAATAGATGCAATAATCATAATCTGATCCATTGTATATCCAAGCTTCTGTGCCTGCGCCTGACATTCAGGATTCCAATGAGAGTTAAATGAGTTGAACAACTTGTCTATAACGAAGTTGGGGTCTGACTCAACATAGAAATCATAAGTATCGGGGAAGAGATAACCCTCAAATACCTGATATCTCTTTTCGTCCTGCGGAACATTTTTAAGGAAGTCATAGTCATCACTGTGAGTTTCCATATAAGCATCAAGAACAGCGTAAAGTGATTTTGCAGTGCAAACCTTGTTCTTTTCAAGCTTTTCAAACATCTGTGTGATTGTCCATCCTTCGGGGAAGCTGACAGTAACAGTTTCTGCTGTTCTGTTTTGCTGAAGGCATTTATAAAGCATACCCTCAACGCCCATACTCTTTTTGAATGTATAAACACCTGGTTTGAATTTATAAGCCTCGTTATCAAAATGTCTGAATTTTGCAAAGAGCTTGCATACTTCCTTTCTGCTTACAAGATTATTATCTGCAAGAATATCAATAATCTCGCTGTATGAAAGGTCGTCTGTGAGGTCTTCCTCACCCTTTGAGTTATGTTTATAAACTCTTACTTCAATAGAATCGTCAGATTCTGTTATTGCAAGAATATCGTTGATTGTTGTAATAGAAAGATATGAAGCAATTGAAGTGAAAAGAATTATGCAGGCAAAAAGTACAGCTGCAAACTTGCCACCGATTGTTTTGATGTTTTTGCCAACTTTCTTTTTACCTGTAGTTTTTTTCGCAGGTGATGAAGCTGGTCTGTACTGGCTGGAAGCTGCAGGTCTTGTATAAGGCTTGCCGTTAGTTGTAACTCTTGCATTTCTGCCTTTATAATTTGAAAAATAAATTGATGAATTATCAGCAGGCTTCTGGTCGCTGTTAGCACTTGAAGTGCCTGAATAATTATATTCATCATCATCAATTCTGACAACAAATTTTTTCTTCTGCTGAGGCTGTCTGCTTTCCTGTGAGGCATTAACGCCTTTCACTGCGGAATTTGACAGCGGTTCGGCTTTAGCTTTATTATCTGCTCTTCTGATGTTGGCTGATAAATTACTTTTTTGCTTTGTATCATCTGATTTGTAATATGCAAGCAATGAGTCAATGTCAACATCATTGTTATTTTGCTTTTTGTTCATAGGTTCCATAAAGCCAAACCTCCTTTCGGGTTATCTGGGGCACTGTAATGAAGCTCTGAGAGCGGCTGTTTTTTCTTTACCTTTAAAATATTCAACAATGTTCAGTCCAAAATCAACAGCACTGCCCATTCCTTTTGCGGTAATAATGTTGCCGTCAACAACAACAAATTCTGAGCTCAGCTCTGCACCTTTAAGTTCTGATTCAAAGCCAGGGAAGCATACTGCTTTTTTGCCCTCAAGAATGCCTTTATGACCAAGTATTGACGGTGCGGCACAAATTGCACACACGAGCTTGTTATTCTCAACACAATAATCAATAAACTTGTTGACCGTTTCGTTATTTTCAAGGTTGAGTGTTCCGGGCATTCCACCAGGTAAAAGTATTCCGTCAACCGAATCATCTATTTTTGCTTCGGATTCATCAAGGTCGCAAAAAACGGGAATATTATGTGAACCGCTGACGATTTTTGAACCAATTCCAACGGTATAAATTTCAATTTCTGCTCGTCTGATAACATCAATGGCGGCTATTGCCTCCACCTCTTCAAATCCTTTTGCGAGAAAAGCGTAAAGCATTTAAGGTTCGCCCCTTTCTTAACCATACTATTTTACACCTTTTACCAATAAATGTAAATAGATTTTGCACTTAATATAAGAATTTATTTACATAATTATCAATTTCTTCGCCGATTGATTCAATTGTTCTGGGATTTTCACCGTCAGCGCAATCAATAACGAACCAATCCATAGCTTTTGCGGCTTCTTTTGCCGCCTCTCTGCATTTAAGAAGATAATCTATATTTGCCTCATGGATGTCTTTTTTGCTTTCATCGCCCTTGTATCTTTCAGACATCATTTTCTGCGAAATTTCAATCGGCATATCAAGATAAATAACAGCATCGGGCTTCGGAATTTTAATTTTGTTATATTCAAAATCTTCAAGCCATTTAAAATAATCTGCCCATTGCTCTTTTGGGAGCTTTGTTGCCTGATGATATGCGTTTGATGTGGTGTATCTGTCGGCAATAATCAGCGTACCCTCGTCATAATCAGTTTTCCACTTTGTTTTGTAGTTTGCAAATCTGTCAACAGCATAAAAGCATGACGCCGCATAAGCGTTAACATCCTCGGGGGTTTTGCCAAAATCGCCTTTAAGATATTTCTTGACAGCGGCGCAACATTCACTGTCATAATCGGGCAGTTTAATCTGCTTGATTTTTATATCAGTTGTTGCAAGAATTTTCTTAACAAGGCGGTCAAGCTGGGTTGATTTACCGCTTCCGTCAAGTCCTTCAATAACAATCAGTTTTCCCATAAACATATCACCTAATCGTTTTTATATAAATAACTTTACAAATTGTGTCATAACCTTATTAATTATACCACATATATGTCATTTTGCAAACATATTTCTAAAAATTTATTATTTATTTATAATTTATTTGTAATTATTCTTAATTTCTTTATTACCTAAAAGCAAAAAGCTCCCTTTCAAACGAAAAGGAGCCTTTCTGGCTGGGATGGCTGGATTCGAACCAGCGGATGAGGGAGTCAAAGTCCCTTGCCTTACCCCTTGGCGACACCCCAAAGTATTAAGTTAAAAAAAGTGCGCAGTCAATTACTCGACTCCGCGCTAAAAAATATGGGGTGGGTAATCGGGCTCGAACCGACGACCTCCAGAGCCACAATCTGGCGCTCTAGCCAACTGAGCTATACCCACCATATGGCGCGCCAAAAGGGACTCGAACCCCTGACCTACTGCTTAGAAGGCAGTTGCTCTATCCAGCTGAGCTATTGGCGCACATATTATATGGAGCGGGTGATGGGAATCGAACCCACACGACCAGCTTGCAAGGCTGGAATTCTACCACTAAACTACACCCGCGTCTTTACGACTTGCATATATTACCACATTAGAAGTCTTTTGTCAATAGATATTTTAAAAAAATCTTTTTTATTTTTTAATATTTATAAATATTATTGAAATTAATTTTACACTTTGATATAATAATTTGCAAGGAAGTGATTTCTATGTCAGATAAAATTGATTTATCCCTTATTGTCCCCTGCTTTAATGAAGAAAATAATGTTAAGCTGTTTTTTAGCGAAGTTGCAAAAGTATTTGCAGACAAAGATTTTACTTATGAATTTGTTTTTGTTGATGACGGCAGTAAGGATGAAACATATAAAAATTTAAAAGAGCTTTATGATAATGAAAAAGATTATAACATTCAGGTTATATCTTTCAGCCGAAATTTCGGCAAAGAAGCGGCAATTTATGCGGGACTTAACAACGCTAAAGGCGAAAAAGCCTGCGTTATTGATGCTGATTTGCAACAGCGTCCTGAAGTTGTTCTTTCTATGCTTGATATTATGAAAAATGACCCCGAGGTTGATTGTGTAACTGCATATCAGGAAAGTCGAAGTGAAGGCAAGGCAATATCCAGCGTTAAAAGTATGTTTTATAAATTCATAAATAAGGTTTCTGATGTTGAATTTAAAGACGGCGCATCTGATTTCCGCCTTTTCAATCGCAATGTAATTGATTCTGTTTTAAAAATGACAGAGTATCACAGATTTTCAAAAGGACTTTTCAGCTGGGTTGGTTTCAACACTGTTTATATTCCTTATACTGCTGAGGAAAGAGCCACAGGTGAATCCAAATGGAGCGTAATGAAGCTTATGAAATATGCTCTTGAGGGCATTATTTCTTTCTCAACATTCCCTTTGAAGCTTTCAACATTTGTCGGTGCATTTTCTTCAATTGCTTCGGTGATTTACCTCTTGGTTGTTCTTATTCACAGCCTTTGCACAGGTGCAGGCATTACAGGCACCACAGGAATTGTTTTCCTGCTTTTATTTATTGGCGGTATTCAACTTCTCTGCCTTGGTATTCTTGGTGAATATCTTTCAAAAATTTATCTTGAAGCCAAAGACAGACCGGTTTACCTTGTAAAAAAACATTTAGGCAAATAATTTTTTAGTCAGGAGCGTATCGTTCCTGACTTTTTTATTGATAAAACAAGAAATATATGCTAAAATAGATTATCTTTTAAAAAAGGATTGTGCATTATGAAAAGAATTATTGTTGTTGGCGCAGGTCATGGCGGAATTATTGCCGCTGCAAAGCTTGCCAAAAATGGATTTGATGTTACTGTTTTTGAAAAGAAAAAAAGAGAAGAATTGGGTCATGACTGGGAGGACAGGTTCACTTTCTCTCTGCTTGCCCGTCTTATTGAAAAAAGTGAAAAAGATTTTCCCGAAAGATGCTGGAGATACAGAGGTGATTGTGCTTTTGTAAGCCCTGCAAAACGCAAAAAAGTTATTATAAACTATAATGCAGATAACCGCCAGAAAATTATGTGGCGTATTCCCCTGCTTGATATGCTTATTGATTACGCAGAGAAATGCGGTGTTAATTTTATTTATTCAACAGAGGTTTATTCACCCGTTATTGATAAAAACTTTGTAACAGGCATTGTTACATCAGACGGTGTTGTCAGCGGAGATATGGTTATTGATGCTGCAGGTGCATTCTCCCCTATCAGAAAGAATTTGCCAGACAGCGCAGAGATTGAAAAATCACCTCGCCGTGGCGACCTTTTCTATGCTTACAGAGCATATTATAAAAGAGATGCTAAAGCTAAAATGCCTGAAGTTCCTTTTGAAGTTTATATGTATCATGAGGGCGAAAAGGGTCTTTCATGGTTCTGCACAAATGACGACAATGTTGATATTCTTATTGGCAGAATCGACCCAATAGACGATAAAAAGGTTAAGGAACAGGTTGAAATATTCAGAGAGAGCCATCCATGGTTCACAGATGAAATTTTACACGGCGGAAATTACGGCGTTATCCCTGTAAGACGCCCCCTCAGCCTTATGGTTTATAACGGATATGCCGCAGTTGGCGACAGTGCATTTATGACAACACCCATGAACGGTATGGGCATCGACCTTTCACTTCTTGCAGGTGAACTTCTTGCAAAAACAATCAAAAATGCCAGCGATTTTTCAAGAGAAAATCTTTGGGAATACAACCGTGAATTTCACAAGCTTTATGGCGGAGAAACTGCAAAGAATGAGGGACTCAAAAACTCCATTCTTTCAATTCCAAGTGAGGGTGTTGACTTCCTTTTTGAAAATGATGTTATTCAGTCATCTGACCTTGCAGGCGCAGGCAAAAACACAAATATCGCCGCACTTTTAGGCAAAGCCGCAAGAGGAATGAAAAATCCGCCGTTCTTCCTCGCAATTATCAACGGACTTATTCAGGGTGGCAGAGCCGCTTCAACATATAAGAACGCTCCCGAAAAATTTGATATTCTTAAAATCAGAAAGTGGAGCAAAAAAATCGAAAGTTTTGATATAAAAATTCCATAAAATAACACGGAGTTCGCAGTGAACTCCGTGCTTTTTTATATCATCTTGTTTACTTCTTCAAACTGCTCTTTAAGCCTGCGTGGAGTGAAAATTCCAGTTTCGCCTTTTGGTGCAGATTTTGCAAAAAAGTTTCGTCTGAGATTCAAAGAATTATACTTTGATGCAAGGTTAATGTATTCATCAGCCTTGTCTGTTTCGTCAACAGAAATATAATTTTTAACAGTGATTTTTATTTCATTTTCTGTGTTATTTTTTCGTGCAGAAAGCTTTACAAAATCACTGTCATTCAAAACATTTATTTCTGCATTTTCGCTTTCAATTCTGCTGAAAGATTTTATGTTTCTGAAAGAGAGAACATAACTTCTGTAAGGCAGAATTTTTTTATCATCATCAATTTTAATTGTGAATGACAAATCATTTCCGTCATCAGAAACAGTGAATGTTGTGAACGCAAATTCACCGTCAAGATAGTTGTTTGTCTCGCCGTCATCCTCATACAATTTAAAAGAATTGTTGCCGTTAAAAATAAGAATTTCCATCTGCTTCGGCAGTGAAATATCGTTCGTTTCACCATCAGCTGAAAGCGGAATAATTGCGCCCTCTTTTGCAAGAACAGGAATTGATTCAATTCCTCTGAACATTCTTATTTTTCCGCCGCCAATGTATGTTTTATTTGTGAAAATATCTGTGAATTTACCCTCTGGAAGCCATACATCAGAATAGGCGGTCAGCGTGTGTTTATCGCTCTTTGAAGTGATGGGGGCAACAATCATTTCACTACCAAAATAGAACTGATTTTTGCAATTATAAGCCTCATTTTCTTCGGAGTAAGAATAATACATCGGCTCAACAAGCGGAGTGCCAAATTTATGACAACGATAATTCATGGTGTATATGTACGGCAAAAGTCTGTGTCTGAAGCGAAGCGCATCCTCCGCATAAGCTTCAATCTGCTTTGAATGTTTCCACGGCTCTTTGCCCATAAGCTCATTGTTGCTTGAGTGAAGCCTGTTCACAGGGCTGAAAACGCCAAGCTGAAGCCAGCGAAGATAAAGTTCATCGTCTTTTTTGCCGCCTCTATGTCCGCCAATATCGTGGCTCCACCAGCTATAGCCGATATTTGATGCTGTTGAAGTGAAATATGGCTGAAATTTCAGTGCACTCCAATAAATCGCAGTATCACCCGAAAAGCCTAATGGATAGCGGTGGCTGCCAGCGCCTGCGAACCTTGAAATAATAAGCGGACGCTTGCCGTTTTTCTCTGAATCCATAAAGTGATAATGGTTCAGTGCCCACAGAGGGTCAAGACCGGGAATTTTAGTTTTGCTCCCCTGCTGCCAGTCAATCCACCAAAAATCAACGCCATCATTTTCGTATTTATGATGAAGAAATTTGAAGTATGCTTCAACAAATTTTTTGTCGGTCATATCAAATTTTATCTGCGTTTTTTCTTCAGCATTTATCCCCATAAATTCTGCAAATTCTTTATACTGATCTTCAAACCATCTGACGCCCATGCTTGGGTGAACATTCAGCGTAATATGAAAATTCATATCCTTAAGCTTTTGCAAAAATTCTTTATAATCGGGGAACAAATCCGTGTTCCAACTGTAACCTGTCCATCCTTGAATCAGCTCACTTGGATTTTTAGGAACAGCTTGATTTTTTGCGCTCTCGCCGAACCTATTTACAACATCAACCCAGTGCCAGTCCATATCAACAGTGGCAACGGTTATAGGGATTTTTTTATCAGAAAATTTTTGCATCAGGTTAAGATATTCTTCCTGCGTATATGCTTTGTATCTGCTCCACCAGTTACCCAATGCAAAGCGTGGTAAAAGCGGTGTTGCGCCTGTGATTTTATAAAAATCTGCTAACGCTTCACGGTAATTATGACCGTATGCAAAAACATAGTAATCCCTGCTTCTGTCGTATGGTGAAACAGTGCCATCTTCATTTATAACAAGGCTCTTTTTATCGTCAAGAACAGCAACTCCGTTTTTAGAAATTATACCATCACCCAGCGGAATTTTGCCGTAAGTCATATCAAGAGTTCTGCGTGTTCCTTTAAGATTTCCTCGCTTGAAATCTGTGATAATTTTGCCGTCTTTAAGTGTAACTGATTTCAGCTTTCCGCTGTTTTGATTTATTACAAATTCAGCCTCTTCTGTTTTAATTGCAATATAATTTCTGACTCTGATTACATCAAATTTCGGCGATGAAAACTGCCTGTTCCAAACCGATTGCGTCGGCATATCACAAAAAGAATCGCCACTCTTTTTTTCAACTCTTATAAGACGGGGAAAAAGAACAGTTACCCTTAAATCGCCAAAAACTGCAATACTTTTTTCATCTGCCAAAGGCTCTGCTTTTATAGAAAATTTTTCTTCAAAATACCCCATATTTTCACTTCCTTAAAGAATCATTTTGCCAAACTGCTCTTCGCTGATAACTGTAATTCCAAGGTCATTTGCTTTTTTCAGCTTGCTTCCTGCCTCTTCGCCTGCAAGAACATAGCTTGTCTTTTTAGAAACAGAGGATGAAGTTTTGCCGCCGAAGCTTTCAATAATTGCAGACGCTTCATTTCTTGTAAACTTTGAAAGTGTGCCTGTAAGCACAAAGGTTTTGCCTGCAAAACGGCTGTCTTTAACCTCTTTAAGATATTTCATATTAAGCCCGTGCGCCATTAAATCATCAATAAGCTCACGGTTAGATTTTGTTTTAAAATAATCGGCAACGCTCTTTGCCATAATTGTGCCGAATCCATCAATTGTCAGAATATCTTCCTCGCTGGCATTCATAATCTCAGACATTTTGCCAAAGCGTTCCGCCAAAAGGTTGGCGGCTTTTTGCCCGATATGACGGATACCCAATGCAAAAATCAGCTTGGCAACATCATTTTCTTTTGACTTATTTATGGCATCAACAAGATTTTGTGCGGATAAATCGCCCATCCTGTCAAGTGGTGAAATCTGCTCTTTTGTCAGCGAATAAATATCCGCAGGTGTTTTCACAAGGTCATTTTTAACAAGAAGCTCCGCAACAGACCAGCCAAGCCCCTCAATATCCATAGCATCCCTTGAGCAGAAATGAATAATATTACGCAGAAGCTGTGCAGGGCATTCTGTGTTAAGGCATCTGACAGCCGCCTCGCCCTCTTCACGGAAAACAGGCTCACCGCATGATGGGCAAATTTTTGGCATTTCATAAGGCACGGCATTATCTGCGTGCTTTGTAACTGTCAAAACTTCGGGGATAATATCGCCCGCTTTTCTAACAATTACAGTATCGCCAAGGCAGATATTTTTTTCTTTAATAAAGTCTTCGTTATGGAGCGTTGCCCTGCTGACGGTTGTGCCTGCAAGAAGCACAGGTGAAAGAATTGCGGTGGGAGTGAGAACGCCCGTTCTGCCAACATTTATTTCAATATCATGAAGAATTGTTTCTTTTTCTTCGGGTGGATATTTAAAAGCAATTGCCCATTTGGGGAATTTTGCGGTACTGCCTAAAAGGCTTCTCTGTGAAAAATCGTCAACCTTTATAACTGCGCCGTCAATATCAAATGGAAGCTCTCCCCTCTTGTTGCCGATGTTTTTAATCTCTTCAATAGCTTCATCAATTGTGTTGCATTTCGTGTAAAACGGAACTGTTTTAAATCCTAATTCTTTAAGATAATCAAGGGATTCTTTATGACCGCTGAGAGTTTTGCCCTCAATCTGCTGAACATTAAAGCAGAAAATATCAAGCTTTCTTTTTGCGGTGATTTTTGGGTCTTTCTGCCTTAAAGAGCCAGCAGCGGCATTGCGTGGATTTTTAAAAGGCTTTTCGCCTAAAATCTCTTGCTGTTCAACAATTTCATTAAATGTTTTGTGTGGCATATAAACTTCACCACGAACCTCAATTTTAGGCAGATTTTCTTTGATTTTAAGCGGAATAGCTCCAATAGTGCAAAGGTTGGCAGAAACATCCTCGCCAATATTGCCGTCCCCTCGGGTTGAACCAATCTTAAACACGCCGTTTTCATATTCAACGGAAACAGAAAGTCCGTCAATTTTTGGCTCAACAACATAAACTGCATTTGGCACAGCTTCTTTAACTCTGTTGTCAAATTCACAAAGCTCATCAAAGCTGAAAGCATCCTGCAAAGACTCCATTCTCACCTCATGAACAACAGGCTCAAACTGACCGTCTGCCTTGCCGCCAACTCGCCTTGTTGGTGAATCTGCAGTAACAAGTTCGGGGTACTTTTCTTCAATATTTTCAAGCTCACGGAGCATCATATCATACTCAAAATCTTCAATTTCGGGAGCATCCTCAACATAATATTTATGACTGTGATAATTAAGTGATTCTCGAAGCTCCTCTGCTCTCTGCTTGCTCTGTTCAAAATCTGCCATACAAAATCATCCTCATTATTTAATGGTAATATTATACCATAAATGCTAAAAATTACAACAAAAAACTTCGGACGAAACCGCCCGAAGCTAATTGAATTATAATAATTTTTCGTCTGTTTTAGGTTCAACCGCAATGGAACTAAAGAAATTTTCGTACTTTTCAGACCAAGCCTGAATATCCTCAAGAGAATACTGATTTGGGAAAGATACCTGAATTGTTTTAAGCTTTGCCGCATTGCCTGCAAGGGTTACAAGCTTTTTAAACAGTTCATCATTGCTCTTTAACTTTTTGGCTTTGCCTAAAAGTGATGGAATAGTCATACCACCGCTGAGAAGTATCTCAACAATAGATGAATCGTTCACATTAAACGAAATATCGTCAGTTGTGAGAACCTCTTCCTCAATCAGATAAATAATATCCTCGGGTGAAAGACTGTTCATCATAACCTTACAAAGTGCAAAAGCACTGCATTTATTGCCGATTTCTTTATAATACTGCTTTTCGTATTCCCACAAATTGCCTGCATCAAACTTTTTATATTCATCAGCCTTAACAGTATCTGCAAGCATTTTACCTGCCATAATGCTGTTTGTAAGACCTGAGCCAATAACAGGAATAGTCATACACGCACTGTCGCCAATAGCGGCATATCCATCTGCAACAAAAACAGAAATTGGCTGACGAACAGGAATATCTGCAATTGAACCGCCGTGAACAATCTTTTTGCCGATACACGGAAAATCTACACGGAGATTTTCGATAGCTTTTTCAGCCATTTTCATATTGAAATCGCCAAATCTGCCAATAAGAACATCGATATAATCTTCTCTTGTAACAACCCAACCAAGACCAATATCGCCGTTTTCGCTAAAGAGAACTTGATATTTGTTTTCGGGCTCGGGAAATTCGGTGTTCTTTTCAAAATACGCTCTGTATGCGTGAAGCACTTCACAGCCTGCAAATGTTTTTGGCACAGCCATATAATCGGGCAAGCTGTTTTTAACAGGCGAATACATACCAGCGGCATCAATAACAAGGTCGCCGTAAAAATCGCCACGGTTTGTTTTTATTCCGCAAACACGGTTGCCAAACAAAACAGAAGAATAAATCTCTGTTTCAAAGCAAAACTCAACACCCGCCTTTTCACAAAGTGAAATCAGGTGATTGTAAATGTCTTTTCGGAATAAGTGGAGGGAATACTTACCCAACTGCTTCCCCTGTGAGAAGCTGATATAGGGATTGGTTGACGGAACAAATGTCATCGGCACTCTGTCTTTCATACCTGTTTCGGGTATTGGAAGCTCAGCGTAGGAATAACACTTGTAATCAAAGGAGTCTTGCCAGTCATAGCCTAATTTTTTGCGCTTGTTTCTTTCGTAAACAGTAACATCATCACCATTCAGGGCAAGATGATATGCTGCAACAAGACCGCCATGACCCGCTCCTGCAACAACAATTCTTGACATAATATCATACCTCTGCTTTATTTATTGCCGTTACGCAAATTAACAAGATCATCATAATTTATCAGCTCAATGCCTTCGCTTTCAAGAATTTTTCTTGTCTGCGGGTCGGCAAAAATCTGATATTCCCACACACGGTTCCACCAGCGGGCAGTGATATTTTTAATCTCATCTGTTTCAATTGACGGATGAATATACGCCTCGCTGACGCCGTCTGGGATATTAACAAGTCTGTTTATAACAAATTTTTTAAATGTATCAAAATCTTTATATGCTTCATAAGGACATTCTGGATAAACAAGATTATCGAGAATGGGTACCTCATACATATCTGCAATATTGGCATAATTCATGACGAAGCGTTCATACATCGGAATTGGCAGATCAAGACCCTCGGGGATATATTCGGGATGCGGAAAACGGTACATTCTGAAAGGCAGTTTAAGCTCTTTGCAAAGCTGAAAAGTCTTGGGCATAAGGTCAAAATTGCCGCAAAGACCATAGAGAGCCGCCATATGTGTATCAAGATGAGATACACGCAATCCAAGGCTCTCTGCCTTTTTAACCTGAGCACGGATTTCTTTTTCAACATCCTGCATATCGCACTGTGCCTCAAAATCCTCGCACTCATGGTGGAAATATCCTTCTGAATCCCTCAGTGTTTCAGCCTGCGAAACAGGACCCCAGCGGTATCCCCCCCATTCGCTTGTGAATGTAAGGTGAACACCAACAGAATACTGCTTGTGCTTCTGACACCATCTGACAGCATGCTTTGCCCAGCCACAAGGCATCATCATTGAGGCGGAGGTAATTCCTCCACGCTCAAAAAGTTCAAATGTTGCCTCATTCTGAGAAAGACACATTCCGAAATCGTCTGCATTTATTATAAGATAACGCTTGGTCATAATATCCTCACTTTACTTTAAGATGCCGTTTGCCTTAGCATAATCATAGAAAGTTCTGATGCTCTTGAGTCTTGAAGGTGCAAGGTCGTGATTACCTCTTGTTACATATGACATTGGTACACCCTGAAGCTGGCAAAGATATTTTGCACTTGCCATAAATCCACTGTCAATGCACTGGTCAAGAAGAATGATATGCTCATATGTTTTCTTTGCAGCTTCATAATCTTTCTCTACAAAGAATTCATCATACATCTTTCTGAAAAGTCCTGCACCGCATGATGTGGGAGTTGCTACAACGCCTCTTGCGCCTGCTTCGTATGCTTCAAGAAGATAAGGAATGTTAGCCTGAAGAACACCTGTTTCGCCCTGAACAGCAATCTTTTCGCAGATAGTGTCCATCTTGCAGGTTGTGTCTTTAATACCAACAAATCTGCCAGTCTTTGCAAGCTCACCATAAGCTTTTGCGCTCATAAGATGTGGCTGAAGACCAGGGAACTCATAAAGAAGAATGGGAAGAGTTGAGTTTTCTGCAAGCTCATTGAGATATGTAACGATTCTATCATCATCATTACCATAGCCTTTTGTTACAAAAACAAGACCCTCAACGCCTGTCTGCTCCATACGCTTAACCTCTTCAATCTGACCATGCCAAGAGGGCTCAAGGTTTGCTGTTGCAAAGCAAGGAACGCCGTTTGAATGTTTAACAGCTGTTTCTGCAACCTTAATTCTTTCGTCAAGTGTAAGAGAAGCCATTTCTGAGCTTCCGCATACGGGGAAAAGATAATGAGGGTTATTAGCAGCCTGCCACTCAACATATGCAGCATATCCGTCATAGTCGATTGACTTATCATCATTAAAAGCTGTTAACAGAAGTGCATAAACGCCCCTGTATTTTTCCATATTTTCGATTTTCATAGTAAACACCTTCAATATATATTATAATTATTGACAATTTTTATTCTTCTTCATTCAGAAAATCAAGAAGCTCCTGTGTCCCCTCGCCTGTTACAGCGCTGGTAAGGAAAATTCGCTCACATCCTGCAAGCTCAAGAAGCTCAACAGCATCATTTATCTGCTCCTGAGTAGCAATATCGGTCTTGCTCACAACACCTGCAACAGGCACGCTGAAAAATGCCGCCTGACCCGGTGAAAAACGAAATCTTTCATCAGTAGCATCCTGCAAGAAAAGAATAAGGTCGCTATCTGCCGCAGTTACGATAATACCTTTATAAAGCTGTCTGTTTTCAAGGTATTCGCCAGGGGTATCAATTGTGTTATTTATAACACCGACTGTCTGGGTTTTCTGATATTCAATTTTCATTCCGTTAAGCCTCTGGCAAAGGGTTGTTTTGCCACAGGTGCTTGAACCGATAAGCATAACTTTTTTCATAATTTAAGTCCTCGTTATCTCTGTTGAAGCAAATTTAAGCACATTTTTAAGTGTTGAGAGAACATCTTTCAATGCTGCCTCAACGCTTGCAACATCACCGCAGATTACAAGTGAGCCACTGAATCTGTCAACAAAAACAATGTCAACATCTGCCGCTTTTGTTGCAACATCTGCGCCGATAATGGCCGCTTCACTTGGTGTGATAGTCATAATGCCAAGTGCACCACGCTTTTTGCTTACAACACCGAGTTTTTTATATAAATCATCCTCAGGATTTGCAATAAGGTGAGCCATTGTAACCTGCTTACCTGGTACAAACTCCTGAATAATTCTCTGTTTATTTTCAAATGCGTCTGACATTTTAACACCTCAGATTACATAAGAGAATCAAAAATTTCGGGTCTTGGGTTGGGGATAACAACCTTTGACACAAGCATTCCCTCTGCGTTTTTGGTGTTGATTCCGCAATTTACAGATTCATTAACAGCCGCAACCTCACCAGTGAGAATAACAAAAGATTTACCGCCGATACCTGTGCCAAGTCTTACATCCATAAGATTGACATCGGCAGCCTTAACAGCGGCATCAGCTGCATAAACAGCCGCTGTAACGCTGAAAAATTCCATAACGCCGATAGCGTTTGTTGTTACAGGCGAAACAGCCGCATTGATAGCCGCAATAACCTGAGGATGAACCCTCGGGATAACGCACTTGTCAACAACATTTGCTCCGCCAATAAGGGCACCTGCTTCAATTGAAGCGGTAACCGCTGCAACTTCACCAGTAAAGAGAATGTAATATTTACCGGGGCAGCCTGCTCTTGCAAAAAGAAGCTCTGTTTCAGCAGCCTTTAAAATAGCATCAGCCGCTTCAATACCCTTTGCAATACTGTTTAATTCAAGAAATCCTATTGTTTCATACATCGCTCTTCACCTACTTTGTTTCTATAATAATCACATCACCAACAGATTTAACTGTTCCATTAACAGAAGCGTGGATGTTAGCTCCCATTTTCCCTTCAGGACAAGCGGCAATAAGCTGACCGCATTTTACGCTCTCCCCTGCACTGACAACAGGCTCAGCGGGTACGCCGATATGCTGTCTTACTGGAATTTCAACTGTTGCTGGTGTGAATTCTTTGCAATTTTTGATTGTGTAATCGTAATATGCTCCTGCGCCTGCACGGTTAGCCGCACGCTTTGAGGGGATTTTTCTGTATTCCCTGTTCGGGTCGGGAGTATATTCCTGATTTGATTTTGGGTATCTGATTCCCTTTTTGGCAAGCTCTTTCTTTATAAGAGAGTTTACCTTTCTTGGCTGTAACTGCATGGGGCAGGCAAAAAGCTCACATACGCCACATTCACAGCAAAGAAGTGCATTGATTGCTTCGGGGGTTTCAGCCGCCTCTTCAATTGAACCGCAAGCAACTTTTCTCATTAACTTATGAGGCTCAATGTGATGACCGAGCATATGTCTCGGGCAAAGCTGTGTGCAATAAGTGCACTGAATACAAGCCGATTTAGCTCTGTTAATTGTGTGCTGAATCGGTGTCTGATGCAGAGATGGAAGTCTGCTTCCGTTGGGCAAAAGAATGAATCCTGAAGTTGTTTTGGTAACAACTGTCTTTGCCGCCTCTGCTTTTGTCAGCGGTTTACCCATCATAGGACCGCCGCAGATAACAAAATAATCGTCGATGTTTGCTCCGCCTGCCGCATTAAGGCAGTCAAGGAAGCTTGTTCCAAGAGGAACATGAAGCACAACAGGTTCACCGACTTCACCTGTCATTGTAAGAAATTTGTGTGTGAACGGCTTATCGTTCACAGCATCATAAATAGCAAGCATTGTTGCAACATTCGATACAACACAGCCAACATCAAGAGGAATACCAGCGGCGGGTACTACCCTGCCTGTAACCTCGTGAACAATTACCTGTTCATCGCCTGCTGGATAAAAGCTATCCATAGTGTGAAGTCTGACCTTAGAACCAAGACCGAGAATGGCAACCTCAAGAGCTGCAATTTCCTCTCTGTAAGCACTTTTAAGTGCGATTGTGCAATCTCTTGCGCCAAGATGCTCACAAGCTTTTTCACACGCAGTGATAATCTCTCTTGCATAATTGCACATTATGTATCTGTCAGTTCTGAGAAGCGGCTCACATTCAGCGGCATTTATAATGAAATGCTCAACTTTTGCGTTATATTTAACATGTGTAGGGAAACCTGCACCGCCGCAGCCTACAATACCTGCATTAAATATTTTTTCGGTTAAATTCAATTATTTCACCTGCTTTTGTGCAATTTGTGCCGCTTCGCGGTCAACTTCAAGTGTATCTATAATTCCGACAATAACGCAGTCAATTGCGATATCATCTCTGCCGAGGGCTCTTCTTGCGGTGCTGCCGCTTACAACAAGAACCTGCTCGCCTACTCCTGCGCCAACAACATCGGCGGCAACAAAGGTTTCACCGTTTGTTTTATTGGTTTCAACCTCCTGAACCACCATAAGCTTCTGACCAAGGAGTGTTTCTTCTTTTTTGGTTGCCCACACATGGCCTATTACCTTACAAATTATCATGGGGCTACCTCCTAATCAACAAATTCAACTTTAACTTCTGAATGATTGAAAATATCTTTTGCAGAAGGTGTAATCACTGTGCCTCTTCTCAGGCGAACTATTCCGCCAGAGCAATTTTCGCAAAGTGAAATTGCAAGTTTTTCGGTGATAACCTTATCAACGGAATTATCTTCAATAGCGTCTTTATTAAGGTTTTTGCCGAACCACTGCTCTCGTATAAGCTCCGCACCAAAAGAACGCAGGCTGTTTACATAGCCCTCAAGCATAGCATAAAACTTTCTGTCTGCCGTTTCTTTGAATGCTCTGTGAGGCAATGCAGACTCAAGCAGATAAACCTTCTTACCGCTTAAAAGTGCCTTGATAACTGCACAAGAAGCTGGTGTGGAATCCCTGCCGAGGGCGCAATCTGCCAGCTGTGCAAAGGTCAGCGAAGCGATAAAAACACAGTCAAAGCACGAAATATCACCTTTATAGGTGTCTAAATCAGCGAATCTGTATTTTTCACCAGCAAATGCAGGCAAATTTTTAATATCGCCAATAACAAGTGCCAGCGGACGCTTATCAACATTACCGTTGCAATCAACAGATGCAATATTCGTTTGTGATAATACCTTCAAAACCTCTTTGGTGATAAGCTCAACCAAAGCGTCATAAGATAAATTTTCCATAATCAATCCTCGAATTATAATGAGAGTTTGCCTGTGGAATCCTTGCCCAGACAGCAGGCATTTGCCTCATCAAAATCAATGTGCATTGCAAGGGCAAATTTGGGGCTTACACGGATAACTACATTGTCAAATGTTACGGGACGGGCTGTGCTCGCAGTAACTTTGACACTCTGTGAATCTTTAACGCCATAATATTCAGCGTCCGCAGGTGTCATATGAATATGATTCTGCGCAACGATAACGCTCTGCTTTGCGTCATAAACAGCGTTTTCACTCACAAGATAAACACTGCCCGCTCCAGTTAAATCACCTGAAAGGTTAACAGGTGCCTTTATGCCGAGGGAGCGGCAATCTGTCATAGAAAGCTCAACCTGAACAGCTTTTCTTTCGGGGCCTAAAACTGCGACATTTGCAATTTCACCCTTTGCTGTAACAAGTTTAAGTCTTTGTTCGCTTAAGAATTCACCCGGCTGAGATAAATCTCTCCTTTTTGTGAGAACTGCACCTTTGCCAAAAAGAGCCTCAACAGCTTCTTTTGTAAGATGCACATGTCTTGCCGATGATTCAATGGGGATTTCTTTCTTTTCCCCTGCCATATCAGCCAATACACGGCTGACAATAGCTCTGATTTCGTTTTCGTTCATACTCTCACCCTTAATCGTACTGACCAGCAACTTTTTTGCAGAAAATTATATAAACACAACTGCTAAGGCGGTTAAGTGCTTCAACAATATCACTGCGAAGCATTTTGTCATCCTTAGTAAAGGCATTAACAGCAGAAAGCTCAGTTTCTCTGATAAAAGTCCTCAACGTGTTCAACGCAACGCAAACCTTGCCCATAGAGTAATGAGGAATGGAATGTTGAATACCAAACTCCTCTGTCAGATGATGCGAAACATAGCGAAGCCTTTGTGAATTCATACCGAAAATTTTGATTTCGGGAACAGGTTCATCCTTGACTTCACAACCAAGCAGAATTTGAACGAAAGCCATAACCTCGTCAAGCTCCTCTGCAATGTTTTTGTAGCCATCATCAAGAGCGGTTATCTGCGTTTGCATAATAAGTGCCTGCAAGCTGTCAAGCTTACCTCTGAAGAGAATGCGTGGATGATTTTTCGGTACCAGCAGATTATCTCTCATATGTGTCATATGTTCTGGCTTTTCTTCATACCCTTCACCTGTTTCGTAGTCAACAAATCTGTTGCTTCCGCTTTTAGGTATGGGGGTGTAGCTCATAACGCCTTTACCGAAGCTGCCTGCGGATTCTTTTTTATCGTTATAGATAACCTCAATGTGGTTATCTCTGATAAATTCCTTTGCAAGTGGTGTAATAAAAGTCTTTTCAGATACAATTACTCTTCCGTTGGTGCTGACAACTCTGCCAGAGCGTAAATCTGCTTCTGTTAAAATCTCCAAAACGCATCCTCCTTTCTATTATTTTAAGGTAAACCTTTCGGCGGCAACTGCCGATCAGGATTAAAAATTACTGACGGTCGCAGTTGTCAAGTGTGGGAAGTATATACTCAACCTCGTTATGGGGTCTGGGAATAACATGAACTGAAACGAGCTCGCCAACTCTTGATGCTGCTGCTGCGCCTGCATCTGTTGCAGCCTTAACTGCGCCAACGTCGCCTCTTACCATAACAGTAACAAGACCGCCACCAACATGAACCTTACCGATAAGGTTTACGTTTGCTGCCTTTACCATTGCATCCGCAGCCTCGATTGAGCCTACGAGTCCTTTTGTTTCGATCATACCAAGTGCCTGTAATGTTGCCATGAGATTTTCCTCCTAAAAATAAATATATATATTTTGAAAGGCTATGCCTTTTCAAACAAAGATTATTTGCCTAAACGGCGAAGAATTTCTTTTGTGATGTCTTCAACTTCTTTTGAAGTGATTGTGCTGCCACAGCAGTTTGAACCGCTTTCTGAACGAACATTCTGCTTGCTGTTTTTAATGTATTTATCATAGCCTGCGTTGATTGATTCATTAAAAGATGAACCGTAAACGGGCTTTTTAACAGGTGTGCAGGCTACAGGAGCAGATACCTTTTCGGGAGTGGGATTTGTTCCTCTTACTTCCTCAAGCTCTCTTGCACCAAAAGCAACACGCCTGATGTTAATAAGGTTAAGGGGTGAAATGTTATCTGACGTTGCACTTCCGCCAACTGCACCACAGCCAAGTGTCAATGCAGGTGAAAGATTTGTTGTTGCACCAACACCACCAAGTGCACCTGGGGTGTTTACAAGAAGTCTTGAAACAGGCTTTTTAAGTGCAAACTCTTTGATAACATCCTTATTCTGTGAATGGATTGTCATTGTATGACCTACGCCCTCGTTATAGAGAATCTGCATACATCTTTCGCAGGCTGATTCCCAGTTGCTCTCTGTATAGAATGCAAGGATGGGGCAAAGCTTTTCTCTTGAATAGGGGTTGGTTTTGCTGACTTCTGTCTGCTCAGAAACAAGAACTCTTGTACCCTCAGGGATTGAGAAGCCTGCCATGTCAGCGATAACCTTTGCGCTCTTACCAACAATTTTGGGGTTCATTGTGCCGTTTGCACGAAGAATGAAGCCTGAAAGCTTCTTTGTTTCCTCTGCATTAAGGAAGTAACCTCCCTGCTTTTTAACCTCTGCAACAACCTGTTCTTTGATACAGCTTTCTGTAACGATGCTCTGCTCTGATGCGCAGATTGTGCCGTTATCGAATGTTTTACTATCAAAAATTCTCTTAACTGCAAGTGGAATATCGGCAGTTCTTTCAATGAATGCAGGACCGTTGCCAGGACCAACACCGATAGCAGGATTACCTGAGCTGTAAGCCGCACGAACCATTGCTTCGCCGCCTGTTGCAAGGATAACACCAATATCTCTGTGCTTGAGAAGTGTGTTTGTTGCATCAATTGTTGTGAGAGAGATTGCCTGAACGATATTATCGGGTGCGCCTGCACGCTTTGCAGCAGCCTGAATAATCTTAACAGTTTCAAGAATACAATTCTTTGCATTAGGATGAGGGCTTACAACAATAGCATTGCCTGCTTTTATTGAAATGATTGATTTATACATTGTTGTTGATGTGGGGTTTGTTGAGGGAATAAGAGCCGCAACAATGCCCATAGGCACTCCAACCTCAATGATTCCACGGGCGTTATCCTCATTGATAATGCCAACGGTTTTCATATTTTTGCAGCTGTCATATGTAATTGTGCTTCCGAGAAGATTTTTGAGAACCTTATCTTCCCATACACCGAAGCCTGTTTCCTCAACAGCCATCTTAGCAAGGGTCTGTGCGTTTGCGGCGCAGTCCTTTGCAATTTCGCAGATTATTCTGTCAATCTGCTCCTGCGAAAAAGTGGCAAGCTCTTTCTGTGCAATTTTTGCATTTGCAACAAGGTCTCTGACCTCTTGAATTGACTGTAAATCACGATCTAAACCCATAATTAAATCTCCTCTTCTGAATCAATAGGATTATCTGCCATTTTGCAGATTCTGTCGGCAAAAGCCTCACATGCCGCTTTGCAAGCCGCCTGATCGCCTGTGAGCAATCCGCCTGCAAAGTTTGTTTCTGACGGTGGACCGTAGAAAACTCTCATCTGAACATCAGCGGCTTTCAGTGCCGCATCCATTCCGCATATGGCTTCTGACGGCGGAGCTATAAGATATGCCATTGCAGTTCCTTCGGGAACCTCTGCCTGCTCTGAAAGATAAGAGCCTGTCCTTGAAATGCAATGGGCAAAATATACAATTGAATCATCACTGTTCGCACTGTAAAATGCGGCATCGTTTTCTATATAACTGACGGCAGCATTTACACCCGAGCGAACCTCCGCAGGGTCGGGCGAACCGAGAATACCGATAAATTCACCTGCAAGCTTTGTTGAAGCATTTGATGAGCCTGCATACATACTGCGTGCATAAACAACACAGCAATTGGCTTTTTTGGTAGCTTCATCAAGTGCGGCATAAGAAACATCATCGCAATCTGTTGTGATGATACCAAGGCTTCTTACATCTTCGCCTGCGTTGAGCTTTTCTAAAAGTGCTTTATCAGCATTCGGGATAATCTGAACGCTTAAAACTTTTGTCTGAAGTCTGTCCCCTCTCAAGCCTTTCCCTCCGTTCTTTATCTGTAATAAATCTGATTATTTTTTAAGATTAACGCCACTTGCCTTATTTTTCATAATAAGGTCAATAACCTCTGCAAGGTATGCACCTGCTTCAACAGCGGTGATACCGCCAGAGTGGATATTTGAAACAACTGTTCTGTTAGCTTCGGGCATACCAACCTTTGATTCATATGTGAGGTATGCGCTCATACTTTCAGCAGTACCAAGACCGGGACGCTCACCAATAAGAATACAAGTAACCTTTGAGCCAACAATTTCACAAACATGGTCCATGCTTGCAACTCGACCAAATTTAACAAAGAAAGGTGTACCAACGCTGTAACCCATAGACTTTACACCGTCCATAACAGCAGGGAGAACATCCTTTACATTTGCTTCAATTGCCTTTGAGCTGAGTCCGTCAGATACAATAAACTGAACATCGGGATTTGGTGTGCATTTTGATTTGATTTCTGATGCTGTTTCTGCATCAAACTTTCTGCCGAGGTCAGGTCTTGTAAGATGCTCGTTTCTGTCTCTACAGCAGGTTTTAACGCAGAACATACCTAAATCCTGCATTTTCTTTTCGTCAACATCAGCAAAAACTGAATCCCTTGCGGCGGCATGGTCTGCACGAAGAGCAAGTATTGTCTGTGTTTTAAGGCGAGGGCCTGCTTTGCCAACACCGATACGAGCCGTTGTTTTGCTTATCATTCTGTTAAGACCGTCAATGTCGCAAGGCTCTTCAATAAGAGGCTTTGACTTAACCTCTTTTGACGTGATGTCAACAAGCTGTGAATCGGGGATATTATCAGCAACAGATGAAACTGTCTGTTTAACAGAATCTGCTGAAATATCTCCTCCGTTTGAGGCAAGCTGTGCCAAAACAGCCTGAACGATACTTTCTATTGCATTGTTATCCATTCAGCTTACCTCCTTTTAAGAAATATTGTGGGATCACCCGCATATTTTGTTAATTTGCCATTTTCCATGATTCCCATTTTTTCAAGCCACTGCTCAAATTCAGTGATTGGTCTGAGGTTGAGAATTTCACGGAGTGTCTGCACATCGTGATATGCGTTAGTCTGATAGTTAAGCATAACATCATCACTTGTGGGAACACCTAAAATATAGTTAACACCACATGAAGCAAGAAGAAGTGAAAGATTCTCAATATCGTTCTGGTCTGCCATCATATGGTTAGTGTAGCAACAGTCGCAACCCATGGGGATACCTGTAAGCTTGCCCATAAAGTGGTCTTCAAGACCTGCTCTGATAACCTGTCTGCTGTCATAAAGATACTCAGGGCCGATAAAACCAACAACAGTATTTACCATAAATGGTGAAAACTCTTTTGCGAAGCCGTAGCAGCGAGCTTCCATAGTAACCTGGTCAGCACCAAAATGAGCATCACTTGAAAGCTCAGAACCCTGTCCTGTTTCAAAATACATAACATTGGGACCTGTTGCGGTGCCGTGCTGAAGCATAAGCTGTCTTGCTTCTCTGACAGTTTCTGTTGTGAAACCGAAAGCCTCGTTACCTTTCTGACTGCCTGCAATACTCTGGAAAATCATATCACATGGTGCGCCACGCTTAACAGCCTCTATCTGAGTTGTGATATGACCTAAAACACAAATCTGTGTGGGGATTTCAAATTCATTTTTAACCTCATCAAATCTCTTGAGAACCTCGCTGAGACTTGAGATTGTATCGTTAACAGGGTTAAGACCAAGAAGTGCATCACCGCAACCATAGCTAAGTCCCTCAAAAAGAGAAGCTGTGATACCCTCAACATTATCTGTTGTGTGGTTTGGCTGAAGTCTTGTTGAAAGATGACCTCTTTCGCCTATTGTGGTGTTACAATGAGCAGTAACTCTGATTTTTGATGCGGCATAAATAAGGTCAAGGTTAGACATCAGCTTGCATACACCAGCGATGATTTCACTTGTAAGACCTCTTGAAAGGTGTCTTAAATCTCTTTCTGTTGTGCTGTAAGAAAGGATGTATTCACGCAGTTCTGCCATTGTCCAGTTCTTTATTTTGTTGTAAATAGGTTCGCTCACTGCGTCCTGAATAATTCTTGTAACATCATCCTGCTCATAAGGAATAACAGGATTTTCTCTCAGGTCGCTGACAAGCAAATTTGACAGAACCTCTTTTGCGGCGATTCTTTCTGTTCCGCTCTCTGCGGCAATACCTGCAAGAATATCGCCCGATTTTTCTTCGTTTGCCTTGGCAAGAACTTCTTTAACATCTTTAAACTGATATGTTTTGCCAAGTATTACTGTTTTCAGTCTCAAATGAAATCCTCCTATCCGAAAATAAGGGTCTTAACCACAACGGGAATAACAAGCCCGTCCATAAGCGGTTTGCCTAAATCAACAAAATCACCGTCATCAACACTGATTGAGTCGATTGAAATAATGCTTCGTTTATTTAAAAATCTGCGTCTAATCGCCTGCCCTAAAGCTTTTGCAATATCACATTCGGTAACAATTAAAATCGGTTCATTTTTGTCAAGAACCTCATCCATTACAGAGCCGATTGTGTCCGCAAGAATACCGATTTCAGTGTATGTGGGATTCTTACTCCCTGGCAGACCGAGAATAAGTTTTGTTGAGTCATTCTGCGAATTAAACCACTTAACCTTTTCTCTTAAAAAATCTTTATCGCCGTTAAAAACTTTTGCCTGTTCATCAAGTGTAAGCTTCAGAACAGGAACATTTTTTAGTGGTAAAATGTTTTCTGAATATGTAATCGTGCTACCCGAAATTGATGTGGTGTAAGTACCTGCACCAACAACAGTTGCACGGATTGTTTCTTTTGCATTTATCAGCCTGAAATCGCCGTAAAGTCTGCTCTTTTTAAAAGAGTTTCCAAGAAATACGCCGATATCGCCAAACTGCAATTTGTCGAATCCTGTTTTATATATGCAATCAGCAACTCCGCCAGAGAAGCAGACCGCCCTGATTGGCTTCGGGATAACGAGCTCGGTGCTTCCGTTGGTAACAACAGAATTGAGCATATCGGTTTTCTCATAAATGCCAAGCATCTGCTCAACAAGCCCTACCATTTCATCGCAGAGAATTGTGATTGCTTTATCGTCTGTTTTCTGACCCACCGCAAGGGATAAACCGTGCTTATCAGAAATCATCTGCGCTGTGGGACTGACATATGTAACGGTGTAATCCTGCTCCAATTTAAGAAGCCTGCCGCCAACATCAGCGCAACCCTTTGCAATAACCTTGCCCTCGTCAAACACAACAATGTTGGTTGTGCCGCCGCCAATATCAAGATTGACCGCAACACAGGCATTCTCTTCTGAATAACTCTGCGCTCCACTGCCTTTGCCAGCAATTACGCTTTCAAGGTCGGGTCCTGCTGTTGAAACAACAAAGTCCCCTGCAAAATCGCTTAACTTTTCAAGCACAAGTGCGGAATTTTCTTTTCTTGCGCTTTCGCCTGTTATAATAACTGCGCCCGTCTGAGTGTCTTGCGGAGTGAATCCTGCTTTTTTAAATTCACCTGCAACAATATCTCTGACCTTGTCGCCATCTATAAGGTATGAATTTACAAGAGGGGTCATATAAATATCACTCTTATAAATTACCTCTTTATCAATTATGGAAATGTGTGGCACTGCAAAAAACGATGCCATATTTTCCATAACAATTCTGCTGAAAATAACCTGTGTGGTTGAGGTGCCGATATCAATACCGACACTTAAAATGTCGTTTCCCATCGGTTCACCTCCGAGAAATTTTAGTTAAATTCTTTAAGTACCTTGCCTGCCATATCGGGGAAATTGCCGATAACAGCATCAACATTATTCTGAGCAAGGAAACGGACAGAATCTTCATCATTAACCGTCCATGAATTTATGCCTATTCCGTTTGAATAAATCTCTTCAAAAACATCTTTTGTAAGGCATTTATAAAGAGGATGAACAAACTCAACATTATATTTCTTTGCGTATGCGCCAAAATTGATAATTCTGCTTTCTTCAAGGAAGCCGCACTTAACATCGGGTGCAATAACCTTGAAACGCATAACGCTGAAATGGTTAAATGATGAAATAATAATTCTGTCTCTTAAAGAAAACTCATCAATCAGTTTAAGCACAGCCTCTTCAATGCCGGGGTATTCGTTAATGCCTGTTTTTAATTCAATGTTTGTGATGAATCCCTCAACAGGTTTAACAAGCTCAAAATATTCACGAAGTGTAGGAATTTTCTGAAAATCAAATTGACCCTCAAATCTACCGTAAGCATTGAATTTTGAAAGCTCTTCATATGTGAAGCTCTCAACCTCGCCTGTGCCGTCTGTGGTTCTGTCTATTGTTTCGTCATGGATTATTACAAGCTCTTTATCTTTGGTGAAATGAACATCAAGCTCAATACCATCTGCACCCACCTCAATTGCCTTTTTAAAAGCAAGCATTGTGTTTTCAGGGTATTTGCCGCTGAATCCTCTGTGAGCGATATTTTTAGTCATAATTTCCCCTCCAGAAACAATATATAACTTATTATAACATCATCAAATCTTAATTACAATATTTTTTTGTGTATTTAAATGTTGATATTTTAATTTTTATTTTGTATATATGGACATTTTTAACAATTTTTTATGACTTAAATGAACACATCAACAATCAATGCGGTGCGACCTTTCTTGCTTTTTGACGAATCGTCTTTTAAAATTGCCCTGCCTTTGCCCTTGATAACCAGCTTTTGACCCACTGAAACACGGCGGTCAGATTTAAAAATCTGCTCGTCATCCAAGAAAACAAGACCTTTTTCGATAAATTCCGATGCTTTAGAGCGTGAAATTGAAAACACAGCGGAACATACGCTGTCAAGTCGCATAGACTGCACAAAACAGCACTTTTCTTTTACCTTTACTTCGTATGTGAAGCCGTCGGTTGCATCCGTTTCATAAACTGTTATTGTTCCCCTGCCCGCTTGCGTGAAGTTTTGTTCGATAAATTTCGATACAGACGGTTTTGCAAAAAAGTAACATCCTTTTTCGTCAACGATTATATCGCCTAACTTTTCTCTTTTTATGCCAAGACCTGTCAGTGCACCAAGATAATCTCGGTGCGTCAGCTTTGAAAATCCATCTTTATCTGCTCTGAAAACTTTCAGCGGATTCTCTTGCTTGTTATCGCTGATATAACTTTCAAAATTTTCGATATAAAAGGGCAAAAAGACAATTATCTTTCTTTCTGCCTGCTCGTATCCGCCAAAGAGCACCCAGCGAACACCCTTTTTTCTTTTAAGATGTGTAACAGCAATGCTCTGCTTTCTTAAATCAAGAAAGTCTGTGCAGGTCATAATCGATTTTCTGTCGCATTCATCCAGCTTATCCTCAATGAATGATATAAGAAGTTCATCCTCTGTCATACAATCACCCTGAAATTTTTTCGGGTATTATACCATATGTTGAGAAAATTAACAATAGTTGTTGCATAAGATGTGCCGTTATGTTAAAATAACTCTGTATTAAATTTAGGAGGAAGTTTATGTCTATTTACAGAAACGAGCATCCCAATCCGCAGTTTATGCGTTCAAACTGGCTTAACCTTAACGGACAGTGGGATTTTATTTATGATAACGAAAACAGCGGTGAAGCTAAAGGCTACAGCGACCCGTCTTACAAATTCAACAAAAAAATCAATGTACCTTTCTGCCCCGAAAGCAAGCTTTCAGGCATTGGCAACATTGATTTTATCAGAGGTGTATGGTACAAACGCACTGTTGAAATTCCAGAAAGATTCAACGGCAAAAGAATTGTACTTCACTTTGGTGCCTGCGATTTCTTTACAAAAGTATTTATTGACGGCGAGCTTGTTGGCACTCACAAGGGCGGCTACTCTTCATTCTCTTTTGATGTTACCAAATACGCAGAAAAAGACAAATTTATTTTAACGGTTTATGCTGAGGATGACACAAGAAGTCCCCTCCAGTCAAGCGGTAAGCAGTGTGAAATTTATCCTTCTAATGGATGCCATTACACAAGAACAACAGGCATCTGGCAGACAGTATGGCTTGAAGCAACTGAAAAAGAATATATTGAATCTGTAAAGTATTACCCCAACGCAGAGAATGGCTCTGTTGATATTCAGGCTGTAGTTGTTGGCAGTGGCGTTATTGAAGCTGTGGCAATGTTTAACAATACCGTTATGGGTGTTGATGTTTCAAAAACAAATGGCGGTACTGTTTATCTTCATCTTGACCTTAAAGATAAATATCTCTGGAATATTGGCGAGGGCAATCTTTATGATTTAGAGCTGAAATTCAATGACGATAAAGTAAAGAGTTATTTCGGCTTGCGTTCAATCAGATTTGACGGTATGAAATTTATGCTCAATGATAAATCCGTTTTCCAGCGTCTTGTGCTTGATCAGGGATTTTATCCCGACGGAATTTACACTGCCCCCTCTGACGAAGCAATGATTAAAGATATTCAGATTTCAATGGATGCAGGCTTTAACGGAGCAAGACTTCATGAGAAAATTTTTGAACCCCGCTTCCTTTATCACTGCGATAAAATGGGTTATATCGTATGGGGCGAATATCCCAACTGGGGTCTTGACCACACAAGAGCTGATTCAATTTATACAATTCTTCCCGAATGGCTTGAGGAAATCAAGCGTGATTTCAACCACCCTGCAATTATCGGCTGGTGTCCATTTAACGAAACATGGGATAAAAACGGCTGCAAGCAGTATGACGATGTTTTGAGAATGGTTTATGATTGCACAAAAGCATTTGATTCAACACGCCCCTGCATTGATACAAGCGGTAACTTCCATGTTAAAACAGATATTTTTGATGTTCACGATTATGAGCAGGATGTTGAAACATTCAAAGCAAATTATGATAAGCTTATGGAAATAGGTGAGCTTCATGACCGCTTCTCTCATATACAGAAATATGAGGGTGGTCCAACATTTGTAAGTGAATACGGCGGAATAAAATGGACTCTTAATAATGACGAAAACTCATGGGGTTACGGCAATGCTCCCAAGAGCGAAAAAGAGTTTATTGAAAGATACAAAGGACTTACCGAAGCGCTCCTTAACAATGATAAAATGTTTGGCTTCTGCTACACACAGCTTTATGATGTTGAGCAAGAACAGAACGGACTTTATTGCTATGACAGAACACCTAAATTTGATATGAATATTTTTAAAGAAATCAACTCTCAGAAAGCTGCAATTGAGGATTGATGGAGGCAGAAAATGGCAATAGAAAAAGTTAGAGAATACTTTAAAAAATTTGGTATAGAAGATCAGATTCTTGAATTTGATGTTTCAAGTGCAACTGTTGAGCTGGCGGCAATTGCCGTTGGCTGTGAACCTGAAAAAATTGCAAAGTCAATGACTTTTAATGTAAACGGTGAATGTGTTATGATTATCACCGCAGGCGATGTTAAAATCGACAATGCAAAATATAAAGCTGAGTTTCACTTAAAAGCAAAGATGCTCACAGCAGATGAAGCCTTAGAAAAAACAGGTCATGCTGTTGGCGGTATCTGCCCCTTTGCACTCAATGACGGCTGTAAGGTTTATCTTGATGAATCACTTAAAAGATTTCAGTTTGTTTATCCTGCCTGCGGAAGCAGTAACAGTGCCATCAAGCTGACACCCGACGAGCTTCAAAAGTATTCAGATTCATTTGTAAAATGGGTTGATGTGTGCAAACCGAAGCAGTAAAAAATAAAATTTAATGTATATGTGCTGTCAGATTGATTTCTGGCGGCACATTTTTTATAAAAATAACCCAATTTAATAGTATTATGGTATTTTTTTCTCTGTTTCGGTTGAATATTCAAGTAAGATTTGGTATAATAAACTGATTTTTTATGAAAGTTGGGATTTAATGAAGATTCTTGCCCTCGGTGATGTAGTGGGCAACGGAGGATGCGAAAAAGTACGCAAGCTCCTGCCAGCAATTAAAAGAAGAGAAAATATTGATTTCTGCATTGCTAACGGTGAAAACTCAGCGGTCGGCAACGGCATATTGCCACACAGCGCAGAGCATCTTTTTTCAAGCGGTGTTGATTTTATCACAGGCGGAAATCACACTTTCAGAAGAAATGAAATTTATTCTTTCCTTGATGAAAACAGCAGAATAATCCGCCCTTACAACATTCACCCGTCAAGTCCTGGCAACGGCTATGGAATTGTTGATATGGGCAGATACAAAATCGGTATAATAAATCTGCTTGGAAAATCGTTTATGCAAGGCAGTGAAAATCCTTTTGATGCACTTGACAGTGCACTTGAAAAAATCAAAGATTGCAAGATTAAAATTGTTGATTTTCACGCAGAAGCAACAGGAGAGAAAAAGGCTCTTGGCTTTTATGCTGACGGCAGAGTTTCAGCGTTTTTTGGCACTCACACTCATGTGCAAACGGCTGATGCGCAGATACTTCCAAAAGGCACAGGTTATATTACCGACCTTGGTATGTGCGGATCCGAATACTCTGTTTTAGGCGTTGAGCCTGAAATAATTATAAAAGCTCTTAAAACAGGATTACCCCAAAGATTTGTTAATGCAGATTCCCCCTGCTCCATTGAAGGCTGTATTTTTGAAATTGATGAAAAAAGTGGCAGGACAATATCTGTTAAAAATTTCGTTGCAGGTGAATGAATATGAAAATAACACTGAGAATTATTTCCTTAGCGATGGTCTTTGTATTTATTATTTCTTTATGCGGATGCTTCGACCCTTCAAAAATTATTGAAAAAAATTCAATGGGCAAAGATGCCGCTGATAACAACTACTCCCCCGTTGAAGAGATTAACATCAATCTCCCCTATGTCAGCGGTGATTCACTTAACCCGTACCTTGCAGAATCGGAAGCAAACCAGAACCTTTCAACGCTTTTGTATGATTCACTTTACACTGTCGGCAATGACTTCAAGGCAGAGGGTCTTGTGGCTGAAAGTGAACAGATAAACGGCAACTCGCTCACAGTTAATATCAAAAGTGTTTTATTTTCTGACGGCACTCCGCTGACGGTTACCGACATTGTAAATTCTTTTAACACTGCCAAAACCTGCGACAGATACAAGGATGATTTGAGCAACTTCGACAGAGTAGATGCAACAGGAAACAACAGCGTAACTTTTATGTTCAGAACCTTTGAGGTTGACCTTATAAATCTGCTTACATTCCCTATTATCAAAACAATGGGCAGTGAATCTGACGATACTTCAGCACTTAGCGATGAAGACGCAACATTCAAAGTTCCTCTTGGCAGCGGCAGATATTTCCTCACAATGAACAAAAACAATATGTATTATCTTTGCGCCAACACAAAGCATTTAGGCGGATATTTCCCGAAGCACAGAAACATCGGTCTTGTTGCAACAGCAGATGATGAAAAAATCAGTCCGCTCTATTCACTTGGCAGAATCAATTTTATTATGGATACATATTCTTCGGGTGAGTACACGCAGATTATCGGTAAGGCAACGCCTATAACACTTCCAAATTTTGTTTATCTTGTTTGCAATACCAATAAGCCTCTGCTTCACGAGCCGCTTATCAAAAAAGCAATCAGCTATGCTCTTGACAGAAAAGAGCTTTGCGATTTCTGCTTTATTGGCAACGGAGTACCTACTGAGCTTCCTTTCCACCCCGATTATTACAAAACAAAAAAGATTTTTACTCCCGAAGAGAAAACTGCTAACGATGCAATTGAGCTTCTTGAAAGCAATGGCTATTCAAAGGTAAATATGGCTTATAATTTCAGATATAACGAAGAGGATTCTTCTAAGGTGCTGGAATTTAGCCTTGCAGTTTGCAATAGTAGCCAGTTCAAACGAATTGCCGCCAAAAAAATTAAAGAACAGCTTGCAAAAGTAAACATCCGAGTTAATATAAATGAATATAACGAAAATGATTTCTTTAATGTGCTTTCATCAAGCAGTTACGATATGTATATCGGCGAATGTATGATGAAAAATAATCTTAATTTTTCAAGATTTTTCGTTGCAGGCGCATCACTTTCTTACGGTATAAATTCTTATTCAGACAGTGCCGTTGCATATAACGCATATCAATCTGGCACTTCAGATATAGGACTTTTTGTAAACACATTTAAAGATGACCTTCCCTTTATCCCCTTGCTTTACAGAACTGGTAATGTTTTCTCGAATCAGGCAATGGGTGTGGCTGATCAGTCATCTGTAACAGATTATTTCAGCAATGCTGACCAATGGACGAATATAAATGATTAACGAAGACAGCAACATTCAATATCTCAAAGGTGTCGGTGAAAAGCGGGCAGAAGCACTTGCAAAGCTCGGAATATTCACCGTTGGGGATTTGTTGCGCTATTATCCGAGAACATACAGAGATTTAAGCAAAATAAAGAATATTTCTGACACTGTTTTGGATGAAGAATGTTGCGTTAAAGCCATTGTTGATAAAAAGCCAGTTGGCGCAAAAATCAGAAAAGGGCTTACCATTTTTAAAACAAGAGTTACTGACGGAACAGGCGTTCTGAATATCACAATTTTTAATAATAAATTTGCCGCTCAAAGCCTTAACGAGGGCGAAGAATATATTTTCTATGGCAAAATCGGTGGAAATTTCACAAAAAAAGAAATGTCATCCCCCGAAATTCTTAAAGCCAACGGCAACGAAATTATTCACCCTGTTTATCCTCAAAGTCAGAGCATCAACTCAAAATATATTGAAAAACTTGTGAAAAGTGTTTTTGAGATGAATCCGAAGCCGTGCAGTGATTGTGTACCTCTTGATATAAGAGAAAAGCTGTGCCTGCCCGAAATAAACAGTAGCCTTAAAGAGCTTCACTTCCCCTCAAATGAGGATTATTTTGCAGAGGCAAAACGCAGGCTTGTTTTTGAAGAACTTTTCATTCTTCAAACAGGACTTCTGAGCCTTAAAGGCATCAAAAAAGCTGAAAGCAAGGTTATTGTTGATAATTACAGCGAGGATTTTTACGCTACACTCCCCTTTAAACCAACCAAAGCACAAAGCAGAGCGGTAAACGATTGCCTTAATCAGATGAACAGCGGTTTTGTTATGAACAGGCTGTTGCAGGGCGATGTTGGCTCTGGCAAAACGATGGTTGCCGCCGCACTTATTCATTCAGCTATTAAAAGTGGATTTCAATGTGCATTTATGGCTCCCACTGAGATTCTTGCAAATCAGCATTTTGCAACTGTTAAAAAATTTTTTGAAAGCACAAATTTTAATATTGAGCTTCTCACTGGCTCAACGACTGCAAAGAATAAGCGAGAAATAAAAGCAAAATTGCAGACGGGTGAAATTGATATTTTAATCGGCACCCATGCGCTGATACAGGATGATGTAATTTTCAAAAATCTTGGTCTTGTTATAACTGACGAACAGCACCGTTTTGGGGTTAATCAGCGAAATGCACTGACAGGCAAGGGCAATGATATTCCGCACACACTTGTTATGTCGGCAACGCCTATCCCCCGCACGCTTGCGCTGATGATTTATGGCGACCTTGATATTTCAATTCTTGATGAATTGCCCCCTGGCAGACAGCCTATTGAAACTTATGCTGTGGATTCCGCTAAGCGTGAGCGAGCATACAACTATGTAAAAAAACACCTTGACGAAGGCAGGCAGGGATATATCGTCTGTCCACTTGTTGAAGAGAGCGATGTAATTCAACTGGCATCTGCCGAAGAATTTGCAAAAAAACTTTCTGAAACTACATTTAAAGATTATAATGTGGGCATCGTTCACGGCAAAATGAAGCCAAAAGATAAAGACAGGGTTATGCAGGATTTTGTCAGCGGCAAAATTCAGCTTCTTGTTTCAACAACAGTTATCGAGGTTGGCGTTGATGTTCCAAACGCTGTGATTATGATAATTGAAAATGCTGAGCGTTTCGGTCTTTCACAGCTTCACCAGCTGAGGGGCAGAATCGGCAGAGGTAAATATAAATCCACTTGTATTCTTATTTCTGACGCTGAAAATGACACTGCCATCAGCCGACTTAAAATAATGGCAAAAACTTCTGACGGATTTAAAATTGCCGATGAAGATTTGAAATTAAGAGGCCCTGGTGATTTCTTTGGCAACAGACAGCACGGTCTGCCCGAAATGAAAATAGCTATGCTGACAGATACATTCACGCTCAACGAAGCCAACACTTTTGCAAAAGAAGTGCTTAAAAACGACCCCGACTTAATTAAACCAGAGAATGCAAACCTGAAAAAAGCGGTAGGCAATCTCTTTAATAAAAATAAAATTCTAAACTGAGGATGAAAAATATGAAAAAAATTGCAAGCTTTCAGATTGACCACACAATTCTTCCAAAAGGAATTTACACTTCACGCATTGACGGCGACGTTGTAACATATGATATTCGTATGCGACTGCCCAACAAAGAGCCTGTTATGGAAAATGGCGCAATGCACACAATTGAGCACCTTTTTGCCACATTTGCAAGAAATTGCGAATTTGCAGACAAGGTTATTTACTTTGGACCTATGGGTTGCAGAACAGGTTTTTACTTCCTTTTAAGGGACACTGTTTCACAGAAAGAAGCTATTAAAATCATAATTGATGCATTTGATTTTATCAGAAATTATGATGACGAAATTCCCGGTGTCAGCGAGGCTGAATGTGGCAACTATAAAGACCATGACCTTGAGGGTGCAGTTAAAGAAGCAAAAATGATGTATGAAGTTGTTAAAGACTGGAAGCCTGAGATGCTTGTTTATCCAACAAAATAAAGTAGAAAAATTTCTTATGGAGGTGATGATTTGAAAACGGATAAAATTAAAGAAATGCTCAATAAATTCTATGATACAACGGCAGATTTCGGCACAGCTGTTATTGTCCGTTTAAAATCATTTTTCATAAGCTTTGTTCTTACTCCCCTGCTTTTTATCAAGAGAGTTGGTTCAACCTGTCTTTGGGGATTCAAAAAAATCATAAAAACGCTGACTAAAAATATCCGCACTCAGCGTAACGATTTTAACTACGATTTTCAGAATGCAAGAGAGATTTTAAAGAAAAACCGCAATGCAGATTCTGCTGAAAAACAAAGCACATTCAAGCTTCTTCGCAGATTTATAAAAACTGCATTCAGCAAGCACAGACCTTTTCTTATCACCTGCTTCAATATTATGATGCCTGTTGTGGCGGCTGTTGTGTGCCTTATTGTTTTTGCAAATATAAATAATAACGATTTTGCATTGAAAGTAACATACAACAACAAAGAAATCGGCTACATTGAAAATGAACAGGTTTTCAGAGATGCAGAGGATATTATCAAAGAAAGGCTTGCTTTTGGCGGTCAGGAATACACAAGCGATGTTGTTTCTCAGCCCAAATATAAAATTTCTGTTGTTCGCCAGAATGAAATAACTGACTCTACAGAAATATGCGAAAAAATTATCGAAAATTCTGATAGCGGGCTTATCACCGCCTGCGGAGTTTATGTTGATGAGAAATTCATTTGCAGTGTTAAGAACGAAAGCGACGCTTCATCCGTTTTCAAAAATATGATTTCAGATTATTGCAAAGAGAACGGCATTGACCCCGATGATTCAAAATTCATTGTTGACTTTTCAGAGAAAATCACCTATGTTCAAGGTCTGTATTCTGAAAAAACAATAATGACATCAGAAGAAATTGAGGAATACATCAAAGACCACAAAAAGAGCGAAAGTATGTCTTATACTGTTAAGTTAGGCGACTCCGCCGACTCTATCAGGTCAAAATATAAGCTCTCTGAGGAGCAGTTTTACGCCATCAATCCATCTTTGAAAAAAGGCACTGCAATTTCCCCGGGAAAAAAGGTTAATGTTATCAGAAGTATTCCGTTCATAAACATTTCTGTTTCTGAAACTGTTACACAGACTAAGAGCATTAAATTTAAAACAATCAAATATAAAACAGATGCCCTTTATGTTGGAACTTCAAAAACCGTTAAAGAGGGCAAAAATGGTAAGAAAAAGACGACGAGCCTTATTACCTATGTTAACGGCGTTAAGATTTCTGAAAAAGAAATCAGCTCTGTTGTTACCAAAAAGCCTGTTGCAGAGAAGATTTATGTTGGCACAAAGCCAATCCCCTCCCTTGCAGATATTACGGGCGACAGCAGTGCAGTGTTTATCTGGCCCACTATCGGTGTTGACTATGTAACATCTCCCTTTGGTTACAGAATGCTTTATGATGAGCCAAACTTCCACCGTGGACTTGATATAAGCGGTGCGGCGGCTCTTGGCAAGCCAATCATTGCATCTGCCGCAGGTACAGTTGAGCAGGTAACATCTGGCAACACAGGCTACGGCTACAGCGTGCTGATTGACCACGGCAACGGCATTAAAACAAGATACGGTCATTGCCTTGCGGATTCTATTGTTGTTCAGGTTGGCGACAAGGTTGAGCAGGGTCAGACTATTGCGCAGGTAGGCTCAACGGGCAACTCAACAGGTCCTCACCTGCACTTTGAAATTATGTATAACGGTGCTTATGCAAACCCGTTAGATTATTTAACAAAAGCAAAGGATGATTGATTATGATTAAAACAATCCCAAATGGTGTTTTCCCAACGATGATTACACCATACACCGAAGATAACAAGGTTGATTACAACGGCGTTGAGAAGCTCCTTGCATGGTATGAAAGCAAGGGCGTTGACGGAATTTTTGCAATCTGCCAGTCAAGCGAAATTTTCTATCTCTCATTTGAAGAAAGACTTGAGCTCTTGAAATTCATTATGAAGAATGCTCCCAAAGGTGTCAGCATTGTTGCATCAGGTCATACTGAGGATGATATTGAAACTCAGCTTTATCAGGCAAACAAGTTTATTGATGAGGGCATTGACGCTTATGTTTTCATCTCAAACAGATTTGCAAAAGAAGATGAGGACGATTCAGTTCTTCTCAAGAATTTTGAGCGTGCAGTTAAGAGCATCCCCGAGGTTGCACTTGGCATTTATGAGTGTCCCTACCCCTACAAGCGTATTATTACACCCGCTGTTATGAAAGAGCTTGCAAATATGGGCAACTTCAGATTTCTTAAAGACACCTGCTGTGATATTGACATGATTAAAGATAAGCTTGATGCAGTTAAGGGCACAGATTTCAAGATTTACAACGCAAACGCTGCAACACTTCTTGAAACACTGAAATTAGGCGTTTCGGGTTACTCAGGAGTTATGGCAAACTTCCACCCTGAGCTTTATTCTTATCTTTGCAAAAACTTTGAGAAAGAGCCCGAAAAGGCACAGCTTGTTCAGGATTTTGTGGGCTTCTTCTCTGTTGCTGAGTGTCAGATGTACCCCGTAAACGCAAAATACTATGTTGGTCTTGACGGCGTTGATATTTCAATTAAGTGCAGAAATAAAAATGCTGACGAGTTCACAAGAAACCGTCAGCTTGAAATTGAGCAGATGTATTCACTTACACAGGAATTTAAAAAGAATTACAACTTATAATACTAAAAAACAAGCGGAGGAGAGCAAAATCTCCTCCGTTTTTTAAGCCATAATCTTTTCTTCTGTTTCAGAAATCTTTTTACAGAATTCAGGATAATTTTTCTCAGCGTTGAACTTTTCTTCCCAAATTTCTCTTGCATTTTTTCTCATACGCATATACACTTCATCATCTGCATTGAGAATAGAAAAGAATTTCACAATAAACTCTTCATTAGTGAACTTGCTGTTTAAAAGATAACCGTCCACACCGTCAACCACAATTTCACCTGTACCGCCAACATCTGTTGCAAGAACAGGGATACCGAAAGAAATGGCTTCCATAATAGCAACGGGCAGTCCTTCAGAAATACTCACATTGATAAAAAGACTTACGGGATGGGTTGAATAATAAGCCATAACCTGCGAATTATCCATATCGCCCATAAACTCAACATCAATAAAGTCAAGTTTTTCTTTGCTCAAAAGTTTGATTTCTTCCTGCAAAGGTCCGTCTCCGATATGAGTCCACAAAACCTTTTTGTCGGTTGCATTTCGAAGGCAGGCAAGGGAATTAACAAGCTTGTCCAGTCGTTTAACCTTTGTTGTCCTGGAGCAGGTAACGACATGGAAAACATCGTTGTTTACTGACACTCCTCTGTCAAATGTGCCAAGGTAAGAAGCTTCAATTTTATCTGCATATTCAGGAATACGATTTTTTAAATATCTGCACCCATTACTTGAGCAGGTGTATATTTTATCAACATCCTGTGCCATAGCACTTCTTAAAGGAAGATAGTTAAGACTGTTAGCATACTCATAAAGGTCATAACCATGGGCTCTTGAAATAAGTTTAACCTTATGCCCTTTAGATTCAAAATATTTCTTTAAAATAATACCAGTCCTGCAATTTGCAAAGAACCAATAGCTGTAAATTACAATTTCATCAAAACTATCAAAATCAATATTTTTGATAATTTTGAGGTTTTCGATAAACTGGCGTTGAGCTCTTTGCTCAAAGTATTCGCAAAAAACTCTTCTGGGTATTGATTTCCCTATTCTATCAAAATCTGCTTTTGCAGCCTCTGACGGCTTCAAAAGTCTTACAGCACCACGAAGAAAATCACCTGCTCGTGCAATAGTCTTTTTTTTCAAAGCAATATTATATGCTTCAGCATTTTCAGGAATATTGCGTGCATACATCTTTCCAACGCTTAATTCCTGAGCAAGAATAATAATTTTTTCAAAATAATCTTGATGAAAAAATATTTCATTTTCTAAAAAAGTCTCTTTATTATCAAATGGAAAACAGCTTGTAAGCAGTATAAGACATTTTTTCATTCATAATCCACCAAACATACCATAACTTTTGTACACTATACCACTTAATAATTATTTTGTCAAATGGTAAAACTTGAGCCGTGAAAGATTAATCTCCACGGCTCATTTTAATCATAATAAATCAGATTTTATTTTTTCTTTTATCTGAAAGTCTGTGGAATGCTTTACCTATTTCGAATACAGGGATAGTTGAGAGTGCAAGTCCTGCTGAAATTGCAAGCTCTTCAAGGTCAAAACCGTTTGCGTGCCACTGGAATGAAACTTCGTGGATGCCGAATACATCACGGAGACCAGGAAGATAAATTGCAACAAGTGTAAGGGCTGTTGTGGCGAAGAATGAACCGATAAGCCACCAGTTCATGTTCTTGAACATATCCTTTGAGAACAGTGAACCCTTCTGTGAACGCATATTGATTGCGCACATCATCTCAGCGAAGTTAACTGTAAGGAATGCCATTGCCATTGCGTTGGGGCATGAAGCACCGCTCATAATGCCTTTAAGTGTACCGCCCATTTCGAGCATATATCCGATAAGGTAAGAACCAATTTCGATAATTGCAAGGTAGATGCCCTGCCATACCATGTCTGCGCCTGCGCCATTTGAGAAAATACCGTCTGTTGTGGCACGGGGTTTACGCTTCATAAGGTTGCCTTCTGCCTTTTCCATACCAAGTGCAAGACCAGGAAGTGAGTCTGTAACCATGTTAATCCAGAGAAGGTGAACAGCATCAAGAATATTGAAGTGGAAAATTGCTGCGAAGAACATGATAAGAACTTCGGAAAGGTTTGTTGAAAGCTGGAACTGAAGAACCTTACAAACGTTATCATAAATCTTTCTGCCCTCTTCAACAGCGTGAACGATTGTTGCAAAGTTATCATCTGCAAGAACCATATCTGCAACGCCCTTTGTAACATCTGTGCCTGTGATGCCCATGCCGATACCGATATCGGAAGCCTTAATTGAAGGAGCATCGTTAACACCGTCGCCTGTCATAGCTGTTACCATGCCACGAGCTTTCCATGCCTTAACGATTCTTGTCTTATGCTCGGGCTGAACTCGTGCATAAACTGAATATTTTGTAACCTCTTCAATAAGCTCTTCGTCAGAGAACTTATCAAGCTCTGCACCAACGATTGCCTGTGAAGCGTCATCAATAATACCAAGGTCTTTACCGATTGCAACTGCTGTGTCTTTATGGTCGCCCGTAATCATAACAGGTCTGATACCTGCAAGACGGCACTCTTTAATTGCCTCATAAACTTCAGGTCTGCATGGGTCAATCATACCTGTAAGACCAATGAAGATAAGGTCTTTTTCAAGATCTTCGGGTTCATATGATTCGGGTTTTCTGTCGTGAATCTTAAATGCTGCGCAAAGAACACGAAGTGCTCTGTCTGCAAATGCTTTGTTTGACTTATTGATTTCTGCAATAAGTTCATCGGTCATAGGAACAACCTGACCGTCTTTAAGGTAACCTGTGCAGCGTGAAAGCATAACATCGCATGCACCCTTTGTGTACTGAATGAATTTGCCATCAACCTCATGAACAGTTGACATCATTTTTCTGCCTGAGTCAAAGGGAGCTTCGCCGATTCTGGGGCTGATCTTTTCAAGCTCATACTTGGGGAAGCCAAGCTTGTTAGCGTAGTTTACAAGTGCGCACTCTGTGGGTTCACCAACAGATGTTGTTTCGCCGAGCTTGATTTCAGCGTCTGAGCAGAGAGCCATAGCTCTTGCAAGAAGCTCTTTGTCGTCTGTGAACTCGTCAACAACAGTCATCTTATTCTGTGTAAGAGTACCTGTTTTATCGGAGCAGATAATCTGTGTGCAACCAAGTGTTTCAACAGCGGTGAGCTTTCTGATGAGAGCCTGTCTCTTTGACATAGCTGTAACACCGATTGAAAGAATGATTGTAACAACTGCGGGAAGTCCTTCGGGGATAGCTGCAACAGCAAGTGCGATAGCTGAAATGAATGTTGCAAGTGAAGCTTCACCTAAAAGTGCCATTGAGAATGGCTGGTCTGAAATAACAAGAGATTCGATAATACCAACTGCAAAAACGATAACGCAGATAGCGATAACAAGCTTTGTGAGGAACTTTGAAAGCTCGCCCATCTTCTTCTGAAGAGGAGTTTCTTCCTTTTCTGCCTGTGAAAGAGCGTCAGCGATTTTGCCCATTTCGGTGTCCATACCAACACCAGTAACAACAGCTTTGCCTCGACCGTAAACAACAGTTGAGCCGTTGTAGAGCATATTCTTTCTGTCGCCAAGTGCAACCTCTTCTGAATTATCGTTGCACATAAGTACATCAATAATTTTGCTTACGGGAACTGATTCACCAGTAAGAGCTGCTTCCTCAACTTTCATTGAATGTGATTCAAGGATACGGCAGTCTGCGGGAACAGCGTCGCCAGCTTCAAGAACAACAACATCACCAACAACGATGTCTTCGCTCTTAACAACAGCGATTTCGCCATCACGGAGAACCTTTGATGTGGCGGCAGTCATCTGCATCAACGCTTCCATAGCTGCCTCTGACTTACTTTCCTGAACAAGGCTCATTATTGTGTTGATAATAACAACAACGAGGATAACAAGAACATCTGCGAAGTCTTTGATTGTGGGAACGCCCTTTGACTCAATAACAGCAACAACAGCCTGAATTGCCGCAGCAACAAGGAGCATGATAATCATTGGGTCCGCAAGGGAATTGATAAACTTTTTGAAAAGACTTTCTTTTTCGGCTTCTTTGAGCTTGTTTTTACCATTCTGAGCAAGTCTTTTTTCTGCTTCGGCAGCGGACAGACCGTTTTCAGAGGTGTTAAGCTCGGAGAGAACCTTTTCTGCTTCTTCAAGATAATGCTTCATAACATCACTCTTTCTATTAGATTTTACAATCAAAAAGACCCCTAACATAGCAACAGGCTATGTTAAAGGTCTTGCTAACATAAAATATGCACCGAAAGCCAGCTGAAAAATCAGCGGTTGTTGACATTCCGAGTTTAAAGCTACTCCCCTCTAACGAGGTATATCTAATTGCCAATATATTTTATAATATATGACGGAATTTGTCAACAGTTTTGAAAAAATATGTGTCGAATGGATTGAAAAAGCGGTAAGTTATGGTATAATAAAGGCATACCACACGACAACTGAAATTTCCTACCCAAAGTTTGTATTTTTACTTCGGTAAAAATATAGGCTCGTTTCGTCATAAACTTTTGGGTTTGGGATTGATGTTGTGTGGTAGCAATAAGAGCCGTATATTTTTCGCACGGCTTCGGTCGTGCTTTTTTTATATAAAAAGCAAATTTTTAGGAGGTTAATTTATGAAGAAAACACTCAAACGAATATTGGCAACATTCCTGACGGTGATAATGCTGCTGTCTGCGTTATCATTAAATGTGTTCGCCATTGATACCAATGCAAAAAAATCAACAGATTCAACAACAAAAATTGAATCTACCAATGATTTCAGCAAGATTCTGATGTCAAAGGTTGAGACGGAAGAAAGTCAAAAAGGCACTTATGGCATAACTGAAATTACAATTGTCGGCAAAAACGCTTCAGTTCATGCTGTTACACCTGATAATTGCAAGCTTGTTGTTGCTGTATATTCTGAAGATATGCAGATGCTCGGATGCGGTATTGAGCCAACGAACTGCGAAAAGGCTGATTATTCAATTTCGCTGTCATCTATAATATTTCCTGCATATTACATAATCAAGGGCTTTGTTCTCGATGAAAATAATGCGGCTGTTTGTGATGAATATGTTAGTCGTGAACATACAGAAGCATTTAAGGAATTTATGGAGCTTACTGTTTCAGATTTCAATTCACAGAATGTTTTGAATTTTGACAATGATAAAACCAACAATTTTGCTGTTTTGAAAGACGGGACGATAATCGCCAAAACAACATCATCAACAAATATTATTAAAGGTTATGATGAAAAAACTGATACATATGTTATTTCAAATGCAGATTCGATAATAAAGAGCCTTAAAAGCGGTGATACACTTTGCCTTAAAACAGGTAATGGTGATGAAAGTAGTGCTATTATAAGCGTAAAATCTATTTCTGTTAGTGGAAATACAGTAACAATTGTTTCTGACAGTGAAGCTGTTGAGGAAATTTTTGAATGTATAAAAATTGACTCCACGGGTGGACTTACTGAAACATCAATCGAAAACGCACAGCTTGGTAATGCACTTTCAAATATAAAACTTGATTCAACAAATGACGAGTCATTCATTGATTTGAATGATGAGAGTACAACAGATGGTAATTTTGAGTTAACGGGAAAAGATGTTGATGTTTCAGATGATTTCAGTAAATCTCTTGGTGCATCATTGAACTACAAATGCATAAATGATGAAAATAAATCTGTATCAATTACGGGCAGTGTAGTTCTCGATTTGACTGTAAGCGTAAAAATATATTATGATGCCAAACTGTTTAAAGAGGACTATTTTGAGTACAGATTATCCCATACTGAAAAGCTTACACTCAGTGCATCAGTTACAGGCAAAATCTCTATTAATTCTGATGAAATGAAAATTTCATTGGCAAAATTTCCAATTCCAAGCACACCTTTGGTTTTGTCTTTTGAACTCTATCCTATAGTTGAGATTAGCGGATCTTCCAAAATAAAAGTAAGCTGCACATCAAAATTCACTCAAACCTATAATCCGTATGATGGTCAAAAAGAAATTCAGGAAAAAGATAAAGACTGGGATGCTGATTTTCAAAAGACTTTTACGGTAAAATTCGGATATGCATTTTCAATGAAGCTAACTGCACTTGAAATTCTTGAGGTGGAATTATCAATTCCTGTTACACTAGATATAAGCGGTGAAGAAGATGGATTGATTAAATGCTTACTTGACAAATACCATTACTGCGATATTTGTGTTGAGGGCGATATAAGCATTAACATTGAGCTTACTTTGAGCGTTGATTTAAAAATCACCAAAAAGCTAAAATGGACTTTGCTTGATTGGAAAATTGCAGGCGGAAGCATAAAGGTGTGCGATTTCTATATTTCAACAATAAATGGAAAAAAATCACTTGGATTCGCAACCTGTCCATATAAATTTTATAAAGTTAATTTTAAGTGTTCATTAACAACCTCCGAGCTTTTAGAAAATGTTACTATTAAACTCAACGGCGGTCAGGCAGATACAGATGGTGATGGAAAACTTGACTCGGATGAAGTGAAAACGAATAAAAACGGTGAAGCTGTGGCTTACTATGAAATGGGTACATATACAGCAAAAGCCATTTCTGCGGAATGCGGTACAGAAACAGTAACTTTTACAGTTGATGCAGATACTCCGTCGCAGATAATGTGGTTTACTAAAAATAATCAGGATAATCCGGGCGATGACCCTGACGATATATCAGGTGGTTCAGATGATGATATTTTTACAGGTAATGAATCTGTAGGTGATGTTATAAATTTTGGCTCATATCCACAAAGTAAAGTAAACGACGCAAAGACAATCTCACAGCTTGATTCTGTTTCTAAGAGCTGGAAATCATATGGCTATTATAGCGGCACAGGAAGCTGTACTGACGGACAGATGCAGCCGTCAGATTATATGAAATATGCAGATTTCATATATAACGGCAGCAAATACCGTGCAGTAACATTCAGTCAGTATAGACCCTTTTGGACAGGTAAGATATCCTCAAAGATATTCTCAACATCTTATACATTTCAAGATGATAACGGCTATTACACAGGCAATGTATATTACTTTAAGTATGAGCCGCTTAAATGGCGTGTGCTTGATGCGAGTGAAGGGCTTGTAATGTGTAATACATCAATTGACGCACAGGCATATAACAACTATATTATATATAGTAACGGCGAATATTACGGCAATTCAGCCAAGACATATTATGCTTCAGACTGGGCAAACAGCAGTATCAGAGCATGGCTTAATAACGATTTTTACAGCACAGCATTTACATCAACAGAAAAATCCCAAATCGGCACAACGTACAATGAAAATAAAAGCTCATATTCAAGCCAGTATGACAGTGCCAATACATCAGACAAAATCTTCCTCCTTTCATATAACGAAGTAACAAACTCAAAATATGGCTTTAGTTCAAGTTCTTCAGCATACGACACAGCAAGACAGTTAAAATCAACAGACTATGCAAAATGTCAGGGTTGTTGGCAACCAACAGGCACGAGTTACCTCGGTAACTCGTGGTGGCGTCTGCGTTCGCCCAACAGTTCCGATGGTGCTGACATTGTCGATTACGACGGCAGCGCGTACTACATCAGCTATGTCTACGATACCGACAACGGCATTGTCCCGGCTTTTAAATTTAATCCAAAATCCACAATCCAAACAAATTCAACAATAGCGGAAGAGATAAAATTTGACGCAAACGAGGCTTCAACAATCGATTTGGATAAGAACGCTGAAAAATGCAGTATTTCATACTCCTCCTGCATCGCTGGTAATGATTACATTCTTTTGAATGTTTTGGATTACGGAGAAGATTTTAAACTTTCAACCGAAAATCTGCTTTATATCGACCAGCTGACAGCAAATGAAAAAGGCAAAGTCAGCAAAACATTTATCCCTAAATGTAATGATGACAGCTCAACAATTTTGCTCATAGGCGATTTTGGCAACGGCATAGAAGCAAGGAAGATTAACAAAATTGTTCCCGAACTTAAACTTTCCACAGATAGTGTAACTCTTAAAGTTGGCGAATCTGTAACCGTTATCCCATCATCAATAAAACCTGCCGACATAACAATTGTTTATAATTTTAGTACTGAAAACAAGAAAATTGCAACTATTGCTTCAGATAATGGTATTGTTATAACAGGCGCAGGTGCAGGTGAAACAAGGATTCATGTTTATCTTAAAAATAAAGTTACAGGTGAAATCCTTGATGAAAAATTCATAAATGTTACAGTTAAAAGCAGTGGCGAAGTTACAGGCATTTCTGTAAATGACCTGTCGATTAACTATAAAGATACCGCAAAGCTGAATCCGCAAATCAAAATGAATGGCACGGCAAAATACAAAGTTACTTATGATATAGTGCCCTCCGCCAAAACTGTTGTTACCGTTTCAGATAACGGTGAAGTTTATGGATATAAAAAAGGTGTGGGTTATGTTGATGTTACAGTAACAGATGAACTTGGCAACTCATTCTCTGATACAGCTAAAGTAACCGTCAGCTACGCATGGTGGCAGTGGATTATAAAAATAGTCCTCTTCGGCTTCATTTGGTATTGATTTAAACTTTTTAAACTGACAATCCCTCAGTCTCGCATACGCTCGCCAGCTCCCTTTACACAAGGGAGCCTATAAAAAAGCCCTCCTTGTGTAAAGGAGGGTGGCACGCAAAGCGTGTCGGGAGGATTGTTTTTCTCGGAGTGCTTAACATTATACGCAAAAAGGAGCTGTCGGCTGACAGCTCCTTAATTTATATCTGATTATTTATACATTGGACCGTAATTCTCGCATGCACGATAATCCTGACCTTCTTTATCCATACCGAAAGCATTCCAGCAAGCGGGGCGGAAAATCTTCTCTTCAGGAACATTGTGAAGACATACAGGAATACGAAGCATTGAGCACATTGTGATAAGGTCAGCACCGATATGACCGTAAGTTGATGCGCCGTGGTTAGCACCCCAGTTATTCATAAGGTCATATGCTGATTTGAATGCACCCTCACCAGTAAGTCTGGGAGCAAACCATGTGCAGGGCCATGTGTAGTCTGTTCTCTTCCAGAGTGTGTCTGTTACTTCATCGGGAAGTGCTACATAGTAACCCTCGCAAATCTGAACTGTGGGGCCAAGGCCTTTAACCCAGTTGATACGAATCATTGTTGCGGGCATCTCGCCTTTTGTAACAAAGCGTGATGAGAATCCGCCGCCTCTGAAGTAGCCGTTATCTGCTGCACACCACTCTGTAGCGTTGAGCATCTTCTCAACATCTTCGTCTGTAACATCGAACCACTTCTTCATGCAGGGTTCGCCCTTTTCGTTCTTGAGCTCGCCGCAAGCGTCAAGGCATGATGCACCAGAGTTGATAAGGTGGATAATTCCGCCTGCTTCCTTTGCCTTGCCTTCAAGCTCATAGCCTGTAACTCTCTTAACTGACTCTGTGCTCCAGTGAGTACGAACATCAGAGAACATTGAGGGCTGGTTTGAAATGAGCTTCTGGAAGAGCATTGAAATGCCGTTGAGAACGTCATTCTCTGTTGCAAGGATGTACGGCTCTCTTACGCCGTTCCAATCGAATGATGTGTTAAGAAGAGCCTCTGCAAAGTCTGCGTTAGGCCAATGGTCTGTCCACTGACGCTGACCCTGGAAGCCAGCAGCGATTGCGTTATGACCAACAGCTTCTTCTTCTCTTCCCTCGGGAAGATTCTTGTTGCCGTTCATAAGGTCTTTGATGATAACCATCATCTTAACTGTGAATTCCCAGTCTTTTTCTTTCTGCTCGTCTGATTTCTTTACGAAATCGGGGTTCTTATCAAGACCCTCTTTGCACTTTTCTTTAGTCCATTTAAGAGCTTTCTGGAATTCAGCCTCGTCATAGATGCCCTCTTCCATTCGTCTGAGGATTTCAACCTCGTCAACAGACTCAACTCTCATGCCGAGATATTCTTCGATAAACTCGGGGATGATTGATGAACCAGCGATACCCATGCAGATAGAGCCAATCTGAAGATATGACTTGCCTTTCATTGTTGCAACGGCAACAGCAGCTTTAGCAAATCTTAAAAGCTTCTCTTCAACATCAGCAGGAATTGAGCTGTCGTCAGCTTCCTGAACCTCTTTGCCGTAGATGCCGAATGCGGGAAGGCCTTTCTGTGCATGAGCAGCAAGAACTGATGCAAGGTAAACAGCACCGGGTCTTTCAGTTGCGTTGAAGCCCCAAACGCCCTTGATTGTGCTGGGGTCCATATCCATTGTTTCAGAACCGTAGCACCAGCATGGAGTTACTGAAAGAGTGATGTCAACACCCTCTTTTTTGAACTGAGCTGCACACGCGGCTGATTCAGCAACACGACCGATAGTAGTGTCTGAAATAACAACCTTAACAGGTTCGCCGTTTGAATATTTGATGTTGTCTGTGAAGAGCTTTGCGGCAGCCTTAGCCATGCCCATTGTCTGATCTTCAAGGGACTGTCTAACGCCTAAAGGTCCACGTCTGCCGTCGATGATAGGACGAATACCGATTACGGGATATTCGCCGATGAATCTATTCTCTGCCATAATATGTATTTCCTTTCAATAATAGAATTGTATTGACAGTATAGCATTTTTATCCATACTTTGCAAGAGTTAATTGTGATAAAAATGCAATCTCTTTTTGTGCAAAAATTAAGCCCCCTCAATGAGGGAGCTTTGAATTATAAATCGTTATCTGAAATTTTGATTTCGGTTATTCTGCCGTCTGCTGAGATATAATAATTCTTTCTATCTTTCGGATTAAAAATCGGGACAGGCGTTTTATCTCTTTCTTTTGGCTTATAGTCAATCTCGCTTTCAAGAATTTTTGAAAGCATTTTGTCTTTCTGCTCCTCTGTTGTGAATCTGTCAAGCATATTGACGCTGGAAAGGAATCTTTCATTCTCACGCAGTGATTTGTGATACTGATTAAGCTGTGTCAGCGCATTGCGATATATCCTCATTGCGCCATATGCTAAAAGCTCTGTAACTGCTCCGCCAGCGGCAAGAATTATTGAATGTGAAACTAACAGGCTGCTGTATTTTATAGGGAGCGCAACAGCAAAAAGAATAAGTGTAATACCTGAAACGCACAGAATCCATGCAAGGCGGAATGATGCTCTCGCCTGTTTCTGACTCCATTCATAATGAAGCCTTATCTGCGCAAGATTAGATGCCATTAAACTGATCGAGTTGGTGTCTTTAGGTGTTCTGTTTTTGTCGGGGTTCTCTGCTTTGCCGTCGTCTATTAGCTTCTTGTAATGGTCGTAATATTTATTGCTCTTCTGAAAGTTCGGGAAAACATCCGGGAAGATAAAATACGAGAACAGAATCGCCAAAAACGCAACAATGAGATATATAATAATTAAGTAAAGCACATTATTATCTTTAGAAAGATAAGTGAAAAGTCCCTGAAAAAGAGGAACCCGTGCCTTTAGCATAATAACATTCAAGCAAAAACACCCTTTATTCGACAGTTTATTTTATTATATCACAACAAAATGTAATTTTCAATCATTAAATTAAAAAGTGTGTAAAATTTTATTCGTTTAAACTATTAAATTTCAGTAATTTTTACCTCACTGATTTCACCATCTGTTGAAATTCTGACGGTTTTGATCTCTTGCGGATTAAAGCTCAATGAGAACTTTTTATCAACAGCCTTAAAGTCAATTTCACAATCGGTATTTTCGCCGTTTGTTTCAATGATTCTCATAACAATTCCGTTGCCATCCTCAGCAGATTTGATTGATGTAACAACGATGTTGTCTTTTTCTATCTCAATTCCAGAATAAACAGGCGGCAATGCTCCATCGTGGTGAGTTTCCTGGGTTACCTGAATCGGGGTATTGAGCAGCTCCCCTGCCTTGAACAGCTCAGAATTTTGCTTTTCAAGGTGTGGAACGAGAATATAGTTAAACTCCTGCTCTCCCTTATCAATAAACTGCATTTCATTATCACGATGCTCCTGACCAAAATGGTCGAGGAATGCACAGCTACGAGCAATTGTCATTCTCAAATCGTTTTCAATTGAGCAGAAGCTATATTTGCAATCGTTGATAAGTCCAAGACCAAAGCCGTTATTATCATATACATCTGCCCATGCGTGGCAAGGCTCTTCCTGTCCGTCCGCTTTCTTTTCAATAAAACCATAAGGCATTGAATATGTAACAGAAGGCTCTTTGACATTCGCTTTGAAAGAAAGCTTTGCAAGCTTATATGGCTCGTCAAAATCAAGGATACATCTGACAGACACTTTTTCACTGTTAGTGTAAAGCGAATAATATCTGATAAGAACGGAATTATTAAACTTAACAGTCGATTTTATTGTAGCTCTGATTGGTCCCTGCTCTACAACTTCAAGCTGACCGTCTGCAAATTCGCCAGCATAAATATTGTAGTCAGTTATCTTATGACCCCAAGTATCATTTTTAATATCATCACAAACAATAGCCTTGCCAAGCTCACCGCAGGCAAACTCTTTTTTATTATATACAAGTGAAGAGATTGCACCGCTTTCTTTATCAATTGCAATTTTTACAAGTGAATTTTCGATTGTGTTCTCTGTGATTTTAAGGTCAGAATCAAAAGAAATTTCAGGGTAATCCTCGCTCTTATAAAGATAGTAAACATTGTAGCCATATGGTGGAATTTCAACATTGAAAAGGCACTTATTCACATGTCTGCCATCTGTATATGAAGCTCTTACAAGCTGATACGGCAAATCGTTGCCATCTTTGTCAACAACACGGGAAATCCACTGCATACCGAATGAAACGGCGGTTTTAACAGGGAAAGAATGAGGATTGAACACAACCATGGGGCAACCCTCGCCGTCCCTGTACCAAAGTCTGTCCCTCATTTCAGAAACACCGTTATCGAGGAAGTCAGTTGTCTTGATTCTCCATGAAATTCGCTGTGAAGCAAATGTGCCGATTTCAAGTGCAGTTTCTTTTGCAAAGCCAAAGGCACTTTTGGCATCTTCATAAGCTTCTTTAATCGAACAGCCTGCAAGAATATCGTGGAACTGATTAAACATAACTCGTTCCCACGCATTTTCAATTGATTTATTGTGAATTGCAGAACCTGTGATAACATTTGCAAGAACATCAAGCTTTTCAGCTCTTACAAGCTCACATTCAGCACGGCGGTTTAAGGATTTCACAAGGCTGTTTGCACTGTAGCAGCCTGCGGCATGGTGCTGTAAATCCTCTGAAACGACAGGTATTTCGCAGTTGATTTCATCAAAATATTCATCGGGAGTTGCGTATTTTGTTTCGCCTTTTTCAATAAGCTCCTCCGCCTGCTGAAGATGACGCTTTGAGGGTCCGCCGCCGTGATTACCAATGCCATAAAAGAGCATCTGAGGCTGTTCTCTATCTTCATAGCGTGAAACTCTTCTTTCGCTCAAATCATCACCATAGCCATCAAGAATTCTGAAAGCATTAACTCGGCTTCCGTCTGGACTTTCCCACAAATGAAGATTTTCTTTTGGAAGATTTGGCTTTTCTGCTTCTCTGTGAGGGCGCATATAAACATAGTTATCTATGCCCGATTTTTTTAAAATCTGTGGCAGCATACCGTTATGACCAAATGAATCTACATTGTAGCCTGTCTTAACAGTAAAGCCAAAGTTTTCTTTAAAGAATTTTTGCGAATAAAGCATATGACGGCAAAAAGCTTCGCCAGATGGAATGTTGCAATCAGGCTGAACCCACATTCCGCCGACTACTCCCCACCTGCCCTCTTTGACACGCTCACAGATTTCTGCAAACATTTCAGGTTCGCTTTCTTTTATCCATTGATAATAGCCAGCGCAGGCACTTGTAAATTTATAATTGGGGTATTCATTCATTCTGTCAAGAGCAGAACGAAAAGTTGATTTAATAAGTGAAAGACCTTCGGGAACACGCCACTGCCACACAGGGTCAAGATGAGCGTTACCGATAAGATAATATTTTTTTGACATATAATCGCCTCCTGTAAGTTTAGTTTACATAAGAGCAAAAATAAAGTCAATATAAAATCAAAAATTACCTTGACAAAACAGAAAGTTTGTAGTAAAATCAGTTAGTCGATTGATGTTCGGCATCAATTTAATATGCGGGTATGGCGGAATTGGCAGACGCGTTAGATTCAGGTTCTAATGGTCGCAAGGCTGTGCAGGTTCAAGTCCTGTTACCCGCACCAAAGCAAGTCGCAAGGCTTGCTTTTTTATTTTCAGAAGTAATAATCATAAAAATGTCATCTGGCATAGTCTGTTTATGTCAGATGACGGAATGATGATATATGCCATCCAAAGCACATTTTATTTAACCGACGCTATATCATCACCAAAGCATTTTTTATTATATCAAAATAACAATATAAAGTCAATATTTTGTTGACATATATCTATGAATTGTAAACCGAATTTAGTATATAATACCTATCAGGTGGTGATAGTATGATATATTGTGAATTTGGTGAAAATCTTAAAGCGTTAAGAAAACAGCGCAACTTAACGCAGACAGATTTAGGCTCTCACATTGGGTTATCAAAAGCGGTTGTGAGCAAATATGAAAACGGTCTTGGCTACCCTACCTTTGATATTCTGATTCGCTTTGCTGAATTTTTTGGAGTTACCACCGATTATCTGCTCGGTGTGGCGCAAAGCAAAACAATAAATGTTACGGGGCTTTCTGATTCACAGATAGATATACTTCACAACCTTATTGCAGAATTTAAAAAATAAAAATTTACCCGCCAGTTCGCAGTGAACTGACGGGATTTTTGTTTAATGCTTAAAACATATGATAGATATATTTCTCAGGATTATTCTTGGCGATTTCAAAAAATTCTTTCGAAACATTTGCGCCGTACTGGTCTTTAAGAGTTGAATAATCCAGCGAAGCTAAATCAGTGTTGTCTGTAACAATTGCAGGTGTGGGCACTGCACATTTTATTTCGGCAGTTGAATCAAAATATGTTGACGAAACATAATCTCTTTCGATATTCACTGCACGGGAATTGAGCGTGATTCTTTCAAAATCAACCACTAACTTTTCGCCGCTCATATTGAGTGTGCTTTCAACCTTTGTGAGTACACCAGGCAGCCACACATCAAAGTGTATGCAATAAGATTCGTCATTATCTCTTTCAAAAAGTGAAAGATACTGATAATTTTTGTATCCGCCCAGCTCTTTGCTATATGACATATCAAGCGTATATTTTCCGCTTTTGCCGCAGCCGTTTGCATCAACATAATACATATCAATTAAGAATTTCTCAACCTCATCATAATCCGCATCGGTCAGATTGATGGGGTTTTCTACATTCAGCCAGAAAGTATATTTATAGCTGCTCGCTTCATCCGAATGTGAGATAACCTGATTGATTTCTATGCCTGTACCTGCAATACACTTTTCAAGAACCGACAAGTCAATATCAACGCCAAACTGATCTTTGAACTGACCGTCATATTTGCTTGAAGTGCCAACTTCCTCTGCAATCTTTTTAAGCTCAGTTGCAGTTAAATCTTTTTCTTCTTCGTTATCAGAAAAGTACAATGACTTTTTCGTGTCAAGAACGGAGCTGTCCATTGAGCAGGAAATATCTGCTTCTGAATCATAATATGTTGATGAAACATAGTCAGAATTTTTGTTGATTTTCTTGTCGTCACAATAAATACTGTTTACTGTGAAAGCAAGCTTTTCACCGCCGTCCATATTCAGCTTGATGTGAACCTTGCTTAATTTACCTGCCAAAGGAATATCAAAAGAAGTGTTGAATGATTTATCGCTGTCGCTTATAAAATAGCTATGGAGAAAATCAGAGTTTTTATTCTGACCGTTTGACCATGACATATCAAGCTTATAATTCTTTTCTGTGCCGAAGCCGTTTTTGTCAACATAAGTGAATGAAAACCAGAATACATTAACAGCATCTTTATCCATTTCTTTTGAGTTACAGGGGTTATCTACAGTTATATTGAATCTGTAAACATAATCCTTATCGGTATCTGTTGGAAAATCAAAAGCAGATGACATTATTGAAAGGGGCATTGCCGCAAGAATCAGCGCAAGGCATACTGCAAAAAACGATAATAATTTTTTTCTCATTTTACTTTACCCCTTTCATGTAAACATCATATGTTACAAAATCTGAATTGATTGAATTCATATCAACAGCGGCTCTTTCTTTAACAGAGCCGTTACATCTGCTTGCATAAAGATAAATTCGGTTATCCACAATATGTGAACCGTCATCAGCAATCTTCAAAGCACCTTCGTTAACATTGACTCTGTTGCCATTGGGATCAAGGATGTGTTCCCACTTGAACTCATCACTGTTAATCATAGCGTAATCTCTGCATGATGCGCCTAAGCGTGCAATCGGGTCGCCTGTTTCATCGGTCTTAGTTATTGTGTAATAAACATAAACCTTCTTACCGCCGTTGCCAGTGTTAAGTGATACTGCGTTCACACCGTCATAATTCTTAGCAGATGTGTATTCATCCAGCGCACTGGTGTATTTTGCTTTGCCGATGGTGAAAGATTTCTTATGCTCTTCACCAACTGTAACAATAATATCTCTTACGGCATATTTGGGATTAACAACACCCTTTTTGATTTCTGTAGAGAGAAGTGTGTATCTTGTATAGCCGATATAAATATATTCGCCATTTGTATCCTTGTTCAAATCAAGGTCAATGCACATATTGCATCCAAGGTCAAGAAGATTGCACTGAGCTTCTTTTTTGGTCTTGCCATGACCGACATAAACAGCTTCCATCATTGTTGCAGTGTCGGCATATGCCATATGAAGATACAACTCTGAACTTGAATCGCCGAAAAGCTTACCAGAAGTTGCCTCTGAACCGTCTATGCCTGTGGTGTCCGTTGATATTGCTGTCATAGCAGTTGCACAATCCTTGTCAAATACATCTTTGCTTACGCTAAGGCTTGTTAAAGGCATACCAGGGCTTGCGCCGGCAGAATCGGTGTAATAGAGATAATATGAGCCTTTCGGGTCTTTTATCATATCGCCTGCTTTGATATATTCAACATTCTCAACTTTAATTGTTGTAGGAACATCTTTTTTATCTGTTTTATATCTGATAATTCCTGTGATTGCACTTGTTTCAGTATCTGTTCTTGAAACACCGATATATGATGCATCTTTGTTTTTAGGCTCTGAAACAGCATAGGCACTCTTTGAATATTCAGTCGCAATGTTTGACTGAATAATCTCATCAGTACATTCGGCTAAAAGTGCCTGAACACAGAAGTCATCAGTTGTTTTATAAACCTTATTTTTGATTTCATCGTCAACTTTTGACTCTTCTGCACCTGTAGCAGATTTGAAATCGAAAGATTTAACAGAAATTGAAGAGATATATTTTTTCTCGCCAGTGCTGTGCTGTCTTTGGTAAATATAAACAGGTTCAAGTCCCTTGTTTATATAATAGCTGTTTGGTGAATTGTAGCCTAAATTGTGTGGCTCTGTACGGTTAGGTGTTTTGAAATCCTGAATGCTGACAAAACCATCCGGAGTTTCTGCATCTGATGAAGTAATAACATCATTCAGTGTTAAAGGTGTTCCGTTTTCAACAGGACCAAGAACATAAATGCCCTTGCCTCTTTCTTTGCAGGATTTCCAAGCAACTGTTTCATAATCTTCGGGAGCTAACGCTGTGATTGCATTTCCTTGGTAAACACCTGTTCTCTCACCACTGTTATTGGCAAACTGATAAGAATGTGTTGCGTATATACCACGATTCAAATCTTCCTTATCTGGCTTACCTGTACATCTTGACGGCAACGAGAACATAACATCACAAACAGAATAAGCACCCGTTTTTATTGAACCTAAAAGTGGAGAAACAGAAGCATTCCCTGGTTCACTTGTATATGACCCTATACCATAAATTGCTCTGTATGGATTATGGGTTGTTGTGTAGCAAATGTATGTATCAACATTTTTCCATGTTATTACTTGAGTATGATCCTGAAGAATAAGCCTTTCCTCAGCTTTCCAGCCATGGGTCAGATTTTGCTCAAACTTTTTAAGTCCGAGTGCTTTAATATATTCATCGGCTGAGTGTCCACCGCCAGACATTGGCATACCTGCTACAAGAACAATACCCGAAATATATTCCTCACCCTCGTTGTATGCAACTGACGGCTTAAAATAAAGATACATTCCCTTATCGTTCCAATGGTCATAAGGCTGTGAATCGTGTGAACTTGAGAAAGTGTTATCAATTTCACTGCCCACATTAAAGTTAAAAGCATTACCGCCACAGAACATATTTACAGGTTCATAGCCATCGGGCGCATCTTTAAGTGAATTTTTAACCTGTATATCTGCAAGAATCGGTGAACCTGCTGTTTTGTATGATGTATAATACAGCGTGTCCCCTGTTGGTGTTGTTCCACAGGATGTATATGATGCGTTACCGAAAGAGAACGAACCAGAACTGTTCTTTGCTGAAATTCTAATATCTGTAACAGCATCGTTTGGATTTTTGGTTGTGTCAAAACCAAGATAAGTATATTTTTTAGAATCAGCTGATGCGGGCGTAAGGTTAATATCAAGAACTTTCAGACCTGCTTTTGTAAGCGCAGCCTTTGCCGCAGTGGGACTGCTTTCAACTGAAAGTGAAAGCTTTGAAATGTAGCCCTCGCCTTTTTCTTCCTGCTCTGTGCCCTCGTTTATCTCGTTTGGTGTTGTTTTAAGGAACATATAAACCGATGCAGAATCTGACTTTGAATTTGTGTTAAGATTTGCAGCAAAAACTTCACCAAAGCACTTAACAGGTGTATAGCCGATAGGAGTTGAGTTATCGTTATACTGAACGGTAATAAGATCATCAATTTCTGACGAGCAGATAGGCTTACCCACATGAATGCTCTTTGTATAATAAAGTGCATTCCAGCGGCGAGCATTATCGCCGTTGATATTTGCAGGCTCATTGCCATCATAGACAGCCTCATATTTTACATATCTGTTTTCTGCAAGGTCAAACATAACCGCAGGGATTGGAGAGAAATCCTCTGCATCATCGTCTGTGAACGCATCCCATATCGCTTTAATAATCAATGCAACTATGATAATAATCATTGCGGCAAGTGCAATATAGTTAAGTATAATAACAGCACAACCAAGCACGCCAAATAATGTACCGAAAACACCGCTGCCGATGCCTGCACAGCACACAGTCCAGATAGATGCGCTTGTGCCAAGTGAGCCGATTGCAAAAGCAGACATATAACCGATAGTTGTTGCCGCAATCTGTGTAACAGCATAAGCTACACCAATAACAGTCATAATAATCTCAAGCTTTGACATTGACTCGGAAAGGAAAGAATCAACACTGTCGGGTGAAGTGAGAGTATTGTAAATCTGACCTGCTGAATTTGCTCTGTAGGCATCTGTTGTAACTGCAACCTTTTGATTATAAATGGTCTGGTCAGTACCTGTCCAGATTGACATTGCATCAACGCCCGTTTTGGATTTAATATCTTTTTTAATTGCAGAAACCTGCTCGTCTGCTTCCTCTAAAATACCTTTATCATTGCAAAGGTAAATTGCTGAAAAAGCAACACCACTTAATCTCATTGTTGCAAACTGACCACTGGTAAGACATTCAACAAGCGGATAAATTTTTCTCAAATCCTTAACTTCTTTATAAGATGAATCACCAAGTGAAACGATATAATCGCCAAGCTTTGTGGTTTCATTGTAGTTATACTGGTTGAGCATTCCGTAAGCATAAAGATAAAATGCATCGCCATCCTCAAACTGGATTTTGCCACCGTTTACCATATCATCAACAGTGTCTTGTGGAATAACAGTGTTATCTTTTTCATCAGTTTCGGGAATCTCTACCTTTTTGTTGTTTTCATCATATCTGTCTTTTGCATCGTGGAATGACTTTGCAAATGCCTGCAAGCTTTCAACAAGCTCATTTGCCAAAGACTTATAGTTCTCGTCGAAAAGCTTGTAATTAGCATCATCTTCCAACTGCTTCTGAAATTCAGATGAATTTGCAAGCCTTGTTGCCCAGTTTTCGGTGCTTTTTTCAGCTACACCTGCAACGAGAGCATTACACACAGCTGAAACAACAGATGTGCTTGAGCGTGCAAAGAGCTTTTTGATGAAATCCACTGTGCATTGACCGCTTACAAGATAATCGCCAAGCTTGCGGTTGTTCATTTCATCAATATAATAGCAGTTAAGTGTGCTGTGAGCTGCCACTGCCGCAGGGCTTCCGTTGTCATAATTATCAACAAATTCCTCAACAGCCTTATAAATTTCGTCTGGAATATTGCCAAGCTTTTCAATGGCTCTTTCTGCAATGTCGCCATATGTATAATCCTGATAGCCAGAATTCATCTGAAGCATTGAAAGACCCGTGATGCTTTCCTCTTCTTTATCGGTCGTTTTGTAGCCTATTACATAAATTCCGTTTTCTTTTAAATCGCCTTTATCTGAATGGTTAAGGTTTTTTTCAACGGCAGTGTAGCCTGCATCACGGCATTTTTTAATTGCATTCGCAAGTGAATCACCGCTGAAAACCTTTACCTCAGAAATATATGTTGCACCATAGGCATAAACCTCGCCGACAATTGCACCATATGAAGTGAAAACGATTGCAACAGCCATAACTACAGAAAGTGCTGCAATAATAATATGCTTATAGCTTTTGAAGTTTATTTTTTTAGTCAGCATTTGCAGACACTCCCTTCTTCTTTTTCTTTGAATAGATAATCATTGCAACTGCAGCAATCACCACAATCGCCGCAAGAACGCAAATGAGAATAATGTTTCCGTTACCTAAAGCTGAGCCCTCAGCACGAATACCGTTATCGCTTATTTTATGCTCTTCAATTCTGTCAAGTCCATAACCCTCATCAAAGTGAATATAGTTATTGAACTGATATTTATCAATACCTGTTATTGCAAGGTGGGAGCCATTATCTGTTGAGCAAAGCCATACAGATGCACCTTCAGTAAATCCGCCACAATAAATATATGCTTCGCTGAATGTGCCATTTTGAAGGCAAAGGTCATTCTGCTTGCCACCCACTGTGTTGTCGCTTACAATCATCTTACCATAAGCGTTCACATCATTCATACTGTCAACATAAATTCCGCCGCCGTTTTTACCTGCGGTGTTTTTAGTGTATTCGCCACTGTTAATGAAAACTTTATCGCAGTTAATATAAACCGCTCCGCCGTCCTCTTTTGCATCGTTGTAGTGCATTTTGCAGTCATTAAAAAACGCACTGCTCCCAACGGAGTCAACATAAACTGCACCGCCGTTTTCGTTGGCAGTATTCTGCACAAAAGCACATCTGTCTATCGAGGCATTTTCTGTATCGTTTAAGAAAATTGCGCCCCCCTCTTCGTTTGAAGAGTTTGAATAAAATTTTGTGTCTTTGACACTGATTTTGCCGCCGTCATCATAAATTGCACCGCCGTCATCCTCTGAATAATTGCCCTCAAAAAGAGAGTTTTTAATATTCAATGTTCCGCCATCATTGTAGATAGCACCGCCGTAACATTCAGTTGATGAATCGTATGTACGGTTATTATAAAACGCAACATCTTCAATGTTGACAGTAGCTGATTCACTATCAACAGCAATTGCACCGCCCTCATCTGTTGATACACAGTTGAGAATTGTAATGCCTTTAAGATTCAGCGTTGCACTATCAGAAACACAGATTCCGCCACCGCTGGAGGTGTTTGACCCTCCGGTGATAATTCCACCTTTAATATCGCCATAAGATGAAGCATTATCGTGATTGGAGTCAATAATAGTTAGCTTTGAGTTAGTATAAATTACTGAACCATTGCCTTGCGGCGTGTAAAGATTTCTATTGATTGCACATCCGTTTAAATCAATTGTAATATCACCTTTATAGTTGCAGTAAAGTGCGCCTGCACTATAAGCAGAACCTGTACCAAAACTTCCTTTATCGTCTGAATCCCAATCTTTATAAATTGTAAAAACTACGCTGTTGCCAGTTTTTGCCGCATCAACTGCCGAATTCCATGCCAAAGAAAATGTGCTGTATTCTTTGGAGTTTCCACTGTACTCAACTTTTGCACAGGTTGAGTCTACAGCCATTGATGGAATAGCAAAGCCAAAGGCAAAAACCAGTATCATTATTAAGCATAATAATCTTTTTTGTTTCATAATGTTCACCCTATCAAGCCTCTGCCTTTTTCTTCTTTTTGGAGGCTAATTTTGAGCTTAATGCACCGATTACAATACCTAAGCATGCACCAAGACCAACTGAAATAGCAACCTGTCCGTTTGAAAATACAGAGCCTATTGTGCTGACTTCACCACGGTTGAAATATACATATGTTCCGCCAGCAGAATCATCAAGACCTGTAAAATCTTTTAATGTAATATTTGTAACATCTTTTTGACCAAAAAGGTTCAGATTTTCGTAATCAAGAGGAGCTTTTGTTGAACCTTTCACAATTTTAAAATCTGGTGTGATTGGTGTACCAGCTGCGGGGTCTTTAGTTGAATAAAGAACAAGCCAGCCTTTAGTGCCTTTATAATTATTAAGGTCAGCGGCAACGCCCTGTATATTCTTAACAACATCATATGCAACATAGTCATCACCATATTTGGTTTTTACAGTGTCAACAATGTGGTTCGGTATTTGCGAATATTTTTCACTCGGATTTTCATCGCTTGAAGCAAGTGTAACAACAAGCATTACAAGAGAAACAACAGACATTACAATTGTAAGAACAAAGAATGCGCATCTGATATTTGCAACAATGCGGTATGTTAAATCTCCACGAGCCACAAGACCTTTACCATATGCCAAATTAGCAATAATATGTTTATCTATAGTCGCTTTTACACGATCATGCAAATCATTATGAATGAGTTCTATAGCTTTCTTTGAAGTTGTTTCTTTAACTACCTCTGCACCGTCCAGTAAAGCCTTGCGGATTGCCTGTTCCATAAACTTATTAATAACAAGCAAACTTGTATAAGCTACAAAAGAAATAGCTGTTGGTAAAACATAAAATGCAAAATAATCTTTCCACTTATATTCGCCTGCGGGCTGGAATACACGGCTGAACAAATCCTCTGACCAGTTTTTTCCACTGGAAACATATTTTGCAGTTGTGGCTCCTGTAAGAGCAACACCGTTTTCAAAAAGACTTCTGTCAACGCCGTCATAAATTGAAATCGCTTCAATGCCATTTAATGACTCGTTGATTTCTTCAAACTTATCAGCTGTGGCATTTTTGCCGTCAACAAGAACTCTGGAAACTATCTGTGTAAGTCCAACATTTGGAAGCTGTGCTGTTAATTTTTTGCCCATGTAATAGGCAAGAGTATAAAGCTCTGTTTCGTCAACATCTTCAAAGGGTCTCATAAAGAAATCAAGCATTGTGCCATCGTCATATTCAAGACCTGCAAGATATGAAGCAAGGTTTGCATTTGCAATACTATCAATAATGCTTGTTGATTCAGCGATATTTCCAAGCACCTCAAAGTTTTCTTCATCAGATTTTTTCTCATCAAACTTTGCTTCTGATTTTTCTTCAGCTAAATCAATCTGTTCGTCAAGGGCAACTGTATCAATTTCTACACAGTTTTCATCTTTAAAATATTTATCTGATGTGTCTAAAAGCAGTTCATATAAACCGTTCCATGTAAGCTCAAGATCATCAACAGCACTGCCATAATCTTTTGCAAGTGCTGTATATGCCTTGTTGGGTGTTGCGTAAGAATCCATGTATAAATCAATAACAGCATCAACATCTGATGATGACATTTTTTCAATCCAGTTTTTATCTGAATCGTTTTCACCAGCCAGGAAAAGAATCTGCTGAATATCAACAATAAACGGACCGTATCCCTGCATAAAAACTTTTGTAATATCATCAGTGTTTGAAAGGTCGCATTTAAGAAGATAATCGCCCATATATTTTGCAGAATCATCCTCAAAGAATTTGTTAAGAATTTTATAAGCTTCAACTGCAAGCGGGTTGTTTGCTTTATAGTTTTCTCTATATGCGTTAATCATTGGCACAAGACCTTCGACTGTTTTTCCAACATTTTCCTTCATTTTTTCAAGAAGAATTTCATAATCAGAAAAACTGTATTTTCCGTTCATATTCATAGCGGAAATATCTGTGATTGCTTCATCAGGGTTTACTGTTGTTTTGTAACCAATATACATTCCCTTATCAAGTGCTTCGTTAAGGTTCTCTGTTGAAAGAAGCTTGTATCCCTTAACCTTAAGCTCTTTCTCGGCTTCTTCTGCGCTTGAAGCTGCACAAATAACAATATCAGAAATATATCTTTGCTGATTTGAAGCGGCAAATGCACTTGTGCATGTTGTTACACAAATTGTAAGAACAAGAACAATGCTTGTTATAACTTTTAATACATTATTTTTCATCTGCATTCTCCTTTTTATTCTTTTTGTTTCTGATATTCTTTGTGATAAAGAATGATGCAAATCCAAACACTACAAGGCTGCCGCCTGCAATAAGAGCATAAACGCCTGTTGAAATTGCACTGCCTGCAAAAATAGATGAATCAGTGCCATAGAAAAGGTAAATACCGCCCTTATTATCTGCATAAGTGTAGCCACCCTTGGAATTTGTAAGATTCTGCGCAGAGCTTTCACCAAAGAGTGAAAGTGGTGTGCTTTCATTTGGAATTTTTGTGTTTGCAAACTGTGCAAAGAAATCTGTTGTTATGGGCTTACCAGCAGCTTTATCCGTTGTTGTGTAAAGAGCAACCCACTGCTTACCAACATCACCGTTAATATCGCCAAAACTTTTAAGTATCTCTGTTTTATCAGTAACCATCTGTGTTTCCTGACGGTTACAATTAACAGCAGTGTAGTATGTGAATACTTTTTCGTCATTTTCATTTACGCCCTGATTCACCATGTGCATAGGAATAGGAGTAAACTCTGTGTTGTAATATGCCTTAAGGTCGGTGTATGTTCTCCACGCTGAAATGCCCATAATTATAGCTGAAACAGCAATCATAGCAAAACCTGCATATTGGAAATATTTAGCCATTCCATTTGTGCTTTGGAAATCTGCCACTACCTTACTGTATTGCACTTCTTCATCAGTTAATTCTTCAACTATATTTTTAACAACCTCTTCTGACAAATCGCTGCTTTCGCTCAAAGCATCATCAACAATCTCTTCTTCAAGATCTTCGGCTACAGTTTTTGCGCATGATGCAGCGGCTTCAGCTTTGGCAAAATTCTTTGCTACAGCAGTACCTGCTGAATCAAGTATATCATAAGTGATAAAAGCACCGATTGTTGCAGCAACTGAAACACCGAGAACAATATATAAAACCTTTGTAGATGTTGAAATACCATCCTTGAACCATTTGGTTGAAAAATCTTTATCAGTTGATGATTGAAGTTTATTTGCTGAACTTGTCATTGCAATATCTTCGCTGAAGATTGAGCGATCAATCCCCTCATAAATTGAAACTGAGCCTTTATCTTTATCGCTGAGATTGAGGTCTTTCATTGCATCTTTTATAACATTGTCGTCATTGATACCCATTGCAACAATCTGATATAAAGAAAGATAATCAAGACATGCTTTCTGTCCGTCTGTAAGAACAGATACAAGAGGATAAAGCATATTTCTATCATCAGTTTTAACATCATAAAAATCATCCGTCAAAACATCAATAAGTGAAATATCCTCATCATCAACAAATGTTTTAAGTTTTTCGTACTGTGTGCCTGCGGCATACCACATTGCCATTTCTGTTTCGCCGTGCTCATCAAGGTAAGCCTTAAGCTCTTCCTTTGAGCTTTCAAGTGTAATTCCTGATTCTGTATAAATCTCAAGGAATTTTACATAAGCATCAGCTTTTTCTGCGATGATCTTTGCTTCTTTATCATAGCGAGCGGCAAGAGCTGCAGCTGCCTTTGAAACAGGTAAGTTTTCATTTTGCATAACATCGTGAAGCATTGAAGAATAGCTGAGACCCTCGTCATATCTTTCGGTCCAAACAGTGTCGCTGTCATCTGTTGCAAGAGAGATAATCTGCTCTATTGTAATAACTGATGTTGCGTTGCTTTGCATAAGGATAGTTGTCATATCCGCATGCTTTGCCTGCTCTTCTTTAGAGAGTTTTTCAAAATCTTCGGCTTTGTATTCTTCCTTAATTTTTTCAAGAAGAAGGTCGCCTATATCGCAATCTGTATCATCATCATAAAGAAGGTTAAGCATATCGTGTGCGGCAACAGCACGAGCCTGTCCTTTTTTATAATTTGCTCTGTATTCAGAAACTGCAACAATGAAATCGTTAATGAAAGAACGGATGTTGGTTCTCTGCTCGTCAAGGAGATTCTGATAATCAACAGCACTGTAGTTGCCCTTCATATTCATAAGCTTCATGTCGGTGAGAGCTTTATCAGCATCCATTGTTGTTTTATAGCCAAGATACACAGCTCTTTTTGTTGAAAATGTATCGTCTGCTCCCTCGTTGATGTTGCAATCAATAATTTTATAGTTGTTATTTTTAAGCCATGCTTTTGCATCATCAGGGGTTTTGCCGTAACTGATAATCATTTCTTTAACATAAGATTTACCAGTGAAGCTTACGGCAAACGCCTGAAGAGAAACCTGCGTCATGCAAATAACACTGAGTACCACGGCAATGATTTTTTTAACTATTTTTTTCATTGCGCTTTTTCCTTTCAACAATAAATTTTAAACCGATTAACAATGCAATAACTGCCACTGCAATTATCACAATGCTTAAAACTTTTCCGTTGCCCAAAACAGATGAAACGCTCATCTCTGCCTCTTCGCCCTCAACCTCGGCAACTGTGGTTGTTTCCTCTTCTTTTTCAATGTCAAAGATTTCGTCAGTTGCGTTGGTATCGTCTGCTTTGTAGGTATCATCTACCTCTTCAGTTTCTTCGGTTATAACGGATGTTTCCTCAGCTTCTGTAGCAGGTTCGGCAGCATCCTGTTTGCCAAGATAAACTGCAAAAAGCGGTTTGCCTGCTCCAACAGATACACAGGAACATTCATCTTTACTGCTCAGAAGATTTTTGTATGCAGGTGCGTTTCTTGAAACAGCGTCTGATGTGCGCATAAACATCTGTGCCCAGCTGCCTAAAGCAAAATCATCCTCAAACAGGCGTGATTCATAAATGCCGAGAAGTGCACTTTTTGAGCCCTCTTTTTTCTCAATATTTACATCAGAGCCTTTTACTGTGAAAGAAGTAACAGCGTCTTCTTTTTTAGCTGTACGCTGATACGCAACGAATGTGTATCCATCCAGCTTGTTCATATCATAATCGAGGTAATAATCGCATCCGCTGTTTGCCGCCGCAATAACAGCTTCACTTTTGCTTTTGCCTGAAACAATGCGAACATCTGAAATATACGGTCTGACACTTTCGGCTGATTTTTTAATAAGATACAGCTGACAATTTTCAATTCCTTTATCAAGATTTGCAAGCTTGCCGTCTGCTGTTCTTACAGGTGAAGAACCGTCATTCAAAAGCGGAATAATTTCATCTTTATTTGAGAAGCCGGAGACGGTTTCCAGTGATGAAATTCCATCCCCTGCTTTTGCATCTTTTGTGTAATAAAGATAAAGCGGTGCTCCATCTGTGCCGTTATTAAGGCTTGTCCCTGAAACAAGGTTATATGTAACTGATTTGTAGCTTATTGTTTGAGCTTTTGTGCCTGAAACAATAATATCTGTAACTGCCGTCCCACCCTTTTTATATGCTAAAAAAGTGGGTGCTTCATCGTCAGTTATAAGGTTCATACGCTGAAACAATATGTTATACCCATTTTTTTCAAGTGTTGCCGCCGCATCTTCACCAACAGCAACAGTCAATTCTGAAATGTACAAGGTTTTTGCACTTGCAGAAAGACTGAAACAGCTGAATGCCAGCAAGCAAACAAATAATACGCTCGTTAATTTTTTGACAATCAAAACTCATCACCCTCCGATTGTTAATATATTCTAAATTCTATCATAAAACATATTCTATTTCAATATGTTTTTCCAAGACGCAAAATAATTCGACAGTTATTTTGTTGGTGTTTATATTTTTAGTTTTCTTTTTTTATCTAAAACATTGTATTATTTCTCTTTTATGTTATAATTAAGCAAAATGACGAAAGGATTGAGATATAAATGCTTATACCTAACATATATCTTCTTGTGTGTGCGGTTTTCGGGTTGGGATACGGACTTTATATTATGTTCACTCAAAAGCCGCCTGCATATTTCAAGCTTGTGCTGTTTTCTATGGCAAGTCAGGTTTTTGCAAGGATTTACTACACGGTTTCAATCGTGTGCTATGGCGGTATTCCCGATACATTTAACCTTGGCTTTATCGGTTTTGCTTCATTTTTGCTGTTCCTGTTTTTTGCAAACTACGGGCAGATTGATATGCTTGTTGACGACAGACGAAATCTTATCACCAAATACAGAGTTATTCCTGTGATTATTCCCGTTGCCGAGCTTGTTGTTGCTCTGCTTTCGATTCTTGCAGATAAAGTTGAGCTTACTGTAACAATCCCCTATGTTATTCTTTCAGTAATTGCGGGTCTTGCAGGCTATCTTAATATGAAGCATTTTATTATTCCCGATGTTGAGGACGGTATCGTTCGTGCAATCAGAGGTTACAACCTTGTTGCGGTTTTTGTTGAGGTTTTAACCCTTGCAGAAATCGGATTGATTTGCTTTGACGCTTCACAGATTGTAATATTCGTTCAAGTTGCCTTAGGCATTCTCTTTGTTGTTATGATGCCTTTATTAAACAAGGAGGTGCGCAAATGGACACTAATATGAGTTACATTCTTTTTATCTGCATTGCTGTGCCGCTTGTGCTTATGCTTTTGCCTATTGAAAAGAAATCAAGAAAAGTTGTTTTGTTTTTGCTTGTGGGTATGTTCGTTTGCCTTTTTGCCAGCGAAATCAACGGACTTTTGCTTAACAGCACCAGCCTTAACCTTACTTACTTTACAACCAACATAACCCCTGTAACAGAAGAACTGCTTAAAGCAATACCGATAATATATTATGCGGCTGTTTTCTCTGACGACAGACGGTCAATTGTAACCGTTGCATTCTCTGTTGGTGTTGGCTTTGCATTGCTTGAGAATATGATAATTCTGACCCAGCATTTTTCAAGTGTAAACCTGTTTTTCGCCTGTATCAGAGGTTTCAGTTCGGGACTTATGCACAGCATCTGCACTGTTATGACAGGCTACTTTGCATCAAATATTTACAAAAAAAGAAAAATATTTTTATCGGGAACAATTTGTGCATTAAACCTTGCGATTGTTTATCATTCAGTGTTCAATATGCTTGTTGAAGCAAACGCAACCCCTGCAAACTATGTTGGCTATTTTCTCCCGATTATCACATATGCGCTTATCAATCTGTTCTTTAACCCCAAAAAGCAAAAAGCGTAAATTTAACATCAAACTGAGCAGGCATTTTGTCTGCTCTTTTTTATTCACACTTATATATACGATAAAAGTTAAAAAGTGGCTAATAAAATTCCAAAAAAAATATAAATCATCGCTTACACATATAAAAAAGAAATTGGCAATTGTTGTTTGTTTTTTTGTTAATTTTTTGTAAAAGACCTTGTCATCTTACATTCTAAGGTGATATAATAGAAACAAATTTATGAAAGGATTTGATATAATTGAAAACAACTAAAAAAATTATGTCGGTTTTATTGTCAATTTTGATGATTTTATCGACAGTATCGTGTCTTGGCATGGTAGCATTTGCGGCAGACAGTGATTTCATCATTGATGAAAACGGTGTACTCACCAAGTACACAGGTAGAGGCGGAGATGTTGTCATCCCCGACGGCGTAACAGCTATTGGTTATGGTGCATTTAAACCTAATCGTAAAATTACCAGCGTAATAATCCCCGAGGGTGTAAAAAGTATTGAAAGTAGTGTATTTCAGAACTGTGAAAATCTTGTGAGTGTTACATTCCCTGATAGCTTAGAAAGTATTGGTGATTATGCTTTTGCGAATTGTAAAGCTCTTATGAGTGTTGACATTCCTGATAGCGTAAAGACCATTGGTACTTCTGCTTTTCTGTTTTGTGATGCTCTTATGAGTGTTAAATTACCCGCTAACTTGACTACAATTAGTAACGGTTTATTTGAATCTTGCTGTTCCATTGATACAATAATAATTCCTGATGGTGTAACAAGCATTGGAAGTAGTGCATTTGTTTGTTGTTATGCCCTCACAAGCGTAACAATACCCGATAGTGTAACAAGCATTGGTAACTATGCATTTTCTGATTGCTCAAGTCTCACAAGCATTGAAATTCCAACTGGAGTTACAAGCATAGGAGATAGTGCATTCACCAGTTGCTCAGCCCTTAAAAACATAACGTTCCCTGATAGCCTTACAAATCTTGGCTTTGGTACATTCTATAACTGTGAAAGCCTTACAAGTGTAACAATTCCTGCTGGCGTTACAAGCATTGATGATAATGTATTCGCTATGTGCAAAAGTCTTAAAGATGTAACAATTTCTGGCAATTTAGCAAGCATTGGCGGAAATGCATTTGGTGGTTGTGATATTAAAACTGTTAATGTATCCTGCGGTTGTGATGTAGAAACACTTAAAGGTGCATTTACAGATTCAGGGTATGCAGTAGAAGGAATCGCATTTAACCAGCTTCCCCATAACTTCGTTGACGGCACTTGCACAATTTGCGATGAAAAAGAGCCTTCTGATTTCATCATTGATGAAAACGGTGTACTTACTGGCTATACAGGTAAAGGCGGAGATGTTGTTATCCCCGACGGTGTAACAGCTATTGGTAATGGGGTATTCATGAATTACGATACAATTACAAGCGTAACTATCCCCGAAACTGTAACAAGTATTGGCAGCTACGCATTCAATTACTGCCTTAACCTTGCAAATGTAACTATCCTTGGCGATGTAGAAAATATTGATGATTACGCATTCGGCACTTGTGCTTCTCTTGCAGAAATAACCCTTCCCGACAGCTTAACATCAATCGGCGTTTTAGCATTTTCTAAATGCTACAGCCTTAAAGATGTTGTTATCCCTGAAAGTGTAACAAGCCTTGGCAATAAGGCATTCGCAAGCTGCACACATATTAAGACCATAACAATTTCTGATAAGGTTGTATTATCAGGTTCAGATCATTTCTATAATACAAATGACCTTGAAACAGTATATTTCCCCTGCAGTAGTGATGTTGATGCTGTAAAAGCAATTATGACATCTGCTAAAACAGAACCTAATTTCGTACAGCTTGACCACAACTTCGTTGACGGCACTTGCACAATTTGCGGTGAAAAAGAGCTTTCTGATTTCGTTATTGATGAAAACGGTGTACTCACTGCATACAATGGTAAAGGCGGAGATGTTGTTATCCCTGACGGTGTAACAGCTATTGGCAGAAATGTATTCAAAGGTAACACTTCTATTACCAGCGTGAAAATTCCCGAGGGCGTAACAAGCATTGGCGGTTATGCATTTAACGGCTGCACAAACCTTGTAAGCGTAGATTTGCCCGACAGTTTAAAAAGTTTTAGTGATGATTCATTTTCAAGTTGCACAAGCCTTACAAGCATAGAAATCCCTGATAGCGTTACAAACTTTGGGTATTTTACATTCTATGGTTGTAAAAATCTTACAGACATAACAATTTCTGATAAATCAACCAATCTTGGTATGAATGCGTTTGGCGCTTGCAATATTAAAACAGTTCATGTAACATGTGGTAGTAATGTTGACACAGTTAAAAACACCTTTAAAAATTCAGGATATTCAACAGAAAATTACACATTTGAACAATTTAACCATAACTTTGTTGACGGAAAATGCACAGTTTGCGGTCATACAGCTGAAACATACGAAGTGCACAATGTTTCAGCAACAGACGGCGCATCTGTATCTAAAAAGCGTGTTCCCGAAAAATCAACACAGTATGAAATTGCTACTGTTACAATCCCCGAAAAAGACGGCATTAAGGGTGGCAAATGGTTTGTATGTTGGAAAGATCAGGACGGCAATATCGTAAGCTCTTATTCAACATACAGCTTCTATGTTGTTGAAGATAGAACTCTCACACCTGTTTATGTAGACCCTGATGATTATCAAACAGAGCGTGCAAAGGCAATCCTTGTTACAGACATCGTAAGAGCTGACGATAACGGCGACGGCACAGCAACACTTTTCGCAGAACATTCTGCAAGTAAAGCAGCAGTTGGTAACGCAATCCTCCAGCACGGTGTAATCTACACAACAGACGCTGCACAGAAAGATAACCTCACAGTTGATAACGATAATGTCAACAAGACAGTTGCCGCAAAAACCAACACATCACTTTCAGGACTTCTTAAAACTGTAATT
>JAZLLI010000007.1:0-57189 GCA_045598085.1 Acutalibacteraceae bacterium
TGATTTATGCTGGCGAACACAGTTCGCCCCTACGGTGTTTACGATACAAATCAAGCAAATTTGTGCGGAATTTAAGAGTAGATTGCCACGGCTCTCCGAGCCTCGCAATGACAATACTATATAAAAAAGAGCTGTCCGCAGACAGCTCTTTCTATTATTCTTCAGTTTTCTGAACTTTTTTTGGCTCGATTTTGCCGTAGAGGCTACCGCCGAAATCTGAACGGGGTGCTCTTGCAGGCTTATCCTCAGCAGGTACATAATTGTTGCTGGGTTTGCGTCTATAATCGCTCTTGCCGCCTGAACGACCTCTTGAGTTTGAATTTCTGTATCCGCCATCAGCAAGGGTAATAACTACCTTTCTATCTGCCTCTGAACCAACGGAATGTGAGCTTACGCCGTCAATTTCCTGAATGGTTGTGTGGATAATTCTTCTCTCATAAGGATTCATGGGGTCAAGGCAAACGCTTCTGCCATATTTCTTAACTCGTGATGCCTGCTTTCTTGCAAGCTCTTTGAGAGTATCCTCTCTCTTTTCACGATAATTGCCAGCGTTGATTGAAACACGCTTGTAATTATCCTTGCCCTTATTGATAGCAAGTCTTGTAAGATACTGGATAGCATCGAGGGTTTCGCCTCTTCTGCCGATAACATAGCCGTAGCCGTTACCGCAATCAAGGTCGATTGAGATGCTTTCATCATCTTCGTTAATCATGATTTCAACATCATCAACGCCCATTCCACTGAGGATGCCCTTTACATAGCACTCAGCAGCTTTGCCGATTTCTGAAACAACACCTGTGTATGTCTTGGGTTCTTCAACCTTTTCTTCTTTAACAACAGGTTCTGGCTTTTTGAAATCTGCCTTTTTAGGCTGTGTTTTCTCTTTCTGAGCCTTGAAAGACTTTTTCGGCTCAGGCTTTTTCTCTTCATATTCATAATAAGCTCTTGCCTTTGCGGGTGAACCGCCGAAAAGGCCGAAAAGCTTCTTCTTCTGAGGCATCTCTATGATTTCAGTGCTGACATCGGCATCCTCGGGGGCATTGAGTGCTTTCTTTGCTTCCTCGATAGCCTGCTCGATGGTTGCACCTGTACCGATTGCTTCTTTAATCAAAATTACACCACCTATAGTGAATTAGCTTAAATTATTTACTTTTTTCTTCGTATTCTTTAACTCTCTTCAGGCTTGCTTCTCTTGAGCGGCGTTCAACAGTTTCTTTAACCATAAGCTTGGCTATTTCGTGCTGAGGTGAGCATACTTTTTTCATAATAATACTCTGAACGATTGAGAAGATATTTGAAACACCCCAGTAAACACCGATACCAGCAGGGAACATAAATGTGAACCATACAGACATAGCAGGCAACATAAGCATCATACAACCGCCAGTGGGGTTATTTGCCATTGCGGGGTTAGCTTTTTTCTGCTGAGCCTGTGTGATGATTGACTGCAAAAGTGATGTTACACCAGAGAAAATCGGGATTGCCCAGTAAACATCAAAATGCTTAACATTTGGTCTTGCACCAAGCTGAATTCCAAAAAGCTCAAACTTCTTTGTTGCAACGAACTGTGAAATAGCATCAACAGTCTGGCTGCTTACCTTGCCAGAGGCAACGATTGCGCCTTTAATATCGTTGAAATACTGAATAACATACATTGGGAAATATCTTGAGTTTGCAGTAGAAATATTGCCCTTTGCATCAAGAACAAGCTTCTGAATTACCTCGTTTGAGGAGCTTTTTGCGAAATCTACAAAAATGTCTGAAAGGACTTTAATGTCGTCAACATTTATACCCAGTGCGTAACGCAGCGGGTTATACATAACGCCGAAAAGACCGATGATGAGGGGCATCTGAATAAGCATAGGAAGGCAACCCGCCGACATGGGATTATAGCCCTCACGCTGATACAATGCCTGTGTTTCTTCCTGAATCTTCTGTTGATTGCCGGCATACTTTTCCTGAATACGTCTGATTTTAGGAGCAAGACGCTGCTGTTTTGCCATACCCTTCTGCTGAGAGATTGATGTGGGAATCATAAAACAGCGGGCAAGTATTGTAAATAATATAAGCGCAAAGCCGTAGCCGCCGAAGCCGCCAACCAGCTTGTATATTCCCAGCATGATATAGCCGAATATGGGGCTTATATAGTCATATAACCAGTTATATATTGAGGTCATTACTAAACTCCTTTATGCCTGCAATTGCATTTTTCTTTTTTAGGGGGTACGGGGTCGTAGCCGCCCTTGAATAATCTGTTGCAGCGGAGAATCCTCCACGCTGCAAGGGCGGAGCCTTTGAAAGCTCCGTGAACTTCGATAGCCTCCAACGCATAGCACGAGCAGGTGGGATAATACCTGCACATAGGAGGCAGATGCGGTGAAATAGCTTTTTGATAAAATCTGATGAGGGCTTTAAGCACCTTTTTCATTTAAGAACACCTGCGCTTTTTAACTGCCTTTTCATAATTTCACACACATCAGTGCTTTTAAGCTTTGTTGTTTTAAATCTTGCCACAAAAACAATATCACATCCGCAGCAAATATCACCGCTGATTTCTCTGAATGCAGCTGTTATAATTCTGCGGCAACGGTTTCGCATAACGGCATTGCCGATTTTTTTGCCAGTCGTTACTCCAAAACGGCAAACACCCGCGCGGTTATTCTTTAAAACATATGTAACCAACGCAGGCTCCGAAAAAGATTTGCCTCGCCCGTAGGTGCGGCGAAAATCAATATTCTGCTTTAATTTCTGGATTTGGGGCAAAACAATCAGATCCGTTCACCGATTAGTATGAGAGCTGCTTTCTGCCTTTAGCTCTGCGGCGAGCGAGAACTTTGCGGCCGTTTCTGTCTGACATTCTCTTGCGGAAGCCATGCTCCATCTTTCTGTGGCGTTTCTTGGGTTGATAAGTTCTTTTCATTTTGCTTTCCTCCTATCAAAATTAAAATATTTACATGGGAGCTGTTACGCTCCCCGAAAAAGCATACTGACTACCAGTATTCACAGAGAGTTATTATATATCATAATCAACAGCTTGTCAACCACTAATTTGGTTTTTGTTGGATTTTTAGGGCAATATACCTAAAAATTTTTTAAAAATTTTCGTTGGACGAAGTAACCTATTGGCGGTTTTAACATAGTATGTAGTGTAAACAGAAAGGAGGCAATACAAAATGGGATGCTGCAATAATTGGTTAATCATTCTTTTGGTTATCATTCTTTGCTGTGGCTGCGGCTGCGGTAACGACAACGGCGGTCTTTTTAACAACAACAGCTGCTGTGGTTAATTTTGCCTGAACTTACCTGAGCGCAGACCCTGTGAGGTTTACCCTTGCAGGGTTTTGTGCTTTTTATAAATATATTTGTTGATTATGTTCACTTTTGGATGTTGCTTTTTGTTAATTTTTTAACTTGTTGTAAACCTATTGAATAATAAGCGCAAAAGTTGTAAAATACTGTTTGATATTTAATTAGAAATATGTAAGGTGAAAAGTATGGAAAAAGCACAGCCTTTCGGTGCTTCAAAAAAGTGGCTGGCACTCATCCTTTGCGGTGTGATTATCCTCGGCATTATCGCCGCCGACTTTTTTATAAATCTTCAGAAAAGTGAAAAGACATATGTTGCAATGGGCACTGTTATAACATCTAAACTTCAGGGCAAAGGCTCTGAGGAGGCGGAGGAAGAAATCCGCACCATGATTAACGGATTGGAAACCGCCTGCCTTTCATGGAGATGTGAGGGCTCTGATGTTTACAGAATTAACGAGCATAACGGCTCTTTTGAATCTGTTTCGCAGGACACGGCAAAGTGGATTGCGGACTGCGTTGATGTAAGCGAAAAGAGCAAGGGCGCATTTGACATAACTGTTGGCAAGGTTACAAAGCTTTGGAATTTTGACGGAGAATCAAACGATGTGCCATCTGGCAAAGAAATTGAAAAGGCTTTGCAGGCAGTTGATTACTCAAAGATGCTTTTTAACAACACAGCGGTTAAAATTGCAAAGGGTCAGTTTATTGATTTAGGTGCAGTGGGCAAGGGAATTGCCTGCGACAGTGCAAGAGAAATTCTTGAAAACAGCAAGGTTAAAAGTGCAACTGTTTCGGTTGGCGGAAGTGTGCTGGTTTTTGGCAAGAGTGCAACGGTTGGAGTTATCTGCCCCGATGACGACACAAAATGCGTTGGCACAATCAATCTTAAAGACAAATGCGTTTCAACAAGCGGTGATTATGAGCGATTCTTTGAAAAGGACGGCAAAAAGTATCACCACATTCTTGACCCTTACACAGGCTACCCTGTTGAGAATAATCTGAGAAGCGTTACCATAATATGCGATTCGGGGCTTCTCAGCGACGCACTTTCAACAGCCTGCTTTGTTTTAGGATACAAAGGCTCTCTGGGACTTCTTAACAATTATGACGCAGAGGCTATATATATATTTAATGATAACACAATTGCTGTAACTGACGGATTGAAGCATAGCTTTAAGCTGACAGACAACAACTACAAGATGAAATAATATGAAAAAGCTATTTGAAAGAAACGACCTGCTGATTATTATAGCGGTGTGCGTGGTTACGATTATTTTGCTTATCCCCCGCTTTGTTGGCGGAAAGGGTGCAACAGCAGAGATTTCTGTTGACGGCAAAATTATTAAAGAAATTGAACTTGACAAAACAGAGGGAATGTATCAGTTCACAACGGAAACTGAGCCTTCGGTTACAATAACGGCAGAGAAAGGCAAAATCTGCGTTTCTGACGCAGAGTGTAAAGACAAGCTGTGCGTTAAAAGCGGATGGCTCACATCTGAGGGTGATATGGCGGTCTGCCTGCCTGCAAAGGTTGTTGTGAATATTAAAGGAAGTAACACGAAAAACGCTCCCGATGTTATTACATATTAAGGAAACAGTATGAACACAAAAAACATTACAAAACAGATTGCCCTCACAGGCGTTTTAAGTGCGCAGGCACTTGCACTTTCTTTTCTTGAAAGTCTAATTCCTGTGGCGGCAGGCTTCCCCCCTGGGGCAAAGCCGGGGTTTTCAAATGTGGTGGTTATGTTTGCCGCGGGGACTATTGGTATTCCTCAAACATTTGCAATTATGCTTATTAAGGCAATTTTTGCAGGACTTACAAGAGGATTCACCGCATTTTTTATGAGCCTTGCAGGGGGATTACTCAGCACATCAATGGCTCTTATTCTGATGAGAACCCCAAAAATCAAGCTTGGATATATCGGTATTGGCGTTGCCTGTGCCGTTTGTCATAATATTGGTCAGCTATCAGTTGCATCGGTGATTTCGGGAACACCAAAGCTTTTTGTAAGCTACGGCCCGTTTTTGCTTCTTGCATCAATACTGACTGGCTTCTTAACAGGCACTGTGCTGAAATACACTATGCCAGCGTTAGAGAAGCAATGCAGATTCATTCTGAAAACGAATATAAATAAGGAGTTGAATAAATGAGCAAGATTAAAGTCAGCGGAGTTCTTAAAGCTGTTGTCAAGGTTCGTGGCGGCGTTAAGGTTGACCATCACAAGGACACAGCTGAGCTTGAAGTTGTTCGTATGCCTGCGCCTAAAAAGGTTGTGCTTCCTATGCAGCAGCATATTGGCGCACCCTGCACACCCACTGTTAAGGTGGGCGACACTGTTGCAGTTGGTCAGGTTATCGGCGACAGCGACAAGTTTGTAAGTGCTCCGATTCATGCAAGCGTTTCTGGTAAGGTAACTGCAATTGGCAATGTTACACTTCCCAACGGCGCAGTTGTTCAGGGTGTTACTATTGAGTCAGACGGAGAAATGCGTCTTTATGAGGGCATTAAGCCGCCTAAGGCAGACACTCTTGAAGATTTCCTCAAGGCTGTGAGAGCATCAGGTCTTGTAGGTCTTGGCGGTGCGGGATTCCCCACACACGTTAAATTGAATGTTCCCAAAGACAAAAATGTTGACACACTGGTTATCAATGCCGCAGAGTGTGAGCCTTACATCACAGTTGACTATCGTGAATGTATGGAAAATTCATGGGACATCCTTTCGGGTATTCACATTGTAAAGGATATGCTTGGCATTAAGAATGTTGTTATCGCTGTTGAAAACAACAAACCAAAGGCATTTGAAATGCTTAAAAAGATTGCGGATTCAGACGACGAGGCTGGCAACGCAATTAAGATTATGGCTCTTGAGTCAAAGTACCCTCAGGGTGCTGAAAAGATGATGGTTCAGTCCGCAACAGGCAGAAAGGTTCCACCTGGAAAGCTCCCTGCTGATGTTGGCTGTGTTGTAATGAATGTTGCATCTGTTGCATTCCTTGCAAGATACCTCAAAACAGGTAAGCCACTTGTTAGCCGTTCCATGACGGTTGCAGGTTCAGCAATTAAAGAGCCTAAAAATATCAGAGTTCCAATTGGAACAAACATTGGCGAAATTATTGATTTCTGCGGTGGATTCTGCGAAGAGCCTGCAAAAATCATCGCAGGCGGACCTATGATGGGTCTTTCAATTATCGGCACCGACCTGCCTGTAAGCAAGAGCAACAACGCTATTCTTGCACTTGCAAAGGGTGATGCGGCTATACGCAAGGAAACTGACTGTATCCGCTGCGGAAGATGCGCCGCCGCCTGCCCCATGAGCCTTATGCCCACACTGATTGAACGCAGCATGAAAGCTGGCAATGTTGAGGCTCTTGAAAAAGCAGGAATTATGGTTTGCATGGAATGTGGCAGCTGCTCATTCTCTTGCCCTGCAAAGAAACCACTTGTTCAGACTATGAAAGCCGCAAAGGCTTATTTAAGAGAGGCAGGTGCTAAAAAATGACAGAATTAAACAACAAGCTCACCGTCAGCGCATCCCCTCATGTTCGCTCAAAGGCAACAACTCAGGGAATTATGCTTGATGTTATTATCGCACTTTGCCCTGCTCTTATAGCTTCGGGTGTGCTGTTTGGATTAAGAGCAATAGCTGTCAGCGCAGTGTGCGTTGGCGTATGCGTTATTTCAGAATACATAGCACGCAAGGTTATGAAACGCTCCAACACAATTGCAGATTTAAGCGCAGTTGTTACAGGTCTTCTTCTTGCATTCAACCTGCCCTCAGGCGTTCCGCTGTGGATTGCCGCTATCGGCTCTTTTGTTGCTATTGTTATTATCAAGCAGTTCTTTGGCGGAATCGGTCAGAACTTCATTAACCCTGCACTTGGTGCAAGAATTATTCTTCTCACCTCTTTCCCCTCAGAGATGGCAACATGGGAAGCTCCTTTAAGCTGGAAAACACAGGCTGTTACAACAGCTTCTCCCCTTGCATCAATGTATAACGAAAGCAAGCAGTTCACAACAGAGAATCTTCCCTCTCTTACAGATATGCTTCTTGGCAACAGAGCAGGCTGTCTTGGCGAGGTTTGTGCGGCGGCACTTATCCTTGGCGGATTATACCTTATTATAAGAAAGGTTATCTCCCCTGTTATCCCACTCACATTCATAGGCACTGTTGGTGTGTTCATGGCAATCAAGAGCGGATTTGATATGACATTCGTCCTCTATCAGCTTCTCAGCGGTGGTCTTCTTCTTGGTGCTATCTTTATGGCAACTGACTACACAACATCACCAATCAGCTTCAAGGGCAAGATTATTTACGGTATAGGCTGCGGTATTATCGCTTCTCTTATCAGATGCTTCGGCAATCTTCCGGAGGGTGTCAGCTTCGCTATCGTACTGATGAACATTCTTGTTCCTCACATTGAAAATCTTACAACTCCAAAGCCTTTCGGCTCTGTTAAAGAGAAGAAAGAGAAAAAGGTGAAGGAGGATAAGGCATCATGAAAAAAGCTATAATTATCCCAACAATTTCACTTTTCCTCATCTGCTTATTTGCAACACTTCTTTTAGGCGTTGTGAACGGAGTTACAGAAGAAAAAATCGCTCAGAACGCAATTATCACCGAAGAGAACAGCAGAAAAATCGTAATGGCTGACGCAAAATCCTTTGGTGAAAAGTCAGAGGGTGAATACACCTTTGACGGCACAACAGCTCCCTACAGCTACACAGAGGCTTTTGACGAAAACGGCAACTCATTAGGTTATGTTTTTGTTACCGCTTCAACAGGCTACGGCGGAAAAATCAGCACCATGACAGGCATTGACACCGACGGCAAAGTTACTGGCATTGAGTTCCTTGAAATCGGCGAAACAGTTGGCCTTGGCATGAACGCAACAAAGCCCACATTCAAAGAGCAATTCAAGGGAATGGTTAACGGAATTATCGTTAACAAAAATGCTCCCTCAGGCAACGAAATCAAGGCTCTTACAGGTGCTACAATCACTTCAAAGGCTGTTACAAAGGGCGTAAACACTGCCCTCGATATTTATGAAAATGTTATTAAAGGAGGTGCGAACAATGGCTGAAAAGAAATCATTAGGTAAGGAATTTACCAAAGGACTTATTAAAGAGAACCCTGTTCTTCGTCTTGTGCTTGGCACTTGCCCCACACTTGCTGTTACAACATCTGTTTCAAGTGCTATCGGCATGGGTCTTTCGGCAACAGCTGTTCTCGTTTGCTCCAATATCGTTATTTCACTTCTCCGCAAGGTTATACCTCCAAAGGTTCGCATTCCTGCATACATCGTTGTTATCGCTTCATTCGTTACAATTGTTCAGATGGTTGTAAAAGCATTCCTCCCCGACCTTAACGACAAGCTTGGCGTTTATCTTCCGCTTATTGTTGTTAACTGCATTATCCTTGGCAGAGCTGAGGCGTTCGCAGGCAAAAACAAGGTTCTGCCCTCAGCTGTTGACGGACTTGGAATGGGCGTAGGCTTCACAATCGCACTTTGCTGCATGGGTCTTGTGCGTGAAACTCTCGGAAGCGGTACTTTCCTTTCAGGTGTTGCATCAATCAACAACGGTTCAGGTCTTGCAATTCCGTTTTTAAGCCAGCATCCTATGCTGATATTCGTGCTTGCCCCTGGCGGATTCTTTGTATTTGGTCTGCTTATGGCTTGCGCAAACAAGCTTGCTGAAGAAAAAGGTCTGCCAAAGGCTGTGCTTCACGGCTGTGAAAACTGCCCCATGGCAAAGAGCTGCACAATCAAAGAAAAAGAAAATTGTGCATCAGGTGAGGAGGTTGCAAAATGAGTTATTCAAAAGAGCTTTTATCAATTTTTGTTACTTACATTCTCACACAGAACTTTATTCTTTCTAAATTCCTTGGTATCTGCCCGTTCCTCGGTGTTTCTAAAAAGCTTAACACAGCTGTTGGTATGAGTGCGGCGGGTATCTTTGTTATGCTGATTTCAACAGCAGTTACCTACCCCATTTTCAACCTTTTAACTGCAATGGGACTTGAATATCTTGAAACAATCGTTTTCATTCTTGTTATTGCCGCTCTCGTTCAGCTGGTTGAAATTGCAATGAAGAAATACATCCCCTCACTTTATAATGCGTTGGGAATTTATCTTCCGCTTATCACAACAAACTGTGCTGTTCTCGGTGTTGTTCTTCTCAACATTGACACAAACGGCTACAGCGGAGATTTAGCAAACTTCGGCAGAGCTATGGTTTGCTCACTTGGCGCAGGTCTTGGCTTTATGCTTGCAATGGTTATGTTCGCAGGCGTTCGCTCAAGACTTGAGGGTGCAGACATTCCTAAATTTTTAAGAGGTCTGCCCATTACACTTATTGCCGCATCACTTACTTCTCTTTCATTCCTCGGCTTCGCAGGACTTGTTGAGAATATGTTCGCTTAAAGGAGGACTTGAATTATGGAATTAACACCAATTCTTATTGCTGTTGCGATTGTTGCAGGCTTAGGTCTTCTTTTAGGTCTTGGACTTGCTATTGCCTCTGTTGTTATGGCTGTGCCCGTTGACCAGAAGGCAGAGAGTATCCGTGAATGTCTTCCCGGTGCAAACTGCGGCGCATGCGGATTCTCTGGCTGTGATGGCTATGCCGCCGCACTTTCAAAGGGTGTTACAAAAAACACTGCACTTTGCGCCCCTGGCGGAGCTGATGTTTCAAAGCAGATTGCTGAAATCACAGGTCTTGCCGCTGGTGAGGTTAAGCCCATGGCGGCTGTTGTGCTTTGTCAGGGAATTAAAGCCAACACAGGCGACAAAATGATTTATCACGGCATTGAATCGTGCAAAATGGCAAAGCAGCTTTTTGGCGGTCCCAAAGAGTGCGTTTACGGCTGTATCGGCTATGGCGACTGCGTAAATGCCTGCCAGTATGATGCAATTCACATCTGCGACGGTGTTGCAAGAATTAACCCCCTCGCCTGCCGTGCGTGTAAGCAGTGCGTTAAAACCTGCCCCAATTCGCTGATTAAGATGATGCCCCTTCATGAAACAAAGGCAGCTGTTCTTTGTGCAAATAAAGACAAGGGTAATCTTACAAGAAAAGAGTGCAAGGCTGGCTGTATCGGCTGCATGAAGTGCGTTAAGACTTGTGAAGCAGGAGCTATCAAGGTTGAGAATTTCTGCGCAAAGATTGACGCAACAAAGTGCACAGGCTGTGGCAAGTGCGCTGAGGGTTGCCCCGTAAAGGCAATTCAGCTGATTTCACTTAAATAATAAGATTAAAAAATAATTTAGCTGTCGCAAAGGTTATGCCAATGCGACAGCTTTTTTGTTTGGTTTGTGTTATGTGCGTGCCGTGATAGTGGATTGCCACGGCTCTTTGAGCCTCGCAATGACAATACTGACATTTTTTGTTTATATTTGTGTTAACATTCAGAACGAGATGTCGTTCACTTCTTCACTATTCACTACAACTTATTACTTCAATCAGGTGCGGGTGTCCCGCCCGAAATTATTCATTATTCGTTATTCAATATTCATTCAAATTGTGGATTGCCACGGTTGCGATGCAACCTCGCAATGACATAACCTTTCACTTCTTCACTATTCACTACAACTTATTACTTTAAGAGAACCCCTATCGTCAAAATCAAAGATTTTGCCACTTCCCCCAAGGGAAGCTTTTGATTTTCTTTTTGAATTTGTACTATCACTCAAGAAACAATCCCTCAGTCTTTGGCTTCGCCAAATCCAGCTCCCTTTACACAAGGGAGCCGTTTTTATTGTGCAATTTAAGTAGATTTGTATGGCATTTAAGAGTAATTCACCTTAATTTATGCTGACGAACGCAGTTCGCCCCTACGATATTTATGGTACAAATCAAGCAAATTTGTGCGGAATTTAAGAGTGGATTGCCACGGCTTCGCCTCGCAATGACTGTTCCGATAAAACCTCGCTCAAATTTATATTTGTGATGACATTTAGTAGACAATTATAATTCAAAAAAAGCTGCCGAAAATGGCAGCTTTCATTTTAATATTTAACTGAATAATCTACATTTCCGCCTGCGGCTTCGATATGGATTTTGAATGTTAAGAACTTTGCTTCCATATAATCAATTTCGGGATTGGTACGGTAGCTCCATTCACATCCACCCTTAACAAGCTCGCCCGTTGAGTTTTTAACCTTGAGCTTGATTATGGGGTTCACATAGTTGACAACCATTTTAGTCTGGCTGAAATCAACCGAAACAGCGTTCATCTCTGCAAGAGCCTGATCAATACCGTCAAGAACACACATTGACCTGCCGCACGAGCCCTCATACTTTTTGCCGTTATAGCCATCTGTCTGCGGCTGAACCTTAACATAAATGGTGGTGTATGTTCCGTCATTAACCGCCTTTGCCGCCTGCCAGTCTGATGGCAGAATCTTATCAGGCTTGCCAGGGTACGGCTCATCTGTTACTGTGTTTTTATCCAGTGCTTTCTGAGCGATAGGCAGGAAAATATCAATCATTCGCTGAGGCATATTTTTGCCGCCACGCATATCAACGAATGTGAGCGTTTTGGTAAAAAGAAGATTTGCATTTTTCTTTGAAACGAGCTTATAATATTCAAGAACCTCTTCTTTATTGTTGCTGGAAAGTCCGCCGATAAGGGAGATTTTCTTTTTCTCTTCTTTAGCAGGCTTTGATGATGAGGAAGATGCGCCCAAATTTGTGCCTGTCTGCTGTACAGGGGCGGAATCGTTGCTGTCATCAATGGTGTATTCCTCTGCTGATTCTGTTTCTTCCTCAACAGGAGCTTCGCCATTATCATCAACATCTGCTATTTCGTCAAAAAACTGCTCGGCTACCTCATCCGAGGATGTTTTTTCGCTTGCAGTGCTGTTTGCACCGCCGTTTAATTTAAGCTTGGTTTCGCAGATTTTATTTGTATTGGCTATACCCGAACAAGCAAGGATTGCAGTGCAAAGCAAAGCGGAAACGCTTTTGAGAATTGTAGCCTTAACTTTTCCGTTTGTCATTGCTGAACAGGTCCTTTCTTCTCGGCTATTTTAGCCTGAATGAAATTTTTTATCACATTATAAAGTGATTTGAAAAAGTTGCCGATTGCCTCGAAGAAAGACACCTTGTATTTATCGTCTGTGCCCTTATTTTCATCAGCCATTGGCACAAGCGAGAAGCCCTCCTCTGTGTTATTAAACACAAGATACTGTGGATAATTTTCATCAGAGAAAACAGTGTAATCTTCATTGCTGAGAATTTCGTCAATAAGATTATCAACAATATTGGGGAAATTCTTATGCTCAAGGTTTTTGATAAACCATGTTCTTTCAGGGAAAAGGCAGGTTGAAGCGTCTATCTGCTTATCGGGTGAGATAAATTTATCTGTGCCGTTTTCGGCTGCTTTTGCAAGATATTTTTTATCAAACTCACCTGCAACAGGTGCAGTTGTTGCACCCATTGATGCACTGTAAACATCGCAGATGTCATCTGAAAGAATATCGCCCTCGGCGGTTATAGGATAAGTCTGATAGCCATACTTAACGATATTGGAAACGGTAATTCCTCTTGATTCATATTCTTTTAAGAGGTCGTGAGCCTTGCACTGAACATTATAATGATAATTATCAATTATTTCGATGAAATGCTCATACTTTTCCATATCTGCGCCATGGAAAACAGTCTCTTTGGCTTTTTCATAATCCTTATCGCTTACCATACTCCAATAGCCAGGGAATGTACCCAGCGTATCTATCATAAGCCTTGGGACTATGTTAAGATAAATTTTGGGATATACATTATTTATGCTCCAGCAGGCAATATCAAGACCGTATGTATCGTTATAAAGAGTAACGAATGATCTTAAAAGCTGATTGATATTCTGGTCGGCTGAAACATCATAATCATAAAGGAATCTCTCAACGCTGTCTGCATCAAGGTAAAGCTCACCGCAGAATGCTTTTGTAACCTGCGTTGCGCCATCAAGTGCGCTGGCGTAATAAACAAGATCTCTGACATATTCGCCGTCATACTTTTCCATATAAGCGGTGATAATGCACGCACCTAAGCATCTGCCACAAAGAGAAACCTGTGTTTTGCCTGTTTTGGCAAGGATGGCTTCAATATAATCGTGCATATCCTCTGCGATTTCGTATGGGTCAAGTCGCCAGTCATAATAATAATCATAAGCACTTACTCTGTGAGCACCTTTGATTATACGGGATCTGACACCCTGAGTTCTCCAGTTCCACCAAGGTCTGGAATTATCTTTTGGTCTTGCGTTTTCGTCAAGCTTCACTTCACTGTAAAGATCTGAAGCGATATTATAGATAACATCACAAAATTCATCCCACTGCTGAGTAACAACTGCCTTGGCAAAAATGCCAAGATTTTCTTTTACAGTTGCTTCAATAAATCCATCGGGTAAAGTTAAGGGATAAATTTTTCTTTCAGTGCCGTCCTCTTCTGTAACACGAAGCTCGGCACCCTGACCACAGACATAAACCAGCGGAATGCTCTCTTTTTGTTGAGCAAAGCAGACGGGTAAAATTGAAAATGCAATAATAATACTTAATATAACAGAAACAGATTTTTTTATAAATCCGTGCATTTTATCCCTCCTTACTTTCCATCCATTCTGTTACAGCTGAAGAATCTTTGTTAATAACATGAGAAAGGAAATAATCTTTTCTCTCTTCGCTATTGATAACTGTTACGGGTTTAATCTGATTCAGGACAACACCTTTTGCGGCAAGCATTTCGTTATAGCCAACATAGGTTTTATCTTCAAGGAAGAGAACCTCGGGTCTGTTAAGCATACCCCAACGGCGATATTTATAGTATTTTTCGTTGATTTCATCAAACTGATGGTCGATTGTTTCGATGAATTTCTGTCTGCCATCTTCATCAAGTGCACCGTCTTTAAGCTCAATAAGAAGAGTGTAACGGGGTGGCTTTGTTGAGAAATCGGGATAGAAGCTGAATCCACGGTATTCAACGCCCATTTCTTTAACAGCATTCTGAACAGCGGCATCAATCATATCGGTTGTTGTCTTTTCATTGGCAACATTCATTGAAAGGTTCTGCCTGAAAAGAAGCTCTATTTCGGGGGTGTTGTTATACATTCTTGTAACATGAACAACATCCTCCATTTTGTATCTGTAAAGACCAGAGAAGTTGGAAACAATCATCTCATAGTTTTTACCAACCTCAAGCTCGTTAATAAGAAGAGGTTTAACAGTATCGTCTGCTGCGTTTTCAAGGTCATCAATTGGAAGGAACTCGAAGAAAAGACACCACGGAAGAAGAACATAGTCGTTTACATCAAGCTCTGTGGGAGCGGCAAAGAAGCCCTCTGCTGCGGCATAACCCATATTATGTATTGGAACATTGGGACCGATAACCTTGCGGAGCTTATCAACATAAACTGAAAGGTTTGAACCCATCATACCATATGCCCACTGAAGACCTGGCCAGATTTTTGGAGCAACAGGCTCGTCAAATCCCTCTTTAAAGATGGCACGAAGCTCTTTTGCTCTTTCGGGGTTGGGTTTGAATTTCTTTGCATATTTTTCACGAAGATTATCGGGAATATCAATATTGGGGTTAATGATACCTTTTTCGATGTCATCACACATCATTTCCCAATTCTCTTCAAGGTAATCAAACATTGTTGTAAGAAGAGTAACAACAATTGAACCTAAGTAGCTTACCTTTTTATTTTCAAGGCAGAAACGAAGGTGGAGATATGAAGTGTCAAGCTTGTCCTCAAGATTGGGATAAAGAAGCGACATAGGAGAGGTGCAGAAGAAAGGCATAAGAGTTCTCAAAAAACGAAGCGGAATCTGACCTGCACCGTTGCACTGCTTGCCGTCTTTAAGCTTATGACCAGAAAGGTTAAGAGCAAGAGGACCTACCTGATTGCTCATTCTGATTCCACGCTCTTTCATATAATGATAAGCTGTGGCAATAGTAACAGAGAAGCCAAGGCACTGCATCTTCCAAAGGTCGTTAAGTCCTTTGGGGAGAATTTTTGGCTTACCAACTGAACCTGAGGATGAAGCGTAATGAAGATTTCTGCCAGAGAACATAATTCTGTCCTCACCGTTATTTATCATTCTGTCAACATAAGGCTCATAATCTGCATATGTTGAAAGAGGAACAATACGCTGATAATCTTCTATAGATTTAACATCCTTCAAGTTAAGCTTTTTGCCAAGCTCACAGTTTTGGTTACGGCGGATAATCTTTTTAAGCACCTTTTTCTGTGCTTTGAGGGGATCTTTGGTAAAGTGTTTTATTTCTGCTCGTGAAATATCACCAAGAAATACACCAATATCAGAAAAATGCATACGCTCACATCCTTAAAAATATTCTACATTATCATATCATTTTTGTATGAAAAAGTCAATTACTATAAAAGAATATAGACACCGTGTTTTATACAATTTTTTGTTTATTATTTGTCTTTTACATTATAAAGAAACACTGTACCAATACGGCACAGTGCTTTAAGTTTTAGATGTCGAAAAGTCCACGCTTTCTTACGCAGGTTTCAAGGTTGATTGCTTTATAAACACCCTCGTCAAATAGTTCGCAGATGTTCTTATACTCTTCAAGAGGAAGTGTTTCAAGAGTGTAGCCATTCTTAATGCAGAATGCAACTGTTTCGCCTGTTGCCTTATAAGCATCACGGAAAGGAAGTCCACGGCTTACAAGGAAATCTGCGCAGTCTGTTGCGTTGATGAATCCGCCAGCGGCAGCCTTACGCATATTTTCGGGAAGAGCTGTCATTGTGTCAATCATAGGAATGAAAGCGGTAAGGCACATTCTGACTGTGTCAATAGCTTCAAAGGTAAGGTCTTTATCCTCCTGCATATCTTTATTGTATGCAAGTGGCAAACCTTTCATCATTGTGAGAAGTGCGTTAAGGTCGCCGAAAACTCGACCAGACTTACCACGGATAAGCTCTGCAAGGTCGGGGTTCTTTTTCTGCGGCATAATGCTTGAACCTGTTGAGAATGCGTCATCAAGCTCGATGAATTTGAACTCCCATGAACTCCAGAGAACAATCTCTTCGCTGAATCTTGAAAGGTGAACCATAACGAGGGACATGGCACAGGCAATCTCTGCACAGAAATCTCTGTCTGCAACACCGTCAAGTGTGTTGAGTGTGTATCCGCCCTCGAAGCCTAAAAGCTTTGCAGAAAGTGCTCTGTCAATAGGATATGTTGTGCCTGCAAGTGCGCCACTGCCGAGAGGTGAAACATCCATTCTCTTAACAGCATCATCAAGGCGGGTAATATCACGCTTGAACATTTCAATATATGCGCCGAAGTGATAGCCAAGTGTAACAGGCTGTGCACGCTGGAGATGTGTATAGCCCGGCATAACCATCATTTTGTACTCTTCTTTTTTCTTTTCAAGAACGCCAAGAAGCTCAACAAGCTGTGCTCTTAAAGAAACACATTCTTTTTTAAGGTAGAGCTTAACATCGGTTGCAACCTGATCGTTACGGCTTCTTGCGGTGTGAAGTCGCTTACCAGGGTCGCCAACACGGGCGGTGAGGGTCTGCTCAATAAATGTATGTATATCCTCTGCGTCGGGGTCAATTTTAATTGTGCCGTCTGTGATTTCATCACGGATTTTTGCAAGCTCAGATGTGATAATTTGGCAATCCTCTTTGCTGATTATTCCCTGCTCACCAAGCATTGTTGCGTGTGCAATACTGCCAGTGATGTCTTCATAATACATACGGCTGTCTGTTGCGATTGATGAGTTGAAATCGTTTGTTTTTTTGTCTGCTTCTTTTGAAAATCTTCCTGCCCAAAGCTTCATTTGTTTTTCTCCTTTTATATAGATCGGTAAGCCTTAACCAACACGCATACGCACATTGCCCTCAAGGTCATACCATGTATAATATCCGTTTTCTATAAGCATATATCCGTGCCAGCTATCCTCTTTTGGAATAGACACTGAACCTGGATTCATAATGTTGATTCTGCCAAGGGATGTGCATACAGGCACATGGGTATGACCATAAAGGAAAATATCGCCCTCTTTTAATGTGGGGAGCTTCTTTTCGTTATACTCATGACCGTGTGTGGCAAAAATCATTCGCCTGCCATCAAAAAGAAGAGCATAGTCTGCCTGAACATTAAAGTCAAGCACCATATCGTCAACCTCGCTATCGCAATTACCCTTGACGCAGATTATCTCTTTGCTTATACGGTTAAGCATTTTTATAACCTTTTTGGGGTCATAATCAACAGGCAAATCGTTTCTCGGTCCGTGATAGAGAATATCGCCTAAAAGCAACAGCCTTTCAGCACCGCTGTATCTATATGCTTCCACAAGCTTTTCGCAATAATAAGCAGAGCCGTGAATATCTGATGCTACCATTATTTTCATAGACAATACCTCCGTATAAGCTTTTAAATTTCGTACCTTACTTTTTTATCTATTATTATTGAATCTTTCGTAACTACTGAATCCATTACAAGCACCCTTACCCCTGCCGACTGTGCCTTTTTTAAAGCTTCGGCAAACTGCGGGTGCGTTTCTTTATTTGGTGTGAAAAGCTCTATGCCTTTCATCTGAATCACAAACAGGATGTATGCCTCATACCCTGCCCTGACACATTCCTGAAGCTCGCCTAAATGCTTTATGCCACGCTCTGTTGGAGCATCAGGAAAAGATGCAACACCGTCATTTTCAAGTGTAACACCTTTGACCTCAACGAATGCTTTTCGCTCCCCGTCCTCAACATAAATATCAAAGCGGGAATTGCCAAAAAACACCTCACGGCGGATGATGGCATCCTTTGAAAAAATGTTGCCTTTTTTCAGCCACTCCTCAGCGGCGGCATTGGGGATTTGTGAATCCATATTTATTAAAAGCGGTTCTTTGCCAGCTCTTTCTTTTTGGACAGCAATAAGGTCATAAGGGGTTTTTCTTTTTGGATTTTCACCCTCTGCAAGATAGACCTTACAGCCCGAAACAAGAAGCTCCTTGCACCTGCCTGTATTTTTAACATGGACAGTTTTCTCTTCGCCGTCAACCATAACCTGCGCTATGAATCTGTTAGGACGGCTGAGGAAAATGCCCTCTTTGATTTTTGTGTTATATTTCATCTTTTTGCGCCATCTTTTTAAGCTGTGAGGCGAATGCCAGAAGCATAGGAATTGACAGCGTTGCCGCCACAACATATGCCACAGGCTGAGCCAGCTCAAGTCCTCTTAAACCAAAGAATTTATTGAGCAAAACAATCAGCGGAATGTAGAAAAGACCATTCTGACAGCAGGCAAGGAAAAACGCTTTGCCCGATTTGCCGATGCTCTGGAATGTCATATTTGCAATCATAACAGAGGGCAGGAAAAGCATTGCGACACACAAAAATCTCAATGCCATTTTGCCGATTGAAACAATCGCCTCTTCGCTTCTGAAAATTGAGATAACCTGCGGAGCGAAAATGAACATAAGCACTGCAAGAGTGCCAACCACCAATGTATCAAATTTGAGGGTGAAGAAAATGCTTTTACGCACTCTTTCAAATTTCTTTGCGCCATAATTAAATGATGCCACAGGCTGGAAGCCCTGACCGATACCGACACCAACGCTGAAAATCAGCATAGAGCATTTTGCAACAATACTCATGGCGGCAATGCAGGCATCACCATAAGGTGCGGCGGTGATATTGAGCACCATATTTGAAACAGAATTTAAAGACTGCCTTGCAAATGAGGGAATACCTGTTGCAATTATGTTGCCGAGAACCCTTGGGTTGAATGTGAAATATTTTAAAGAAATAACGCTCTGCGTCTTTTTCAAAAGGAAAACAGAGAGCAGAATTGCCATGCTGACATACTGCGAAACAGCCGTTGCAACGCCTGCGCCAGTTACGCCTAATTTGCAGGCAAAAATCAGTATGGGGTCAAGAATCATATTGAGAACTCCGCCTGTTGTAAGACCAATCATAGCAAGACTTGCCATACCCTCATAGCGGAGGATATTATTCATAACGCAGGAGGTTACAAGTGCGGGTGAAGCGATGAGAATAAACCTGCCGTATTCCATTGAATAGGGCAGAATTGTATCTGTGCTGCCGATAACTTTCATAAAAGGCTTTAAGAAAATCAGACCGAAACAGCCGATTAAAAGACCCACAAAAAGTGCATAGAAAAATGCAGTTGAGCTGTATTTTTTAGCAGAATCAAAATCCTTTGCGCCAAGCTGACGGCTGATGTTACTGCCTGCACCATGACCAAAAGTGAATCCGCAAGCCTGAATTATGCCCATAAGGGTGAAAACGATGCCTGTTGCACCGCTCTGAGAAATACCCAGCTTTGAAACGAAATATGTATCTGTGGCATTGTAAATCATTGAAATCATCATGCTTACAACTGTTGGAGCCGCAAGGCTTGCAATAAGCTTGCCAACAGGAGTCTGCGTCATTTTTTCATACTGCCTGTCCACTGAATTTTTCAAAAAATCATCTCTTTTTATTATTTCGTTGTATTATAACATTATCAGAATAAAATGTAAAGAACTGAGAGTACGAAAATTGATGAATAACAGAATAAAAAAGGCTACGAGAAAATTTTTCTCATAGCCAAAAAATATCTTTTAAAGCTGAATTTCCCACTCCTGCGCCATAATTACAGCGGGGGAATTTTCTTTTTCGTGAGCATAAAAAACGGTCAGCAATTTTCCGTCTTTAAGCTCAACTGTTGCAGGGTAGCCTAAATCGTCATCTGCCCCCTCGTCATAAAGAACAATATCGGTCTGCCATGTTTTGCCGTTATCTGCACTTAGCATCAGCCTTATTCCGTAGGGTTCTTCACGGTATCCGCAAGCGGAAATCAGCACACCCGAGGAATGTTTTACAATGTGCGCAGGGGCTCCACCCTTTCTTGCAAGCAGAGCATGAGGTGCAGTCCAAGTTTTGCCGCCGTCAAAGGATTCTGACTGAAAGGTTGTGAAATAGCGAGGCTCGCCACGCTCTATTCTGATATGGCATATGAGTGTGCCATTGTCAAGCTCTATCATATACGGCTCATATGAGTTAAGCGAAATGCCATTTTCTGTAGCATTTTCAACGGAACCAACAAAATCCATTGTGCCGTCCTTGTGGATTTCCCAAAGCTGAACGGCATTTTTTATATTGCCCTCAGATGAAAAAGCAACGCCCATCCATAAAATTCTGCCGTCTTTTGTTTCAATGGGTCCGTGGGGTGAGGTTACAGGTGAACGGAAAATTTTGCCCCATGTTTTGCCGTTATCAAAGCTCATTCTGAACTCTGAGCCGAGGGCTTCTTTTTCTGCTTCGTCGCTTACTGTGTCAAGATAATCGTAACATTCCTGCAAATGCTCCCTGCAACAGCAGTTACGCTGAAACTCAACGCTGTTATTAAACGATGTGATAATAAGTCCGCTTTCACCAAAGGCACAAAGTCCTGCATCTCTGTCATCAAGAACAGTGTCAATAACCGCTTCAGGGGAAGTGAACGTTTTGCCCTCATCGGAGCTGTAACAGATAATTGCCTTGCCAAAGGGGCAGATATGCTCAAGTCTGAAGCCTGAGCAGGCAACGGCAATTCTGCCGTCCTTTGTCCGCTCAATTGTTGGCCAGCCAAAATAGTTGTGGTGGGATTCTGGAGCGGAAATAATTGTTTTTGTTTCGCCTGTTTTTTTAATATTCATATAAAAAATCCTTTGTAGTCAATGTTAAGGTTAATGTAACACAGACGCAAAAAATTGTCAATTAAAAAAATAAAAAGGCTATGAGAATCTCACAGCCTGTTATTACATTGGTGTGCCGACCTCAATAAGATTTCCGTCGGGGTCATAAAATCTTATTACCTTTTGCCCCCAGCTATGGGTCATAAGGCGGTTGACATACTCTATTGAGGGATACAGATTTTCAAGTTTTTCAATAAATTCTTCGAGGTTTTCCTCTTCAAAATAAAGCTCGCAGGAGTTTGCTTTCTGCACAACATCCCTGCCGATAAATTTCTGCCAGATTTTTTCATCCTGAAGCACAAGTCCCTCGGTAAGAATCATATTGCCATCATTATCAAGCACCATATCAATGCCAAAAACATCGTGATAAAACTGCCGTGATTTTTCAATATCTTTCACAACAATCAAAATATTTTTAAGCTTCATAAGCCCTCCGAAATTATTTTAAAATTCCTGTGATAAAAATTTCAAGACCGATTGCAATGAGAATCACACCGCCGAGAATTGACGCTTTATTTTTGAGCTTTGTGCCGAATTTTTTGCCGATAACAAGACCGCCAAGGCAGATGAAAAATGTAACTGCGCCGATAATCAGCGACTCAATAAGAGCGGCTTTGAAATCGTAATCTGCAATGGTGAAGCCAACAGAAAGAGCGTCAATGCTTGTGGCAACTCCCTGCACAAGAAGCCCTGCAAGACCGACAGCAGGCTTTTCGTCCTCATCACCTTTATTTTTGATTGCTTCATAGAGCATTTTGCCGCCGATATAGCCTAAAAGTGCAAGGGCGATATAGGGGATGAACTTCTGAAAAGAATCAAAAACAGTGGCGATTGTGTGGATACAAACCCAGCCGATAAGGGGCATAAGAAGCTGAAAAATGCTGAATGTGCCTGCAACGGCAAACATCTTGCGCTTTTTCATAAAAGGCTCGTTGAGTCCGTTTGCCATGGAAACAGAAAATGCATCCATTGCAAGACCGACACCGAAAAGTACGCTGTTTAAAAAGAACATAAAATTGTAAGTCATAATAAGCCTCCGTATGTAGAGTAACGGCAAAGAGTATAACACACAGCTCGAAATTTGTCAAACGCAAACACCGCCAGTATATTTATATTTTGGTGTGGGCGGAGATATGCGGTGTGGGCAGGTTTACCTGCGATTTCTTCATTTGAAGCGTGGATTGCCACGGTTGTTACACAACCTCGCAATGACAATACCTACACTTTTTTGTTCAAGTTTATTTTTGTGCTGACATCAGAACGGGATGTCGTTCACTTCTTCACTATTCACTACAACTTAATACTTCAAGAGAACCCCTATCGTCAAAATCAAAGATTTTGCCACTTCCCCCGAGGGAAGCTTTTGATTTTCTTTTTGAATTTGTACTATCACTCAAGAAACAATCCCTCAGTCTTTGGCTTCGCCAAATCCAGCTCCCTTTACACAAGGGAGCCTGATTTATACTACAAATCAAGCGTATATGTGCGAAATTTAAGAGTAGCTTACTATGTTCGCAATGACAATAAATATTCAGTTATTCAAATTTTGCAAAAGAAAAAGCTATCGCAAATGGTATTCCAAATGCGATAGCTTCTTTAATTTTTAATTATGCTCTGTGCCACTTAACGCCCTGTGCGGTGTCTTCAAGGACGATGCCCATTGCTTTAAGTTCATCACGGATTCTGTCTGCTTCTGCCCAGTTTCTCTCTTTTCTTGCCTGTGTGCGCTGTGCAATAAGTGCCTCAACCTCATCATCAAGGGACTCGGTCTTTCTGTTATAAACAAGACCGAGAACATCGCAAAGCTCATCAAACATCTTTGCGGCAGCTTCGCAGTCAGCTTTGTTTGCCTTTGCAGAAATAACCTTTGTGTTAATATCTCTTACAAGCTCAAAGATTGATGCAATTGCATCTGCTGTGTTAAGGTCATCATCCATTGCTGTGATGAACTGCTGACGGCGTGCTTCAAGCATATCTTTGATTTCCTGTGTTGCTTCGCCCTCTTCTGCATTCTTAATTGCAAAATCAAGGTTATCACGGCAGGTGTAAAGTCTTACAAGTGAAGCCTTGCACTGCTCAATAATATCAACACTGTAGTTGATGGGGCTTCTATACTGTGAAGAGATAAGCAGGTATCTGATTGGCTCATAGCCATATTCATTTGCAACATCACGAACAGTGAAGAAGTTGTTAAGGGATTTTGACATCTTAACATTATCAACTGTGATGTAGCCGTTGTGCATCCAGTAATTTGCAAAAGGAGCGTCATTGCAGCATTCACTCTGTGCAATTTCATTTTCGTGGTGGGGGAAGATAAGATCCTGACCGCCGCAGTGAATGTCGATTGTTTTGCCATGATAGCGTCTGTTCATTGCGGAGCATTCAATGTGCCAGCCGGGTCTGCCGTTGCCCCATGGTGATTCCCAATAAGGCTCGCCTGGTTTTGCATTCTTCCAGAGTGCAAAGTCCATGGGCTCTTTTTTAACCTCGCCAACCATAATTCTTGCGCCTGCTTCAAGCTCCTCAAGTGGCTGATGTGAAAGCTTGCCGTATCCGCTGAACTTTTTGGGGCTGAAATAAACATCGCCGTCAGCTTCATAAGCATAGCCTTTTTCAATAAGAGTTGAGATGATGTCGATAATCTCGTCAATATTCTCTGTTGCCTTGGGGTGAACAGTTGCCTTTCTTACATTAAGACCCTCTGTGTCTTTCCAGAACTCTTCAATATATTTTTCGCTGATTGTTTTGTAATCAACGCCCTCTTCGTTGGCTCTCTTGATGATTTTATCGTCAATATCTGTAAAATTCTGAACGAAACGAACATCGTAACCTCTGTATTCAAGGTAACGGCGCAGAATATCAAACACGCAAAGGGGGCGGGCATTACCGATGTGAATATAGTTGTAAACTGTGGGGCCGCAGGCATAAATTTTAACCTTGCCCTCTTCAAGAGTTTTAAGCTCCTCTTTCTGTCTTGTGAGAGTATTAAATACTTTCATTTTTCATTTCCTCCAGTTGTTTTTTTAATTTATCTATCTGATGCTGTAATTTGCATAATTCCTGTGATACGGGGTCGGGAATATGAATTTGATCAAGGTCATCAACCCTTTTGCCGTTTCTGCGCACTACCCTTGCAGGCACACCCACTGCGGTGGAATTTTCGGGAATATCTGAAAGAACAACTGCGCCCGAGGCTACATTTGTATTATCCCCGATATTGACGGGTCCCAGCACCTTTGCGCCTGCGCCAACCATAATATGATTGCCGAGGGTGGGGTGTCTTTTGCCCGTGTGCTTGCCAGTGCCGCCAAGTGTAACACCCTGATAAAGGGTAACATCATCGCCGATTATCGTGGTTTCGCCAATGACAATGCCTGTGCCGTGGTCGATAAAAAGTCGCCTGCCAATCTGCGCACCCGGATGAATTTCAATGCCCGTTCTGCGTGATGCAGACTGTGAAACAGCACGGGCGATAAAAAACATTTTATGCTCATAAAACCAGTGGGCAACCCTGTATTTTCGCACTGCCTTATAGCCCGGGTAAAGAAAAATAACCTCAAGCTTTGAATGGCAGGCAGGGTCTCTGGCTTTAAAAGATTCGATATCATCTAAAAGCTCTTTTATCATAAATAACTCCAATGCAAAAAATAATCCGCCTCTGTCGCAAAGGCGACGGAGGCGGGATACCGCGGTTCCACTCCGATTTATTACTCAATGCCCGTAACGGTGGCTTCCGCACAGCGATACTGCTACTTCCCGCTGTGTGCTGATGGGTGCATTTCCAAAGCTTCGTCGTAAGGAGCCTTTCACCTGCCGCTCCCTCTCTGATACGCTCCACAATGTACTTCTCCCACTGATAACGCATTTTATATTTACATTATACTACAGTAATCTGTTTTTTGCACCTGTTATTTTGCAAGAATTTTAAATGTTAAAAGTAATGATTTTAGCTAAAATGATTAGAAATTACCGCCGTTCCAACCCCATGTGGCAACCTCTTCATATTTAACATAAATTCTATCCTGTGAAATGGCAAGCTCGCCGCTTAAAATGTTGCAGATTTCTGCTGTTAAATCCTCTGCCTGTGCAGGGTTGATTTTGCCGAAAACCTGAACCTCAACGAATGCGGCAGGTTCATCACTGCCCTTAAACCAAAGGCGGCAATTATCTTCAAAGCTGCACATAAGCCATGCTTCGCTTTTGCCTGCAAGAAGTGAAATTGCCTTGCCCAGCTTTGATTTTATCTGAACTTCTTTTTCTTTTGAAATTGAAGCGTTTGTTTTAGTTGTAATGTTTGGCATAAAATCTCTCCTTATTTAAAATACATAAACAACTGACACTTAATCATACCATTATAGAGCTTGCGTCTTTTGTCGGCTTTTCTGCCAAATTCATTTTCAAACTCCTCTGAGGGGCTGATAACATAATAGGCTCTGCCCCTTGCAGGTGTGAATCGCTGACCCATCACCTTATAAAGTGCCTGTGCCTGCTGAATATCAAGAAGTCTTTCACCATAAGGCGGGTTGCAGATAAGCGTGCCTTTCTCTGTTTTCATGGTGAAATCACGCAAATCGCACTTTTCAAAATAAATCTTGTCGCTGACGCCTGCTCGCTTTGCATTTTCACGGGCAATGTCAAGCACCTTTTCGTCAATATCTGAGCCGTAGGCAACAAATGAGCTGTCAGTAATCACGAGGGATTTTGCTCGTTCTCTCTCCTCCGCCCAGACTTTTCTCGGGATAACATCCCATCTTTCGGCAGAAAATCTGCGGTTGATGCCAGGTGCCATATTGTGAGCCAACATTGCACCCTCAATAAGGATAGTACCGCTTCCGCACATGGGGTCATAAAGTGTGTGGTAATGCCTTACTCTTGCAAGTGAGCAAAGTGCCGCCGCAAGAGTTTCTTTCATAGGTGCGCCGTTTGCTTCAAGGCGGTAGCCACGCTTGTGAAGCCCTGCGCCTGATGTATCAAGAAGCAGGCTGACTTTATCTTTCATAATAGAGAACTGAATCTGATGAACGGGACCTGTTTCGTCAAACCACGAAATGCCGTATTTTGATTTAAGTCGCTCAACAACAGCCTTTTTGATGATTGACTGGCAATCGCTGACACTGAAAAGAGTTGAATTTATTGAATAGCCCTTAACGGGGAATGTGTCATCTGCGCCAATCCACTGCTCCCACGGGAGCTTTTTTGTGCCCTGAAACAGCTCTTCAAAGCTTCTTGCTTCAAAAGTGCCAACAAGAATCTGAATTCTTTCAGCGTAGCGTGAGCAGATATTTGCCCTTGCAAGGATGTTTTCATCTCCGCTGAAAAGAACTCTGCCGTTTTCAGCCACAACATTTTCAGCCTCCAAAGCACGCATTTCCTCTGCAATAACAGACTCAACGCCAAGAAGGCAAGGAATAACATAATTGATTTTCATTTTACTCTCCGATTTATATTAGTATGTGCCAATGCACTGATAAACATTTTCACTGTCAAAAACGGCAAGAACATATCCGCCCATGGATTTTGCCTTTGCCTCTTTTATTTCGTCATATTTTTCTGTGAAAACATAAACCTCGTTTCTGTATCGCTCAACAAAATCTTCAACAGTTTTTTTATCTGTTACAGTTAAAAGCTTCTCTGTGTTGAGCCTTGGAAGATCTTTGTTTTCAAGTATATTTGACGGCAGCTTATCGGCTGTAAGTCCGTCAATAATGAGGATTTTTTCAACCTTATCTGTATTGACTGTTGGGGGAACATAATCTGCTCTCACAAACCACTGGCAATTGGTGCATTTAGTGTCGATTTTAAGATAAAACGGCAGATAGCTTTCGTCTTTGCCAAAAAAGAAGAAGTTGCCCTCTTCACTATCGACCTTGCAGGAATAACAGCTGTTGTCGATATAATAATCATAATTCATTTCAGAATTATATGTAAGCTCCAGCATCTGCTCGAGCATCAATGAATTATCTGCCACATAAAATTCTTCAAAATCCTGCAAAGAGATATAGTCGCCGATATTGACGCTTTTGGGATTGATTTCACCTTTTATATTTAATCTGAAGCTGTCGATTGTGTATTTTGTTTCCTGCTTTTTCTGTTCAAGTGTTTCGTTTTTATTTTTTATGCCAACAATTTTAAAAACAGAAATAACTGCTGCCACTGCAAGCAAGGCACAGCAGACAACAGCAAGCATTCTTTTAGTCTGCTTAGGGCTTACAACCTTGCTTCTTTTATGGTTTGCCATTGATAAGTTCACCCCGAATTAGTAATATATAGCCTTTTCATAAAATAGGGGGCGATTTCTCGCCCCACCGTTTTGTTCAGATTTTATTCAACTTCAGGCTCAATAAGGCCGTAGCCTCCGTCTTTTCTTTTATAAACAACAGAAACCTTTTCGCTTTCGCCATTCATGAAGATGTAGAACTGATGACCCAGCATTTCCATCTGAAGAATTGCCTCTTCGGGCATTTCGGGTTTAAGGAAAACTGTCTTTGAGCGGATAATATCGAATTTATCCTCTTCAGGCTCTTCCTCTTCGTCGTCCCATGTGAAATCAACATCATCACGGAGCTTTTTGGAAACCTTGGTTTTGTTTTTGCGGATTTTTCTGATGATGAAGTCGATACATTCGTCAAGAGCATCGTTCATATCCTTAGCACTTTCTTCTGCACGGAAAAACATTCCTTTGCTCTTGATAGTCAGCTCAACTATCTGCTCAGGCTTTTCAACCGTAACAGTGATTTTTGCTTCGGCTTCGTCAGAGAAAAATTTCTCAATCTTCGCAAGCTTTTTTTCAGCGTGAAGCTTAAAAGAATCCTTGGGTGTGCATTTTCTGCCGATAATTGTAGTTTTCATAAAAGAAGCCTCCTTTGCTGTGCAAGGCTTTATCTCTCCTTGCAATTCTATTATAGCACAATAAACAATAAATTTAAAGAGGTTTTTGAAATTTTATGAAAACCGCTATAAAACATTGCACATTTTCAGTGCAATTCTTATAAAGAAAAACTCAAACGGTGCCATTCAGCACGCTGAATAACACCGCCGTGTGTCAGATTTTATTTGTTCCTCTGCGGTTGAAGCCGCCGCCATGCTTTGAATCACGCTTTAAATCAGACATTTTTTCATCGCTTACCTGCTTGAATTTTGCCATCATATCCTCAAAAGAGCGTGCGCCATTATCGCTTGACTTGTTGCCCTGCCATACATTAGCGGGGCGAGAATAAGATTGACGGGGTTTTGGTTGAGGCTTTTTCTCTTCAACTGCCTTTTTGATAGAAAGACTGATTTTTCCGTCATCTCCAATAGAGAGAATCTTAACCTTGACCTCCTGACCTACTGTGAGATGATCGCCGATTTCTTTAACATATTCGTTTGCTACCTCAGAGATATGAACAAGACCCTTTTTGCCCTCGCCCAAATCAATAAAAGCACCAAATGAAGTAAAACCGGTTACTTTGCCTTCAACGATTGTTCCAACTTCCAACTGCATAGATTGTTTGACTCCTTAAGTCTTTTATTTATTCACCGTCGGCAACATCCTGATAAACGATGTCGCCAGGTTTTATATACCCATATTTTTCTCTTGCAACTTTTTCAACATATTCGTCTTTGTTGCCACTGTCAACAATGCTCTGAAGCTCCTCGTTTGCAGAGTTTTCTTCATCGCACATTTCCTGCATTTTTTCTTTTTCAGCAGTGCGCTCGTCTATTTCTTTTTTTATAGAAAACAATGAAATGACAAAAACTACAGCAAGGGAAATGAAACAAACCGTAAGTATAAAGCTATGCTTGCGTTTGGACTTCTTTGCTTTTTTCTTAGCCACTACGGTATCCCCCTTAAAAATAATATATACAGTGTGATTATACACTATCGGGCATTGAATTTTCAAGGGGTTTTGCAGGTTTATTTTTTCTTTTTTTAAGGATTTTTACAACTTTTTTAAAAATTCTCTTTGATATTGCCGTAATCGATTTCAAAATTCCATGCAAAAATGCAGAAAATCTTTTAAGAATCATACTCACAGGGATGCCCAGAGTGAAATACCATATCACAAATCCCATTATCATTCCAAGGTATGGGTACATTCTCAGCTTGCCGTCATCAATGCACAAAAGGAAGAAAAATGAAAGAAGCGTACATATAAGTGAAAAGAGAATATCCTGAATAATCACAGCCGTATGAGAACGGGAAAACACTGCCCTCACAAAGCGGACAATATCATAAACCGCACCCAGCAAAAATCCAAATCCAACGCTCAGCATAAACACCTGCGTCTGCTGAGCCATGCCTTGAATATACATCAGCGGAAAACCCTGCCGAAAAATCCGCTTTGCTTCGGCTGGTCATTTGTATAAATCAGTGCGTCAATTCTGCCCTCAATGCTCATTTCGCCTGTATCCGTGCTCAATTTCCCGATGTGAAGCTCGCTGCCCTTGATTGAAAGCTCGCCCTCGCTTGTGATGACCGTAACGGTTTCTTCGTCAAAGCTGTCAACATCATTGACCCCTGTGAGGGTAATTTTATTTCTATCCTCCATTGAAATGCAATGGGGAATTTTTATTGTGCCTTTATCACCGTTTGAGTTCATAGCCTTTCCTCCGTTTTAAAATACTCTCATAAATTACTATGATTTGCATTTTATTTTTATAACAGAATAAAGTTTTTTTCTGCCCGAATTTTACAAAATCCACTTGACAATAAAAAAGTGCAGTGATATACTTTAGATAAGGTTAGTTATAACTAATTCAGGAGGACGTTATGAAACTTGATAATTTAAAGCCGGGTGAAAGCGGTATTATTAAAACAGTTGGCGGCGAGGGTGCATTAAGGCTCCGCCTGCTTGATATGGGAATTATCCCCAAAACAAAAGTAAAGGTGCAGAAGATTGCACCACTTGGCGACCCTATTCAGATACTTATCAGAGGCTACGACCTCACCCTTCGCAAAGAGGATGCCGCTATGATTGATGTGGAAAAAGAGGTGAGATAAATGATTTTTGCCCTTGTAGGTAATCAAAATTGCGGAAAAACAACACTTTTCAATGCTCTTACAGGCTCTAATCAGCATGTGGGCAACTTCCCTGGTGTTACTGTTGACCAGAAAATCGGCGAAATCCGAAATTCACAGAAATGCTCTGTGGTGGATTTGCCGGGCATTTATTCTCTTCGCCCTTATACGCAGGAAGAGATTGTTACAAGAGATTTTATTCTTAACGAAAAGCCTGACGGCATTATAAATATTGTTGATGCCAACAATATTGAAAGAAATCTTTATCTTACATTACAGCTTTTGGAGCTTCGTATTCCCACTGTTATTGCTGTTAATATGATGGACGAAATCCGTGGCAACGGCGGCTCGATTGATGTTGAAAAAATGTCGGAGCTTTTAGGCGTTCCTGTTATTCCAATCAGTGCTATCAAAAACGAGGGTGTGTCAGAGGTTGTCCGCTCCATAGTTGATGTTACCAAAAGAAGAGAGCTTCCAAAGGTCAAGGACTTCTGCCCCGCAGGTGCGGTGCACCGCTGTATTCACGCAGTTTCTCACCTTATTGAGGACCATGCGGCTGTGCAGGGAATTTCTTCCCGTTTCTGCGCTTCAAAGCTTATAGAAAATGACGAAGAGATGATGAAGCGACTTGAAATCAATCAGAATGAGCGTGAGCTTCTTGAACATTCTGTTATTGAAATGGAAGCGGAAACAGGTCTTGACCGCAACGCCGCCATGGCAGATATGCGATATAATTTTATTGAATCCGTTTGCAGGCAGACAGTTGTCCGTGCCCGTGAAAGCAAAGAACATAAACGCAGTGTGAAGATTGATAATATTCTCACCAACAAATACCTTGCAATTCCCATTTTTATCGGCATAATGCTTCTCGTTTTCTGGCTCTCATTCAATGTTGTGGGTGAGGCACTTTCAAATCTGCTTTCAATGGGAATTGACGCAGTTACAAATGTTGTTGATAATGCGCTCACCGCCTACGGCATCAACCCTGTTGTCCACAGCCTTGTGATTGACGGCATTTTTGCTGGTGTCGGCTCGGTGCTCAGCTTCCTGCCCATAATCGTTGTGCTGTTCTTCTTCCTTTCGATTCTTGAGGACACAGGCTATATGGCACGAATCGCATTTGTTATGGATAAACCACTTCGTAAAATCGGTCTTTCGGGCAAGAGCTTTGTGCCAATGCTCATAGGCTTCGGCTGTAGTGTGCCTGCCATAATGTCAACAAGAACACTTTCATCTGAAAGAGACAGAAAGATGACTGTGCTTCTTACACCGTACATGAGCTGTTCTGCAAAAATCCCCATTTATGCAGTTTTTTGTGCCGCATTCTTTAAAAAATATCAGGCACTTGTGATGGTTGGAATTTATGTTTTCGGCATCCTTATGGCTGTACTTATGGCAACAATTTTTAAGTCATCACTTTTCAAGGGCAAGCCTATCCCCTTTGTTATGGAGCTTCCAAATTACCGCCTGCCCTCTGCAAGAAGCGTTGTGCTTCTTATGTGGGAAAAGGCAAAGGATTTTCTCAAAAAAGCATTTACAGTTATCTTTATTGCAACAGTAATTATCTGGTTCTTCCAGAGCTTTGACACAAGACTTAACCCTGTTAAGGATAGTGCAGACAGCATACTTGCACTTATTGGTCAGGTGATTTCACCTATTTTCAAACCTGTTGGATTTGGCGACTGGCGAGTTGTAACATCGCTGATTTCTGGCTTCACCGCAAAAGAGGCGGTTGTAAGCACAATGAGCGTTCTTGTTGGTGTTGGTACATCAGATTTAGCGGCGGCTTTAAGCATGATTTTCACCCCCGTTTCTGCTGTCAGCTTCCTTGTTTTTACACTTCTTTACACTCCCTGCGTTGCGGCAGTTGCAACAATCAAAAGGGAGCTCAACTCAACAATTCAGACCGTTGGCGTTATTTTATTGCAGTGCGTTATCGCTTGGGTTATGGCGTTTATTGTATATAATATAGGAGTGATTTTGTGAAAATTGCCGATTTTGTTATTTTAGCAATTGTAATTATTGCACTCATAATTGCCTTATGGTATAATCATAAAGATAAAAAGAACGGTTGCTCCTGTGGCTGTTCAAGCTGTCCTTACAGTGGCAGTTGCAATAAAACAAAGAAAAGAGGCACAAACAATGAAAGTTAAACACATTGCTGTGAAAGTGCTGAGCGTTATTCTTGCTTTAACAATGCTCATTTCGGGCGTATCTGTTATGGCGGCATCAGCAGATAAATTCACAATCAAAAATCCCTATGCCAACATTGACTGGGATAACATCAATCAGTATAAAACCGCACTTCATACCCACACAAACGCAAGTGATGGCGATATTACATTAAGACAATCTCTTGAGCGTCATTATGAAACAGGCTTTGACATTGTTGCAACAACTGACCACGGCACAGTTAACTATAGCTGGAGCGATTTTGAAGGTCAGAAATTTATCGGCAAAGCATTAAAGCTCTTTGGCAGAACTGATTTTGACCTTGATTACCTCGGCAATGAGGGTGAATTTGCAAACGGCACAGCTTATAAAATGGAAACACGCAAGGGCGATGATTACCTTGTAATGGCAGACGGCAGAGAGATGCTCAGAATCCCTTATGGTATTGAGAACAACGCAGTTTCAATCAATGCCCATGTAAACAGCTGGTTTGCAGATTTCCACAACAATCTCCCCTGCGATTATGCAAACGCAATTAAGGGTGTTGAAAAAGCTGGCGGACTTTCAGTAATCAACCACCCTGGTGAATACACAAATGCCCGTTATGAGCTTTTCCAGGAGGACGCTTACAATCTCAACAACCCTGCATACAGATATTATTTCAACAAGTTCTACGGCTTCATTGACCAGTATGATTCATGCCTTGGTATCGACATCAACTCAAAGGGCGATGACCGCACACGCTATGAAAGAAAGCTTTGGGACCTTATGCTCACAAAAGCAGCAGAGTCAGGCAAAACAGTTTATGCTATCGCTTCAAGTGATGCTCACCAGCTCAATAAAATCGACACTGGCTGCACATACATCCTTGCAAAAGAAAAGACAAGTGCCGCCGCAAAGTCAGCACTTAAAAACGGTGAATTTTTTGCCGCAAGCACCTGCATTTGCAACCATGACGAAATGAAGCAGATTGCCGATTCAATCAAGAAATTCTATGGCGAAACAGAGCTTTATAACGAGCTTGCAGATACAGTTGCACGCTATGAAGCTGACAGACTTAAAAAGATTAAAGAAAATGACGACGGCAACACAAGTGTTAAGTATATGGCAATTGATGATGAGGGATATTTCAACAGAGATACACGCCCCATGATTACAAAAATTGCTGTTGACGATAACGAAAACACAATCGCAATTGAGTCAGAGAATGCACTTATTGTTCGCTTTATTGCAGACGGAAATGTAATTCTCACCACCAAAGCAGATGACGCAGTTATCGACCTTGACGATTACACAGATGTTGTAAACGGCTATGTAAGAGCAGAAGTTTTTGGCGAGGGCGGAATACTTTATACACAGAGCTTCACCCTCAACGCAGAGGAGAAAGAGCCTCAGGATTCAAGCTTCCTCAACCTTGGTATTCTTGATGTTCTCTTTGCAGAGATTGACAGATACGGCGGACTTCTTATAAGAATTATCAAAAATCTTTTTAACTGATAACTGAATAATTAAAGATGGTTATGAGCCTAGGCTTGTAACCATCTTTTTTGTTGTGCGTGAATTGTCTCTGCGAAGGAGCGGAGCGACTGCGGCAGTCCATAAATTGTGCTTAGTTTGAGCGTAGATTGCCACGGTTGCGGTGCAACCTCGCAATGACAACATTGGGGATTTGTGCTTACCGTGGGAGTGGATTGCCACGGCTTCTACGAAGCCTCGCAATGACAATATCAACAACGCTTCGTTCAAATTTAACTTTGTGCTGACATTCAGAACGGGATGTCGAGGACGCCATCCCCTACAACTTTCCACTATTATCTATTATATATTATCTTTTATCTACTTAGCTCTACCCCTCTGTCAAGGGGCGACGAGAAGCTTAGTGCTGACTTGAAAACGGATTGCCACGCTACACTCGCAATGACATTTGTTTTAGCTCGGTGCAAATAAATCGGGAAGAGCAAGCCCTTCCCCTACGGTGTGTGGTGAAACATATTCACCTCTTCACTATTCACTACAACTTATTACTTCAAATCGGGTGCGGGTGTCCCGCCCGAAATTATTCATTATTCAATATCCATCATTCATTTGAATTGTGGATTGCCACGGTTGCAAAGCAACCTCGCAATGACATAACCTTTCACTTCTTCACTATTCACTACAACTTATCACTTTAAGAGAACCCTTATCGTCAAAATCAGAGATTTTGCCACTTTCCCCAAGGGAAGCTATTGTTCTGTCAGCGTGGATTTCACGGCTCCTGTGCCTTATAATGCTCGCATTTATGCGGTAAAATGCAAAAAAGGGCGCAATGCGCCCCTTTGCAGTCTATCCTTTTTTCAAAATCTTATTCTTCTTCTTTTGATGACTTTTTCTTTGATGCAACGGCGATTGTTGCAATACTTACACCAAGAACAGCAAATGCAATAAATGTGCCTGTTGAGCTGTCGCCTGTCTTAGGATTCTCAACAACGGGGGGCTGATATGCTGTGTTTGTGGTGCTCTGTGTTGTTTCTTCATTGGCTGTTGTGCTTTCTTTATTCTCAGTTGCAGCCTGTGCAGAAACTTCCTCATAATTCTTCTGAGGATGCTTTACGATATATGCGCCTGTGTAAAGTGTAAGTGCTTTATCAAGGCTGTCGCTCTTCTGAAGCTCTGCCTGAAGTGAATCAAGATTTATAACATTTTCGCTGATAAATTTTGAAAGGATGTCTTTTACTACATCCATATTTGAGAAAACAGGTGCGATGTCTGAATCAATTTCATCTGCATAATCTTTCATCTGAGCGGCAAGCTCTGCGTAATCTTTAATTGCAGAATCTTTGATAACTGTGTAAAGACCGTTGATTTCATCTTTTGCAACAATGTATCTTGCTTCGCTCTCTGCGTCAATCAGCTTTTCAAAGTGGCTGAACGCATTTTCAAGAACTGAATCGGATACGGCGGCATAGCTGTAAACTGTGAGCGATGCCATCATTGTGAGTGCGAGAATAAGACTGAGGATTTTTTTCATTTTAATTACCTTCCTTTAGCTTTTTTTCAGAAGTTCCTGCGCCGACTTTATGAAAGCGGAATTGTCATCCCCTGCTCCCATAATTCTGGCAAGCTCTTCGGTTCTTCCGTTATAATCAAGGTGTGTAACCTTTGTGTACGTTTTGTTGTTTTTTACGAATTTGTTTATGAGAAAATGGCAATCTGCCTTGGCGGCAATCTGCGCCAGATGCGTTACGCAAATGACCTGCCTGCCCTGAGAAACTTCTTTGAGCTTCTCTGCAATCTTCCTTGCGGCTGAACCGCTGACGCCTGTATCAATTTCATCAAAAATCATTGTTTCTTTTGATGATTCGGAGGTGAGCACATTTTTTATGGCAAGCATAATTCGTGAAAGCTCACCGCCCGAGGCGATTTTTGCAAGTGGTTTTGGCTCTTCACCAACATTGGGAGAAATGAGAAATTCAATTTCATCTGCTCCGTCTGGTGAAAGGGGTTTTTCTTTTCTTTCGGCAGTGAAGCGGACATTCGACATATCGAGGAATTTAAGCTGAGCGCAAATCTGCTTTGAAAGCTGTTCCCCTGCCTTTTGCCTTTTTTTGGTAAGCTCATCTGCCAGCTTCTGAGTTTTGGCAAGAATAACTTTTCGTTTTTGCTCCAGTGCTTCAAGCCGTTCCTCTGAAAGGGTGATACTTTCAAGCTCTGCCTTGGCATTATCAAGAAATTCAAGCATCTGCTCCTCGGTTGCGCCATATTTTGATGAAAGCCGCCTTAAAAGGTCAAGCCTTTCTTCAACCGCTTCAAGCTCGTCGGGGTCGCATTCCGCCTGCGAAATAAGCCCTCGGATTTCTTCACAGCAATCTTCAATTTCATATTTAGCGTTTGTGATTCGCTCCGAAACATCTGCCGCTCCGTCATAAAGACCTGCCGCATTTTCAAGCTCATAAGCCGCATCACTGATGCTGTCAACTCCGCCGCCGTCTGCCATAAGGCTTTCGTAAGCTGAGGTGAGGGCATCAATTATACCCTGCGCATTTCTCAGAAAGTTCCTGCGTGAAACGAGGGCATCTTTTTCGCCAACCTCAATGTCGGCTTCCTCCAGCTCATTTATCTGATATGTAAGCATATCAATGCGCCGTGCTTTCTGCTGTTCGTCAGTGTCGATTGACTTTATCTGAGCTTCTGTTTCAAGAAGTTCGCTGTAGCTTTGAGCGTATTTTGAAATAAGGCTTTCGTTGCCGCCGAAATCATCAATATAAAGGCAATGATTCTCTGGCTGGAGCAACGACTGGCTATCGTGCTGACCGTGAATATTTATCAGGTGTGAGCCGATACCCTTGAGCATTGAAACGGTGGTGGGCGTTCCGTTGACGGAGCAGATATTTCTGCCGTCTTTTTTGATAGTTCTTGAAATCACAACAGTGCCATCACATTCGATTCCCATATTTTCAAGAAGCTCTGCCACTTCACTGCCTGTGTCTTCAAAAACTGCCGTTACTTTTCCGCTTTCCGCTCCTGTTCTGATAAGCTCTTTGGAGGTGCGCTCGCCTGTTACGGCGTTGATTGAGTCAATAATAATTGACTTACCTGCACCCGTTTCGCCTGTCATAACATTAAAGCCGTTTTCAAAATCAATATCCGCAAGCTCGATTATTGCAATATTCTCAATTTTAAGCTTTGCAAGCATAAGATTTCACCGTCATTTCAGAAGTTTGGTTATTGAGGTTGAAAGGTCCTTTGCAAGTTCAGGAGTTCTGCAAAGTGCAAAAATCGTGTCATCACCTGCAATTGTTCCTACAAGCCCCTCCCACTGCATATTGTCAAAGGCTGCGCAGGCTGCCTGAGCCATGCCGTTACAGCATTTGATAACGGTTATGTTGCCGCCAACATCTGTTGAAATAACCGAGTGAGCAAAAATCGCATTAAATTTTGAAATGTACTCATCTGTGTGGCTTTTATTTTCAACATAATGATAGACGCCTTGTTTATTCATCTGCTTCACAAGATTAAGCTCTTTAATATCTCTTGAAACGGTTGCCTGCGTTGTTGAGCAACCTCTTTCTTTAAGCTTTTCAAGAAGCTCCTCTTGTGTGCTGATTGTATATTGGGAAATTATGCTCAGAATTTCAGAATGTCTGTTTTTTTTCATTTATTCTGCCGCCTTTCAAAGTCTGCGTTGAGCAAGTTTATTATTAAGCACATCAAGGAATGTGTCTGTTTTTATTCTTATAAATTCACCGAAAACAGGTGCTTTTGTAACTGTGATTACACAGCCCTTGCGAAGCTTTAATGTATCGCCATCGCAGGAAACATTGATGTTATCTGAGTTGCAGATAACAGAAAGCTCTGTATCGGGTTTAAAAATCATTGCCCTTGCAAAAAGGGAATGGGTGCAAACAGGGGTAAGAAGCATACTTTCAATCTGCGGGTCAACAACAGGTCCGCCTGCTGAAAGGTTATATGCTGTTGAGCCTGTGGGGGTGGAAATTATGATTCCGTCTGTGAAATAATCGTTGATTACACTGCCGTTGCACTTAACAGTAACCTCAATCATTTTTATCTGACCGCCACGGGCAGCCACAACATCATTTATGCAATATTTTTCTGCTATTGTTTCGCCGTTTTCATCTGTTACAACGGCTTTGAGCATCATTCGTCTATCCACTGTGTAGTTGCCGTTTTTAAGCGATGAAAGGAGGTCAAGCTCCGCAGGCTCAATGCCAGCCATAAAAGCGAGCCGCCCTGCGTTAACGCCTAAAACAGGCTTGCCGTGCTTTGCACAGTGGAGAATTGTTCCGTCCCCACCAACAGAGATGATAAGGTCGCACCTTTCAATCATCTGCGAAAAAGGGAGAAATTCTATATTATATTCACCAAAATCGTCTTTGAGAGATTCATCTGCAAGGCAGTGAATTTCAAGCTCCATAAGCTTTGAAAGCAGCTTTTGGGTAACGGATTTTGCGTTTTTTCTTGTTAAATTGGGAATTATTGCGGTAATCAAGACCACATCCCCTTTCATTTATCAAGTTCCATATGAGAAAGTGAAACAAGCTCCTCGGGTGAAACGGATGCTTCATTGTGAGGGTCTTCACTTTTTATAATGTGCATTAAGTATTCGATATTGCCCTCGGGCCCTTTGATTGGTGAGAAATCAAGATTTTTCACTGTGAAGCCATTATCAACAGCGAAAGCACAGATATTTTCAACAACCTGTGTGTGAACTGACGGGTCTTTGACAACACCTTTTTTGCCAACATTCTCTCGCCCTGCTTCAAACTGAGGCTTAATAAGGCAAACCGCCTGCCCGTCTGACTTCAAAAGAGTGTGCATAACAGGGAGAATTATTTTAAGCGAAATGAACGAAACATCAACGCTTGCAAAGTCAACATCCTCAGGCACCTGCTCGTGGGTAACATATCTGAAATTTGTGCGCTCCATATTCACAACACGGGGGTCTGTGCGAAGCTTCCACGCAAGCTGACCGTAGCCAACATCAATTGAATAGACTTTTTTTGCGCCGTGGGTGAGCATACAATCTGTAAAACCGCCTGTTGATGCGCCAATATCCATACATACGCAATCTGAAAGGTCAATGTCAAATTTCTCTGCCGCTTTCTGAAGCTTCAAGCCTCCCCTGCTGACAAAGGGATTTGTGCTGCCTCTGACCTCGATTTTATCATCCGGCTTAACGGTTGCACCGCCTTTAAGCTCTTTTTGCCCGTTAAGATAAACCTGACCAGCCATAATAAGAGCCTTTGCCTTTTCACGGGATTCTGCAAGACCCTGCTGATAAACTGCCATATCAAGCCTTAATTTTTCGCCCAAAATATATACCTCCGTAAATTAAGCGGTAAATCACTGTTTGTTTTCTAATATTTTCTCTGCAATTTTATCACGGCTCAAGCCGTATTTTGCCATAAGTGCAGGAACGCTTGCCTGCTTAACAAAGCAATCCTCAATTGCGGTGAGATTATACTCGCCCTTGTAGCCTTTTTGCAACAAGGTTGCCGCCAGCTTTTCGCCGATTCCGCCACTTCTGACACCCTCTTCAAAAAAGAAAATGCGTTTTGCTTTCATGGCAACATCAATTGCGCCAGCGTCAATGGGGCGGATTCTGTTAAGCTTCAGCACGCCTGCGTCAACGCCCTGCTCTTTAAGGATTTTAAGTGCGCCACAGGCACAGCCGAATGGTCTGCCATAGGTTACAATCAGCGTGTCGCTCTCTTCACCATAAAAATCATATGCTTTAAGGCTCGGGGTGTAGTCCTCGGGGATTTCGTATTCACCGCCACGGGGATACCTGACAGCCACAACGCCCTCACTGCGATAAAAAGCATCGCCAAAAGCAATTTTCATTTCGTCATAGGTTGAGGGGGAATAAATCGTGATGTCGGGGATACTGCTCAAAAATGAAACATCATAAAGACCGTTATGGGTTTCTCCATCATCGCCAACAAAGCCAGCTCGGTCAATAGCTAAAACGAGCTTTTGCTTTTGAAGTGCGCCATCGTGAACAATCTGGTCATAACAACGCTGCAAAAATGTGGAATAAACCGCAAAAACAGGGAGCATACCGCCCTTTGAAAGACCTGAGGAGAATGTAACAGCGTGTTCCTCAGCGATGCCAACATCAAAAAATCTTTCGCCAAAAGACTTGCTGAAACGCTCAAGACCAGTACCCAAGGTCATAGCAGCGGTAATAAGGCAGATTCTTTTATCTTTCTCTGCCATTTTGCACATAAGCTCGCCAAATTCGCCGCCGAAGCTGACGCCTTTATTTTTAGGTTCGCCTGTGTCAACATCAAAATTTGAAATGCCATGGAAAAGGGACGGAGATTTCTCTGCAAAATCGTAACCCTTGCCCTTGACTGTATTCACATGGAGGAGGACGGGACCTTTGATGCTTTTGGCTGTTTCCATAGCTTCACACATCTGCTCAATGTTGTGCCCGTCAATGGGACCCATATAGCGAATGCCCATATCCTCAAACATGGTGCTTTTATAAATGAGATTTTTTAAATCGGTTTTGAGCTTAAATGCAAAGTTGGCAAGCTTAACACCAACAAAGGGGATTTTGCTCAAAAACTTTTCCATTCTGTCTTTCATTCTCACATATCTTTTTTTGGAGCGGGTAACGGCAAGATACCTTGCAACGGAACCAACATTCTGTGAGATAGACATTTTATTATCGTTAAGAATTATTATAAGCTTGCTTTTTGATCTGCCTGCGTTATTAAGAGCTTCATAAACCAAGCCGCCTGTCAGCGAGCCGTCGCCAATAACAGCGACAGTGTAATTATCGTGCTTTTTAATATCGTTTGCGCAGGCAACACCATAGGCAGATGAAATTGAAACACTGCTGTGTCCGCTATAAAAAGTATCGTGTTCACTTTCATCGGGGCGGGAAAAGCCTGAAATTCCGCCCTCTTTTCTTAAAGTTGAGAATTTATCATATCTGCCCGTGAGCAGTTTATGGGTGTATATCTGATGCCCAACATCCCAGACAATTTTATCGTTGGGCGAGTCAAAGCATTTATGAATAGCGATTGTAAGCTCCACCGCACCTAAATTGGAGGCAAGATGACCACCATTTGACGACACGGTTTTAATAAGAACCTGCCTGATTTCCTGTGCAAGCTCCAGAAGCTGTTCATCAGAATAATTTTTAATATCTGACGGAGATTTTATGTTATTCAGATAATAAACTTCGCTCATTTTATCACTTCACTTCCGAAAAACATAAACTGAAAATCAGCTTTTTCTCTTAGCCATTTTATCTGCAAAATCACAAAGGAAAGCAGTATCACCATCAAAGGATTTAAGTGCTTCTTTTGCTCTTTCGGTGAGGAAGTCAACCTTTTGGGCTGAGCCGTCAAGACCGAGAGCTGAAACATATGTTGATTTCTGATTATCTGCATCACTGCCGATTGGCTTGCCGAGAGTTTTTTCATCGCCTGTTACATCAAGGATGTCATCAACTATCTGGAAAGCAAGACCTATATCTTTAGCATATTTTTCTGCTGATTTAATTTTTTCATCGTCTGCCCCTGCGGAAATACAGCCGAGAACGCAGGCAACTCTTATAAGCTCACCTGTTTTAAGAGCGTCTGTTTTTTCAAGAACATCAACACCGACACTCTTGCCCTCGTTTTCTAAATCCATAACCTGACCGCCAATCATACCGCAGACGCCTGCCGCCTTTGCCAGCTGAGAGACTGCCTTTACAGTTTTATCTGCTGAAAGGGTTGATTTTGCGGCTGTTTCAAATGCAAGGGTCAGAAGTCCGTCCCCTGCAAGGAGGGCATTAGCTTCGCCAAAAGCAACATGGCATGATGGCTTGCCACGGCGGAAATCATCATCATCCATACAGGGCAAATCATCATGAATTAAAGAATATGTGTGTATCATTTCAAGAGCGCAGGCATAGGGCAAAGCAAGCATCGGGTCGCCGCCGCAGACCTTACAAAACTGAAGCACCAAAACGGGTCTTATTCTTTTGCCGCCATTGCGCACTGAATACCTCATAGCCTGAGAAACAACATCGTCCCCTTTCGGGAGAAATTCCTCAAGAGCGTTATTAACTATTTCAACATAGTTCATTCTTCATCTTCCTTTTGAGAAAGTTTTGTTATTTTAAGCTTGGCTTTTTCAAGGCAGGAATTACAGAATGAGGTGAGCTTTGTGCCTTCCTCAAAAAGCTTTAATGATTCGTCAAGTGAAAGACTGCCTGAATCAAGCTTGTCTGCAATCTCTTCAAGCCTTTTTATAGCCTGTTCATATGTCATATTTTTCATATATATTACCTCAATCGGCTGTTACGGCAACATCGCCGTCTGCCAGCTTCAAGTTAAGCTTATCGCCCGATTTAATATCTTTTGCCTTTGTTACAACTTCGCCATTTTTATAGACCGCTGAATATCCTCTTGAAAGGACTTTCATAGGGTTCATTGCATCAAGTCTGCCTGCAAGGGAGGCAAGCTGACTTTGCTTGAAAGCAAATGTTTCGTTGATTTTATCAAAAATACGCTGTGAAAGAATGTCAAGAGTCTGAATATTCTTTTCAACCACCGCTTCGGGGTTAAGATAAGAAAGACGCTTTGACATAAAATCAAGGTTATCTTTTTCGTTTTCAATGTATGCTAAAAGTGTTTCTTTGCACTGTGCGTAAAGAGCGTTCACATAAAGGCTCTGCTCCCGCCAATCAGGCACTGCAAGCTCTGCCGCCGCTGACGGAGTTGGCGCACGCAAATCCGCAACAAAATCGCTTATGGTGAAATCTGTTTCATGACCCACAGCGGAGATAACGGGGATTTCACTTCGTGCAATTGCCATGGCCACAATTTCTTCATTAAATGCCCACAAATCCTCTGCGGAGCCGCCGCCCCTGCCAACGATAATTACATCTGCACCGTTGAGGGCATTAAATTCATCAATTGCCGCCGCTATCTGCCCTGCCGCCATAGCTCCCTGCACCTGCACAGGTGCAATAACAAGCTCGGTTAATGGGAATCGCCTTGTGATAATATTTATAATATCGTGAATTGCCGCACCTGTATCTGATGTTACAACACCGACTTTTTTTGGCATCTGCGGTATCGGCTTTTTACGCTCGGCACCAAAAAGTCCTTTGGCGGCAAGCTTTTCTTTAAGCTGTTCAAAGGCAATTGCCAGCGCACCTGCACCGCTTGGCTGCATATCATCAATATAAAGCTGATACACGCCGTCCCTTTCATAAACAGAAACTCTGCCACGAACGAGAACTTTCATTCCGTTTTCGGGCATAAACTTTAACCGCTGATTTGAAAATCTGAACATTACGGCTTTAATGGCACATTCGCCGTCTTTAATGCTCATATAGTAATGCCCTGTTCTGTAATGATTGGTAAAATTTGAAATTTCGCCCTCCACAAAAACGGTTTTAAGGTTCTGATCTCCGTCAATAAGGGATTTTATATACATATTAAGTTGTGTTACTGTAAGAACAGTTGGTGTTCTCAAAAGTATCACCCGATTTATTAAATTCTGCCCTCTTTAAGAGCTGTTAAGTATGCAACGCCTGCCGCATTATCGCACGAAAACTCGCTTGCGGCAAAGTAAGCACCAAACTTTTTTGAAAGAGCCGAGCTGATAACACGGCTTGACATTACTCCCCCTGCAAAAAGAACAGGCATATCGCCTAACTTCCCCAGCTGATACTCTGTCATTTTAACAAGGGCTGTCATTATATAATCAATGCAGTAACGGCAAATATCCTCTTTGGCTTCGCCTTTTTCAAGCATTGCCCTGCACTTATTCTCTACACCTGAAAGGCAACAGTTGCCGTCTTTCAGTTTAACATTTATTTTATATTTCTTTGAGCTTTTCTGTGCAAGCTCGTCAACAAATCTGCCCGCAGGGAACGGGAAGCCCAGCATAACACCGACTCTGTCCACCGCCTGACCTGCTTTAAGGTCAAGGGACGAAGCGAGCATATCCGCCTTTATAATTTCATCCTTATGAGGGGTAACGAGCAATGCGTCAGTTGTTCCGCCAGATACGTGGAAAGCAAGGAACTGCTTTTCAAAAAGGGAACTATCCCCAACAGAATAAACTGCCGCCGCAATATGCCCCTGCTGATGAGAAAATCTATGAAGCGGTTTGCCTGTGGAGGCACAGATTGCCCTTGCGGCATTCACACCTGCAAGAAAGCAGGGCATATATGAGCCTGCCTGCCGTCTTGGTGCATCTGAAACACCAACGGCATTTATCTCACCGCTAAAAGAAGCAAAAAGCTCCTCTAAAAGCTCTGGCAACTGAACGGTGTGGTGAAAAACAGCATCGCTCTGCCGAAGCCCCAACTGACCCTCTTTAACAGGGAGCAGCTTCTTTTTTTGCACAATTCCGCTGTCATAATCATAAACAGCGCATGAAGTTGTGTAATTGCTTGTATCAATACCTAAAAAAGACATTTTATCCCCTTGCGACTGCGCCTAAAACGCCGTTTACAAATGATTTGTCTTCGTCTGTTCCATATGTTTTGCAGATATTGACAGCCTCGCTGATAATAACGCCAACAGGTGCGGTTCTGCTCATAGTAAGCTCATAAACACCAAGGCGAAGCACTGCAAGGGCAACCTTTGAAAGCCTTGCCTTGCGCCATGAACGCAGGTGCTTTTCAATTATTTCGTCAATTTCTGCAATGTTTTCGTCAATACCCTTTGCGGCAATCTTTGCCTTTTCTGAAACACTGAGATTTTCACTTTCGCCTGCAAAGCTGATAAGCTCATCAACTGTAACATCTTCGTTAAACAGCTTTTCAAATGTGATGATAAAAGCCTGCTCTCTTGCACTGATTTTTTCTGCCATATCTATTCCCCCAAAAAAAGAAAACCTCTGAAAAAAGATATTCAGAGGGTAGTATATAAAAACCGTATAAAAGTTTTAAAGTTGCGCACTACCTTGTAACAGTTAAAAGGTAGATGAATGTATATTCATACACTCCCTCACGGTTATTATATCATAAAAAAAATATTTCTCAATAGTTAAATCAAATTTTTATGCAATTTTTCTGGTATATATTCATTTTTTTAAGCAAAACTCCGCTTCCATTTTTAAAATCTTTATGATATAATGAAGAAAAATCACAAGGAGAGATTATTATGTTATCAACCTTTCTTACACAAGTAGTGAGCTTTATGCTTTCACTGGTTATGTTTCTGGCAACACCAATCAACCTTATTACAGGCAACAAAGAAAAGAAAATTTCTTATGCCGAAGAGGGATGCAAATTAAGCTTTGCCGCCATTGCAGACATACATATGAAAAATATGTGGGGCGAGCAGAAGGTTTTTGAGCTTGGTCTTTATGATATGGAAAATGCCAAAGATCCGCTTGATGCAGTTGCTTATGTTGGCGACATCACAGACCACGGATACTACGAAATGTGGAACAGAGTTCTTATCGCTACATCAACATTCACCCCTGCAAAGAATCAGTTTGTTATTGTTGGCAATCACGACACATGGGGACCAAACCGTGATAATTTTGATGACCCTATTGACGGCGTTAAGACAACATTCATTGATTATAACAGAATGATCAGTGGCAGAGATATTACAGAAATGTATTACAGCGACATTGTAAACGGCTATTATTTCATCGCTCTCGGTTCTGAAGAGGATCACACAGACGCTTTCCTTTCTGACAAACAGCTTCAGTGGTTTGAGGGTGAAATGGAAAAGGCAAAGGAAACAGGTCTTCCCATTTTTGTATTTCTCCATCAGCCGATTATCGGCACACACGGTCTGCCCTACAACTGGGAGGTTGAAAAGGACTATGACTATGATGACGGCGGTATCGGTGCACAGAATGATCAGGTAGTTGAAATCCTTAAAAAGTATGACAATGTTTTCTATATTTCAGGTCATATCCACGCAGGCATTAAAAATGAAGGCTCAAAGCTTGGCGTTGAGTATGCCTCTGTTGAATATATGGAAAACAACAACGGCAACAATATTACACTTGTTAACCTGCCCTCTTATATGTATTTTGATGTTAAGCGTGGAAGCCACATTATGCCCGGCTGCGGATTTATTGTTGAAGCTTACGAAAACAAGGTTGTGCTCAGAGCAAGAAACTTTGTAACACGCACATATCTTTCAAATTTTGATGTTGAGGTTCCGCTGGTTTAATTAAATACAAAACCGTAAGCATATATTTAAAAAGCTGGTTATGATTTTTCATAACCAGCTTTTTTGCTTATTTTATATACGACGGGTCGAGAAGTGTCAGCTCATGGAAGCTGTCTATCTCTATAATATCAGACTTTTTGCACTGCCTTATTTCAACCTTGTATCTGTCTTTTAAAAGCACAAGGGGAATAAATTCCCAGAAATAATTTTTGCCGTCCTCAAATTCGTTATAGACCTTGGCAAAATCTTCTCTCAGCTTTCGGCTGTCATCCTTTGTCCAATATGATATACCATAATAATTATAGCAGAATGTGTTGCCTTTCTGATAATCGGTAATAAATCCGTCTTTCATTTTGAAGCTCCAGTCATCTGTTTCAAGTGAATATGAGCCTAAAATGTTGCTGTAATATTGATATTTTGTGATTACATCGGGGTTGGAAATATATAAATCAGCCTCGCAAAGGTAGCATGAATCCACCTTATCAAGCACTCTCATAACAGAGGAAATATTATTGGTGGTGCTGAATTCATCGTTATCAACAAGATTTATAAAAGGATATTTCTCCAGGAGCTCGTCAAACACTTCTTTTTTATATCCTCTGACAAGGGTTATATCTGTTATGCCAACACGCACAAAGGCATCAAGAAGTGTGTCAATTATGCGCACACCGTTGACCGTTACAAGAGGTTTCGGTCTTTCAAGGGTAGCAGGCACCATCCTTTGACCAAAGCCTGCCGCCATAATAACGGCACTTTTAACCCTGTACGGTTCAAGATTTTCAAGTCCAAGCCTTGTTATTTCTAACACAGAGCCCTTATTTTTAACAAGTCCGTTGTCATAAAGAGTTTCAAGGCATCTTTCAATCTGTGAACCTGATATTTTAAGTGTATCTGAAAGAGTTCTGATTTTCAATTCCTGAACTCCGTTTTTTTCGAGGAATGTGAGAATTTCAAACTGATAACGGTTAAGATTCATTTTAACCTCTCCTTGTTTTTAATAAATTTTAAAGGCTGATATATTTCTTTCTGAGCTTGTCCACTCTGCCATTGATGATTTTAAGCATCGCCTTTGCCTCTGCCTTTTCATCCTCAGTGCCTGTAACATACTGCTTCATAAGTCTGCCCTCTTCATAGCAAAGCTCATCATGAAGCGGAAAATAATATTTAAGCAGGAAGCAGGAATATTTTGCAAGGCGCATATCACCAACAAGGCGGAACTCTTCGCTTATAGTATCCACCGCAACAGAGTAATAATCCTTAATTGACTGAATAAGGTCTGTACGCTCATTCTCGTGAGCAAAAACGATTGTGGAGCAGATGTATGCACCCTTATTTTCTGAATAAGAGCTGTGGCTGTCTGTGCTGCCAACTATGGGCACTTTGTGTCCCTTTGCAACCTCTTCGTAATATCTGATTGTCTGGAAGCCATTCTGCTCATAATATCTTTCGCCGCCAAGAACCTCAAATGCGTCAAAAGGCTTCTGTGCAAACATATAATCTGAGAAAATCTCAGGTGAATGGTAGCCGCCCATTCTCTTCCAGTTTGGATGAGCAAAAATGCCAAGACCGTTTGCCTTTTTGATTTCGTCAAAAATCCACTTGCACATAGCATATGGGATTCTTTCAATATTATCTGGCAGGTCAGCTTCATCTGCAAGAGCCTGCATTTTATCCTCAAACTCCTGAAGTGTCATAACCTCGGGTGCTTTTTCGGGGAAGAATGCACGGGTTTCGGGAGCTTTGCCGACCTCTTCGGTCTGAACAGATTCAACCATTGCATTGATTGAATATTCGCCGCCAAAATTGATGATGTGAATATCGTTTCTGTGTCCGTTAACAAGGGGAAGATGAACTTCTTCACCGGGGACCATTGTAAGCTCTGTGGGGCAATCCTCATAAGCCTTGATAGCTCTTAAAGATGGATAATATCTTCTGTGGTCTGTAATTGCAAGGAAGTCATAGCCGTGGCGGCGATAGTTTGCGCAAACAACCTCGGGCAGTTCATCGCCGTCTGAAAGGTATGTATGAAGATGCAGATCGCCAATATATGGATAACGCTCCTTAAGCTCGCCATCAACAGCATAAACGCAGAAGCTTTTGATAACCTTTCCGTCTGCACCAGAGAACATAAGGTTGTATTCCTGCTCTGTTTCAAATGTGTGAGAGAAAACGAAGCCGTTCTCTTCTGTGCAGGTGAGCTTAGTTCTGTAATTGCTTGCAGTGAGTGGGAAGTCGAAGCAATTGCCGCCGTCAAAACCGACAATTTCAAGGTTGTATTCTTCACCGCTGACAAAATCGGGGTCGCTGCCCAGTGAGCGGATTGTTATTGTAACCTCTTTGCCTGCTGAAAAAACAAGAGGGTAAACATCATATTTTTTTAAGATAGGATTAACAGGAAATGCCATAATAAAACTCCTTTAAATTTTATAGAAATATAATACAATTATTTTTTTGATTTGTCAAACAATTCAGTTATTGCCAAGCTCCCAAAAAGCAACTGCACTGGCGGCGGCAACATTGAGAGAATCCACATTATTTGACATGGGGATTTTGATAACATAATCGCTTTTCTCGATTGTTTCGGCTTTAAGTCCGTCCCCCTCCGAGCCTAAAAGCACAGCCAGCTTCGGTTCTGATTTCAACTGCTCATCTTTGATAGAAACAGAGTCGTTTCTCAAAGCCATTGACGTTGTTTTGAAGCCCAGCGAATGAAGCTCGTCAACAATTGAATCTTCTTTTGAAATTGCCCATGGAATAAGAAAAACATTGCCCATGCTCACCCTGATTGCACGGCGGTAAAGCGGGTCGCTGCATGAATTTGAGAGAATAACAGCATCCATATTAAGTGCCGCCGCAGAACGGAAAGCCGCACCAACATTTGTAGGATTCATCACATTTTCAAGAACGGCAATTCGCCTTTTGCCCTCAACAGTTTCGGCAACAGATTTCATCCTCGGGCGCTTCATTGCGCAGAGAACGCCCCTTGTGAGCATAAAACCAGTAAGCTGAGTGAGAATATCAAATTCCGCAGTGAAAACGGGAACATCACCGCAACGGGCAATAATCTCTTTCGCCTGCGTTTCAATATGCTTTTTTTCAACAAGAATTGACACAGGCTCGCACCCTGCATCAAGTGCACGCTCCACCACCTTGGGGCTTTCGGCAATGAACATTCCGTCCTCGGGATGCTCACGGTTAAGAAGCTGATTTTCGGTCAGCCTTGCATATACATCAAGCTCCTTGGAGCTGAAATCGGTTATTTCAATAATGTTGGGCATAAGCTTCTCCTGTTCATAGGAATTGTACCTTTTAATAATATCATATTGCCAAAAAATGTCAATAAAAATGTCGGTTAGTATTTAACAGATTCAAATAAAAACGGGACTCATTCATCAATAGAACAAGCCCCTTTTTATTAAAGCATAAACATCAAGAAAGTATCTAAAACTAATAGAATAATTGGTACAGTTCCTTTAAGTGCTTTGCCAGTTTTTAGAATATCTACAAAACCGATAACTGCAAAAATAAATGCCATTATGTAATACTCTTTTCCCGATGTTTTTATTCCATTAAGTGCCACCTCATTTTTTAAAACAAATGCAGAAAAGAAGATGACAAAAAGCATCACAGAAAGAACCATTGCCGCTATTGCAAATCCGTTAAGTACACGATTTTTCTTTGGCTTTTTGGGTGTAGGCATTTCAACGGGTAGTAACGGTTGAATTATTTCAGTTGTATTTTCAGCAATAGTTTCATCAGAAAAATGATGCACTCTCTGGGGTGGATAATTTGACAATGCAGTGTCGATTCTACTCTTTATATATTCGGGATTTACACCATATTTTGTCCAAAGAGTAATAATTTCGATGCCAGCTTCTGCACAAATTTTCTGAACCTTTTCATCTCGTTCTTTTCGCTTTTTATCGTTGTGAGTTTCATCATTTATTTCAATAACAATATAGGGTTTATAATTGCTGTCTACAATAAGAAAATCAACATTACGAAAAAGCTCATTGTGATATTTTGAGTTGTCCGTTTTATAAATAAATGTTGCAAGGTTTGCCTGTGGAACAACAACATAACCCTGTGGTATTACAGCTTTTATACAATTAAAAAACTGTTTTTCACGGTTGGTTATTATCGAACTTTTAACATTATACAAATAAGTTTGATTTTCACTCATAATCATCCCTCCAACCCGATTATATCATAAAAAAAGAAAAAAGCAATAATTATTTAACTAATGGAAACAGTAATTTTTTCGTTCATTTTGAATGTAAATTCGTCAGCGGAAAAGCCACCTGTGAGGAAGAATATTTCTTCTTTTTTGAAGCTGTTTTCAGTTGAAATTTTTGCAGTATTTTTTATAATCGGAAGCACAAAATTTATATCAGATTTTTGCTGATTTATTGTTGCAGAAATTGCGATTTTTTCATCAGAAAATTCATAAAAAAATTCTGCGAAAAGCTCGTCATTTTCTGCACACTTTTCTTCAACACAAACAAATTTTGATTTGACTTTTACAAATATTTTTCCGTCAGATTCTGTAGCAACAATCTGTGCGTTTCCGTCAAGGCAGGTGGCATAATTTTTGCCATCCTTTTTATATTCGGCACGGGGAATAAGCGTGCGGTGGTTGACTTCATCTGTTGGATTTTGCATATTAAACGGTTCGGTGAGCTTGTATTCATAAACACTCCCTGCCACAACTGCACCGTAATCTTGATGATACAAAAGCGACAGCGCACCGCCTGAGGAATGAGCCGCACCACGGTTATATGTATAGGTTGAAAAATCGTAGGCGGTTACTGTTGCGAGCCATTTGCCTGCACGGATTTTATAAGTATCCAGTTCTTTAAAGTATTTATAGCCGTTTTTCATGGTTTCGCAAGGGATTTTCAGCCTGCTTTGCAGTTCGTGAAGGCCAGCACACAAGGCATCCGCAAGGGCGACGGCATGGCAGAATGTGTGATGAACACACGGCGGCTGACCATTTTCTTTATAAAATCTGCCGCCATAAAGTGCGCCATTGTGGGTACAGGCAGAGAGAATTTCAAAGGTTCTCTCTGCCGCTTCATAAAACACAGGGTCAAATTTTCCGAGCCTTGTGAATGCACCGATGCATCCGTCAGAAGTTCGGCTGCCATAGTAAGTCCACTTGTTATTTCGTGAGCCAAAGGAGTTATCCCATCCACCATCGGGCAACATAAACATTAAAAATTCTTTGCCGTAAGCAGAAAGTTTTTTTAAAACTTTTTCATCATTTAAAATCTCTGCCGTGTCAACAAGACATGGAAAAGATTCCTCCAAATTGTAGCCGATGTCAACAGGAAAACATCCCTTTTTTGTGGTGAAGTTGTGGGGCTGTCCCTCCCCTGTTATCAAACCGTTTTCTGTGAAATTTTTCATGCAATAATCAAGGAGATTTTTTGCACGGATTGTGAATTTTTCTTCATAGAAATATTCACCGCACATTGCATTGACAGCACTTGCTGCCGCATAATAATTTATGTTGGCACGAAAGCCATCCACAATATTTTCATAAACCCAGTTGCAAGAATTTCTGAATTTTTCTTCAAGATTTTTTCTGAAATTTTCGGGCAAAACTTCTGAGAAAAAATGCAGAGTTTTGTATAAATTTATTGCTGAAAAAACTGTGATGCCTTTCCACTGACTGCCGTAGTCATTTTGCACTGCGCCGTCTGAATGTTCAAAGTTTTTTCTAAAAAGAAGCAACTTCTCAGCGCAGTTAAGATAGCGGAAATCTTTTGTTTCAGAATACATAAAAACAAGCGGAAAAATTGCGTTGTCTGCCCTGCCGTGAATTGTTTCACACGCTTCGCAGGAGAAGCCGCCGTCCTCTTGCTGGCGGCTCACTAAATAATCGCACCACTCTTTTAAAAGACACTTATATTTATTCATAAAATCACCCCGATAAATTCATTATAACACTGCAAGGCAAAAATTAAAATATTTCTTTTAATTTATGGACTAATCTTTTTAATTGGTGTATAATAGGCGGGAAAGGTAGTGATAAAATGAGCAAAATCGAACCGATGTATGACGGTATTAAGTTGAATATCGCCATCACGAGCGACAATCACATTGACATTAAATCAAAAGCAAACAAAAAGCGAATCAAAATGATCAAAAAAGTGCTGGATGATGTAGAAAACGGCACACAGAGATTTGACGCATACATAACTGTTGGAGACACAACATCAAGAGGCGGATTCTCAGAAAACTGGGAGCTTGTTAAAGGTGCATTTGAGGGCACCGACCCTGCGGACAACATTCTTTTTACCATTGGTAATCACGATTGCTGGGGCGAGGATGGCTACGAATGGAACACCGAGGCTCTTGCAAATTTTGCAAAATACAGCAAAGAAATCTGCAAAAATGACATTGACAAGCCCTATTTTTCAAAGGTTATCAAGGGTTATCACTTTATTTTCCTTGGCTCTGACGGCGTAGCAGAGAACGAGGACTGCGCTGACATCAGCGAGGAGCAGAAAGCCTGGTTTAAAGCTGAAATGGACGAAGCCGCAAAGAGCGGCAAGCCTGTTTTTGTTTTTTGCCACCAGAGTGTGAACACAAACCACGGACTTCCCAGAACATGGACAGAGAAAGAGGACCCCAATTTTCCACCAGAAATTGGCGGTATCGGCAAGGACTCTGACGACATTAAAAAGATTCTTGATGCACACAAAAATGTTTATTATTTCAGCGGTCATTCACACATGGGTCTTAACGGCGAAAAGTGTGCAAAGAAAAACGGCTATTCAAGCTACGAAACACATGACGGCGTGCATTATTACAACCTCCCCTGCCTTACAAGACCGAACCACCACGGCGAAAACGAAAAGACAGGTCAGGGACTTGTTATTGAGGTTTATGAAAGCAAGGTTGTTATTCGCCCCCGCAACTTCTTGAAGAAAAAGATGAACAAAAAAGTTGCCGTTCAGGATGGCAAGCCATTTATCGAGGAAGAAATTTTATAAAAGAGATGGAACTGCCGCATTTAGCACAGACCGAAAAGTAAAAAATAAATAAAATAAAAAGATGGTTTTAAAAGTAAGATTTACTGTTTAAGACCATCTTTGTTTTATTGTGAAGTTTTATTCAATAATTGGCTTTACTTTTCTAAGCGTTTTTTAATTAAGTGCCTGTCATGGGAGTAGATTGCCACGGCTTCTACGAGCCTCGCAATGACACCATTCTTTGATTTGCACACAGATTTATTTTACAAAATGAATTGCTTTTTCATAATCGGCTCGTTTTACATAAAAGATGTATTCGTAGGCGAAGGTTTGGTCAACGGCAAAAGAGCCTGTGTGCGCCCTTGAGCCTGCACCAAAATTGTTGCCATTGAAGCTAACGGTTTTGATTTTGTAATCTATGCCGTTTTTGGCAAGGGTTGAGCGAAGCTCCGACTGCTTTTCCATAGAATAGGTGATAAAAAGCTCTTTTCGATTAAAAATCGTAATCATCTTTACCTCCTGTTATTTACAAAGTCGGTCGGTTTCAATGTATCTTACGCCCAGATCATAGAGCTTTTCGGCATCCTTAACGGAGTCAACTGTCCAAAGAGAAAGCCCGACACCCTGCGACATGGCGAGAGTGATTGACCTTGCACCGTTGAGGCTGAAATCGGCAGAAAGCCAGCAATTGCCAAGTGCCTTTGCCTTATCGATTTTATTCTGCGTAATGCCGTAAACCAAATACCACAGCTCAATATCGCTGTCATACTCTCTGATTTTCTGAAGCTGTTTGTAATCAAACGAAATGATGATTGCACTCTTTTGAAGCCCTTTGGCACGGACAGCATCAACAACAGTATTGAGCATATCATAATTTTTTGTTTTAATTTCAATCTGCGGTCTTGTGTTACTGCCAACAAAAACATCAAGAAATTCATCAAGAGTTGGGATTTTTTCGTCCTGATAGTTCGCAAAATCTGCACCCGAAGCGTATTTGTATGTGCGGAGCGTTTCAAAATCTGTGTTGGCAACTGTGCCAGCCTTGAGAAAATCGCCCATAAGAAGCGGGTCATGGTGGAGCACCCATACATTATCACTTGTGAGCTTAATATCGCACTCAGCTGAATAGTAGCCAAGCTCCACCGCCTTTTTATAGGCAGGCAATGAGTTTTCGGGAGCCTGTGAATTGACACCACGGTGGGCGGTGATGTGCATTGGCTCTGCGATTTTTTCGCTTTGTGAAATTGAGATAAGCTCCTTTGGCTCGTTTGCTTTTAAACGAAGCGCATAAAAAGGTGAATTTGCACCAAGCAATAGTGGAACGAGCAATATTGAAATCAGTTTATTAAAAAATGAGTTGAACATAAATATTCCTTTCATTATTCGTATGAGCAAACATACGGTGTTCTGGGTCGGGCATTTTTAAATTTTTGTGCACCCGATTCAAAAATGCCTGTTACCTTGCCGTTGAACCAGTCAATGCCCTCTGACATAGGCGGAATTTTGACGGTTTTGATGGCATCTTTTTCTGTAAGAAAATAGAGCGGAGCCTCTGCACCTGCCATATTGTATGTGTATTCTGACTGAACGAGGTTATAATATCTGATTTTTGAAGCATTTCTTGCGGTAGCAGATGAGCTTGTGGCAAAGATTTCGCCGTCAAAAGCAATGCCTTGAACATCATTTGGCATTGAAATCACCATTTCGGGAACGGCACTGCCCTCACTGAAAACAGCATCAATATCTGAAAGGTCATATTTTTCACACATTGCATAGTTACGCTTGCCGTTTGGGGTGTAGAGTCTCTGCTCGGCAGGGGTTTCGTATGAATTTGTGGGGGTGAATGTGTAAAACTGACCGACAAAAAGGTAGTTTTCGTAAGCACAGACATAAGAAGCCTGCATATTGGTTGCAAGCTTTCCGCAGAATTTTGCGTAGCCGTAATCCTCACAATTAAGTGTATCGGCAATTTTAATGCGACGAACGCTTTTGCCCGAAGAAATGAGAAGAGAATCGCCAATATCTGCCACACCGCCAACATGGGCAAGGCAAGGAGTGTCATCCTCATAGCAGAGCTTCACTGTTTTAACACGCTCACCGCTTTCGGCATCAATGAGAACAAGGATTGAGTTATCGTCATCATCCCTGTAGTATGTAATGGCGAATAGGTTATGAGTGTCGATATAGCAAAATCCCTGCGGCACATAGCCTTTTTCCAGCTCGGGAATTTCGCACAGCTGGTGGCAATCGGGGTAATCTGTCCTAAGGCTCATAAGTCCAAAAAGACTTTTGAAAAGGCTGCCGATTCCATCGATAATTCTGACAGCTTCGGGTACAGTTTTTGAATAACTGCCCTGTGCAAATGCGAAAATTCCGCAGGAGAAAACTATGCACAGGCACAAAAGCAGGCTGATAAATTTTTTTAACATAAAAATGCTCCTTTGCAAGCAAAAACTTTAAGAAAATTATAATATAAATTTTAATAAAATGCAATAAAAATAAAAAGCATAAACCTGCACATGGCATAGCTTATGCTTTATTTTGTGTTTAAATTATTTGCCCAAAACTCTAACCGCTGACACAACAGTGGTCTTGATTCGACCAATAAATTTTATCATTCGCCTCACGCTAATCCCCCCGCAAATTCAGACTGCAATTCAGAATTATATTATATTTATTCTGTTTTAATGTTCTGAATTTGCAATATAAGAGGATAATGAGATAAAAATTTTCTTAGTCTCTGAAATCTGCAATATCAAGGATTGTTGAAGATGTGATTTCTGCACTGCCGTCAAGAGCGTTATAAATTTTTAAAATATAAAGAGCAGGAACAGCACCATCAGTGTTGGCAGTGCCTTTGCAGAGGATTGAGTAATTCATGCCTGCAACAACCTGCTGACCGAGAAGCGCAATAGGCTCATAGTTCATTTCGTTCTGAGTATCAGTGGCAATTCTCAGTGCATTCTCTGCATCAAGAGCAATTTTGTTGGTTTTAACATCCTCACCGATTGTCCATCCACCAGAAAGAGGCTCTGATGCGGTGTCTTTGCCAGTGTAGCCAGTTACATCAAGCTCCTTAACAGAAAGAATTTCTGCTGAAGAGTCAAAACCTTCATACACAATTGCAATGGAAGGCTTGCCTTTTTTATCTTTACAAAGGAAAGCGTAATTTGTGCCAGCAACAACCTGTGTACCGATAAGCGCCTGCGGTACAAGGTCTTTTTTGGATTTTTTGCAAGCAGTGGCAAAGGTTGTAGCAAGGTTTTCGTTAAGCGATGATTCAGTGAGTTTTTCGGGAATCCCCCATCCGCCACAAACAACATCATCACCCTGATTTTTGTTGCCCTTGCAGCCAACAAAGCCAAAAGCCATTAAGCAAACAAGTGCAAGTGAAACAATTTTTTTCATAGAAATTCCTCCTAAAAATATTCATTTTATCTTGAAATAATTTTTTCCAATATACGAACAATAAATTTTTCAGATTTTGTTGTGCTGTTTTTATACATTTCATCAATGCCCTCAAGAAGCGTCTGACTTTCATTTAATGAAACCGATACCGATACATCGTAATCTGATATCTTAAAATTATTTATCGCAATTTTAAGATAATGTATTATGATAAAAATATTTATTAAAAACAAAACTGTAAAAAAACAAACTTCGCTTTGATTAGAGTAAGCACCAAGGGGAAAGGATATATCAGCATAAAGAGCAATGCAAATTATTTTAACATTATTTTTTTCTTACAATTGAGTATTGAGCTTGCACAGGTTCGTTGGGTACAAGAGCATTCATATAAACAGACTCATTATATCTGAATCGGCGATTTTTCAACGAAATCTTTTCAGTTTTTCATCAATTTGAATTTATGTATCGCAAAATTGCTCAAGCAAAAGATTATCTTCATTCAAATACTTTAGACCTGTTGCAGAAAACTTGAAACGCACATCAGATTTTTTTGGTGACTTATTTTAATTGTGCTTTGAGGTTGAACTACTGCATAACTGCACTTTTTGACTATTGGTTTTTATTTTAATCAATTGTAACAGATGCGGGAAGTTTTTTCAATATAGGGAAAAGAAATATAAAAAATAATGATACTTGAAACATCGCAATCCTCCTTGTTTCTTCCTGATAGATGACAACCGAAGCGTCTGATTCAACACAAGGTAGTTGGTGGAAATCAAAAGAAAATCAAAACAAAAACACCCACGGAAGTGCGTGAGTGGAAGAGAAGAGGAAAAATTCAGATTACTATACAACTTTCGTAAAAAAATAAAAATCCGCTCACTTAAATGAACGGATTTAATGGCTCCCCCTGTTGGACTCGAACCAACGACCCTGCGG
>JAZLLI010000008.1:0-123769 GCA_045598085.1 Acutalibacteraceae bacterium
TAAATTTTGTACATAGTAACTTATTTTGTAGAATAAAACGGCTCCCTTGTGTAAAGGGAGCTGGATTTGGCGAAGCCAAAGACTGAGGGATTGTCTTTAAAAAGTAAAATACCTGCTTAATTTAAACGAACAATCCTCCCGTCTCACTGCGTTCGCCACCCTCCTTTACACAAGGAGGGCTTCCCTAAAATTTCAATTATTTTTAAAAATTTTTTCTTGGTAACATTGCTTTCTTATTAACATAAAGTTTTAGCTGTTACAAGGTAGTAGGAGATGGCGTCCTCGACATGGAAAAGTCCAAAAAGCTTCCCTCGGGGGAAGTGGCAAAATCTTCGACTTTGACGATAGGGGTTCTCTTTAAATTCAGCAGAAATTCATAGTATTGTCATTGCGAGGTTGCTTTACAACCGTGGCAATCCATACTTCAAGTCAGCACCGAGCTTCTTTATCGCCTCTTGACAGAGGGGTAGAACTTGAAGTAATAAGTTGTAGTGAATAGTGAAAAAGTGGCATCCTCACCAAAACAAAAACCTCACCGCACATGGTGAGGTTTATTTATACCGCTCAGGGTTGTCCGTCTGCCCTAAAATATAGTCAATGCTCGTGTTGTAAAAGTCTGCCAATTTAATGAGAATCGAGGTGGGAATATCGTTTTCGCCTGTTTCATATTTGGAGTATCCCGTTTGGCTCATCCCCAGCATTTTCGCCACCTGTGTCTGATTCATATCCTTGTCTTCTCTCAAATCCCGAATCCGCCTGTACATCACATCACCACCCTGTAGTATTATAACTTTAAGTATTTAAGTTAGTCAATAGTACATTGCCGAATGTTTTTATTTGTTTTTGTATTGACTTTTATTTCTAAAAAAGTTAAAATCAATAAAAATGTTCAGGGAGATAAAAAATGACAGATTTAAAAGAAAGCATAAGAATAATATACGATATGGAACTTAATAATTATATTATGAATAGAGCAATTGAGAGACTAAACAATCGTATTAAAAAACTTGGAAACAAGAAAAAGATATCATTTAGAAGTATCGATGAAAAGGATTTAGTATATGATAAATACGTGCTTTCGTCTTTATGCAAAATAGAATATGAATCTTATTTTACTATTATCCCAGCAATATTATGTGGCATTATGTCTGCTGTAATAGGGGCTGTTGTTGGATTTAATTCAGAGAAGAATCTTATAGCAGGTGCATATAGTGGATTCATAGACCTAGTAATTTTTGGAGTATTGGGTGTGATTATTGGCATAGCAATAGGTATAGGCATAACACATGCGATTAATAATGCTTATGATAAACAACAAAAAAGTCTGTTAGATGCAATTAATAAAAAGCAAAATGAACTATATTTAATTGATATTGCAGAAGATGAAAAAAGAGTTGCAAGAGAATTAAAAGAAAAAGAGCTGATAGTACAACAACGAGATGCTTTAATTAAAAAGAAAAAACAAGCAACGGAAAAACTAATAAAATATTATGATTTAGTTGGAATTGACAAAAAATATAGAAATATTATACCGATGGGTTATATGAACGAATTTGTAAGGTTAGGCATTGCAACAAAATTGGAGGGTACAGATGGATTGTATTATTTGATTAGAAATGAGTTAAAAAACGATCAGTTTCAGTACTCATTAAAGGAAATTTCTAACAAATTAGATACATTAATTGACAACACAAAAGAAATCTATGCGGATTTAATTCAAATGAATAGCAGATGTGATAAACTTATAAAATCTGTGGAAAATAGTGCAAAGCTTTATGCAGAAGGAACTGCGAAATTAAATGAAATCGCAGAAAATACTAGTATTACTGCTTACACAGTTCAAAGAATAAATGAAGAAGCAAAATTTGCTGAGTACATGATAAAGTGACACAAAAAGTTCGGGCAATCGTGATGACTGTCCGAACTTAATTTTATTTCTCCTCAAACACGAATTTTTCGTTTTCGTATTTGCACAGGTATTCTTTGCCTGCGGTTATAGTGCCCTCAAGCATTTTTTCGCTTAACAAATCTTCAATCTGCGATTGAATTGCTCTGCGCAGGGGGCGTGCGCCATAAACAGGGTCAAAGCCCTCGTCTGCAATTTTTGTAACTGCGCTGTCCTCAAAGCTCAACTCAATTCCAAGACCTGCCGTGCGCTTTTTGAGATTTTCAAGAAGTCGCAGGGCAATTTCTTTTATATCATCCTTTTTAAGCTGCTCAAAAACGATAATATCGTCAACTCGGTTAAGAAATTCGGGTCTGAACATCCTTTTAAGCTCGCCCATAACTGCATCGTGAATCTTCATATCACTGAGCGTACCGCCGTTGCTGTCGGGGTTGAATCCAAGGGCGTTTGCTCCGCCGCCGCTTATGAGCTTTGCACCAACATTTGATGTCATAATAATTATGGTGTTCTTGAAATCAACCTTTCTGCCCTGTGAATCTGTCAGAATACCGTCATCAAGAATCTGCAAAAGCATATTGAAAACATCGGGGTGCGCCTTTTCAATTTCATCAAAAAGAATAACGCTGTATGGCTTTCTGCGCACCTTTTCTGTCAGCTGACCGCCCTCGTCATATCCAACATAACCGGGAGGTGAACCGACCATCCTTGAAACGGTGTGCTTTTCCATATATTCGCTCATGTCAAGGCGGATAAGTGCATTCTCATCACCAAACATTGTGGCGGCAAGTGTTTTGCAAAGCTCCGTTTTACCAACACCCGTTGGACCAAGGAATATAAACGAACCTGTTGGTCTGTTGGGGTCTTTAAGTCCAACTCTGCCCCTGCGGATTGCCTTTGAAACAGCGGAAACCGCCTTGTTCTGACCAACAATTCGCTGGTGCATTTCGTCCTCCATGTGCAGAAGTCGCTCGCTTTCTGCCTGCGTCAGCTGAACAACGGGGATGTGTGTCCACTCTGAAACAACGCTTGCAATGTCCTCGGGCGTAACCTCTCCACGCATTTCGCAGGTCTTTCTGCTCCATTCGCTTTTGGCATTGTCAAGTTTTTTCTGCGCTTCCTTTTCTTCATCACGAAGCTTTGCCGCCAGCTCATAATTTTGCGAATTAACAGCGGCAGATTTTTCATCGCCGATTGTCTTTATCTCATCCTGTAATTTCTTTATGCTCTCTGGGGGAGTAAAGGCACGCAGACGGATTTTTGAAGCCGCTTCGTCAATAAGGTCAATGGCTTTGTCGGGCAGGTATCTGTCTGCAATATACCTTGCGGAAAGATGAACCGCCGCTTCAATAGCATCATCGGGGATTTTAACATTGTGATGCGCTTCGTATTTATCGTGAAGTCCTTTGAGAATTTCAATTGCCTCTTCCTGTGATGGCTCGCCAACAACGATTGGCTGGAATCGCCTTTCAAGAGCGGAGTCTTTCTCAATATTTTTTCTGTATTCTTCAAGGGTTGTTGCACCGATAACCTGCATTTCACCCCTTGCAAGGGATGGCTTTAAGATGTTTGCGGCATCAACTGCGCCCTCTGCCGAGCCTGCACCCATAAGGGTGTGAACCTCGTCAATGAAAAGAATAACATCACCCGCTTTGATAACCTCGTCAACAGCGGATTTTATTCTCTCTTCAAAATCGCCCCTGTATTTTGTGCCTGCCACCATGCTTGTAAGGTCAAGTGAAATAATCCTCTTGTCTTTCAAAAGCTCCGGCACTTCGCCTTGTGCGATTTTAAGTGCAAGACCCTCTGCAATTGCGGTTTTGCCAACGCCTGGTTCGCCAATAAGGCAGGGGTTATTCTTCGTTCTTCGGCTCAATATCTGAATAACTCTGTTGATTTCAGTCTGCCTGCCGATAACGGGGTCGATTTTGCCGTTTCGTGCCATTTCGGTTAAATCTCTGCCAAACTGCTCAACTGTGGGTGTGGCAGATTTTTTATTTTGCTTGCCGCTTTCTGCTTTTTCAGAATTTGGCGAAGAAAGATTTTTCTGAATTTCGTTAATAAGATCGTTTGCCGAAACATTAAGCTGATTAAGAATATTCATTGCATAACAGCTTGTGTCCCTTGCAATGGCAATGAGTATATGCTCTGTGCCCACATATGAATGACCAAGGGAACGGGCAAAACCGATTGCACTTTCAATTATGCGCTTGCTTCGTGGAGTAAACTCATTGGGCGAAAGAACGGTAGGGGTTCCGATACCAACTGTGGATTTCAATATTCTTTCAACTTCATCGGCTGTTACACCTCTTGTGGTCAGTGCGGTGAAGGCAATGCCTCCATCACTGTGAAGAAGACCAACGAGCAGGTGCTCGCTTCCGATGTAGGTATGACCAAGATTCTCTGCCGTTTCAATGGCATCGTTAAGGGCAATATTTGCTTTCTGTGTGAAGCCTGTGAATTTATACATTCAGCACCACTCCTTTTTATTATAATTCGGGTTGTTTTGTTTTAAAGTGCGTTTCTGACCATAGTTGCTCTCAGTTCATCACGCTGTGCCGCAGTGAGGTCCTTGCCCTCAACAGCATTTATTGTTGCAGGCTGAACGCTGTATGACAGCTCGTTGAGAGTTTTAAGGTCAATTTCAATGATGTTTTCTCTTGCACCAAGCCTTACAAGTGAAGCGAGGGACATAAATTCATCACAGCTTAAAAGCCTTGCATTTTTAAGTATGCCCATTGCACGCCATACTTTATCAACCTCTGCGGGATTTTCCATAAGAGATTTTGCGGCGGCTCTTTCCTGTGCAACAAGCTGAAGCGTAATTGACTGAAGATTGTCAAGTGCTTCCTGCTCAGAAATGCCGAGAGTTATCTGATTGCTTAACTGGTAAATATCGCCCATTGGTGCAGAGCCTTCACCGTGAGCACCTCTGATAACAAGACCTAATTTTGAAACAGTTGATGCAAGTTTGCTCATCTGACCGCATCTTGTAAGCGCAGGCAGGTGAAGCATAACAGATGCTCTCATTGCTGTGCCAAGGTTGGTTGGGCAACGGGTGAGAAAGCCGATTCTTTCATCAAAAGCGTAGTTCAGCTCCTCTGAAAGCATATTGTCAACTGTGTCTGCAACTGAGTATGCCTCTTTAAGTGCAAGGCCAGACATCATAACCTGTAATCTGATGTGATCCTCTTCGCAAAGCATTATGCTGATTGCTTCGTCATCTGTGAGCACAAGTGCGCCATCCTTCTGCATTGCAAAGTCGGGGCTGATAAGATGCCTCTCTGCAAGTGAAATTACCTGCGATTTTGAAAATTTATCCATGGGTGTGTAGCAGAAATTCCAGCCCTTGCGAGTGAGAAGAATATCTCTCACCTTTTCGCAAACCTCTGTTTTACCCTCTGCGGTGAGCTTTGCAGGGAACGGATATTCGTCAATATTTCTTGCCAAGCGGATTCTTGTGCTGAGGACTATATCGCCCTGTTCGCCGCTTTCTATATACCATTTGTTCATATGCCAGCCATCCTTTCCTTACTGCTCACTTTTATTTTCCTGAAGCTTTTTGATTTCGTCCCTCAAAACTGCCGCCTGCTCAAATTCCTGCTTTTCAACAGCTTCATTCAGCCGAGCCTGAAGAGCGGCAATTTTATCTTCGGTGGTGGTTTCGGGTTCTTTTTCTTCTGATTTAACAGCTGCAGTTATCTGCTTGCCGTTGTGCTGAATCCTGCCGTGAATCCTCTGAATGGAGGGGAGAAGCTTATCATAAAATGTTCTGTAACATTCACTGCAACCAAGGCGGCCACTGTGTGCAATATCGCTGAATGTGTTGCCGCATTTAGGGCATTTCTGCTGTGCAGGGGAGGCAAGCTTCTGCATTGTGTCGCCTAAAAATCCCCCGAAAAAGTCATCAAGGTTAAGACCGAAGCCAGAGAAAATATCTCCGTAGCCTAAATGCTGTGCGCACTGTGCGCAAAGATGTGTTTCTGTTGTATCTCCGTTGACTACTCTTTTAACATGTGTTGTAGCCTCATTTTTTCCACAATTCTGACAAAGCATATATCGTCATCCTTTCATATTTATTTCTGGCAATTTAAGAGAAGATGTTTGAAAACAGAAGCTCTCACTTCATCTCTCACGGGCGGGTCAATCATTCTCAATGCGCTGTCGCTTGTTATGGCAAGTGCAATTCTTGAAATTTCATCACCCAAAAGCTCTCTGTAATTGAGATTTTTAATGTGCGCACGGCAGGTGGCTTCATCAACCTGTGAACCAATGCTGTTGATTACGTGCATTAGTGCCGCACCTTTGTCGTAGCTTACCCGCTGAATCCTGATGTATCCGCCGCCGCCACGCCTGCTCTCTACAATATACCCGTGTTCGGGCGTGAATCTTGACGAAATAACGTAGTTGATCTGACTTGGTACACATCCGATTGATTGAGCAAACTCGTTTCGCTGAATTTCTGTGAATCCGTCCTGCTCTAACATACTGAGAATCATGCGTGCTATTTCATTGCTCATGTTCATTTTTTCTCATCTCACTTCTTTGACTTTCTTTGACCTTGACATAATTATATGACTAAACTCCTTAAAAGTCAAAAGGTCAAACAAGGTCAAAAATGATATTTACAATAAATTAAACTTAAATTAGAGCTTGTTTCCTTTAATTTTCTTAATTTTTCTTTATTTTTCGCACTTTTTGATTTACAACATAAATCACAGGATTATTTTGACCTTCATATTATAAATTATGAAACACAGGTCAAAGGTCAAAAAATCAGACTGACTTTTGACCAATAGTTTCAAATTTTGAGTTATCATTTTCATATATAAATAAATGTGTAAAAAAAATATTGCAAGAGAGGTTTATTTGATGTATAATAAGTACTGTATATTTTATTATGGAAGTAGTAACGGCATCGGAGGGAAGTCTGACTAATGGAAGCCTATCTTGATAACAGTGCAACCACACCTGTTTGCCCTGAAGCAATAAAAGCAATAAACCAAACCTTAACAGAATGTTGGGGCAATCCATCGTCCCTCCATTATGGCGGAATAGAAGCGGCAGATATGGTTGGCGAGGCAAGGCACGCAATTGCCAAAAAGCTTTCATGTATGGATGATGAAATTGTTTTCACCTCTGGTGGAACAGAATCCAACAACCTTGCAGTTTTTGGTGCCGCCAATGCCTACAGAGCTAAAGGGACAAGAATCATTCTCTCATCAATTGAGCATCCAAGTGTAAACGAGCCTGCAAGGCAGCTTGAAATGCAGGGATATGATGTTGTCCGTATCAGATGCGATAAATTCGGCAGACTTGACGAGCGTCAGCTTATGGCAAGCATTACCCCCTCAACTGCACTTGTGAGCATTATGGCTGTCAATAACGAGGTCGGCACAATTCAGCCTGTTGAAAAAATAAGAATGGCTGTTAAAAAAGCAAATTCCCGTGCGCTCGTTCATTGTGATGCTGTTCAGGCTTTTGGCAAAATGCCGTTGAAGCCATATTCAATGGGTGTTGACCTTATGACAATCAGCTCTCATAAAATCCACGGACCAAAAGGTGTCGGCGCTTTGTTTATTAAAAAAGGAACAAGAATCGTTTCAAGAACATTTGGCGGAGGGCAGGAGCACGGCATAAGACCTGGCACTGAACCCGTTCCTGCAATTGCAGGCTTCGGTGCGGCAGCAGCGGCTTTACCCGATATAAATTATCAGTTAAAAAAGGCAACAGAGCTTCGTGATTATCTTTTGTTCCGTTTAAGGGAGCTTGACGGAGTTGTTATTAACTCACCTGAGGATGCACTTCCATATGTTACCAACATTTCTGTGCTTGGCTTCCCGTCAGAGGTTTTGCTAAATTTCCTTTCAGAAATGAATATTTATGTTTCGGGCGGCTCGGCTTGCTCCAAAGGGCACAAAAGCAGAGTTCTCACCGCAATGGGACTTGACACACAGCGCATTAACAGCGCATTGAGAATCAGCATTTCAAGATACACAACAAAGGCTGAAATTGATTACCTTGTTGAGGGCATCGCTTCAGCGCAAAAATCAATAATGAGAAGATTATAATTAGCTGAATGGAGTATAAAATGAAGGAAATAATTCTTATTAAAAACGGTGAGCTTGCTCTTAAAGGTCTTAACCGCCGCACGTTTGAAGATATATTAGTTAAAAATATGCGTCATCGTTTAAGAGATCTGGGCAAATTCAAGTTCACACCGGCTCAGTCAACAATAATGGTTGAGCCGGAAAATGAAGATGCTGACCTTGACGAAGCAGAAAGCAGACTTTTAAAGGTGTTTGGTATTGCCGCCCTTTCAAGAGCCGCCGCTGTTGAAAAGGATATGGATGTTATCCTTGCAAGCGCAGGGGATTACCTTAAAGACCAGCTTATGAGTGCAGAAACATTTAAGGTTGAGGCTAAGAGAGCGGACAAGCATTTTCCCTTTAAATCTCCCGAAATCTGCGCAGAGGTTGGCGGCAAAATCCTTGAGCAGTTCCCCCATTTAAGGGTTGATGTTCATAACCCAGACATTGTTGTTATGGTTGAGGTTCGTGATTATTATACCTACATTCACGGTAATCAGATAAAGGGCGCAGGCGGAATGCCCGTTGGCTCAGCAGGCAGAGCGGCACTTCTTGTATCTGGCGGAATCGACAGCCCCGTTGCAGGCTGGATGATGGCAAAAAGAGGACTTAACCTTGTTGGTGTTCATTTCGCTTCACCACCATATACAAGTCCCCGTGCAGAGATGAAGGTTCACACACTCTGCAAAAAGGTTGCTCAGTATTGCGGACATATCCCGCTTTATGTTGTTCCCTTTACAAGAATACAGGAAGAGATTAAAGATAAATGCCCCGAAGACCTTTTCACCCTTGTTATGAGAAGATTTATGATGCGCTGCGCTGAAAAGCTTGCTTTAAAAGAGGAATGTGGCGCACTTATCACAGGCGAAAGCGTTGGGCAGGTAGCAAGCCAGACAATGCAGGCAATCGCTTGCACAGATGCAGTACCCAATATGCCCGTTTTCAGACCGCTTATCGGTATGGATAAGGACGAGGTTATTGCAATTTCAAGAAAGATAGATACTTTTGAAACATCAATTCTCCCTTATGAGGATTGCTGCACAGTGTTCACCCCCAAGCACCCAAGAACAAAGCCGAAGCTTTATATGCTTGAAGAGGCTGAGCAGGCACTTGATATTGATGCCCTTGTTCAGGATGCTCTTGATAACACAAAATTTATTATGATAGATAATTTCAGGTGAGAATTTTGGCAACTTGCGAAATCATCAGTGTTGGCACTGAATTGCTTTTAGGCGATATTCTTAATACAGACGCTCAGTTTTTATCAACCGAGCTTGCAAAAATGGGCATAGGTGTTGTGTATCAGACAACCGTTGGCGATAACCCCGAAAGGCTTAAAAAAGCTCTTTCAATTGCCGCAGAGAGAAGTGATATTATCATCACCTCTGGCGGTTTAGGCCCCACGCCCGATGACCTTACAAAAGAAATCTGCTGTGAATTTTTCGACAAAAAGTGCTTTCTTCACGAAGAAAGTCTTGATAAAATGAAACAGTATTTTGCAAACAAAAATATAGAAATGCCTGAAAGTAACGTGAAGCAGGCAATGCTCCCCGAGGGATGCACAGTGTTCCCCAATAACAACGGCACTGCCCCTGGTTGCGCTATGGAAAAGGACGGAAAGCATATTCTTGTTCTCCCTGGTCCTCCAAGAGAACTGACTGCAATGTATTATGAAAGTGCAGTGCCTTACCTTTCACAGTTTTCAGAAAAAACAATTGTTTCTCATCAGATACGAACATTTGGCATTGGCGAAAGTGCCCTTGCAGAAAAGGTTAAGAAATACCTTGACGGCAAAAATCCAACAGTTGCACCGTATGCAAAAGACGGCGAAGCTCTTTTGAGAGTAACGGCTATGGCAGATAATGAAGAATCTGCCGAGGAGCTTATGAAGCCTGTTATTGAAAAGATTTTTGCAGAAATCGGCGAGTTTGTTTATGGCATTGATATGCCGAATATCGAAACAGCCGTTGTAAATTCACTTAAACAAAAAGGAAGGGTTGTTGCTACAGCAGAGTCATGCACAGGCGGACTTGTTTCACAGCGAATCACCTCCGTTGCAGGCTCATCAGAGGTTTTTCAGTGCGGCATCGTTTCTTATGCAAACAATATAAAACATCAGATTCTTGGTGTTAATGAGGATGACCTCAAAAATTACGGAGCCGTAAGTGAGCAGGTTGCTTCGCAGATGGCGCAGGGTGTGCTTCGTTTAAGCGGAGCAGATGTTGCCGTCAGCGTTACAGGCATCGCAGGCCCCGGCAGTGATGGAACAAACAAGCCTGTTGGCTTGAGTTATATAGGTCTTGCCGCAAAAGACGGAACATTATTCGTCAAAAAGCTCTTAACAGGGCATAGCGGTAAGAATTGCAGAGAATACAACAGATATGTCAATGCTTCAAATGCGTTGAATCTTGTAAGACTTTACCTTGACGGAAAGATATAAGACAATACATTTTCAGGAGAATGAATTATGGACGATAAGTTTAATCCAGAGAAAGACTACAGAAGAAACAGCGTGGATTTATCCAGCTTTGACCTGACACCTTTTAAGGAGCTTTTTGAGCAGGAGGATGCTGAAAGAGAAGCTGCTGAAAAGGCACGCCTTGAAAAATTAGAAAAGGAAAAGGCTGATAAAGAGGCTGTGCTTCGTGCACAAAAAGAGGCTGAGCTTCGTGAAAAGCAGAAAAAAGAGCGTGAAGCAGCTGAGCGTGAAGCTATCCTTAAAGCTCGCCGTGAAAGAGAAGAGGCTCGCCGTGCCGCAGAGAAAGAAAAAGCAGCAGCCGAAGCCGCAAAAAGAGCAGAGAAAGCTGCTAAGCATAAAGAAAAAATGGAGGGCAAACAGTCCGAAAAGGCAGAGGATAACCAGAGCCTTGATGATTTTTCATCAATCCTTAACCTTAAAGGACTTAAAGGCGATAGTGAAAACGGCATTGAGCCTGTTGAGCTTACAGATGAATTTTTCAATTATAAGCCTCCTATGCCCTCACCCAAAAGTGCGTTTCACTCTGCAATCTGCGCAATTCTTATAATTGCAATCCTTGCCGCCTCTGGTCTTGCAGGCTATACATATTTCTTTGCAGGCAGAGATAAAAAGGAGCTTTCAAACACAGAGTATGTCGACACTTCACCAGAGTATCAGCCATATAAAAAGCTTGAGGTTCACTATCCTGCAACAAAATTCCCGCAGTTTATCAGCGATGATATGAAAGCTGTATATACTCAGAATAATAACACTGTAGGTTGGCTTTCAATTGATGATACTCCAATTGATTTCCCGATTGTTCAGTATAAAGACAATGCCCGTTACCTCAACGCTTATAACTTCTATGATAAGGGCGCAAGATACGGTTCACCGTTTATGGATTTCAGATGTAATCCCACAGCATTGAGCAAAAACACAGTTATCTATGCTCATCATATGAATAATAAGCTGTTCTTTGGCTCACTTGATAAATACGAAAATCCCGATTTCTATAAGAATCATCCTTACATCAATTTCCAGACTCTTAGCGGAACCTGCACTTTCAAGGTTTATGCCGCATTCTATGCCACAACAGAAACAAATGTTGATGCAGGCTTTGTGTTTGATTACTATAATCCCAACATGAATAATGAAAACTTCAAGGGATATATTGAGCTTCTTAATCAGTACGCAATTTACACAACAGATGCTGGCATTGATTCATCAGATAAAATTATTACACTTTCAACCTGTGCTCATGTTTATGATAACTTGCGCAAGGGCGGAGTTGACACAAGATTTGTTGTTGTTGGCAGACTCCTCAGAAATGGCGAAAAGGCAACAAAAGGCAAAGAAAGCGTAACAGAGCATAATGATTACCGCAGACCTCAGCTTTGGTATGATGTAAATCAGAAGAGCAATCCTTACACTGCTTCCCGTAAGTGGAAGGCAATAATGTAACAGACCGAAAAATTCAGAAGGGGGAAGATGAATGGCAAACAGTTATGAAAACACCAAAATGCCCGAAAAGCCAGAAGTTAAAATAAAACCTGATGCTATTCCCGTTGATGATAAGGGGCAGCCTTTACCCGATCCCACAGAAAACCTCAGTGATTATATTGCGCCCAAGGGTGTGGAAGAGCTTAAAAAGTCTTACTCCGAAATTGAGGTTGACGAAGATGTAAGAGAAACAATGGAACCGCCTCAGAGGGCAAACTTTTTGCGCAAGCATAAGCCCGGCAAAAGGGGATACGATTATTACGGCACACCCTCAGGCAGTATTCCAAACGATAATAACGGACTTAAGCCATCGCCTTTGTCAGAGCTTTTTTCAGCGGCAGAGGCACTTGAGCCTGATTTTGATGTTAACGATATAAGAGATCATGTGCTTTCAAATGAGCCTATACCTGGCAGTGAGTTTAAGGTTGTTGAAACACCAAAGCTTGACCGCACTGATATTAAAGACGATTTAAAGGGCAAGTCAGATAAAAAAGAACTTCAGCGCACCGAGGTTAAAAAAGACCCGAATGCGCCGAAATTCCTTGACCTTTATAAAGAAAGCACCAACACAAAGGTTATTTATCAGTATGAAGAGGCTGAAATGGAGGATGCACCCTCAAAGCCTGCCACTGATACAGAGGAGTTTTTTGCAGAGCATTCCCGTGTTGCAAAAGCTAAAAAGAAAAACAGCAAAAAAGAAGAGAAAAAAGCACTTAAAGCCGCTCTTAAAGCAGAGAAACGCAGGGCAAAAGAACGCCGCAAGGCTGCTAAAAAGAACGGGAAAAATAACGCTGTTCCTCTGACTGACCCGAAAGAAATTATGGAGCTTCAGCCTGCAAATGCTAAAAAGGCAGAGAATATTTCTGCTGAAGAGATTGCAAAGCGTGCCGCTCTTGAAGCTGAGAAAAAGTTGATGGCAGAAAAAGAGCAGTTTATCAGCCAGCTTAAAAAAGAAAGATTGGCGGCTGAAAAGGCTGCTGAAGATGCCCGACTTGCAAGAGAAGAAACTGAAAAGCTTAAAGCGGAGCTTGAAAAAATGAAAGAAGCCGCCGAAAAGGCACTCCTTCAGAAGCAGGAGGCTGAAGAGGCATTCAGACTTGTAAGAAAAGAGAATAAGCGACTTGACGAAGAGATAAAAAGGCAAAAGAAAGAAAATTAAGTGATAGCAATGAATGAAAACGAACTTGAAGAAGAATATGAATATGAGTACGAAGAAAGTCCCATAATGGCTTTTTTCAAAAAGCTTGCAATAAGGCTCGCCATTATTGGTGTGGCTATTAGCATAATTTATATTCTTTATGAGGTGGTGTGGGTTCCAAGCCACTTTAAAAAGCTCTCTGAAATGATTGATGATTATAAATATTCAGATGTGCAGGAGCAGTATCTTTTGCTTAAAAAAGAATTTCCCGATTTTTCGGGCAAATTCACAGTTGCAGGGCTTGAAATGGATTTCCCCGTGGTGCAGAGAAATGACAATAAATTTTATCTCACCCACACAATTGACGGCAAGATAGACAAGCACGGTGCGCTTTTTGCAGATTGCAGAAATGACCTTAAAAAGCTTAACACCAACACGGTGCTTTACGGTCATAATATGAAAGATGGCACTCAGTTTGGTATGCTCAATGTTTATAAAACCGCAAGTGGATACAAGGCAGGACCTGTTGTAACTTTCAATACCTTATACAATAATTATAAATGGAAAGTTTTTGCCTCATTCCTCATAAACACAAGGCCAGAGGATGACGGAGGCTATGTTTTTAACTACACTAACCCCGAATTTTCAAGCAAAACAGAGTTTGATAATTTTTACAGAGAGGTTATGCAGCGTTCTTATATAATCACAGGCGTTGATGTTGAATACGGAGATAAAATTCTCACAATGTCAACCTGTAGTGTTCTTTATGATGATTCAAGGCTTGTTGTTATGGCTCGCCTTGTGAGGGACGGCGAAAGTGAAGAAGTTGACCTTTCTGCCGCTCAGGATAATGTGAACCAGAGATTCCCCAAGGCATTCAACAAAGAAAAGTAATTTAAAGGAATTTTTATTATGGAAATCAAACTTTTTTCTTTTATTAAAGGCGAAGAAAATGAATATCAGCAGAGCAAGGATGCAATTGCAGATTGCGTGAGCATTTTCACATCAAAAGAGGAGGAATTTTATAATTTCACCTCACCTAAAAAAATGTTGATTTCAGGTGCGCAGGCATTGAGAACGGCTGATGCTGTTATTTTTGCAGTTCAGCTTTCTTCATATAACTCAATCAAAAAAACACTCTGTGCCGCATTTGAAATTGAAACAGAGCGAAACAGTGAGCTTAGCGAAAATCTTCTGCCCCTTTTAAAAGAGAAAAAAATATCAAAAACCGCTTATGAAAACAACTGCTTTTTCCCAAAAGAAGCGGATATTTTCCCTGTGTCTGATTTCAGATGCTGTGGCTTTGGCATAACAGAGGGCGCAAAGAGCATTATTCTTATGCCTCTTGATGATGTTAAAACAATCGAGGTTGTTTACGGCTCACTTTATAGCTTCATTGCAGGTATGGCAGGGTACGAAAATCCTGCTGATATTTCTATGCTCAAATGTGCCGTCCTTGCAACAAAGCTTTCAGCAATCCTTAAAAAAGGCAAATCACGCCTTGCTTTTGCAAATCTCGGCTGTGTTCCGCTTATTGAAGAGAGCCTTTACCATGCAGACAGAGAAAATGAAACAATGTTTGTGGCAGACAAGCCAGAAGCACGCCTGCCCTCACAGACCATACAGGATTACATAGTTACAGTTGCGCAGAAAACAAGACTTGATACAGATTCAGATTTTGCCTGCGCTGTTTCAAGTGCATTTGCAAGCAACACAGATGATTCAACATTTATCTACACCGTTGTTGCAGATGAAAAAGATACTTTTGTTAAGAAGCTCTATGCCAATGAGGGCGAAGAGCCAAAACTGCTCTATTATGCCGCCGTTGAAGATGCTTTTATTGCAGCACTTAAAAAGGTGGACGCTAACCTTAAACAGAAGAAAAAAGAAAGCAGAAGAGCTGATAAATTCTTCCGCCAGAAAATTGCATTTATCACTGCCGCCGCAATTGCAGGTGCAACAGGCATCTGCGCCGCAGTGGCAATGTTACTTCAATAAAACAAAAAGTTGTGCCGAAGCACAGCCGTTTATCAATAATATCTCATGCTTGCAACAACCTTGCCAAGAATAGCAACCTCGTCAACAATTATGGGGTCAAAAGCTTCGTTTTCGGGTTGAAGCCTGAAATGACCGTTTTCCTTATAAAAAGTTTTGACCGTTGCGCTGTCATCAACCAGAGCAACCACCATGTCGCCGTTTCTTGCAAAGGGAGTTCTTTCTGCTATAATCAGGTCGCCGTCAAGGATACCCGCCTCAATCATACTTTCGCCTTTAACATGAAGTGCAAAAAGCTGCTTGTCGGCAGAAACTCTGCCTGTATAAGGGAAATATCCCTCAATAGCTTCAACAGCAAGGATAGGCATACCTGCTGTAACTGTTCCTATAATAGGCACCTGAATAATGTTGTCAGCCTGACCGACTATTCTGATTGAGCGTTTAAGAAGCGGATCTCTCATAATGTATCCCTCACGTTCCAGCACATCAAGGTGAGCCTGAACAGAGGATGTTGATTTAAGCCCCACCGCTGCACAGATTTCTCTTACAGACGGGGGAACGCCATCACTGCTTCTCTCAACAAGAAAATCGTATATTTTACGCTGCATCTCGTTTATCGCCATGAGATTCATCCTTTCATAATTTTTTATTATTATAGCACAAATGTTCGGCAAATGCAAACATTTGTTTGCCTATTTTTGAAATTTTTTTATATTTGCGAGGTATTTTATTGTGAAAAAATTCATTTCAATCTTACTTTGTATGATTTTAGCTGTGTCAGCCTGCGCTTTCACAGCTTTTGCTTCTTTAGGCTCCGCTTCTTCAGAAGAGGTACAGGCAAAAGAAACCGAAAAAGCTCCTGAAAACGAAGAGAAAGAAGAGGCATTTGTTCCCGATAAAACCGTCAAGGTTTGCGCCAATAAAGGAAATTGGGAAAATGCACCCGAAAATTCACTTGAAGCAATATCTGCCTGCGATTGCGAATATATATCTGTAGGCGTAAAGGTAACATCTGACGGCACCCCTGTGCTTATGGCAGATGATACTCTTTTACGCACCTGTGTTGATGAAAACGGCAAAACAGCAAAGGGCAGTGTTTCAGATTATACCCTTGCAGAAATTCAGAATTTCTATCTCCGCAACAGAAACGGCGGACCTCATAACAAAAAAACAGATTGCAAAATCCCGACCCTTTCGGAGGCTCTTTCTGCCGCATTTGGCAAAAAGCTCATTATAGATTTTGCGATTGATGATCTTGATGTAGTCCTTGAAGCAATCAATACCTCTGCATCAAATTCCACCGCCGTTTTAAGACCTTCGGGCAAAACAGGCGATATTATCACAAAGCTTTCAATGAAAGAGTCAGTTCCCGAAACAATCATCAAGTATGATGGAAATATTATTTTCAGCGTTAATAAAGCCATTAAATCAGCAAGAGAATCAGGACTTCATCTTGTTCAGCTGGGTACGAAAAACCAGTTTGGTGTAATTTTTTATGAAAATGTTGAAAAGAGAATTAAAAACAGCTCACTTAGTGCTATTTTTTCTATGACGGATGGATATAATGGCAAGCGTGGCGATAATGTGGCTGGCTGGGATGATGTAATTGCCCACGGCTATTCAATTATTGAAACAGACTATCCCGAAATGCTCAAGGCTTATGTTCAGCAATCAGAGGAGTTAAGGCAGAAGCTTTCAACTCTTACAGAAAAAATGAACGAGTATAAAGATGGCGCATATCCTAAAAATCTTATGGAAACCTGCGGCACTGCATACAAAACGGCTGTTGAAACAAAAGACGGTGTTGCCTCCCTGGCACAGCTCAACGAGGCTTACTCAAACCTCAACAATGCTTTTAATGCCCTTGACCTTGCAGAGGGTACAAGCACAACAGAGGCGGCACTGAAATTCTCATTCAGTCGAATTATTACAGTTGTCCTTTGCCTTTGTGCAGTTGTTGCCGCTCAGATTTTCTTTGTAAAACGCAGAAAAAAATAATTTTACATACAGGAGTGATATGAATGGTAACGGAAACTGGTAAAAAAGTTACTCTTAAAAGAGCGGATTACCCGGAGCAGATAGGTGTTTCTTCAAAAGCTATTGAAGCTCTGATTGCCGATTTTAAAGAGAACGATGTTGAAGTTCACAGCATTATGGTGTTAAGTCAGGGTGAGGTTGCCTTTGAAACATGGGCAGATCCTTATTCACCAGACCTTCCTCATGCTATGTATTCAGTCAGTAAAACCTTTACCTCTGCGGCAATTGGCTTTGCAGTTGAAGAGGGGCTTATTTCAGTGGACACTAAGCTCATTGATATTTTCCCCGAATTTACACCGAAAAAGCCTGATCCAAACCTTGACAAGCTGACAATTTATTCACTGCTCACAATGCAGTCGGGCAAAAACATCAGCGTAATGGCTGATAAAACAACACCCGATTGGGAAAAGCAGTTCTTTGAATCCCCGTGGGGCTTCACTCCCTGCGATGGTCATTGGCAGTATGTCAGCGAAAATCAGTTTATGCTCTGCTCAGTTATTCACAGAGTAACAGGTCAGTGCGTTGTTTCTTACCTTACACCAAGGCTTTTTGAGCCTCTTGGAATCGAAGTCCCTGCATGGGAGCTTTCACCCTCTGGCGTTGAGGCTGGTGGATGGGGTCTCTTTATTAAAACAGAGGACCTTGCAAAGTTCGTAACCTGCTATCAGCACGGCGGCAAATTCGGCGATAAGCAGGTAATCCCTGCAAATTGGGTTCGTCAGACCCTCCGCAGGCACGCAGATAACTCCACAGTTAATAAATTGCCCGATAGTCAGTCAGGCTACGGCTATTGTGTATGGCATTGTGCAGGCGCACCTGCTATCAGAATGGACGGAATGTTCTCACAGTTTGGCATTATTTTCAAAAACAGAGATGCTTCAATCATCCTCACCAGTGGTGAAATTGATGAGCAGAAAACCCGTGATTGCCTGTGGCGTCATGTGGATGACCTTTTCATTGAGACAGACAGTGAGCCTAAGGCAGACCACGAAATCGGTCTTGCTCCGCTTGCAGATATTATCCCTGCCGCTGAGCACAGCCCCCTTGAAAAAACAGTTGAGGGCAGAAACATTAAATTCAAAAAGAACCTTATTCTTTCAGTTGCAGGCTTCCCTGTAAGTATGCTTCCTCTTCCCACAGTTTATATGTCCGCTGAAAAGGCTGGCAACATAAACAATGTTCAGTTCCATTTTGAAGAGAATGAATGTACCATGACATGGGACGAAGGCTTTGAGCATAACACAATCACCTGCGGTATGGACGGTCAGTACAGAACATCGCCAATCCGCCTTGCAAATATGAATTTCACAGCATACAGCACCGCCGCATGGACTTCTGAAAATGTTCTTCAAATAAATATGCGCCCCATAGAATCTGTTTGCCGCAGAACTATTGAATTTATATTTGATGAGGACGGCAAAACTGTTCTTTTCAGACCAAGCAGTCAGCAGCCTATGAAAGCTATGGCAGAGAATCTTGCCATTGATGTTGATACATTTTTCCCTGGCTTCCTTGAACCAGTGGGTGTTGTTGCCTTTGACCAGCTGCCATATATTATTGATGCAGTTCATAAGGGATACTTTGAGGATTCAGACAAAAAAGAAGCAGATGAAAAAGTAAAAGAGAAAAAGACATCTGACAAAAAAGCAAAAGACGAAAAAGTAAAAGACAAAAAGGCATCTGACAAAAAAGCAAAAGATAAAAAAGTGAAAGACAAAAAAACATCTGATAAAAAGTCAAAGGATAAAAAAGCCAAAGACAAAAAATCATCAGATGAAACAGTAGAAGAATAAATAAAAATCACGGATCAGTTTTCAACGCTGACCCGTGATTTTTTTATGTGATTTTAAAGACTTTTAAAAATCTCTGCGCCTTTTGTGTTTATCCATTTGTTAAGGAATCTTGCAGCAAGCAACATCACCAGTGCGCAGATGAAAATGTAATATGACAAATCGAATTTATTCCTTAAAACAAAAGCAACAACACCAATAATTAACGAGATTGCCCATCCGCCAAAAATGCCAATTGCAACAGCGGCGCTTTGCTTAACAGGAACAGTTTCATTAGTCCAATCAAGGTTGGGATTTTTAAGGTTAAGTGAAAGACCTATTGAAGCACTGAGTAGGGAGTATGCAATCGCCGCCACAACCATATAAACAATTGTGCTGAAATCAGCCTCAACAACATAGCCAAGGGCAACAGCCGTTAAAGCCGCAACAGGTGCGTTGAGTGCTGTGTGAAGATTAAGTTTTGCATTGAGAATCTCTTTTGTGTCAACGGGGAGAGATTGAAGAATCCAAATGTTTTTGCCCTCAAGAGAGATTGACGGTGCACTTATCTGATTCATAGAAATCATCATGCAGATAATGGCAACTGCAAAAATGGGTATCAATGTGGGAAGCTCAGGCATATCAACAGAAAATTCTGAAATAAACTCTCTGACAGCTGAAGCCTTGATAATTGCAAAAGCTGAAAATGCAACCATAATAATAAGGCCAATACCGCAGTTGAGCATATATGTTGAGCTTTTTGTGAATCTTGCAAGCTCCTTTTTGAAAAGTGCTTTGCCGATTGAGTTTGATTTAACCTGACGGCTCTGATATTCTGCCTTTTTCTCTGCTGTTTTTGTGGTTGTGATTTTGATAAATGAACGGGAGAGAATATAATAAGTCAGCGCAAAAAGTACCGCAACAATCGCTGTAACAATAACCATTGGCAAAACCTTGCCTGTGGCTGAAAGCCCCATAAGATAAAACGGATAAAAGAAGCTTTTAACTTTTTCGCCAACTAAGTCCGCATTTTTTACAAGGGATTGAAGAAATTCATTTATTCTGAAATAAACAACATAGTATAATCCAAGAAAAACAAGTGAAGCAAGAACAGTTACAAAACTTTTATTTTTGAGCTTTGATGAAATCAGCGCAACTACCCAGCCCAGAGCACAGGTGAGAACAGTTACAAAAAGAGTGATAATGAATAACTGCAAAATGCTGAAAATCACGCAAAGCGGTGTTGGTGTCGCCTCAATGAAATAGGCGATTATTGCAGGTACCCACACCAAAGCGGTGTATAAAAGGCTGATGCCGTAAACGCCCGTCATCCTTGCAAAAAGAATTTTTGATGGGGGAATAGGCATTGAAAGAAGCAAGTCGTTGTCTTTTGCATGGTAAAGACCTGCGTAGGTGTTAAATACACTGCCGAATGTGCCAAGCAAAATTGCGATAAGCCCCATCATGCAAAAATAAAGCCAGTCAAAGTTAAGCGCACTGAGCGAGCCTGCAAGCATTATGCCTAATCCGCCAAACACAATGCCCAGCAGAGCAAAAAGCCAAAGAAACAAAATTATTGTGCCTGCAATGCCTGCCTTGGAGCGCATTTTGCCCGTCTTTTTATTCTGAAAATAAAAGGTATTCAGCTCAAGGAACTGCTTTTTAATTAAGGCTTTTAACATAATTACGCCTCCAGTTCAAGAAAGACGGATTCAAGACTTTCATCGCCCTTAACCTCATCCATTGTTCCGCTTTTAATGAGCTTGCCGCCCTTGATAATTGCAACCTTGTCGCAAAGCTTTTCTGCAACCTCAAGCACATGAGTTGAAAAGAAAATTGCACCGCCATTATTGCAAATATCACGCATAATTCCTTTAAGAATGTGAGCAGCTTTGGGGTCAAGACCAACAAACGGCTCATCCATAATAACAAGCTTCGGCTCGTGAATAAGTGCAGATATAACAGCTAACTTCTGCTTCATACCGTGTGAATATGAAGCAAGCGTTCCTGCAAGGTCATTTTTAATTTCAAAAAGCTCCGCATATTTGTCAATTCTCTGAAGTCTTTCGTCAGCGGGAACACCAAAAATATCACCAACAAAATTAAGGTACTGAATACCTGTCATAAAGTCGTATAAATCAGGATTATCGGGAATATATGAAATGTTTTTTTTGCATTCAACAGGGTTTGATTTAATAGAAATACCGTCAATAAAAATTTCGCCCTCGTCAAATTGGAGAATGCCTGCAACAGATTTCAGCGTTGTGGTTTTGCCTGCACCGTTATGACCAATGAAGCCGTAAATTTCACCTGGTTGAATGTGAAGCGTTAAGTTATCAACAGCTTTTTTGTCGCCATATTTTTTTGTGAGATTATTTATTTTAAGCATAAACTTTTTACCTCCATAAGTAGGATTTTCAGAGATTATATACCCGTTTTTTATTGTTGTCAATAGTTTTGATAAAAAATTAACAATCCTCATTTATTGCAAAATGTTTTTCGGTGTGTTATATTATTTTCGGGTGATGCTTTATGAATTTTTATTCCTTAATTAAAAGATTTTTTTCGTTTGTTATGGCATTGATTTTCGGCACGGGAATTGCCGTTCCTGTTGTGATTGAAAAGAATGCAATTTATGTTGACGGCATCACAGGCAGTGATGAAAATGTCGGCACTGTTATGGAGCCAGTTAAAACAATCGGCAAAGCGTTGGAGCTTGTCAGTGAAAAAACAAAAGAGATTTTTGTGATTGAAGGCACTTTCAATGAAGAGATAATTATTGATAAAAATGATGTTATAATTGAGGGTGCAGAGAATTCAAATGCGCTTATAACTTCCGGCGAAAATTTAGACGGACAGTGGGAAAAATATAAGAAAAATATTTACAGAATCCCTGTGAGCGAAAGCGTTGAAAGTGTGTTCCTTAACGGCGAGCAGATGAACATTGCACGCTGGCCAAACACATCGGTTAATGACCTTTGCCATATGAAAAGAGCAAAGACAGATGAGGGCACAAATATGACAACTCTTTGTGATAAATCTTTGCCAAAGGTTGACCTTACAGGCGCAACGCTTGTGCTGTGGTCAGGCGGTGAATGGGTGCCGTTCTGCCGTGAAATTTCATCATGCACAAAAGGCAAAAGTATCTCTTGGGAAGTGCCTGTAAAATCCTCAACAGACGATAACCCGGAGGGTATGGATTGCTATGTTCCCGACAAGCAAAATGACAGCTATTATGTTTGCAATTCCTTAGCACTTCTTGACTCGGCAGGGGAGTGGTTTTACGATAAAAATGACGGCTTCCTTTACCTGTGTTTCCCTTGCGGAAAGAGCCCGAAAAATTCTGAAATTCAAATTAAAAAACGCACTTGTGGAATCACAATAAAAGCCGACAATGTTGCAATAAAAAATATTGATGTTTTTGGCTGCGGAGTTAAGTGCCACGGCAACAATTGCTCCCTTGATGATGTGAATGTAAAATGCTCTGATTATTTTGTAAATGCAAACTATTTTGATCAGGATTCTCACATCAGCGTTCTTGTTGACGGCAAAAATAATATTTGGAAAAACAGTGAAATTTCAGACACATGGGGCAGTGGCATTACCCTTTGGGGCGAAAATAATACCGTTGAAAATTGCCTTATTCACGATGTCTGCTACGCTGGCGGATATTACGGTTGTGTCAGCGAAAGAGGTGTTGAAAACTCTGTTGTGAATTGCACAATGTTCAATTCGGGCAGATACCTTGTTTTGCACAACGGCATCGGCATTAAAATCCTCGGCTGTGAGGGATTTTCTGCCTGCCTTCTTTCAAAGGATTGCGGTGCTACATACACTTGGGGAACAAACGGCATGGGCGCAGAAATAGCCTATAATTATTTCCACGATAACCGAGAGGTTGCAATTTATCTTGACAACAACTGTTCAGATTATTATGTTCACGATAATCTTATTAAAAATAACGGCACAGGAATCACTCTTAATAGTCAGGCTTTGAATGACAAAATTGAAAACAATATTTTTATAAAAAATGAAAAAACATCAAGCACTTATTGCTATGATAAAGACGAGCCGTCAATGGCTGGCACTGAAATAAAAAATAATATTTACACTGGTAAATGGAAGCTTGTTGAGGGCGAAAATGCACCTGTATTTGAAAACAATAAATCAATAAAAACTACTATTGGTTTGAAGCTTCCTGAAAGAAATTACGGCTGTGATTTTTATAAATAATTTTTAAAGAAAGGAACATAAAAATGTATAAACTCGGTCTTTCAACCTGCAGCAAAATTGTTGACGAAAATCTTTTTAAAAGCTACAGCGAGGCTGGCATAACTGCAATGGAAATTTCAATGAACAGCGAAGCATATGACAGCTTTGATTATGAAAACGCTTTAAGACTTTCACAAAAATACGGCATAGAATTGTGGAGCTTTCATCTGCCGTTTATGCCGTTTTCAGTGCTCGATATTTCTGCACCGTCATTAAAAGATTATACCGTTTCTTATTTCAAATCTCTTATAGAAAAAGCATCGGCAATCGGTATAAAAAGATTCATAATTCACTCAAGCGGCGAGCCTGTTTTTGAAAGAGAAGCGAGGATGAATTTTGCAAAAGAAAGCTTGAAGGAGCTGGCAGATTTTGCAGAAAAATTTGGCGGAATTATCTGTGTTGAGGATTTGCCAAGAACCTGCCTTGGCAGAGATTCTGATGAAATTCTTGAGCTTATTTCTGCCCACGATTCTTTAAAAGTCTGCCTTGATACAAACCATCTTTTGTCAGAAAATCTTTCTGATTTTATTGAAAAAGTCGGCGATAAAATTATCACAACTCACATTTCAGATTATGACTTTGTTGATGAAAAACACTGGCTGCCTTTTGAGGGCAAAATTGATTGGGAAAAGGTTGTTTCTTCGCTTCAAAAAATAAATTATGACGGTGTGTGGCTTTATGAAATCGGCTTCAAAGCACCAAGGTCAATGCCCCGCGAAAAAGATTTAACTTGCGAAGATTTCAGAAAAAACGCAGAGATAATTTTTAATAAAGCAAAGTGATTTTCTAAAAAATATATAAAAATTAAGCACATAAAGCGTAATATTTTGTTGACATTTATGCATTGTGATAGTATAATTTTCACAACTGAATATATGGAGGTAATAAAATGAAAACCGATGTATTGGTTATCGGCGCAGGTGCAGTCGGCACAGCTATCACAAGAGAGCTTACTAAATACCGTCTGAATGTTATCTGTGTTGATAAAAGAGAAGATGTAGGCGGAGACTGCTCAAAGAGCAACTCTGCAATTATTCATACGGGTTATGACGCAAAGCCTGGCACACTTGAGTCCCAGCTTGTTGTTGCCGCTAACCCAAGATATGACCAGCTCACAAAAGATCTTGACATTCCTTTCAAGAGGGTTGGTGCAATTCTTCCTGCAATTACAGATGAGCAGTTTGAGCAGCTCCCTGCAATTAAAGAGAAAGCTGTTAAAAACAGAGTTTATGATGTTGAGTATCTTTCAAAAGAGCAGATTCTTGAAATGGAGCCCAACCTTAACCCCGAGGTTAAAGGCGGACTTTATATTCCAAGAGAGAGCATCATTGACCCATTCATTTTTGTTGTAGCTATGGCAGAGAATGCTGTTGCCAACGGTGCCAAGTTTATGCTTAACACAGAGGTTACAGGCATCCGTATGGACGGCGACAAGGTAGTTGGCGCTGAAACAACAAACGGCTATATTGAGGCTGATTACATAATCAACGCCGCAGGTCTTTTCTGCGATGATATTGCTGCAATGGTTGGCAAGAACGATTATTATGTAAACCCCAGAAAGGGTCAGTTCTACATCCTTGATAAAAACACAGGCTGCAAGGTTAATCACATTGTTCTTCCTATTCCCACAAAGGTTACAAAGGGCAAGCTTATGTGCCCCACAATCCACGGCAATATGCTCGTTGGCCCCACAGCTGAGGATCTTACAGATAAATATGACAAATCAACAAATGTTGAGGGTCTTGATTCTATCCGTGCTGATGTTCAGAAGCTTATCCCTGGTGTAATTCTCAGCGACACAATCACACAGTATTCAGGACTTCGCCCCAACCGTAACCCTGAGGGACTTAACATTGACACATATGATGATGTTAAGCATTATGTAAACCTTTCAGGTGTTCGTTCAACAGGTCTTACAAACTCCGTTTCAATCGGCACATATGTTGCAAGCCTTCTTAAAGAGATGGGTCTTGAAATGGTATGGAACGAAAACTTCATTTCAAAGCGCAAGGGTGTTGTTCGCTTCAAAGAGCTTTCAAAAGAAGAGCAGCATGAGCTTATTAAAAAGAATCCCCTTTATGGTAACATCGTTTGCCGCTGTGAAACAATCACAGAGGGTCAGATTGTTGACGCTATCCATTCTCCAATCCCTGCAACAACTGTTGACGCTGTCAAGCGCAGACTTCGTGCAGGCATGGGCAGATGTCAGGGTGGCTTCTGCGGTCCCAAGGTAATTGAACTCCTTGCCCGTGAGCTTGGTGTAAGCGCAGACGAAATCCGTAAGGGCAACAGTAAATCATATATGGTTTGCGGAAAGGTTAAATAAGGTGGACGCTTATGTATGAAATCAAATGTAATGTTTGTGTTGTAGGCGGAGGTCCTGCAGGTCTTGCCGCAGCAGTTGCCGCAAAAAAAGAGGGTGCAGAGAAAGTTCTTATCGTTGAGCGTGATGAATCTCTTGGCGGTATCCTTCAGCAGTGCATCCATCCCGGTTTCGGTCTTAAGCTTTTCAACGAAGAGCTTACAGGCCCCGAATATTTTGGCAGATTTATTGACGAAGCTGAAAAGGCTGGCGTTGAAACACTTCTTGGCAGTATGGTTCTTGAAGTTTCAGAAAATCTTGTTACCTGCATCAATTCAGAGTATGGCGTTTGCGAAATCAGCGCAGATGCAGTTGTCCTTGCTATGGGATGCAGAGAGAGAACCCGTGCAAATATCGTTATCCCTGGCACTCGCCCCGCAGGCGTTTACACAGCTGGTACAGCACAGCGTCTTATGAACCGCCAGAACGAAATGGTTGGTAAAAAGGTTGTTATCCTCGGTTCAGGCGACATCGGCATGATTATGGCTCGCCGTCTTACACTTGAGGGTGCAAAGGTTGAGGCTGTTGTTGAAATTATGGACTTCCTTGCAGGTCTTACAAGAAACAGAGTTCAGTGCCTTGACGATTTTGGTATTCCGCTTCTTCTTTCACACACTGTTGTTGATATTAAGGGCAACGACCGTGTTGAGGGCGTAGTTATTGCAGAGGTTGACGAGAAAAAGAAGCCAATCGAAAGCACAAAGAAATTTATCGAGTGCGATACTCTTCTTCTTTCAGTTGGTCTTATTCCTGAAAACGAGCTTACAAATAACGCTGGCATCAAAATCAGCCCCGTTACAAAAGGTCCCGAAGTTAATCAGTTCATGCAGACAAGTATGCCTTCTGTTTTCGCTTGCGGCAATGTTGTTCATGTTAACGACCTTGTTGATAATGTATCTGCTGAAAGTGCAACAGCAGGTAAGAATGCCGCTCTTTTTGCAGCTGGCAAGCTTGAAGCTAAAGATGCAATTAAGGTTGAGGCTGGCGAAAATGTTCGCTATGTATGCCCCCAGAATGTTGTTCCCTGCGATGGAAAGGTTGACCTCTATTTCCGTGTTATGAAGCCCGATAAGAATGTTAAAATTACTGTTTGTGATGGTGAGAATGTTCTCTTCAGCCGTAAGGCAATAAAGGTTAACCCTGGCGAAATGGAAAAGGCTACTGTAGCTGTTGACGGTATCTCATCTCTTACCGTTGCTGTTAAGGAGGTTTAATCATGAAAAAAGATATTATCTGCACCGTATGCCCCATGGGCTGTGTTATCACAGTTGAGGGCGAAAACGGCAAAATTGACAGCATTGAGGGCTACACCTGCCCAAGAGGAAAGAACTATGCAGAGAACGAATTTGTTTCTCCTGTTCGTATTCTTACCTCAACTGCTAAAATTTCAGGTGCAAAAACTCCTCTTGTTGCTGTAAGAAGCAAAACTCCCGTTCCCAAAGATAAGCTCTTTGATTGCATGGCAGAGATAAGAAAACTTGAACTCACTGCTCCCGTTAAGCGTGGCGATGTTCTCATTGCTGATGTTTGCGGCACAGGTGTTGACATTGTTTCATCTGCTGATGTTAAATAATTAAATAAACTTTCATCCGCTGCGGTGCTTAGCGTGCCGTGGCGGATTTTGCTTTTTTGAATAAAATCTAAGAGGCTTTATTAGTTTTATACATATTTCACAATAATATTGGTTATGGTGCGTATGAAAATATTGATTTTTTTGTAACCATATGTTATATTTAGTAATGATTAAAATTGATGGAGGCATCATATATGATACTGATAAGAAAAATTTTTGCCTTTCTTTTGGCACTGATACAAACATTTCTTATAAATATCGGCATCAAAAAAGCCGATATGCTCAATGCAGAGGTTACACCTGTTCAGAATGAGGTGTGCGAGTTCGCTTCACCCGACAGCTCTGAAACAGACCTTTACAAATCTGTTGAGTACGCTTCTTCTCTTAAAAATCAGGTGCAGTGTACTTATACCGACAGTGAAAGAAACGGCTACATCATGAGCAACAAAGATGTTGTTCTTACCCACAAGCTGACAGATGTTGTGAAAACTGCCACCCTTGAAGATAAAGATGGTAATGTTTATTTGGAGGATACTTTTAAATCTTTCTATGCAGATAAATTAGGTGTCCGCCATTATTTTGAAGATTCTTTTAAAGATGCAAGAATCAACACCATAAGGCTTGGCGAGTATTATTACGATTGCCATGTGAGAGATATGAACTCCGGCACATTTAAGGTTGATAAAAATTTCCATGTTTATAGCGACAAGCTTTATATGGAATATTCACTTCTTGCAGACAGAGCACGCAAAGTCCCTGCGGATTTCGGCAGTGAAATCACCATTGATGAAGAGAAAGTGAATGCTCTTGAAATCAAAGATAAAAACGGTGTTCATAGCGATGTTAAGGGCGTTGACTTTGCATCTGTTGAGTATGCCGCATTTGATATTGACGGTGCAGGTGTTGTGGGCTTTATTGTTCCGTCAGACGGCAGTGCAAAGAGCCTTGAAGTTAAACTCACCTGTTCAGAATACAAAATCACTCTTCTTGCCGACCTCAGCTCATATAAGGGCATCAATAAATATGACGAAACAGGCAAATATGACGATTATAAAATCGACTTCGGCTGCCGAATTTTCACAAGCAATGAACATACATTTGATGAAATTCAGAAGCAGGCAGAGATTGAAAGAAATCCCCTCACTGTAACACTTATAGACAATAACTCAAACGCAAAGGTTGTTGGCTATGAGGCACTCCGTGGCACATACGCAGTTGAAATGGACGGCATCGGCTTCCAGTTTGCATATGATAACCCCGATTACAGATTGTTTGCAAAGCTTTCTGTTGAGGGCGATAATAAAGACAGAAACATTTTTATCCGCACCACAACCCCAAAATCTGGCGGACTTGAATGTGCCGCACTTCTTGATAAAAATGATCTTCTTATGCCCATTGATATTGAAGTCTGCAAAAACTTTATGGGCGATGGTGGCGACGGAAAATATTCATATAAAGACTATTACTATGGCGATACATTCACACCCATTGTTGTTGAAAGCGGAAGCACAAAAGAATTTACCGTTGTAAATCTTTATCAGAACTGGGGCAATTTCCCACTTAAACAGCTTTCTTCAATTGAGTTCCACATTTCTTATTATCACCTTTCAACAGGAACAACAGAAAGCAACTGCATTGCACCTTATTTTGTTTATGGCAGAGATGGCTGGACTTTGCCCGATTTCAGAGCTGGCAGCACATTCTTCTGGGAAACTCAGCCACAGCACAATTCAGTTGGTACTCTTAAATTTGTAACATACCGTGATAAGAGCGTTAAAAATGATGTTATGTCAGAGTTCGCAGGCAGTGAAATTTTAAGCTACGGACCTACATACGCAAGCGTTAAAGACAGTTATATTTCTGATTCGGGCAAATTCACCTATGAGGTTACTCATACAGAATTCCCGCAGACAGATGAAAACAGAACATACTACACCCTTAACATCAACTTTAACGACACAATCACTTTTGATAATTTCAAAAAGGATTTTGATATTTTCTATTTTGACGGCAGATTTGTTACATTCAAAAACACAAGCTATCTTGATGAAAACAACAACCCCGTAAAGGGCGAGGTATCAAAAGACACAACATATCACACTCTTGGCAGTGAAGCTCCCTACATGGGATTCTACAACATCACAAGCAATACTTTCGGTAAATACTTCGGCTGTAACTTCTCACTTCTTGTTAAAGACAGTGCAATAACAGTTGACGGCAAAAAGCAGGATATTCCATTTGCTTTCAGAGAATATGGCGATTCAGAAAAAACTGAGGGCAGTCTTACTCTTGACACTGAAAGCATCACATTCAAAGCAGGGGACAGCATCAAAATTGACCTTATTCTTCTTCCATGGGGAACAGGTGAAGAAACTGATGACACTAATGTTCTGAATGTTCGTGAGGATAGTATTCTTAAACCTCTTGTAGCTCTCAATGGTGAAATGGACGGCTATGTTCCCACAATTAAGGCAGAGAATAACGAAGCTGTTGTAACCGTTAAGGGCGGCAGAAATAACAACGTTATTAAGGCAACAGGCTTCACCTCAATGAAACAGCCAAAAGTGTATGTTATGGCAGATAACGGCTGGCAGGAATACAATATCTCATCCGTCTGGGGATATGACGGCTATATGATAAACACAGAGAAAGACGGCACATATTCAATCTCTTTCGTTTATAATGCAGAGAATCCCGATAAAGAATATACATTTAAAATTGTGAACTGACAAATTAAAATAAAGACCCCGTATAAAGCTAAAACCCTTGCAGTTCAGACCCCCGCAAAATTATTAACTGCCCTGCGCAGTTAAGGAGGAAATTTTATGAAAAGAATTTTAGCTGTTCTTATGGTAGTTCTTCTGGCAACTTGTTGCTTTTCAGCTTGCGGCAACACACAACAGGTTCATACTGCGGATGCAAAAACAATCAAAATCGGTGTTTTTGAGCCAATGACAGGTCATTCCAGCTTCGGCGGCAAAAAAGAAGCCCTCGGCATTGAGTTCGCCAATTCAAAAATGTCCACTGTGGATATTGACGGCGATACATACAGGGTTCAGCTGGTCTATGCTGATAACTCTTCTGAAATTGAAAAGGCTCCTGCGGCGGCGCAGAAGCTTGTTGACAAAGGCGTTTCAGTTGTTATCGGCTCATATGGCTCAGGTGCATCAATTGCAGCTTCAAAGGTTTTCAGCAAAGCGCAGATTCCCGTTATCGGAGCATCCTGCACCAACCCTGCGGTTACACAGGGCAACAATAATTATTTCAGAATCTGCTATGATGACGATTTGCAGGGTTCTGCACTTGCATCGTTTGCGGCGGAGCGTTTCAATGCTTCAAGAGTATATTGCCTTGGCGAAAAAGATAACACATATGATCAGGGGCTTATTGATATTTTTTCATCAAATTTTGAAGCAAAGGGCGGCACTGTTGTTAAGGATTCTTTCACAAAAGATACAATTGATTTCAGCCAGTATATCAACAAAGCTAAAAGCGAGGGATGTGAACTTTTCTTCTGCCCCGTTTCAGTTGATTATGCCACACAGATTATTTTTCAGATGTCAAGGCTTGATGTAAATTTACCGCTCCTTGGCTCAGACAGTCTTGATGATAATATGGTTCTTGATGCCGTAAAGGGCACACATATAAGCCTTCACATTTCATCATTCTGTATGCCCGATTCCAATGGTAATTTTTATAGCGGAATAAAAGGCTATATCAATTCAAATTCCAACGCCAAAACATCCAATGGCGGAAGTGATTCAATTTCATCTATCACGGCTATGGGTTATGATGCATATTATGTTGCCCTTGAGGCACTGAAAGCGGCAAAATCCCCCAATCCCTCCGCTGTGAGAAATGCCCTCTCTTCGGTTTTGTATGACGGAGCAACGGGCGCAATCGCATTCAACCGCAACGGAGATGCACTCCGTGATACAGTTTATTTCAAAACGGCAGATACTATCAGCGGAACATGGGTGCTTGAAAAACAGCAGATTATAACAGACCAGTAACAAAAGGGAGTTGACTTTCGGTCAGCTCCCTCAATTTTTGCAAAACAGAGAGCTGAACAACATTGACAAAAAACAGATGCAATTATATAATATTTCAGAGGTGATTAAAATGATTGGTTCCGTATCAATATACGAGCTTGTTACAGAAGAAATTGCACAGAGAAAACAGGAGGGCTGTATTGTCCCTGATTATCAAATAGAAAATTTATCTGATGATGAGCTTAGAAAGATATACGATGAGTTGCTCTCACTTGAAATCAGCAAGGATTTTCCCTTTGTTGAACCAAACGAGCTTGATGATATTTTAAAAGAGGCAGATGGCTGTACATACAAAAAAACTCCGTCAGCAGACACTCTTGAAAATCAGTTTCAAGGTGCATGGCTTGGCAGAATAGTTGGCTGTATTATGGGCAAACCGATTGAGCGTCCTCCCTACGGAGTTGGCAATGGCGAGCTTGACGGTTGGGAATGTATAAAAATCTGGCAGGAGGGTGCGGGCGACAACTTCCCACCCACAAATTATATCAGCAAAAACTCAACAGCAGAAAAGGAATTTGGATTTGAGGTTTCTTACGAACCAAGTAAGCGTGAAAATTTAAAATTTGCAGAGAGCGACGATGATATCCGCTATCTTGTTCTCGGTTTGCTTACTAACGAAAAATACGGCAACGATTTTAACGCAGAACACATTGCTGATATGTGGCAGAGATACCTCCCGCCTTACCTGGTCTACACCGCTGAAAAAATGGCGATTATCAACAGCATGACCTGTACGGCAAAAACACTTAAAGATAAAATTGAATACTGCCATACTAACAGCAATCCGTTCCGTGAGTGGATTGGCGCACAGATTCGTATAGACCATTACGGATATTATAACGCAGGTGATCCTCTTGCGGCGGCAAAGTCTGCGTATAACGATGCGATCTTTTCTCATGTTAAAAACGGTGTTTACGGTGCAATGTTTTTTGCGGCACTCATAGCTGCAGCGTTTACTGAAAAGGATATAAGAAAGTGCATTGACATTGCTCTTTCAGTTATTCCAAAAAAATCCCGTCTTTATGGTGATATTCTTTTTGCAATTGAAGTTGCTGAAAATTCAGCTGATGCAATCGAAGCCTATAAAAAACTTTTGGATAGATTCAGAGGAATGAGCCCTGTATACACCAATAACAATGCGGCGGCGTGTGTTACGGCATTGCTGATGGGTAACGGCGATTTTGTGAAATCGGTTTCAATCGCAGTTGGTGCAGGCTGGGATACTGACTGCAACGGTGCAACAGTAGGCTCTGTTGTTGGCGCAATGCACGGAAAGGATTGCATACCCGACTATTTAAGCGAGCCGATGAACGATACTTTGTATTCGTCAATTCCGGATTTCCATCCGATAAAAATTTCTGAATGTGCCAAACGCACATATGATCTTTATATGAGCAAATAAAAATCGTATAGTTTTTTACCTAGATGATTAAATTCAAAACAGCCTCCGAAGGCAATACCAACGGAGGTTGAATTTTTTGGGATGTATTATTTTTTATTGCCGAGATTAAAAAAAGAAGATTGATTGTGTAATCAACCTTCTTACTTGGAGCTGGTGACGGGAATCGAACCTGCAACCTGCTCATTACGAATGAGCTGCTCTGCCATTGAGCCACACCAGCGACTGGTATATTATAATAAAAAAGCCTCTCTTTTGCAATAGATTTTAATAAAAAAACTTTATTTTTTATCTGTTTACAAATAATTTAAACATTATCCATTTATTGTACTTGATTTTGAGTCAAAAATATTGTAACCTATATACAGCTCTTGAATTAAATCAATTTTTATCGTGAAAGGCGTGTTTATATGAAAAAGAGTTTAAGCATAGTTTTGTGTGCGGTTATGATAGCTCTCACATTCTGCTCATGCAAATTTGTTAAAACAAAAGAGCCTGAGGTGAAGGATGAAACAACCACCACAACCACTACATCAGTTGCAACAACTGAAAAAACAAAAGAAGAAAAAACTAAAAAAGACGAAAAAGAAACAACAGCTGACGCTGAATCTATCACTGTTTTTGTAACAGATAAGAACGGCGAAGTTGTTACCAAGAAGGACGGCACTCCCAAAACAGAGAAGCTCAACCTTGAAGACCTCCAGAAGCAGTTTGAGGAAGAGATGTCAAAGCAGCAGTCCACAACTAAAAAGAGCGGTCAGAAAACAACTAAAAAAGACGGTCAGAGCACAACAAGCTCAGCAACACCTGATTTAGGTACACAGGGCACAACAGAGGATTTACTCCCCGAAGGAACAAAAATTGATAACACAACTCTTATGAAGAGCGTTGTTGAGCCTGTTCTTAAAAGCGGAACATACACAATCAAGGGCAATATCAAAGCAGCAGGTCAGGCAATCAGCGCAGTTATCGCTTTCAGAAATGATGCTAAGGATTACTCTGCAACCGTTTCAATGGGCCCAATTTCTGTAAGATGCTTCTCGAATAACGGCAAGTATTATATGGCTCTCCCTACAATGGGCAGATACGCAGAGATTTCTGGCGATGATATGGGCGAAATCGGCGATATTTCAGAGTCATTCAAAAAGAAAGACGCTAAATATGTAAAGACCACTAAGGTTAAAGACGGCAAAAACACATATACCTGCGAGGAATACAAAACCGAAACAGGCACAGCAAAATATTATTTCAACTCAAAGAACGAGTGGAAGCGTATGGAACTTGTTGAAGATGGCGCAATCCTTGTATGGGAAATCACATCTTTCACAAAGTCAGCCGACAAAACTCTCTTTGAGGTTAACAAGCTCTGGATTAAAGACAACACTCTTGCAGGAGCTTTTTAAAAGATGAATAGCAACAAAACTGTTATTGTTACAGGTGCATCTGGGGGAATAGGCAGTGCAACTGCCGCCCTCTTTGCCCGAAACGGATACAACACAATTATAAATTATAATAAAAATAAAGAAGCCGCCCTCTCACTTTGTGAAGTCCTTTCAAAAGAGGGGGCGACTGTCCGTGTCTTTGGTGCGGATGTTTCGCAGTTTTCTGAGGCAAAGGCTCTTGCGGATTTTGCAAAAAGCGAATTTGGCGATGTGGATATTCTTGTTAATAACGCAGGCATTGCCCAGCAGAAGCTTTTTACAGACATCACTGATGAAGATTTTGACAGAATGATGGCTGTTAATGTTAAAAGCGTTTTCAATTGCTCCAAGGCTGTGCTGCCTTTTATGATTCATAAAAAATATGGCAGAATCATAAATGTTTCTTCAATGTGGGGCATCTGCGGTGCTTCATGTGAAGTGCATTATTCAGCCTCAAAGGCGGCTGTTGTTGGCATGACAAAGGCTCTTGCCAAAGAGGTTGGACCCTCAGGCATAACCGTCAACTGCGTAGCTCCGGGGCTTATAGATACACCAATGAACGGAAATCTTGACAGCGACACAATAAATGCCCTATGTGAAGAAACACCCGTTATGAGAATCGGCACCCCCGAAGATGTTGCAAAGGCAATTTTTTACCTTGCAGGGGAGGGTTCGTCATTCATAACAGGTCAGGTTCTTGGTGTTGATGGCGGATTTATATAAATTTCCCATATTATATCTTGATTTATTTGTATTTGTGTGTTAGAATACTGAAGTATAGTTATAACTGATCCTTTGAAGGAGGAATATCAATGGCTTCTTGTCCCAAATGCGGAAAGAAATTAAAATTAACAGATATTAAGCCCAACTGCCCTCAGTGTAATACAAACCTTTTGTATTATAAAATAGAAGAGCGCCTTGAGGTGGATGCACTTAACGCTGAGCGTGAGCATGCACACACTCAGAAAAAGCTCGACAGAGCAAAGGCAGCTATGGCAGGCGGACCTTTTGCAATTGCAAGAGATGTTCTTCTTGTTCTCACAATCTGTGCGTTCCTTTTGCCTTTGGCAAAGCTTTCAGCAGCAGGCCCATTTTTTGAAGCCAGCCGCACATTCACAGCTATTGAGCTTGTAACAGAGCTTATGGAGTTTGACTTTGGCGCATTAGGTCTTATGGGCTCTAAAATTGTTGGTACTGCAACAGTTTTCTTTGCACTTACAATTGTTACAGTTGCACTTGCAGCAGTTTGCGCACTTCTCCAGCTTATCTTCAGCTTCCTTTCATGCTCACCTAAGGGATTCATCAGAAACACAATTTTTGCTGTTTTAGGTGCTGTTTTCTCAGCTGGTTCAATTGTTACATTCAGCCTGTTCCTTAAAAATATGGAAAAGGTTCTCCCTGGCTTTATGAATGGCTCAATCGGCTTTGGCATTTATGTTGTTATCGCAATGTTCCTTCTTGTTCTTGCCCTTAATATCTTCATTAAGGTTAAGGATGCTGTTAAGGTTGAATATAAACCCTGCTATATCGGCAAAGACAATATGCTTTTTGAAGATTTTGCAGCAATTTATGGCGATAAAGAAATCACTCTTGACATGGTTGTTGAGAATGCAGATAAGTTTATGAAGACCAAGGAAGAGAAAGCAGCCGAGGCTCTTGCTCAGGCAGCAAATGTTGGTCAGTAATTAAATCTTAATAACAAAAAACAACGGTCATTCGTTTTTGCGAATGACCGTCATTTTTTAGGGGCGCCGTTTATTCAATTACTATATTTTCTACACCGTGTTCAAGGATGATATTGATCAGTTCATTTCGTGAATAGTGCGCACTGTTGGCAATTTTGTCAAGATTATTCAAAATATCTTCTCTAATACGAACAGAAATAATCTTATTGCCGTCCTCTCCGCGTCTTTTAATCGTAAGCGGCTGATTTTTAAAATCACTCATATAATATCTCCCTTCTAATTTTAGATAGATATTATTGTATAAAAAATAGGAACCTTAAATATATACTACAATTATATTACAAATAAATATATTTATTTTTCTTTTCTGTTGACTATTTAACGCTACTGTGTTACAATTGTATTACTCAAACATATTTCTTTTTGCTGTTTTTTGCTTTTTACAAGGCGGAGCGTATCAATGCTTCCCTTGCGTAAAAGGTATCTCCGTAAGGGATACATAATTCATAACCCACCATAGGGAAAGCCGAAAGTGATTATAAACTTTCGGCTTTCTCCTTTTATTATATTATTTTCGCTTCACCAAAAAATATTCGTTTATTTTCTCCGCTGTCAGTTTTTATTGTAAGTCTGGCATTTTCATCAATGTCAACAGCCTCACCCTCAAGGTAGGCTTCGTCCTGCGAAATAAGCCTCACTTTTTTGTTGAGAGTTATGCAGTTTTCTTTATAAAATTTTATAAATTCACCGCTTTGAATATTTTGCAATTCACATTCAAAATTTTTAAGAATATTTTGAAGAAGTATGTCAGAATCTTCGATGCTTTTGTTAAGGCTGCCTGCAATTTCAGAAATTTCTGTTGGAAATTTTTCTGTTGCAATGTTTACCCCAACACCGATAACCGCATATTGAAGCCTGTCTTTCAAAAAAGCTCCCTCGGTGAGAATACCGCAGATTTTTTTGCCCTCATAAAAAATATCGTTGACCCATTTCACCTGCGTTTTTATGCCGAATGTGTCATAAATTCCTTTCATAACAGCCACAGCCGTCATTACCGTCAGCGTGGCAGGGTTAGATTTTATATCTTTTAAAAGGATAGAAAAATATAACCCCGTTGGCGGAGAATAAAAGCTCCTGCCCATTCGCCCTCTGCCCTTTGTCTGATGCTTTGCGGTGAGAACTGTTCCGCTTTCATATTCTTTAAAGCTTTGCTTCAGAATATCGTTGGTGGATGTTACAGTTTCTTTTTTTATAATGTTAAACTTCATTGTATCTTCCAAAAATCCTGTTAATTTTTTTGAAATATTCCCTGTCAATGCCGTCCAGTGTTTCCGCTGTGGTGCGAACTCGCCAGTTAAGGTCGGGCACTCCTGGAATATTCATTCTTGCATCGTTGCCAAATCCGCACATATCCTGAAAAGCGATTATGGCAGTGTCGGCACATGAACGCCATACAGTTTCAATTATCTTGCGGCAGGCAGGTGCATAATATCCGCCCTCGCCCCAGTTTTCGCCTGTGAAGCCGCAATAATCAAGGGCATATCTCCGCTCGTCCTCGTTAAGCTCATAAAGCCAGCCTAAAAGGGTGTTGTTATCGTGAGTGCCAAGGCAGGCAATGAGATTTTTCTGATAATTGTGGGGCAGATGCTCGTTTTCGCTGCCACCCTGAAAGGCAAACTGAATAACCCTTATGCCCGGGAAGCCTGTGTCCTCAAGAAGCTTTATAACATCCTCGCCAAACATTCCCAAATCCTCGGCGATAATTTCGCCCTCTTTGTAAACATCCTGAACTGCATTAAAAAGCTTCATCGCAGGACCTTGTTTCCATTTGCCGTTTTTAGCTGTTTTGCTGGTGAAAGGCACCGCCCAATATGAAGCAAGCCCTCTGAAATGGTCGATACGCACAATGTCATATAATTTAAGCTCGTATGTGAGCCTGTTTTTCCACCAGCGGAATCCGTCTTTTTCCATTGCGTTCCAGTTATAAAGGGGGTTGCCCCAAAGCTGACCGTCCTCTGAAAAATAATCGGGTGGAACACCTGCAACCTCTGTTGGCACAAATGTATCCTTATCAATTTCAAAAAGCTCTGTGTTGCTCCACACATCGGCACTGTCCATTGAAACATAAACAGGCATATCGCCAAGGATTTTTATACCCTTTTCCAAAGCATATTTTTTTATCTTGCTCCACTGCTTGAAGAAAAGATACTGCACAAAAATGTAATAGTTCATTTCGTTTCTGTATTTCTCTTTATCCTTTTGGCAAACGGCAAAATTCTTTTCATTTTCCTGCCACTCCCACCACGGAGCGTCATTGTTTTTCTCTTTCAAAGCCTTAAAAAGTGCATAGTCCTCCACCCACGGATTTTCCTCTGCAAATTCTTTAAGCTTTTCTTTTTCATCATTTGTGCATCTGTAAGAGGCGTTTCTTAAAATGTAAGATTTTGTTTTGCGTGCAAAGTCATAATCTGCTGTGTATGGTGTACCCTCATAAACACAAGAATCAAGCTCGTCTTTTGTAATAAATCCCTCATTATAAAGCTCCTGCGGGCAAATCATAAGGGGATTGCCTGCAAAGGCGCTTTCACTTTTGTATGGAGAGTTTACCTCGTCAACAGGGTGAAAGGGGAGCACCTGCCAGATTGAAAATCCCATATCACTTAAAAGGTCAATGAAATCGCAGGCTTCCTTTCCAAAGGAGCCAATGCCAAATCTGCTGGGCAAAGATGTTATGTGCATCAATACACCCGATTTTCTGTTATTCATAAAATCACTACCTGAAAAAATTATCTTTACTATTATATTCTAACCAAAATTGAGTGTCAATAAAAGTTAATCAAAATTATATTTGCTAAGTGCTAAGTTTTTTGCTTTAAAGTCTTTACTTGAAGTGCTGTTTTGTGATAATATAATATGAATATCTACGGAGGTGTTTTATGAAATACGAAAATAACTGGGAATCATTAAACGCTCGTCCTGTTCCTGAGTGGTTTGGTGATGCAAAGTTTGGCATATTCATCCACTGGGGTATTTATTCAGTGCCCGCATATGCACCTAAGGGAACATATGCAGAATGGTATTGGAATGCTATTGAAGAAAGAGAAGAATACAACCCGAATCAGGTGAAGTTCAGAGAATTTCATAAGAAATTTTATGGCGATAAGGTTCAGTATCCTGATTTTGTCAACGACTTTAAGGCAGAGCTTTTTGATGCTGATGAATGGGCAAAGGTTTTTGAGCGTTCAGGTGCAAAATATATAAACCTTGTTTCAAAGCATCATGACGGATATACGCTTTATAAGAGCGATTATACCCCTGGCTGGAACAGCGTTGATGTTGGCCCTCACAGAGATTTCTGCCGAGAGCTTAAAGATGCCCTTGATAAAACGGATGTACGCTTCGGTGTTTATCATTCTGTTTATGAGTGGTATCATCCTCTTTATTTAAAAGACCCAGAGGAATATGCGTTGAAGCATCTTATTCCCATGCTTAAAGAAATTGTTGAAAAGTATCAGCCTGCAACTCTTTTCACAGACGGAGAGTGGGAGCATCCCAGCTCTGTATGGCACAGCACAGAGTTTTTGCAGTGGCTCTATAATGAATCATCTGTTAAAGATTTTATCGTTCCAAATGACCGCTGGGGCAGCGAAACCCGTGGCAAATTAGGCGGTAACTTCACAAGTGAATACGGCTATGTGGATGGCGACAGCACCCATGGCGGAACAGAGGCTGAGCAAACCTATGACAGACCCAACGAAGAGTGCCGTGGCATAGGCGGTTCATTCGGCTTTAACAGAATAGAAAATCCCGATGACTATCTTTCATCAAAAGAGCTTGTTCATATGCTCATTGACCTTGTAAGCAGAGGAAGCAACTTCCTGCTTAATATCGGCCCCACAGCAGACGGCAGAATCCCCGTTATCATGCAGCAGAAGCTGTTTGATATTGGCGACTGGCTGAAGGTCAACGGCGAGGGCATCTATGCCACAAGAAAGTATAAGATCAGCTCTGATGATTCTATAAGATACACAAAGAGTAAGGACGGCAAAATTATTTATGCTTTCCTGCTTAAATTCCCATTTGGCGAGGTTACACTCAATGATGTGGATTATGACCCCCAATTAAAAGCTCAGCTTTTAGGTGGTGAGGCAGACATTAAAATTGAGAATGACGGTGGCAAAATGAAGCTTGTTTTCCCGCCGATTAACCCCGACAATCTTGCGTGTCAGCACGCATATTGCATTAAGCTGTTTAAATGATTTACATAAAGCGAGGACTAAAAAATGAAACTTGACAGAAACATTCTTATTCCCGATTTGGGAACAGTAGGTCCCGACAGCGGATTTAATCTGCTCACACAGACCGAAGACGGAAGATTTGTAACAGGCAAAAACGGTGTTGTTGACATCGTTTCAACTGGTGATGAAAAGGTTGAATTTATTTCATTCGGCGATTCTTCACTTGCCTGCGTTAAATCTGCTATTGCATACCCCACATATTACCCCGTTCAGCCTGTTCACCTTGAAAGACCCGTTAAGGCTGTTCTTATGGATCTTGACGGCACAACTGTAAGAAGTGAAGAGTTCTGGATCTGGATTATTCAGATGAGCATTGCAAGCCTTCTTGGCAACCCCAAGTTTGAGCTTGAAGAGGCTGACCTTCCCTATGTTTCAGGTCATAGCGTATCTGAGCATCTTCAGTATTGCATTGATAAGTATTGCCCCGGTGCATCACTTGATAAGGCAAGAGATTTCTATTTTGAGCATACTCACAGAGAAATGGAAGAGATTATGGCTGGCAGAGGCAAGGAGGGTGCATTCACTCCCACAGTTGGCGTTAAAGATTTCCTTCTTGAGCTCAAGAGCATGGGCGTTAAAATCGGTCTTGTTACATCAGGACTTTATGAAAAAGCATGGCCCGAAATTCTTTCAGCATTTAAGACACTCGGCATGGGCGACCCCAAAGATTTCTATGATGCAATTATTTCAGCTGGCTTCCCGCTTCGTAAGGGTTCAGTTGGTACTCTTGGCGAGCTTTCACCAAAGCCCCATCCATGGCTTTATTCAGAAACTTCAATTGTCGGCTTAGGCGAAGCTTTTGCAGACAGAAACCATGTTCTCGGTATTGAGGACAGCGGCGCAGGCGTTTGCTCAGTTCGTCTTGCAGGCTATACCACAATCGGTATCGCAGGCGGCAACATTGTAGATAGCGGCACAAAGGCAGTCTGCACATATTATGAGCAGAACTTCAACGATATTATGAAAGTTATCAAAGGTTAACAGGAGGTTAATATGGAAAATAAAGATAAAGAAATCCAGTGTCATTTTATATCCAACACTCACTGGGATAGAGAATGGCGTTTCTCTGCAAGAAGAACACAGTATATGCTCGGTTATATGCTTGATATGCTTATGGATATCCTTGAGAAATATCCTGACTTCAAGCATTTCCACCTTGATTCACAGACCATGCCCGTTCAGGATTACCTTGAGGTTTATCCCGAAAAGAAAGAGAAATTCAAGAAGCTCGTTTCAGAGGGCAAAATCGGTATCGGTCCCTGGTTCTGCCTTCCTGATGAATTTTCAGTTGGCGGCGAGAGCCTTGTAAGAAACCTTCTTTTAGGTCATAAAATCGGCAAGGAAATGGGCGGTATCAGCAAAACAGGTTATTCACCTTTCGGCTGGGGTCAGATTTCACAGCTTCCTCAGATTTATGCAGGCTTTGATATTCACTTCGCTTCATTCTACAGAGGTGTTAACGAATATACAACTCCCAAATCAGAGTTCTATTGGGAAAGCCCTGACGGAACAAGAATCTATGGTTCCCGTCTTGGTAAGCGTCCCAGATACAACATCTGGTATGTTGTTCAGCGCCCCGTTTATTATAATCAGAAGAATGAAAATAACCGTGATATGCTCTGGAATGACAACAATGGTATTTTCAAATTCATTGATAAAGAGAACGGACTTCTTGACTATCAGTACACTCATCCTTATTATGAGTATCATAAAGAAAACATCAAAGAGCGTGGCGAGCAGGCTATAAGAGAGCAGGATAATGACTGGACAACCTCTCACCGTTTCTGGAGCGCAGGTCATGACTCATCATGCCCCGATGCAAGAGAAGCACAGATGATTGCAGATCTTAACGAAGCTCTTCCCAATGCTCATGTTTTCCACTCAACTCTTAAAGAGATGGAGCAGGGCATCATTGATGAGTTTGATGAAAATTCACCTGTTCTTAAAGGCGAAATGCGTGCTCCCTACACAAAGGGCAGCGTTAGCCCCATGATGGGCTGGATTATTTCAGCAAGAACATACATCAAGCAGGCTAACTTTGACACTGAGCGCAGACTTCAGAATTACGCTGAGCCTATGGCTGTTTTCGCTTCACTTTGCGGCGCACCTTATCCGCAGAATTTCATCGACCTTTCATATAACTATCTTCTTCAGAATCACGGTCATGACAGCATCGGTGCTTGCGGCAGAGATATTGTTTATGAAGATGTTGTTTCCCGTTTCCGTCAGTCAAAAGAGCTTTCATCATGCGTATTTGAGCGTGCATTTATGGATGTTGCAGGCGACATCGACCTTAAATCATTCTCAAGAGATGACGCTGCTATCGTAATCTTCAACCCCGCACCATTCAAGAGAAGCGAGGCTGTAAAGGTAAGCGTTGAAATCCCCGCAGAGTGGAAAGCAGACAGCTTCCAGATTACAGATAAAGACGGCAATGTTCTTAAATATCAGATTCTTGCAACAAATAAGAATGTTGCACAGATTATTCAGAACCCCAACGATGTTGCAAACGTTCTTCACACTCAGCAGTACACAATTATGCTTGATGTTAAAGATGTTCCTGCAATGGGTTATAAGACCCTTAAAATGCAGCCTCTTTACAAGGTTCGTGCAAAGAACCCTGTTACAATGAAGAAGAATGTTCAGTCAATGGAAAATGAATATCTTATCGTTACAATCAATTCTAACGGTACATTTGATGTTTATAGCAAAGAAACAGGCAAAACATATTCTTCCCTTGGCTACTTCAAGGATACAGGCGAAATCGGCAATCCCTGGGAGCATATCGTTCCTGAAAATGACGAAACATTCACAACTCTTAACGAGAATGCAAAGGTTACTCTTCTTCACGAGGGCGAGCTTGAGGTTTCTTATAAGGTTGTTATTGACTGGGCACTTCCCGAGGGTCGCTCAATGGACGAAAAGACACGCTCCAAGCACCTTAACCCCTGCAAGATTGAGAACATCATCACTCTCAAGAAGGGCGCAAAATATGTTGAGGTTGAAACAACAGTTGATAACCAGTCAGAGGACCATTATCTTCAGGTTGGCTTCCCCACAAATATCAATGCAGAGTTTGTTCATGCACAGGGTCAGTTTGATGTTGTTAAACGCCCTGTTGCAAAGGTAGATTACTCAATTTATGATGAAATCCCCATGACAGAGCATCCTATGAACTCATTTGTTGACCTTTCAGACGGCACAGAGGGTGTTGCCCTTCTTAACACAGGTCTTAAGGCATATGAAGCAGCAGATGACGAGTGCAACACAATGTTCCTTTCACTTCTCCGCTCATTCCCCTTGAGAATCTGCGTAACATCAGATATGCAGGATTACAGCTCAATCGACAAGGGTTCACAGTGCATTGGCAAAAACACATTCCGCTATGCTTTCATGCCTCATAAGGGCGATTGGGAAGAGGGCAAAGTATGGGGCGAATCAGAAGCATTCAACCTTACTTTCTCAGCTGCACAGCTTGCTCCCACAGCTCACGGCAAGAATCCTCTTGAGCATTCATTCATCGAGCTTTCAGATGACACACTTAATGTAAGTGCTGTTAAGAGAAGCGAAGATGGCGAAGGCTGGGTAATCCGTCTGTTCAATCCTTCAGACAATGCTAAGACAGCAAAAATCCGCCTCAACGGTGGCAAGGCTGCTATTAAGAATCCTCAGTCTCCTGTTGAAAGACAGCTTGCAGAGTTCGAGCTTCCTCAGTATTCAGACGAAATGTGGAGCGAGGTTAAACTTGTTTCTCTTGAAGAGAAAGATGTTGCTCCTCTTACAATGGATGCTGACGGCTTCGTTGATTTTGAAATCACAGGTAAGAAGATTCTCACAATCCTCTTTAAATAATTGGAGTAGGGCTGACATATTCAGCGCAGACCAAAAAGTAAATTAAAATTAAATGGCTACGAGTTTGTCCTCGTAGCCATTTTTTCATATATTTGCCTGCTTCGGCGAAGCCAAAGACTGAGGGATTGTTTCTAAAATGTTAGTACAAAGTCAAATTTGAACGAAGCATTGTCATTGCAAACCTCCACAGAAGCCGTGGCAATCCACTTCTTGAATGAATAACGAATATTGAATAATAAATAATTTTGGGCGGGACACCCGCACCCCAATTGAAGTAATAAGTTGTAGTGAATAGTGAAAAAGTGTAGTGGAGCAGCTTGCTGCTCCCGAATCAATCTGGCAATTTATGAGATTGGAAATGTTACCTCCCAATCGCCCTCAATGAGTGTGTCGCAGGCGGTTATCTCACCGCCAACAGTGCAGTCCGCAAGCTCATTTTCATATATATCAAAAACATATTCCTCATAGCTTCCTTTGTGTGCTTCATCCCAAAAAGCTACATCTTTTCCATAAATTTCTTCACCGTCTTTTTTGATTAAAGTTACATAACCGTGGTTATCTGTTCTTAAAATATCATCATAAAGAATCTGAATGTGAAGCTGATTTTCGTCATAGCAAAGTGCCGAAAGATGAATGCCATTTGTGATGTCAGAAATAGAATTTTTTTGAGGTAAAACTGGATTTATTTTTTCTGTTTCACCGCCACGAAATTCAACAGTTTTTTTGCTGATTTTTTTGCAGGTTTTCTTCATATTTTTTAAATCAATTGCACTGCTGAAATCAGTAATTTTTTTCTTTTGGCTGAGCATTTTTGAAACAGAAAAAGTTATTTTGTTGAGGTCAATTTTTTTGTCGTTCATCTGCTGAATGTAAATTAAAAACAGTGCAGTTTTGCTTTCTTTATCAAAGCTTTCAAGTCGGCATGTGCCAGAGCAATCCTTGATGCCTTTAATATCGTAGCTGTCAAAAAGGTCGATTGTGCCGTCAATTCTGTCTTTTTCAATGTCTTTCACGGCAATAAGCACCTCTGCGGTGTCATTTTTGACACTTGCAGAAACAACTTCCATCTGAATCCCATTACTCACACAGCTTTTTTTAACAGGCTTCAGCCTTTGTGCAAGCTCTGGCGAAACGGAATAAACAAGCTCGTACGCAGGCTTAACATCATTGTACGCCAGCACGGGAATAACAGAAATCAACAAAATAACTGCGGCAACAAATATTGCGCCAATCTTTTTTGGTGTGATTATTTTTGCTCTTTTGCGTTCAAATTTTGCCTCTTCGATATATTTTTCATCAATAAAAAACAGTGGGTCTTTTGTTTCTATTTTATTCATAAAAAGCACCTTCTTTTTCGAGTTTTATTTTAAGCTTTTTTCTTGTGCGGAAAAGTATGGATTTTATCTTGCTTTCAGAAAAACCGAATTGCTCCGCTATCTGTGATACCGAGTCAAAATACCAGTATCGGCAAACGAAAATCTGCCTGTCTTTTTTAGAAAGTGTGGATAAAAATTCATTGATAATCCTGCCCGTTTCTTCTGCTTCAATGGCAGTGTGCGTTGTGTCTTTTGCGGTGATAAATTCAGAAATTTCACTGTATGCCAGCTGGACTTCGCCGCCGCCTCTTTTTATTGCGTTGCTTTCACGAAGCCTTTTCAGTGAAGCGTAACGCACGCACTTGCCTGTGTATCCGCAAAGGGATTGCGGGTGGTTTGGCGGAACACTTTGCCATACATTAAAAAGTGCCTCGTTCACACATTCCTCTGCGTCAGAATCGTTATGTAAAATGTTGTAGGCAATGCTCTTGCAATATGCGCCGTATTTTTCCTGCACCGCTTTAATGGCATTTTCATCCCGCTTAAAAAGCAGACCGATTATTTTTTCATCATCCATTTTTCAACCTCCTTCACTTATATATAACCCGAAAAATCAAGTTGGTTGCACTTAATATAAAAAATGGTTATGAGATTTTGCGTTTCTCATAACCATTTCTGTTTAAAACTGTATATTTATAAGATTTTCTTCCGTCTCATTTCCGTTTTGGCGTTTGGTTGCATTGTTGCACTTTTCGCAAATTACAAAAAACAATGCAATCAAAAATCCGTAGGGGATGGGGCAAAATTCGCCAGGGTTTACGGTTGACATCATTGTAAGCCCGATAAACGAAATGAAAACTGAAAGGTTAAAATGCGTTGTGCGCTCAAATAAAAATTTGAATCTTGCATAGAACTGATAAAGGAATGTGCCAACACCTAAAACACCGAAGCTTCCGATAATCTGGAAAGGTGAGGAGTGATACCAGTTGACCGCCATTTTCTTTTTGATGTAGCCAACCTGCTCTATTTCAGTTCTGCCAAATCCTCTGCCAAAAATGGGGTTGGATTTAAAATCCGCAAGGGCACGCCTGATGTTGTCTTCCCTTATGCTGTCGCCCTCAAGGAATCTGTTAATTGTTGGCAGGAAAAACCTGTATGCCGTTCTTGCAAATGTGCAAACAAGAATTGCCGCCAGCGAAATAACAGTGAGGTTGTGTGCTCTGTTTTTCTTGTCAGTATAAACCAGCACAATAAGGCAAAGAGCAATTTCAATTGAGCCAAACATTGCACCGCCTCGTGAACCTGAAAGCAAAATAGCCGCATACTCAACAAGACCAAGATAAAAATATTTGTGCTTTTTATCTTTTGTTGAAACATAAAATGCAAAGGGCATCGCAAGCATTAAGAATGTTGAAACATTGTTTCGCCACTGCATATAGATTATTCTGAATTCACTTTTAACAATGTCAAAATACATCAGATATTGATGGAAAACCATAAACGCACACAGTATGCCCACGGTCATCATCATGTAAGATATTCTCATTCTGAGGCTGTAGTCGTTGCTTGTGTGGATACAACTTGAAAGCAAAACATAAATTGCAACCATACCGAAGCCAAGACCGATTGTATAAAAGAGAAAAGTTCCTTGAAAAAATTCTTTAAAAGAAACCTTACCAAGTCCGCCCAGCGTAACCGCCACGGCAACAAGGGTGTAGGGGAGAAAGAGTCGCCCTTTTTCAAACTTAAACTCTTTTTTATAAACCACAAAATGGAATATCATACCGATGGCAAAAGGAATTGCCAGCCACCAGAATTTGATGAATGTGCTGAACGAATTGTAGCACTTGATTGATATAACCGAGATGAACAGGAAAGCAGGCGTTGTTGCAATAATATTGTCGCACACAATGAGGATGATTGAATCAAGAATGGTGAAAAACGCAATACCGTAAACAATTGGCATATTGTTTACCTTTTCGCCAAAAAGTGTTCCGTCATTTCTCAAAACAACAATGAGCATTGCAACAAAAAGCTGAATGGCAACGCACAGCTTTGACATAAAGAAACGGCGTAAAGCCATAAGAAATCTGTTGGCTTCTATTTTATTGGATATTTCAGAGATCATAGATTCTCCTTTTCTGCATCGTGCAGACTTCAGATATTCTTAATTTTATAAACGCATACGCCGTGAGGTGGAACAGTGTCTGCAAGGGCATAGTCAACCTTGATGGTTGTGTCATCCCAAAGGTTCTCTGCTTCATATTCCTCTGCATATTTAAGCTCAACAAATGTTTTCTCTGTAAGCTCTTTCATTGGCAGAGTGAAAAGACGGTGGTCGTTTGTTTTGTTAAAGAAGCAAACTGCCGCACTGCCGTCTTTAAGAGGCTTAACAAGAATGTCGCCTGCTGCTGAATGGCTGATTCTTCTGCACTGTGCGCCAAGCTCATCCTGGTCAATGGCAATAAGCTTTTTGTTTGTAACCATTTTAAGGATTTCGTTTTCCTTATCCACACTTCCGTCAGGGAGAATGAAACGGCGAATATCGTTGCCGAGAATAAGGGGAGATGCCATCATGCACCAAAGTGAGAAGTGAGCCTTGTTCTCTTCATAGGTAAGGTTGCCGTTGCCAACTTCGAGCATATCGGGGTCATTCCAGCCGCCGGGGCCTGCATATTTCCAAAGATTTACATTAACCTCATAAATTGCAAGGATTGAGGGCCAAATAGCCTTAATGTCGGGAGTAGTTCTCCAAAGGTTGCCTGCGCTCTTGCCCCATTTCCAAGGCATATTGAATCCCCACTCGCAGATTGAGAAGCAGATAGGCTTAACAGGGTTGCCAGTTTCCTCTGCATATTCTTCAGCAGCCTGCTTGAGATATTTGCCCATGTTGCGGTACTGAATAGCGGAGCTGTCCATAACAGAGCCAACGGGGTTATAGAATTTCAGCTTGTTTTCACCTTTTTTAAGGTCGATATAAATGTGATGCTTGCCTGTTGCGTGAATAAATTCAGAACCTGGAACATCAACAACATAATGCTCACTGCCGTTTACATCAATTTCAAGGTGCTTTGCAAGCTGACTTCTTCTTCTCATATAGAATGTTACAGCGTATGTGCCGTCCTCAGGGGCGTCAACTGTGAATGTAGCCGCACCAAGACCGTATGAAAGACCTGTGATGTATTCGCCTGTTTCAAGAGAGCCTGCTTTCATAACCTTAGCGTCGCCCTCAAGCTCAGCATCTCTTGCAAGATAAAGCTTCTGACCCTCAATTGAGCCGCCGCTTAAAGAGATTTTTTCAAGCATAGGTGCGATTCGGGAAGTGTAAACTCTGTGGCAGAAATCGTATTTGAAATACTCAACACCCCATTTGGCAAATGTGCGTGCATCTGTAAGCTCATGACCGTAGCTTGCAGGGAGATCCTGACAGGTGAGTGTTCCGTTTGAAGAATAAATGCCAAGCTTAACGCCAAGAGCATTTACTTTGTCTGCCAAAGCTCTGATGCCAGAGGGGAATGTTACAGGGTCGGGAACCATTTCGCCCTTTTCGTTTCTGACAGCAGCCTGCCAGCAGTCATCAATATTAACATATTTATATCCAGCATCTAAAAGACCTGTTTCTTTCAAAGCCTTTGCAGTGTCATAAATAAGCTCCTCGTTTATTCTGCTCGCAAATGTGTTCCAGCTTGACCAGCCCATGGGGGGAGTAAGTGCAACACCGTTGTTGTAATCGTCATGACCTTCCTGATTAGGCTTAACTCTTTTTGAAAGCTTCTTAACAGCCGATGCAGGAGTTTCTTTATTCTTAATCATATAAGCACCTGCTGCGGCGATTGCTGAAACAGCGGCAAATTTTTTACTCATACCAAAACCTCCGTATTTGTCTATTATTTAAGCAATTGAAAAGCCAATCACTCATTATGTGAAAATTATAACTGATTTTATTTGAATTTTCAATTGTTAATCAACAGATTTATCTAAATTTGATATTGTTTTTTTAAAAAATGGTGCTATAATAACCAATCATAAGGATATGTTTAGATTTTTTCCGTTTCCTGCCTGAGATATTAGACAGTATCGAAAACAGGCGGCAAATGGATTTTTTATTATAGAAGCGGAGGGCGGATTATGGAAAACCTGCTTAACGAAATTCTTAAAGTTGACAAAGAAGCAAAGCAGAAGCTCACTGAGGCAGAGGAATACCGCCGTGAGCAGTTGGTTGCATTGCAGTCAAAAAAAGAAGAAATTGAAAAAGAAGAAATCAGAAATGCAATTGATGCACTTCTTCAAAAGGGCGAGGAGCGAAAATCAGCAGGCGAGAAACAGCTTGCAGACCTTGCAGAGAGCCACAAGGCTGCCGAGGAAGAGATGAATAAACTCTATAAGCAGAATGGCGACCAGTGGGTCAAGAGAATTGTTGACGGAGTTATTAACGGCTGATTCTGATTTTTTTATGAAAGGCGGTGAACCGTTACGGGATTTTCTTCAAACGCAATTATGGCAAAAAGCCGTGCGCTTTATGGCAAAAGGCTCAAGAAGCAGGATTATGACAGCCTTGTTAACTGCAAAAACATAAACGAGCTTGTTACATACCTTAAAACACGCACAGCTTATGGCGAAACCTTTGAAACAGCCAACTCTGAAATGAGCGCATTTCAGGTGGAGGAGCTTTTAAAGGTTGACACTTTAAAGGTCTTTCAGAAAATAAGCAAATATGAAATCTCAACGGGCGAGCATTTTTATAAATACTTTATAATGAAAAATGATATTCATGAAATTCTGAAATTCCTTCATTATCTCATTGTGGGCAGAGCTGATGAGTATCTTAAAATTCTTCCGCCGTTTATAAATGAGCAGACAGATGTTGACTTAATCGGTCTTTCATCTGCTCAGAATTTTGACGACGTGCTGAAGGTGCTTAAAGGCACACCGTATGATGATGCGCTGAAGCCCTTTAAAGCAACATATAAACAGCCCGAAACATATATTGAGATGGAAACGGCTCTTAATAAAATTCTGTGGGACGCTGAATACAGCATTGTTGAAAGATACAAGGGCAAGCAGAAAAAAGAGATAGCCGAGCTTCTCACATATGAAACGGATATGGAAAACATTGTCCGTATTTACAGATTAAAGCGTCTTGCCTCTGCGGACAAAGACACTATAAAAGATTATCTGAATCCACATTTTACACATTTCACCCACAGAGATGTTGAAAAAATGCTTGAAAAAAGCACTGCCCGTGAAATGCTTCAGCAGGCGGCGGATTCATATTATAAAAAATATTTTGCAAGCACTCAGTTCCTCACTCTTGAGGATTTCACTCAGAGAATCATATATCAGAAGCTTCATAAAGAAATAAGATACAGCACCGACCCTGTTGCGGTTATGATATGCTATTTCTTTTTAAAGCAGAATGAAGTTGATAACGTAATTCATATAGCCGAGGGTATCAGGGGCAAAATCCCTGCCGAGACTATTGAATCTGTTTTAATAGGAACCGACAATTAAAGCTACTCGTAAGGAGGAATGTTTTTGGCAATCGAAAAAATGAAACTTGTCAGAATTTTCGGTAAAGTTGAAAACCTTGACAGCTTTATAACCTCTTGTTGTATAAGCGGCGATTTTCACCCCGAGAATGCTATGAACTATGTTTCAGCCCACATGGGTTATGTCCCTGTCAATGACGATAACCCGTACACAGCCACCATTCAGAAAATTGAAGAGCTGGCGCAGATTTCGGGCGCAACGCTGAAAGAAGAATTCAGCGAAAAAGAAATCATAGTTGACGCTGACGAAGTTGATTATATTGACGAGCTTGTTGCAAAGCTCAGCAAGGTGCACAGCAGGAGGACTGAAATAGCCTCTACGCTGGAAAAATGTGCTGATGAAACTGAAAAGCTCAGCCATTTCACTAACCTTGAAACGCAGATAAGCGACCTGCTTTCATGCGAATTTATGCAGCTGCGTTTCGGAAGTATTCCGAATGACTGCTATCCGAAGCTCATGGCTTATGAGGATAATGAAAATATTCTCTTTATCCCCTGTGAGCAGGATGAAAAAAGATGCTGGGGCGTTTATGCCGCTCCTGTGTCAAAGGTTGAAGAGATAGACAGAATTTTTGCTACTCTTTATTTTGAAAAAATCAGTATCAACGGCGGCGAGGGAACTCCTGCCGAGGTAATCAAAAAGCTTAACAGCGAAAAAGAAGAGCTTCAGAAAGAGCTTTCTGTGATTGACAGTGAGGTTCAGAACCTCTGGGGTCAGCACGGCGAAAGAATCGAGAGCATTTACGCTCACTTCAAGCTGGTAAGCACAGCATACGACCTGAGAAGATACGCTATTAAGGACGCCAAAACAGGCAGCGATTTTATGATGATTGGCTGGGTGCCCGAAAGTGCATTTGACTGGTTCACAGGTCAGCTTAAAGAAATACCTGAAACAAGGTTTGAATCATATGAGCCGGAGGAGGATACACACTCCGCACCGCCCACAAAGCTTAAAAATAAAAAGCTTTTCAGACCTTTTGAGATGTTTGTTGAAATGTACGGCTTGCCAAAATACGGCAGTGTTGATATAACACCGTTTGTTGCCGTTACATTCACACTTCTTTTCGGTATAATGTTTGCCGATTTCGGTCAGGGCTTAGTCCTTGCCATTGGCGCATTCTTACTTTATAAGTTAAAGGGAGTTAAACTTGCAAAGGTTGTTGTTCCCTGCGGAATTTCAGCAATGTTCTTCGGCCTGATAGTCGGTTCCGTATTCGGTAACGAAGAGCTGCTCAATCCACTTTATCACGCTCTTGGCATGAAGGGCAAACCCCTTGAGGTGCTTGATTCAATCAACACCGTGCTTGTAATGACAATCGGCATAGGCATCGCACTGGTAATTATATCAATGCTCGTTAATGTGATTGTCTGTGTTAAAGAGAAGCAATTTGGCAAAGCACTGTTTGATAATAACGGCTTGGCGGGCATCCTGCTTTATTGTGCAGGCGTAAGTGCCGGTGTCAGCTTCATGGCTCATATCACACTTATTCCCACACCTGTTTGCATCGCTATGGCAGCCGTTGCACTTCCCATTCTTTATTGCAAAGAGGTACTTATCGGTGTTGTTGATAAACACCCCAAAGATGAGTATATGCCCGAAAGCTGGGCTGACTTCATCATGCAGAATTTCTTTGAGGTTATTGAGTATATCCTCTCATATTTCAGCAACACACTTTCTTTCCTCCGTATCGGAGCATATATGCTTGTTCACGCAAGCCTTATGATGGTTTTCTATTCATTCGCAGGCGAAGGCTTCAGCGTAAAGGGAACAATCATTATCGTACTTGGCAACATTGTTGTTATTGCACTTGAAGGTCTTCTTTCAGGAATTCAGGTTCTCCGTCTTGAGTTTTACGAGATGTTCAGCCGATTCTATGAGGGCGACGGCAAAGCCTTTGAGGGCGTTGGAATGAGAAAAAACCGTGGCTTTTTATTCAAAATTAAAAACGCATTCTCATCCAATAAACAGGAAAACACCGAAGTAATTATTTCAACTAAAAACTGAAAGAGGTATTTATTATGAAAGATTTAATGAAAAAGAAATCCTTTACAAGAATTATTGCAATCGCAATCGTAACTGTTCTTGCATTTGCACTTTCAATCACAGCATTTGCAGCAGCATCAGATGTTAAAGAAGCAGCAGTTGCCGCAACAGCACAGGCACAGGACGCTGAAGCAGCAGTTGAGGGCGAAGAAGAAGCTCCCGCAGCAAGCTCAAACGGACTTGGACTTATCGCAGCAGCTATCGTAACAGGTGTTGCAGGTGTTGGCGGTGGTATCGCTATCGCAGCAGCAGCTCCCGCAGCTATCGCAGCAACAAGTGAAGACCCCAAAGCATTCGGTAAAGCACTTATCTTCGTTGCTCTTGGTGAGTCAATCGTTCTTTTCGGCTTCGTTGTATCAATCCTTATTCTTAATAAAGTTTAATAATATGAAGCTTTATTTGATTTGTGATAACGGAGATACGGCTGTAGGTATGCGCCTTGCAGGTGTTGAGGGCGTTGTGGTGAATGATGAAGCGTCTGCCGCAGAAGCACTCCAAAAAGCTGTTAAGGATGAAGAAATAGCCGTTGTACTTATGAATCAGTCGTTGTATTCTGCCTGCGACAACCTTATTAAAAGCTTCCGCAAGGCACATACAACACCGCTGATTATTGAGATACCCGATAAAAACTCTCAAAGCGCAGGCAATTCACTGGCAAAATATATCCGTGAAACTGTCGGCATAAGCATATAACGAAGAATTCCGTAAAAGAAAGGGAGGAGCTTCGTGGAAACAGAAAAGAAAGCAGCCCAGTTTATGGGCGCAATAAATAAAGAAGCAGAAGCGCAGTATCAAAAAATCAAACAGGAAACTGACGAGTTTGTAGCTTCAGAACTTGAAAAAGCAAGAGAAGCCGCAAAAATCAACGCAAAAGCAGTTGCAAAGGCAGAGGTCAGCAAAATAAGTGAGCGCAGTAATACAGACACTTATAAAAATCGCACCCGCCTTATTATGGACATTGTTTCAAAGCGTAAAGAAACTGCAAACAAAGTTTTTGATAAAGCACTTGAAGAAATAAAAAAATTCACCGCTGGCAGTGATTATGCTGAATTTCTTAAAAAGAGCGTTCAGTCAATCAAAAAAGCTATCGGTGATGATGCCGTTATTTTCATCCGCCCCGAGGATGAAAAATTCAAGGATGCACTTATGAGCATCTGCGGCGGCGTGGAATTTGATAAATCCATAAAGCTGGGTGGCTGCAAAGGCGCAAGCGAGAAAAACTCAATGCGTGCAGATGATACACTTGACAGCCGATTTGAACAGCAGAAGCAGGAATTTTATTCCTATTCGGGATTGTCGGTCAACTAAGACCGTAAAAACTGGAACGGTTCTCCGCTCCAAGGGGGATAATTATGCAAGAAAATGTTATTTACGGCATTAACGGCCCTGTTATCACCGTTAAAGGCAGAACAGAGCTTTCAATGTCAGAAATGGTATATGTAGGCAACGCAGGTCTTATCGGCGAGGTTATTCGTCTTGATGAGGATGCCGCTATTATTCAGGCATATGAAGAAACATCAGGATTAAAGCCTGGCGAGCCTGTAAGATCAACGGGTCAGCCTATGAGTGTTACCCTCGGACCTGGAATACTCAGCAATATTTTTGACGGAATCGAAAATCCGCTTGAGCTTATTGCTGCAAGTGCAGGTTCATTTATTCCAAGGGGACTTCGTCCCTCTCCGCTTGATGAAAACAAGCTGTGGGATGTTACCATTACCGCAAAGGTTGGCGACTTCCTTAACGCAGGCGATATTTATGCCACCTGCCCCGAAACAGCTGTTATCACTCACAAGGTTATGGTTCCGCCCGATGTATGCGGTAAAGTAATCGAGGTTAAAAAGAGCGGTCAGTATAGAGTTAATGACACAGTTGTTGTTATAGAAAAAGAGGATGGCGAAAAGAAAGATCTTACCCTCTGCCACAAATGGCCTATCAGAACTCCAAGACCTATCACAGAGCGTATGTCCCTTGTGAAACCGCTTATTACAGGTCAGCGAGTTATAGACACCCTTTTCCCCATGGCAAAGGGCGGTGCGGCGGCTATCCCTGGCGGATTCGGCGCAGGCAAAACAGTTACACAGCATCAGATCGCTAAATGGTGCGATGCAGATATTATTATTTATATCGGCTGTGGCGAGCGTGGCAACGAAATGACACAGGTTCTTAACGAGTTTGAAGAAATCACAGACCCGCAGACAGGCGAAAACCTTACAAGCAGAACGGTGCTTATTGCCAACACATCAAATATGCCCGTTGCCGCCCGTGAGGCTTCAATTTATACAGGCGTTACAATTGCCGAGTATTACCGTGATATGGGCTATCACACCGCTATGATGGCGGATTCAACATCCCGTTGGGCAGAGGCTCTTCGTGAAATCTCTGGTCGACTTGAAGAAATGCCTGCTGACGAAGGCTTCCCTGCATACCTTCCGTCCCGTCTTTCAGAGTTTTATGAGCGTGCAGGTTATGTTAAAACACTTAATCAGAGTGAAGGCTCCGTTTCAATTATCGGTGCTGTTTCACCGCAGGGTGCAGACTTCTCTGAGCCTGTAACACAGAATACAAAGCGATTCATCCGTTGCTTCTGGGCACTTGATAAGAGCCTTGCCTATGCAAGACATTACCCTGCAATCAACTGGAACGACAGCTACAGTGAATATCTCAGCGACCTTTCACAGTGGTATATTGAAAATGTTGGCGAGGACTTTGTATCGTGCAGAAACGAGCTTTGCTCAATCCTTGCAGAGGAAAAGAGTTTGCTCGAAATTGTTAAGCTTATCGGTTCTGATGTTCTTCCCGAAGATCAGAAGCTGATTATCGAAACCGCCCGTGTTATCCGTGTCGGCTTCCTTCAGCAGAATGCTCTCAGTGATATTGATACGTTCGTTACAACCGATAAACAGTTAAGAATGATGAGAACAGTTCTTCTTCTTCATCATATGGCAAAGGAGCTTATTACAAAGCAGGTTCCGCTTGCAAAAATTATAGAAACAGGTCTTTTTGATAAGGTAATTCAGATTAAAAACAATGTTACAAATGAAAATGCCGCAGATATTGACCTTTATGATAATGAAATTAAATCAGTGCTTTCAGGCATCAGAGAGTAAGGGGGAGCTTAAATGATAATAGAATACAGCGGATTAAGAGAAATCAACGGCTCTCTCGTTGTTCTTGATGGCGTAAAAGGTGCTTCTTATGACGAAATGGTTGAGCTTCGCCTTGATAACGGAACTGTCAGAACAGGCCGTATCGTTCAGATTGAGGGCGAAAGAGTAGTTGTTCAGGTTTTTGAGGGCACAAAAGGTATTTCACTTGTTAATACCAACACCTCTTTCAAGGGTCATCCCATTGAGCTGAGCCTTTCACCTGAAATTATGGGTCGAGTTTTTGACGGACTTGGCAGACCTGCTGACGGTTTAGGTGAGGTTTATCCCGTTGAAAAAAGAGATGTAAACTCTTCACCAATCAACCCCGTTTCAAGAGTTTACCCCAAAAACTACATCAACACTGGCATTTCTTCAATTGATGCACTGACCACACTTATCAGAGGTCAGAAGCTGCCTATTTTCTCTGGTTCAGGTATGAAGCATAACGAGCTTGCCGTTCAGATTGTTAAGCAGGCATCTGTTGCAGACGGTGAAGATTTCGCAATCGTTTTTGCCGCAATGGGCGTTAAGAATGACGTTGCAGATTACTTCCGCCAGTCCTTTGAAAAAGCAAATGTTATGGACAGGGTTGTTATGTTCCTTAACCGTTCAAATGACCCCATTATTGAAAGAATTATTACACCACGATGCGCTCTTACTGCGGCTGAATACCTTGCCTTTGAGCTTAATATGAATATCCTTGTTATTTTGACGGATATGACATCTTATGCCGAGGCTCTTCGTGAATTTAGCTCGTCAAAGGGTGAAATCCCCGGCAGAAAGGGCTATCCCGGTTATCTTTATTCTGACCTTGCTTCAATTTATGAAAGAGCAGGTATCATCAATTCATCAAAAGGCTCTGTTACACAGATTCCAATTCTCACAATGCCCAATGATGATATTAACCATCCTATTCCCGACCTTACAGGCTACATCACAGAGGGTCAGATAGTTCTTGACAGAACCCTTGACTCTGTGGGAATTTATCCTCCCATCGGTGTTCTTGCTTCACTTTCCCGTCTTATGAAAGACGGTATCGGTGCAGGCTACACAAGAGAGGATCATGCAAAGCTTTCCGACCAGCTTTTCTCTTGCTACGCTATGGTGCAGGATGCAAAATCTCTTGCAGGCGTTATCGGTGAGGATGAGCTTTCTGCAAAGGATAAGCGAATCCTTGAATTTGGCAAACGCTTTGAAAGTGAGTTTATTGCACAGAGCCAGTCAGAAAACAGAACAATTCTTCAGACCCTTGAGCTTGGCTGGGATTTGTTAAGAATGCTCCCAAGAGAAGACCTTGACCGAATTGATGACAAAACATATCAGAAATATTATCTTAAATAAAAACGAAAGGAGTTGACGCATATGGCGCAGATATTTATTACCAAGAATAATCTGACAGCTCAGAAAAAATCTCTTGAGCTTGCAAAGCTTGGCTATGATTTGATGGATAGAAAAAGAAATATTCTCGTTCACGAAATGATGAGCCTTGCAGAGAAAGCGTCAACCATTCAGAAAGATATTGATGCCGCATATGTTCAGGCTTATGATGCACTGCAAAAGGCATTTATGACCCTTGGTGATTGCAGTGTTTTTGCAGAATGTGTTCCTGTTGATAACAGCGTTGAGCTTAAAATCAGAACAGTTATGGGCGTTGAATTGCCCGAAATTTCAATCAGTGAGAAAACACCACGGATTTATTACGGAATGAACGAAACCAATTCACAGCTTGATGAAGCATACATCCAGTTTGAAAAGGTTAAGGTTCTCACAGTTGAGCTGGCGCAGATTGAAAGTAGCGTTATGCGCCTTGCAGATGCTATTAAGAAAACGCAGAAGCGCACCAACGCATTGAGTAATATTATGATACCGAAATTCACGGCAACAATTAAATTTATTTCAGACGCTCTTGACGAAAAAGAAAGAGAAGATTTCTCAAGACTGAAAGTGATTAAGCGTCAAAAACTTTGATTTTTTACGGACTGCCGCTTTTGGCGCAGAACGAAAAGAAAAAACTATTTAATGACTATAAGATAAAACTTGTAGTCATTTTTCTTTTCTAAGAATTTTTTCACCTTCGCAGTATCTGCATACAGCGTCAGGCGAGAAAAATCCTTTCTGCATCCAAAATCGGCAGTCCTTTTGTCGTTTGTTTTGCCATTTGCTTTTGGCACAGAGCGAAAGAAAATGGATAAGGGTATGAATTTGTTTAAGTTCATATCCTTTTTTATTTGCAATTTTTTAACAAATTTCCCTCTCAAATTGACAATAATAATCATTGTTGGTATAATATTTTTAATTTCAAATGAGGTGATAACAATGATAAAAGCAGTTGTTTTTGATATGGACGGCTTGCTGATTGACAGCGAGCGTGTAACATTCAGGATGTTTCAAAAAATGGCAAACGAGATGGGCAAAGAGATTACAGAGGAGTTTTATTGCACTCTTCTTGGCATCTGCCTTGCCGAAAGCAAACAGATTCTTAAAGAAAAATATGGCGGAGATATTTTTGACATCACAGATGTTCACAACAATATGGTAGCATTTTATGACGAAAACGGTGTGCCCGTTAAGGCTGGTGCCCGTGAACTTCTTGAAATGCTCAATAAAGACGGCATCAAGTGCGCTGTTGCTTCATCATCTGATAAAGAATGGGTGCAGAAAATGATGGAATACACAGGCCTTGGCAAGCATTTTCAATATTTTGTATGCGGTAACGAGGTTAAAAAGGCAAAGCCTGCCCCCGAAATCTTCCTCACCGCTTGTGAAAAATTAGGTGTTGACCCTGCTGATGCGCTTGTGCTTGAGGATGCCAAAAGCGGAATTGAGGCGGCAAATAACGCAGGTATTCCCGTTATCTGTGTGCCAGATATGATTTACCCCGATGAGGCTCACGAAAAAATGACATATAAAATTATGGATTCACTGTTGCAGGTGAAATCATTCTTAGAGGAAAATAATTATGAATTATAATTGGGAAAATTCAGAAATTTTCAAAATAAATAAAGAGGACGGTCATGTTATCGCCATTCCTTATGACGATATTTCTGCGGCTGTCAAAAAAGAAGAAAGTCCCTATAAAATGACCCTTAACGGAATGTGGAAATTCCATTGGCAGAGAGGCATCAAAAAGGGACTTCCAAAAGGATTTTTTGAGGATGACTTTAATGCGGATAGCTGGGACGATATTGAAGTTCCCTCAATCTGGCAGTTAAAGGGTTACGGTGTGCCTGTTTATTATGCCAGCACCTTTACCCGTGCCATTTGCAGACAAGAGAAAAAAATCCCCAAAATCGACCACGCTTTGCAGGAAGTGGGCATTTACAGGCGAGATTTCACTTTGCCCGAAAACTGGAACGGCAGAGAAATATTCATCCACTTCGGTGCGTGCAAATCTGCCCTCGAGTTATATGTAAACGGTCAGTTTGTCGGCTATTCACAGGGTTCAATGACCCCCCACGAGTTTGACCTCACCAAATTTTTGCGTGATGGCACAAACAATGTAACCGCCGTTGTTTACAGATACAGCGATGCCACATATATTGAAAATCAGGATATGTGGAATATGTCTGGCATCTACCGTGAGGTTTACCTTTTTGCCGAGCCAAAAAGCTGTATCAGAGATTTCTTTTTCACCACCGATTTCAGTGATGATTTCACCTCTGCCACAGCCAAAATCAATATTAAATTAAGAAACTACAGCGAAGATAAATTCACTGGCATTTTATATGCAAGGCTCCTTGACGGCAAAAATATAATAAACCTTGGCAAAAAAGGAATTATCATAAGAGGGGAAAAGGACACCGAGTTTAGCTTCTCTGAAACAATACCCTCGCCCCGTATGTGGTCGCCCGAAAGCCCAGAGCTTTACACTCTTTTGCTGATTATCGCAAAGGGCGAAGAGGTTGTGTGCGCAAAGGCTGTTAAGGTCGGCTTTAGAAAGGTTGAATTTATTAAAGAGCAGATTTATCTCAACGGCAAACCGCTTCTTATAAAGGGTGTCAACAGGCACGATTTTGACCCCGATACTGGCTGGTTCGTTCCCGATAAACGCTATGAGCAGGATATTCTCATAATGAAACAGCACAACATCAACGCTGTCAGAACAAGCCATTATCCCGATGACCCGAGATTTTATGATTGGTGCAACGAATACGGCTTGCTTGTTATGGACGAGTGCGATATGGAAAGCCACGGCGTAAGGCGAAAAGGCGTTCCTGGCAGTAACCCAAAATGGACAGGTGCCGTGTGCGACAAAATGGAGCGCATGGTTTTAAGGGACAGAAACCACCCATGCATTTTTATGTGGAGCTTAGGCAACGAGGCAGGGGACGGCAGTAACTTTGTTAAAATGAAAGAGGCTGCGCTGAACCTTGACACCACAAGAAAGTTCCATTATGAGGGCGATTTTGACTTCACCAAAAGCGATGTTATCAGCCGAATGTACCCCACCGCCGATGTTATGACAAAAATGGGCAACAGACAGCCTGTTGAAATAAGTGCTTTTGATAATCTTGCAAACTCCCTTGCGGCAGATAACAAGCCCATTAAAGCGAGCGATTACGAGGGCAAGCCTGTCATCCTCTGCGAATATGCTCACGCTATGGAAAACAGCTTAGGTAATTTTCAGGAGTATATGGATGACTTTGAAAAGTACGATAATATGTGCGGCGGCTTTATATGGGATTTTGTTGATCAGGCGATCCGTGTTTATGATAAAGACGGCACAGAAAAATGGACTTACGGCACTGACTATGAAAAGAAAGAGCCGAGAAGTAAAAAGTTTAACTTTATCAATCTCACAGCCATAACGGGCAGTAACCTCTATTTCAACGCAAACGGAATTATCGGAGCGGACAGAACCCCTCACCCAAGCATTTTTGAGGTTAAAAAGGTCTATGCCCCTGTTAAAATTGAATGTGTTGATGCTAAAAAAGGCATATTCAATGTTAAAAATAAAAATCTTTTCTCTGACCTTTCGGGTTACGAGATTCACTGCACAATCTCTGTTGATGGCGAAGAGATTAAAACAGCCGTTCTCAATGGCTTCAATGTTGAGCCGTTAAGTGAAAAAGAGCTGAAAGTTGGCTACGATATAAGCCTTTTGCCCGAAAAAGAGTGCATTGTAACATTCTCTGTTAAGCTTAAAAATGATGAAAAGTGGGCAAAGGCAGGCTATGAAATCACCTTTGACCAGTATGTTATCAAATCTGCACCGCCTGTTAATGCAGGCAATTCTGCAGGTGAAGTGTCTGTTTCAAAGAAAAAGGGCAGACTTTCACTTACATCTGGCAATTTCTCCGCAGCTATCAAAAAGGGCAGCCTTATTTCTTTGAATTACGGCAACGGTGAAATGCTCGTTTCTGGCACAAAGCCAAATTATTTCAGAGCACTTACAGATAATGACATTGATGTTTTCAATTTTGCCGCACCTTTCATGCGTATAAATCCCAAATTCCGCTACGAAAAATCAACTAAAAAGGCAAAGGGCAAAACAAAATCTGTTACCAAAAATGAGGACGGCACTGTTTCTGTTACCGCAAAATATAAAGTTCCCCATATGTCTGGCATTAAGGTTCAGTATCTTTTCTACCCCGATGGCAAAATCAAGGTTACTCACAGCGGTAAGCCAAAATCAATTGATATGGTTCGCTTCGGTCTTACCTTTGCATTGCAGGAAAAATTGAAAAATGCCAAATGGTACGGCAGAGGCCCTCACGAAAATTATATCGACAGAAAAACGGGCGCAAAAATTGCCGTTCATCAGGCATCTGTCAGAGAGCTTGAGCATCGCTATATGCGTCCGCAAGAGAATGGATGCAGAACTGACACAAGATACCTTTGCATAACAGACGATAACGGCGAGGGCATTAAGATTATTGGTGAAAATCCGTTTTCATTCAATTTGTGGAATTACACACAGTCTGCTCTTCAAAAAGCAACCCATGTTCACGAGCTTAAATATGAACCGCTCACTACTGTTAATATAGATTATTCACAGTGCGGTGTTGGCGGTGATATGCCTGGCATGGCTTGCCTGCGTGAGCCATATATCCTCCACAAAAAGCAGAATTATTCGCATACATTTTATATAGAGAAAATTTCGGAGTAAATTATGGATAAATTTTTTAATCATATTGTCCACGGCGGGGATTACAACCCCGACCAGTGGATTAAAACAAAAGAAGTGTGGGACGAGGATATGCGCCTTATGAAGCTGGCACATATCAACTCTGCCACAATCAACATTTTTTCGTGGGCAATGCTCGAACCGCAGGAGGGTGTCTATAACTTCCAGTGGCTTGACGAAATTATGGATAAGCTTTATGAGAACGGTATTGATGTTATACTTGCCACTCCCTCTGGTGCAAGACCACCTTGGATGGCACAGAAATATCCCGAAGTTCTCCGTGTGGAAGAAAACGGAATCAGAAATGAGTTTGGCGTAAGGCACAATCACTGCCTTACTTCGCCAATCTACCGTAAAAAGGTGAGGGAGATTAACACAAAGCTTGCTGAACGCTACAAAAATCACCCCGCCCTTAAAATGTGGCATATTTCAAATGAATATAGCGGTGAATGTCATTGCGAGCTTTGTCAGGAGGCTTTCAGAAGCTGGGTTAAGGATTATTACAACGGCTCACTTAATGACCTTAATGAAAGATGGTGGAACGGCTTCTGGAGCCACACCATCACCGATTGGAGTCAGATTAGCTCACCAAAATCAAGAGGTGAAAACCATGTTTCTGCCCTCAAACTTTGCTGGGAACGCTTTGTAACCGACAGCCACATTTCTTTTTATGAAAACGAAATTGCTCCTTTAAGAGAGATTACGCCCAACATCCCCATAACCACCAACTTTATGAGAATGTATTCGGGTATAAATTATCAGAAATTTGCAAAGCATGTTGACCTCATTGCGTGGGATAATTACCCGTTCTGGGACGAGGACAACACAGAAAAAATCGCAGTGGGCACAGCTTTCTGCCACGATGTGAACCGTTCATTGCGTGGCGGTCAGCCGTTCTTTATGATGGAAAGCACACCGTCAAACGCAAACTGGCACCCTGTAAATAAGCTCCACAAGCCAAACACACTGGGTCTTACCTCAATTCAGGCAATTGCCCACGGTGCAGACAGCGTGCAGTATTTCCAGTGGAGAAAATCCCGTGGCGGACATGAAAAATATCACGGCGCAGTTGTTGACCATTGCGGACACGAAAACACAAGAGTTTTCAAAGAGGTTGCAGACCTTGGCGAAAAGCTCGAAAAGCTGGGCGATGTGGTTGGTGCAAGGTGCGAAAGCAAGGTTGCTGTTATCTGCGATTGGGAAAATATGTGGGCAACAGAGTATTTCTGCGGATACAACAACCTCCACAGGGATTATGTTGATGAGTGCATCAAATGGTATAAGCCTTTTTGGAAGCGTGGCATACCCGTTGATGTAATTTCAATGGATGATGATTTTAAGAAATATGACCTCGTTCTTGCTCCATTTATGTACCTTATCAATGATGATACCGAGGGCAAAATCAAGAGCTTTGTTGAAAATGGCGGTCAGTTTGTTATGACATATTTAAGTGCCGTTGCAGATACTGATGACCGCTGTTTCCTTGGTGGACTTCCCTCCAACAGCCTTAAAGATGTTTTTGGCATCTGGTGCGAAGAAACAGACTCACTTCTTGAAAATTCAAACGGCAAAGCATCATTCAACGGCAAAGAATATGATGTGAATTTTGTGTGCGATATTATCCACGCAAACTCTGCCGAAGTGCTGGGTACATACGAAAGTGATTTTTATAAGGGCGAGCCGTCTGTAACCGCCAATAGCTACGGCAAGGGCAAGGCATACTATGCCGCATTCAGAAATGACGGCGATTTCACAGACGATTTCTGCAAAATGCTCATTGATGATATGAGTATTTTAAGTGATGCGGATTTCGCCATTCCCGATGGTGTGGCAGTTAAAAAGAGAGGGGACTATACATTTATAATGAACTTCTCTGACGAAGAACGCACCGTTGACCTTGCAGGCGAATATGAAAATATTCTCACTGGCGAAAAATCCACCGCAGAAATCAACCTCCCCGTTCGTGGTTATGCGGTAGTTAAAAAATAAACATCATTCTCCTGTGCTTTAATTTTTGTGTAATTTATTCCGTTATTGTGCATATCATTCCGTTTTAATTGACTAACAGCTTTTTAAGATGTATATTAGTTCACGGGAGGTGCCGAGATGAGAATAAAGTTAAAACTGAATCCCGACAGGATGGAATCCACCCGCAATGAACTTGTGGCGTTGGGAATTGAAATCAGTGAAACCGCAGATTTGATTCTGACAGAAGAAAATTATAACGAAGGCAAGCTTCTCTGCCGTAAGGATGACGACCGTTTCCTTGTTTCAATCGAAGATATTATTTATATTGAAACACTGGGTAAGGATGTTTTGGTTTACACAGAAAACGGCAGATATTCCACGGCTGTGCGCTTGTATGTATTGGAAAGAACCCTCCCGGCTGAAAAGTTTATAAGAATCAGTAACTCTGTGATTATAAACCGAAATGCCATAAAAAAGATTCGACCTGCATTAAGTCAAAAGTTTTATCTTACGCTTAGAAATGATGCAGTTGTTGATGTTACCCGTTCATACTATATCCGTTTCAAGGATTATTATGGCATATGAGGAGGTAAAGAAATGTTCAATATTCCAATAATTGTTTTTCTGCTTGTAATCGTTGCGGTGATTGTTGTGGCTGTGTATTACATTTTATATTCCCACCGCATCAATGCAAAAATTGCCAAGGGAGAAATTGAGGGCAGACGCTTAATTGATATTCCAAGTGTGGTTTGTTCGGTTGTTATCGTTGCTTTGATAGCTTACGCTGTGATTGTTACAGCTACTTTAATAACCAAAGAAAAGCAGTCTGTTGCAGAAAATCGAAATAATTTTTCTGTTATTGATTTGTCAGATTATACTTACAGTGCGTATAATGGAAATCTTGTTGATGAAGATGCTTCATATGCCAAAAGTTACTCAAAAGAAAGCAATTATGGCTATGAGAAAAGCGTTTCACAGGATGGAGATTTTACTTTTACCGTATTCACCAGAACAGGCGTTCACGATAATTACCACCCCGATTTCTTTTGTTTTATAGATTACAACGGCAAAAAATCATCAGAGCTTTCTATGTATGAGTCCTACGGATACGCAAACACCTTTACAAAAGACAGCAGCGGTGAAGTAGGTTCAGGAGGCGGCTATATTAAAGATAACTTCCTTATAATAGGCAATATAAATGATGGGGATTCCTTTAAAATCACTTTGTCGCTTCTTGACGGCAAGGGAGAAAAGGAGTATTTTGATGCCGACAGCAAAGCCTATAAAGAAGACAAAGGAAAATTTCCGTCCGCTGTGGATTATGCTTTGTCAAACAGTAGCGTTATAATCAATGTAAAGTGAATTGAACCCATCCACGAAAGGCTATGCGGTGATTAAGAAATAAGGATATTGATAAATCGGAGCTTGTAATGTATTTTGAATAGCATTTCTGTAGGGGATGGCGTCCTCGACATCCCGTAAACTGAGCTATCGGTGCTGAAAGGTGCGTGCATTAAGAGTAGATTGCCACGGTTGCAAACCTCGCAATGACATTGTTTTGACTCGGTGCAATTTTCACCTCTTCACTATTCACTACAACTTATTACTTTAAACGGGTGCGGGTGTCCCGCCCTCAATTATTCATTAGCGAAGCGATTTCATTATTCATTATTCATTTGTGCCTCAGCACGATAAATCTTGATTATCAAAACAAATCATTTGCTGAAATCAACTTTCTCATTTTTGGCTATGCAGTGATTAAGAAATAAAACTTCATATACAAAAAATATGCACCCTAAAAGTTTAATGCTTTTGGGGTGCATACTGTTATATATCTTATTTATTGTTCTTTATTTTTTGTTTTCTGTATCGAGCATAAAACAATATCATCAACGCAATGTTAAGGAAAGTTACAACAATACTTGCTTCTATTTTATAATCGCCGCCAGATAACAGCGTGTTTTGTGATGCCGACAGGGTGAGCATATGTGGATAATCGTCGGCAAGATTCACGCCGCCAATGATTATCGCACCTAAAATGTTCCATATGGCATGAGCCATAATCGGAGCAAGCAAGGTCTTTTCTGATTCATACAATGCACTGGTGAATAAACACATTGTGATAACATTCAAAACTGGAACAACGCCAGCTTCAAATGCGCCGCCGTGCAGAGCAGTGAACAATATTGTTGTAAATATTACAGCCGTCAAAAGATTGTATTTTTCTTTTAAAAGCTGATAAATATATCCTCTGATGAGGAGCTCCTGCATCACAACATTGATAAATGCAGAGATAATCCAAAGCCAAAGAAGCGGGATTTGATTTTTCCCAGTAACAAATATCTGCTTTGAAAGGAAGAGAATTGTTGCAGCCGCTCCAATCCATACAAAACCGATTATTGTACCAGTTAAAGTCCCTTTTCCAATATTATTTATAATTGGAATTTTGATAGTTCTTTTATCAATCAACCAAAAAACCACTGTAAATAGAAGCAAAATGGCAAATGGAATAAGCTCTGCAAAAAATCTCCATATTGCTGGATTATCACTTGGAATATCTATGACTCCTGACAGCACTGCCCAACCGATAAAGAAAACAAGTATTTTTAAAACTGTAAAAAACAATTTTTTCATTAGAATCTTCCTTTATGATTCTGATGCCATTTTATCTCTTCAGCAAAACTTCCTTTTCGTATGCTTTGATTTCATCATACCAGCTTTCGTCAGCTGTGATATTCTGACGGGCACAGAACTCTGCCCAAACATCAGCGTAAGGGTAGAATTTATACTCTTCGCTGAGCGCAAGAACCTTTGTGAAGTCAGCTTCGTCCTGTGCCTTTTTAAGCTCATCATAAGGGATAAGCATTGCGCAGAGAAGTGCTTTTCTAAGATTTCTTGAACCGATTACCCAAGCGGCAATTCTGTTGATTGAAGCATCAAAATAGTCAAGTGCAATGAACACTTTGTCAAGTGCATCGCAACGAACAATCTCTTTTGTTTCGTCATCAAAAATTACAACATGGTCGCTGTCCCAACGAACAGGGCGGGTAACATGAAGTGCAATCTTCTCATTGAAAAGAAGAAGTGAGGGGATTTTGTCTGAAACAACCTCTGTGGGGTGGTAATGACCGTTATCCATAAGGGGAGTGATGCCCTTGTAATCTGAATATGAAAGGCAGAATTCAGCAGAACCGACTGTGTAAGATTCAAGACCGATACCGAAAACCTTTGACTCAAGTGTAACATAAACCTTGCTCTTGTCATAAGGCTCTGCAAGAATCTCGTCAAGTGATTTCTTAAATCTTGCTCTTGGTGCAAGGCGGTCAGCAGGAATATCCTTGTATCCGTCGGGAATCCAGAAATTGATAACGCAGGGGATGCCTGTTTCTGTTGCAAAATATTCAGCAATTTTAATGCAGGCTTTGCCGTGGCGAACCCAGAATGCACGAACCTCTTCGTCAGGTGAAGAAAGTGTCAGGTTATCCTTAACCATTGCGTGTGAAAAGAATGTGGGGTTGAAGTCAATGCCCATTCCACGCTCTTTTGCAAAGTCAACCCATTTTTTAAAGTGCTTCGGCTCAAGAGCATCTCTGTCTGCAAATTCGCCATCCTCAAAAATAGCGTAGCTTGCGTGAAGGTTCAGCTTGTTTTTGCCGGGCATATAAGAGAATGCCTTGTCAAGGTCAGCCATAAGTTCCTCGGGGCTTGTTGCCTTGCCGGGGTAGTTGCCAGTTGTCTGGATTCCGCCGGAAAGTGCCTCACGGCTGTCAAATCCTGTAACATCGTCGCCCTGCCAGCAGTGAAGTGAAACAGTAACATCACTGAGCTTTTTTATAACCTCTTCGGTGTCAATGCCGATTTTGGCATACATATCTTTTGCGTATTCATAACGGTTGCTCATAATATAAACTCCTTTTAATTAAAAATGCCCCGTTTGACAGGGGCATTTTGTTATTTTGTTTTGCTTTGATTAAAGAACAGTAACATTTGAAGCAAGCTTCTCTGAATCAACTTTGATTGAGTCGCCCTTAAGGAACTTATCCTTCTGAGCGTCAACAGCTGACTTAACTTTTGCGTCTGTTGAGGGGAATACATCAAATACACCGTCTTTAATGCCCCATGTGTATTTTGCAAGGTCAGCAAAGCTTTCGTTAACAGTGTTAAGAACAATCTTTGTGTAAAGGAAATCAAAGTTGTATGCAGTACCTGTAACAAATTCGTTGCCGTCTTTGCCAATCTTGTTAACTGTCATAGCAGATGCCATTGACTCGGGAACAGTGAAGAATGTTTCGCCTGTTTCTTCGTCTTTAACATAGTTTGTTGAATATACAACATCACAGCCCTTTTCAGTTGCCTTGTCGATACCAGCCTTAACATCCTCTGTTGATGTAAGGAAAATCTTAGCATCAGATTTAACGCTCTTTGCACCCTCAGCGAATGCGTTGATGTCAGCGTTGAATACTGTGCCGTATGTCATATCTGCAACATAAGCGATTTTGCCTGATTCTGTTGAAAGACCTGCTGCAATACCTGCAAGATATTCAGCCTCATACTTGCCTATATTAAGGATAGCAAGGTTATCTTTAACAGAGCCCTCTTTTGCAACATCACCAGGGCAAGCAAAGAAGATATTGCTGTTTTCAGCAGCGTACTTTGCAAACTCGTTTGCATATGAGGGGTCAACGCCAACGATAAGGCGGCAGCCTCTTGCAATAAGGTCTGCAATTGCAGTTTCCATTTTCTTGGCATCGCCTGCGGTAACATTCTTTTCAATTGTTACCTGACCGTCGCCAGCACCTGCAAGCTTGTAGGCTGATTTGAACTGTTCGTACTGAAGAGCTGAGTATGCGTCTTTGTCAACATCACCTGTTGCAATAAAGCCGATATTGATTGTGCCTATATCAAGCATTGCTTCGGCCTCTTCATTACTACAGGCTGCGAAGCAGAGTATCATGGCAATCACAAGAAATATAGCGGTTAATTTTTTTGCAAGATTCATAAATCTTACCTCCTGAAGGAAGATATAGGTTAAGTCCGTGGACTACCTTTAAATTATAGTTGAAATCTTTGTGAAAATCAAGCATTTTTATCATATTTTATATATTTTGGCAAAAGTTTAGAAAATAAACACTGTGTTATGTATATATATAATAAATGTATAAGAAAAATCGGTTAAGCAGAAAGCCTTTACACCACTTTCTAAATGTGAAGTAAAAACACTTTACAAGACACAAATTTATTATGTGTACAAAAATAGGGGCGTTTTATGTGTAAACTGCACAAATCTTGTTTTTGGGGTATATTTCTTTGCAATTTTTTATTGACAAAAGCCCTGTCGTAGGGTATATTTAGAATAACCATAGTAATGGTGTAATTGGACTCGTGCGCCCTGTTGTGTCTACTGGAGCGCTGAGCAGTTCCACCATCCTGAAAATCAGGGGATTTTGGTAGATGCTCTGCCTTATGGCGGTAGTGCTGAACGGTGCGATTTACATACCTATCAATAAGTGCATTGTTGATGTGTTAATTGCTTCGCCCGCAAGGTGCCTTAGCCTGTTGAGCAGACTTCATCGTAATCACGCTGCGATGTAAAATTTTGCGTGAATCGTATGGTATTTTTAATACCAAATATTTATGGAGGTGTATCCAATAATATGAGACAGTTCAAAAAATTGTTAAGCGTCATTTTGGCGGTTATCATGGTATTCTCATCTGTTTCAGTTCTTGCTAGTGCATACGGTACTGCATGGAAAGATTCTGGTATCAAAACAAGCCAGTATAACACCATCGACGTACCTACTCTTACAACAGAGCAGTATGCAACAGCAGCACTTGATGAAGTTGATCGTATGCTCGATGTTGAACAGATCAAGTTAACACAAGACGATATCTTCGTTGGTGACCTTGATGTTACATCAATTAACGCAGCTCTTGACAGTGTTAATACCATCCTCAATGGTTCTCTCTGGAATCAGTTTAAGAACATGCTTGGTGATTTACAGAACCTTAATATCAGTGCTCTTACAGTTCGTAGAACCAACGGCGGCAGTGATGTTGCAGTTATCAACTCACTCCTCAAATTCCTCTATGACAACAAAGGTCTTCTTTCAGGTTTCGTAAAGGGCGAAATTGACCTCGGTTCAATCGTTGCTCAGTTCGTTGACCTCAGCGACTTTGAAGTTCCTGGCCTTCTTAAAGGAATGCTTTATGAAGCAGCATACAACACAGATGCTCCTGATAAAGTAACACAGACAGTAGACACAATGGCACAGGACCTTATCGATGCGCTCGTAGTAACAGGTTATAACGGAGATGAGCCGCTTCTTCCTGAACTTGCTGGTCATACCAACATTTCAAACGGTTCAATGCTTACTTTCATTGATGACGCACTCAAGATTCTCTACAATGATCTTCTTGTTCCCCGTGCAAACCGTTTATGGATTGATGACATCAATGAGCTCCTTGCTGATTATTCTGATGAGATTTCAAAGTATCAGACATACTTCAATCTCACAAACGACGGTAAGGTAAACTTCCAGTTCCAGCCTTACAACTTCGATAACAGCAAGCTTGTTCTTGAGCAGCTCAATGATGTTCTCGCTTCAATTATCAACCTTGCTCTTTCTCCCAGCCTTGACTTCAAGTGGGAAAAAGGCGACAACTCAATGATCGTTAAGAACATCATCACAATCGGCAGAGAGGTTCTTTCTGCAACAGGTCGTGATTTCTTCGCATCATATGTTGAAATTTATGACAAAGCTAAGCTCGACACAATGACAGACATGCAGGTTGTAGCTTATGTTGCTCGTACAATTCTCAACTCTTCAATCGAAGGTGTTTGGATTCCCAACACAGCTGATAACCTTGTTAAGGTTGGTTCTTACCTTGTTAAGGATCTCATGGCAACTCAGCTTCCCGAGAGAGATTATTCAAGCGAAACAGCATACCCTGTAGATGATATAAACACTGTTTATACTATCCTTTCAGATTTCGGTATCAAAGCTCTTAATGAGAACCCAGGTCTTAACCTTGAATACGGTATCGGCATTGACGCTCTTGCAAAAGCTGGCGCAAACTGGGTAATCAATAAGTACGGCGGACTTCTTTCAGGTATCAACCTCAGCACATCTGATTCTGGTTGGGCTAACCTTGATAAGCTCATCTTCAGAATTATCGATAAGAGCTGGTTCGATGCATCAGCTTTCGGTGGCAACGTAACAACTGAAAAGCTCGTTAAAGATGTTCTCATCAACAACATTGTTAACCTCAAATTCGAGAATCTTATTGATCTTCTTTGCAATAAGAGCTCTTCTTCAGAATTTGTTGCTTCTTCACCCAAGCAGCTTATTCTCAACATCGTTACAAGAGTTCTCAACACTGTATTCCCCGGACTTCTTAAGACTGGTATGACTTCTCTTGAAGAAATCATCACAGCTCAGAACCTTGGCAACACAGTTGACGCTCTCTTCTCAGACCTTTACAACAGCAGAGCAACACTTGTTCCCGCTGTTCTTCCTCTTGTTTGTGATATCCTTGACCTCACAACAGAAGAAACATTCAAGAAGCCCACATTCTCAGTTGACAAGTTCTACTATCGTTCAGGCGCTATCAACGAGAGCTTCACAATCACAAATGGTTCTTATGGTATCAACACTGGTTACACAGATCCCGCAACTGGCGTATTCCATCAGGATTCACTCTTCAAGATTAAGCTTGAAGACGTTGCAATGGACGTTTACAGAACAGGTACTACAACTAAGATGACTGGCTTCACAGTTAAAATGCCTGAAAACCGTGTTATCAACGGCGGTGAAAAGGTTAAAGTTAACTTCAGTGGTTCAGTTAACGCTGTTCTTGATGTTGTCTTCACAATTAAGTATAATGTAATTAAGGAAGACGGTCAGAACCTTACAAATGCTCCTCTTACAGCTCGTATTTATACATGCTTCTCAGGCACAAACTCAGATGATGCTATTGAATGGACATCAACATCAGGTGCTGTTCAGGGTGCTGGTGGTCTTAAGAACATCTTCATCACAAGCCCCAAGGGTCTTGATGACCTTGAGTTTAAGGTAAGAAATAAGACTGGTGCTGATAATACTCTTACAGCAACATTCACAAATGCATCAAACGATGCAAGAAATGTTTCTTTCGTTATTGCAAATCCCGAGAAGAGGACAATTCTTAAAGACGGTACTGCAATTCTTAAGCCCCTTGCTCTTGACGGATACGAGGGAACAGAGGCTCAGGATTTAGAGGCATTCACTTCTAACGGATACAAACAGTATCAGTTAAAGACTGCTCCTACAATCGGTTCAGCTAAAGCAACAGCTATTACAAGCTACATCAACCTTTATAAGGACTATGGTCTTATCGACCTCTTTACAAAGGAAGTTAATGCTCAGCGTCAGGCATCTGACTATGATGCAACAGCTTACAACGCATATCTTACAGCTATGCAGCAGGCAGCATCTGTTGTTTTAACAAAGAAGACTGCTGCAACATACTGCACAGCTACAGGTGTTGCAAAGAACTTCAAGGGATACGCAGAAGCTCTTGAAACAGCAGTTGAAAACCTTGAAGCAACAGCAGTTGGCGGCGTTACAGCTCTTAGAGATCGCCTTACAGAAATCGATCCTTCTAACAAGGGTAAGGATTTCATGACAGATAGCGATTACTCATTCTTCAGCTCAGATAACTACCTTATGTACACATGGTCAAACTTCCGTGATAAGTATAAGGCAGCTGACAGATTTGCTTCTGAGTACGAAGAGGGCGGCAAATATTACGAACTCGGTGAGAAGCCCGAAGCTCTTGACGTTATCTACAAGACTTGGGAACTCAACAACTACTATGCAAGACTTCGTCCCGTTGACGACAGCAAGGTTAACCTCGCTCGTGCAATCAACGAAGCTAATGCAAGAAACTACGATAGCTCACTCTACACAGAAGAGAGCTTCGATAGATATGAAAACGCAATCGCTTTCGCTAACAGCGTAAACAGCGATGCAAGCGCAGTTCAGCATAAGATCAACCTCTCTTACATCGAGCTTATCGAAGCTCAGAAGAGACTTATCGCAACAGAAGCAGAAGAGGAAGACGAGCTCGTTCTCGTTGCAGCAGAGGTTAGCCCTGTTAACCCCGACTACGCTCCTCAGATCATTGTCAATTCTGCTGGCGAAAAGCTCCTCCTCGGTGTAGCTCCTGAAGATTCTGGCATTGAACTCTCTGAGTATTTTGCAGCAGAGTCAGGCGACATGAGTAAAGTTGAGTTTGTTTGCGAAAAATTCGGAACAGGCAAGGCAATTCAGGTTGTTGACAAGGTGACTGGTGATGTAATCGATGAGTTCATTATGGTAATTAAGGGCGATATCGATGGTTCTGGTACTGTTTCAGGTGCTGACCTTACAAAGCTTGGTCGTGTAGTTTCTGGTTCAGCTGAACTTAGTGAATCAGGCGATTCAGCTTTCGATTATGCAGCAGATATCGACTTTAACGGTTCAGTTTCTGGTGCAGATAGAACTACTCTTTCACGTGCAATTTCAGGTTCTGTTGACCTTGACTTTGCAAAGTATTAATTTAAGAGCTAATTATTGTTATGTATGCTTGGGGGGAGCAATCCCCCTGAGTGTATAAATATTAAAAGGAGGAATTCAAAGATGAAAACAGCAAAAAGAATTTTAGCAATCTCTCTTTCTATCATTCTTGCAATCGCTGTGTTTGCATTCCCCGCCAGCGCAGTGGACGGTGTTATGTCCTTTAGCCTCAGAACTTCTCAGGACACATATGCTCCTGGAGATACAGTTACAGTTGATGTTTATGTAAGCTCAACTTACAAAGCAACATGTATGCGTATCCCGATCCTTTACAGCAGTGATGTTTTTGAAGTTGTTGAGGGTAGCGGCGTAAGACTTACCGCTTATGGTTCTTGCCTTGAATCAAAAGGCGCACTCGACTATAATACAGACACTTCAGACACTCCCATCGACCTTATGAATGTAACAGACTATTATGATTCTTCGTCATATGGTATCATTGCTATTCAGTGGGTTGCAAATATCACAGCAGCTGGTATTGGTAGTTTCTATAGTGCAGATTCAGTTAAGTGCTTCAGCTTCCAGCTCAAGGTTAAATCAGGCGCAAGTGGTGAAGGCACTGTTCTTATTCCCGCAGCAGAGGAGCTCAAACCCGCATTTGCTTTCTATAATCAGACAGTTATAGATCCAGCAGATGCATCAACAATCTGCCGTGTTAACGCAACCTTCAATGTTGACGAATGGTCAGTTTCAATTGCAGGTGGCGAAGAAGACGGCATCACAACCACACCTGGTTCAGATGTAATCATCGATTATGATGAGCATATCATTAAAAACTGGGAAGATGGTATGGACAAAGCAATGATTGAGACAAATGTTATGCCCACAGGTAATGCAACTCTTCAGTTCGTTCCTTCAGCGAAGAGCGGCGATTTCGGTACTGGCTCACTTGTAAAAGTATGGGTTGGTTCAGAGTGGATTGAAGATTACCAGATCCTTCTCTATGGCGACGTAGATGGAAGCGGTATTATTTCGGGTACTGACTTAACATCAATGAAACGTGTTGTTGCAGGTTCTCTCGATTTCACTGATGAGATTTACAATACTGCAGCAGATGTTGATGGCAACGGATCCGTTTCAGGTGCTGATGTTACAAAGGTTTCTCGTTATGTATCTGGTTCAGCAGATCTCAATCAGAATATCTAATTTGCATTAAAAAGATGTTTTAATCTTTTTAAATAATTTTTTTAGGAGGAATAAATTTGAAAACAGCAAAAAAAATATTGAGCGTTATTCTTGCTGTTGTTCTTGTGCTCGGCACAGTAGTTGTTGCCGTTAATGCACAGTCAAGCAAACCAATTCAGTTCTATCTGAATGCTGAGGTTCTTGATGCTGAAGGTGCTGAAGAAGCATGGAACTCTGGTCGTGAGGAGAATTTCGTTTCAACAAACCCCACAAAAGCACAGATGGCTAAGGAAACAAGCGACGTAAATTATTACGATAGCGTTGAGGAACATAATTATGCCGACAATACAAAGGATATTTATGTTCAGCCTGGTCAGGTTGTTTGGGTTACACTTGGTATGAAAACAACAGGTGATATTTACCCAATGGCACAGGAAGCAGTTCTTTTGTACTCACCAAACATTTTCTGTTCAACAATTTTGAACGTTAATACTTATGGTGTTGCATATAAAGACAGTTTCTTCTATGAGCAGTATGATCCCCAGTTCACTGTAGGTTCTTATTCAAGACAGACACCAAAAAACAAGTTAAAATTCCTTGCTGGTTATGATGGTAGCTTATATCATACCTATTATTACTACATGGATGCAAACTTTGATGTTCTTGAGGAAGTTGAACCAAACATCGATTTACAGTACATCGGTGCTGTTCCCGTTTATGTAAGACCCGACGCACAGGAAGGCGACACAGGTGTTATCTTCATTAACGAAAAGTTTGCTAACTATGTAGGTGGTTTGGACGGTGGCGATACATCCATTGATACAACACCTTACTACAATGATGTAATCAGTGTTGAAGGTTGTAAACTTAACTTCATCGTTGGTGAAGAACCCGCTGATGAACTCGACTACGGAGAACTCGATAAGCAGATCGAAGCATTCGACGCTCTTACAGAGTCTGATTGGACAGAAGATTCATGGGCACAGGCAAAAGATTTCTATGATCAGGCAGTAGCAGCTAAGACAGATGCTACAACTCAGGATGAAGTTGACGATGCAGCAGATGCTCTTAAAGAAGCTATGGCAGCTCTTGAAGAAGCAGGTCCCACACTTGTATTCGATGCACTTAATAATGCACTTGACGAAGCAGCTAAGGTTGATAAGGATACATTAACAACCTCTTCAGCAGCAACTTTTGATGCAGCAGTTGCAGCAGCAGAAGCAGCTAAGAAAGCAACAACTCAGGAAGAGATTAACAAGGCAGCAGCAGATCTTTTTGATGTTCTTGAAAATCTCAGCACAAAGGCAGACATCACTGCACTTAACAATGCTCTTGCAGATGCAGCTGATGTAAACAAGGATAACTACACAGCAGAGACCGTTAAGGCTCTTGAAGATGCAGTAGCAGCTGGTCAGGCAATCGTTGCTAATGCCGACGATACATCAGACACAGCAGCAGTTGCAAAGGCAGTTAACGATATTAACGCAGCTATCAACAGCCTTGAGCTCAAGGGTGCTGATTACACAGCAGTTAATGAAGCAGAATCAACAATCGCTGGTCTTAAAGAAGCAGACTACACAGCAGCTTCATGGGCAAAGCTCAAAGAAGCAGAGAAAGCAGTAGTTCGTGGTCTTGACATCGAGAAGCAGGCAGCAGTTGACGCTATGGCAACAGCTCTTAACAATGCTATCGATGGTCTTAAGGAAGTAGCTGATACTTCAGCTCTTGAAGAAGCTATCGCAGCAGCAGCAGATGCTGATAAGGCAGACTATGCAGCAGATGTTTGGGAATCAATCCAGAACGATGTTGCACTTGCTAACACATATGTTGGCGCTGGTCTTGCAAAAGACGATGTTCAGGACGATGTTGACGCTCTTGCAGAGAAGATCAACACTGAACTTGCTAATAAACTTGGCGCAGCTGACTACTCAAAGGTAGATGCAGCTCTTGAAAAGATCCCCGCAGACCTTTCAGGTTATACAGACGCTACTGTAGCAACTCTTAACGATGCTGTTAACGCAGTTGTTCGTGACCTCAAGGCTGACAAACAGGCAAGCGTTGATAAGATGGCAGCTGACATTGAAGCAGCTATCAGCGGTCTTGAAGTTAAGAAGGCTGACTACACAGCTCTTAACGCAGCTATCTCAAACGCTGACGCAAAGGTTGGCGACGAAGCTCTCTACACAGCTGAAACATACTCAGCATATAAGACAGCTTATGATGCAGCTAAGGCTGTTCCCGCTGGTCAGGATTACACAGCACAGGATTCTATCGATGCAGCAGCACAGGCTCTTAACGATGCAGTTGAAGGTCTTAAATATGCAGGTGCTGACTGGACAGCTCTTGACGCAGCAGTAGAGAAAGTTAACGGTGTTGACAGATCTCTCTACACAGACGAGTCACTCGCTAAGATGGATGCAGCAGCAGCAAAAGCACTTGAGATGTATAACGCTAAGAGCGATTATGACATCAACGATCAGGCAGTTATTGATGCAACAGCAGCAAAAGCAGACGGCAGCCTTAACTTCCTCGTTCTTAAGGATGCTGACTATGCAAAGGTAGATGCAGCTAAGGAAGAAGCAGCAGCTATCACAAGATCACATTACACAAGCGATTCTCTTGCAACTCTTGATGCAGCTCTTGCAGCAGTTCCCAAGAATGCAAAGATCGACAAGCAGGCTGATGTTGACGCAGCAGCAGATGCTATCTCAAAAGCAGTTAAGGCTCTTGTTCTTAAAGATGCTGACTATTCTTCAGTAAACAGCCAGATCACACGTGCTGGTAAGCTCAGTGAGAAGGATTATACTAAGGAATCATGGGCAACTCTTCAGGCAGCTATCGACGCAGTTGTTCGTGGCTACAAGGCTGACAAGCAGGCTGATGTTGATAACATGGCTATCGCAATTGAAAAGGCTATCAACGGTCTTGTAAAGGTATCAGGCGCTGACTATACAGAAATCCTTGCTCTCAACGAGCAGTATCAGCAGCTTAACCCCAACCTTTACACAGATGAGACATATGATGCATACGAAGCAGCTATCAACGCTGTTGACTATACTCTTTCAAGCAACGACCAGGATAAGGTTGACGCTATGGCTCAGGCTATTAAGGATGCATATGCAGCTCTTGAACTCAAGGATGCTGACTACACAGCAGTTAACACAGCTAAGGATGACTTTGCAGCAATGGATACAGCTAACTACACAGATGATTCTGTAAAGGCAGTTGAAGATGCAATTGCAGCAGTTGTTGAAGGCAAGAAGATCGACGAGCAGACAGCAGTTGACAATATGGCTAAGGCTATCAACGATGCTATCGCTGCTCTTGAACTTAAGGGTGCTGATTACACAGCAGTTAATGAAGCTATCGCTAAGTTCGAAGCTATGGATACTTCAATCTACACTGGCGCATCAGTAAGAAATGTTGAGAAGGCTATCGCAGCAGTTGTAAGAGATTACACAATCGATAAGCAGGCTGACGTTGATGCAATGGCTCAGGCTATTAACGATGCTATTGCCGCTCTTAAGGAGCCCGCAGGTGTTGTTACAAATGTAACATATCCTGATTCACCCACAAACACTAAGGATCTCACAATCACAGTTGAAAACAGAGCTTTCAAAGTTCAGCTTATCGATGAAAACGGTAACACTGTAACAAAGAGCAGAGTTGATCATCCCGAGTACATCACAAGCTATGATAAGGACGGCAATGTAGTTGACTACATGTCAAAAGATATCGCTTATGAGGAATGGAACTTCACTGCAACACTTAAGCCCGGTAAGTACACTGTAATTTCAAGAGATTCTCAGGATGGTTGGGAATCAAAGGACCTCGGTTATGAAGTTATAATCGAGAACTCTGTTAAACACATTGATGTTGTTTCACTTACTCCTTCAGCTGACACAGCTAAGGTTTCAGCAGAGCTTCCTCTTACAGTTGTAACTGGTAAGGATATTACAAAGATCCAGATCCTTGTTGACGACGCAACAGAAGGTGCAAAGACATTCTATGCATCATCAAGTGGCACAATCGAGGGCGACCAGTGCACATACAACATCTATGTTAAACTTTACAACAAGGGTGATCATACTCTTAAAGTTAAGTATAGAACAGCAGATGGTTGGGCAGTTTGCGACGATATTACAGCTAATGTAACAGCCGTTAAATAATTTCCAAGATTTTTCGAGGGTCGTGGGTAAAACCACGGCTCTCTTTTTTTAGTTATCACTTGCTTTAAGTTGATGTTTGTGATAAAATAAACTTAAATATTTTGAAAGGATGACGGCATTGAAGCTATTTAAAAGATTTTTTGCTTTGGCAATGTGTGCGGTGTTGGTTTGTGCAGTTTCAGGGGTTTATGCTCAGCCGTTGTTTAATGCTTCCGTATCCTTAAATTCAGATGTAACATATCTTTCTTATAATGAAGATTTTGATGTTACCCTCAGTTTAAAGACAGGGAAGAATTATTTTGCGGGACCTTTCTCTGCTCAGGTTTTCTATACAAATTCGATGTTAAAAGTTACCTCTGCAGAGCTTAACAAAACAGGGAAGCTTTATTCCTGTGCAAAAACTTATAGCGATGCAGTTTTGTCAAAATCTATGACGGAAAATGCAAAGCAAAAGTTTTATCCAACCAGCTGGAGTGATTCCAATAAGTTGAAGAACGATTTTTGCAATATCGTAATGGTGCCGAATGTTTCTGACCGCACCGCTTCTTATGATAATCTTGATGAAAATATTGCTGTTCTTCATCTCTCGTCTGGCTCAGCTACAGGCAGCGGATCAGTTTTTGTTTCGGCAGATAGCGTTAAATCCAGCGTGAATGTTGGCGGTGAAACTTATCTTTCTGCGTTGACCGATAATGGCAAAATTTCATCTACAAGATACGATTACGGCGCAGATGCCGCCATTGATACATCAAAAGCAACGCTTAATTTTGTTGTAACCGACCTTGGCGATGTGGATAACAGCAAGACTGTTAATTCTATTGATGCGCTGATGATTTTACAGCATGTAACAGAAATAAAAGTGCAAACAGGCGATGCACTGAAGCGATGCGATGTTAATGGTGATGGCACAGGCAACTCAGCCGATGCACTTGCCGTTTTGCAGATTGCAACAGGACTGTTACATTTAAACGATATTTATAAAAAGTGATGGATTGTATATGAATAACTTTGTTTTAAGAAACACACCTAAAATTGCAGATGTCTTTGAGTTCAGAGCCTGCGCAGACGATAACGGATGCGACACATATTCTGTCTTTGGCGAAAACAAAAAGGTAGTTATCTGCGGTAATAATAAGGTTGCCATGGCAATGGGTTATTACCGCTACCTGCACGATTACTGCAATGTTTTGCTCACAGACGGCGATTTTGATATTTCTTATATCAAATCTGCCCCCATTCCAGAGAAAAAAGTGTCTTTCACCGTCAAGCAAAAAATCAGAATGGCAATGACTAACGAGCGCTTTGCCGCTGAGGCTGATGGCTGGGGCTTTGACAGATGGGAAAAAGAAATCGACTTCATGGCAATGCAGGGCGTCAATACCCCTCTTGCATTGGTGGGCAGTGATGGCGTGCTTTTTAAAATGCTCACAGATATGCGCATTAAGGCTGAAACCGTTTCCGCATTTATCAGCGGTTCATCTTATTGGTATAAACAGCTGACAGGCAACATTTTCGGTTATCTCCCCATAAACCATGCTGATTATTTTGACAAGAAAATTGCCGTTGGCAAAATGGTAACAGAGCGTGAAAAAGAGCTTGATATGAGCCCTGTTCATCAGGGATTACTTTTGACAGTGCCGTTCTCTTTCAGAAGGCATTACCCAAAAACCGAACTTATTAAGCTCCCTGCATGGAACGCTTTCCCCCCTGCAATGACAATTTCGTCAGATGATTTTGGCTATTTGCGAATTTTCAATAAAACTTTCCTCGAAACTCAGCGTGAGCTTTTAGGCGAGGTTCATAACTATATTTTTGACCCGCTCACCGATGTTGATTACAAAGGCTACCTTACTTTTATTGAAGAAATCGGCGATGACTTCCTTGAAATTCTGGAGGAGGTTGACAGCGAGGGCAAGTGGTTTGTAAGGTCAAAATCCATCCCCACTGTTAAAGAAAAAATGGCTAACACTATCATCATTGATGAGGACGGCACAGATTACGAAAGCCGTGATGGATTTGCTGGCAATGATTTCGTTCTCGGTTTAAGGGGCAACCTTTACGGCAGAACTGTCCTTTGCGGTGATATGGAAACTATGAGTGAAAATCCGTACCTTGCCTGCAAAGAAAAATACGAAAACGCAGTTGGCACAGGACTTTTCTTTGATAGCGATAGCGAAAATCCCTATTTCTATGCTCTTTCTGCAAAGGTGCTTACCTCAAGCGAAAAGGTGAATCTTGACGATTTCCTCACCGATTTTTCTAAGTGCAGATATGGTACAGACGCTTTTGCCGCTGACCTTAAAAAACTTGTGGAGCTTTGCTATTGCAAGGGCAGTGCCCTCAATCAGGCATCCGCACTTTGCGCCCGTCCCTGCACGCAAATTAAGCACACCGCTCCCTTTGATACTTTCCAGCGTCCTTATGACAACAAGGATTTGCTTGCATTTGTTAAAAATTCGCTGGCAAACGACACTAAAAAGAATGATAACTACCGCAAGGATATGTCATCCGTGCTTCGTCAGGTAATGAGCAACGCTCTTTTCCCGCTTTATGAGCAGGCAACAAAGTGCTTCTTTAATCAGATGATTGCGGAGTATGAGCAGACATCCAACGCATTCCTTGAAATTTGCGAGGATATTGACCGCCTGCTTAGAACTGTTCCCGAAAATAACCTTTATTATCACCTTGATGCCGCCCGTCAGTTGGGCGATACAAAGGAGCTTCGTCAGAATCTCGAAATCAATTTCCTTATGTATCACACAATGTTCGGACCTATCAAGAACTCAAAGCTTTTTGACACCTCGTGGAGAGAGTGGGGCGGAATGGTTGGTCATTTCTACACTAACCGCTGGTATAAATATTTCAGGATGATGGCGGCATATTTCAGCAAGCCTAAAAAATTCAAAGATATTTCAAAGCACTGGTATTATGAGCGCAACGCATATAACGGTGAGCTTCTGGGCAAGCGACTTGAATTTTTTGAAACTGAGTGGATAAGGGACTATGTTCCAAGACCCGCAGGCATTGGCGAAGAAGACACAATCGCTGTTATGAACGATATAATTTCAAAATACGAAAGTATCGTTAACGAATTTTAATTAAAAAAGATGATTATGAGATAGCGTTTTGCTTTCATAATCATCTTTTCTTTTTAGGTGTTTTCTCTGCTGATTGGCTTTCTTATTAGCAGGCTTATAAGCGATTTTCGGTTAAACGGCTTCACAGGGTAAAGGTAGCTTTGACCCATGGTGGTGTTGGTGAATACAATCATTCCAATTACAATTGCAACACCTGCAATGAATCCCCATAAGCCAAAAATGCCTGTGAGAATCAGTATAAATACCCTTGAAAGCTTAAAGGCATAGCCAAGCTCAAGGCTGGGTTGTGCAAAGTTGGCGATTGCCACAAATGCCATAAACAGCACCGCTTCTGCTGAGAATAACCCTGCTGAAACAGCCAATTCACTTAAAACCAACGCACCGATAATGCTCAGTGAATTGCTCAAAGAATTTGGCGTGTTAAGTGATGCCAGCTTCAGCGCATCAATCACAAGCTCAATTATAAGAAGCTGAAAAAGTAACGGCAGCGCAGATGGCTCCTTGACGGCAAACAGCTGAAACCATGACGGTGCAATATCTGGGTTGCTTTCAAAAAGATACCACACAGGTGTCAGAAACATTGCAAGGAAAAATATCACCGCTCTTATGCACCGCAAAAAAGTTCCCACAATCGGCGCAAAATAAAAATCGTTTGTGTCCTGCAAAAATGCCATAAATCCTGTTGGAATAATCATGGCAGAGGGGGAATTGTCGGTTAAAATAATTATATCGCCCTCATAAACGCAGGCGGCGGCAGTGTCGGGTCTTTCAGTGTATCGCACCTTTGGGAAGGGATTGAACCACTGCTTTTTTATAAGACATTCCGCAAGGCTTTCCTGCCCCATGGCAAGGGATTTCACATCAATGCTTTCTAACTTTTTTTGCAGATTTTTAAGGAGCTTTTTGTCAACCTTATCCTGCAAATAGCAAAGCACAACATCCGTGTGTGAACGCTCGCCAACCTGATGAATCTCCATGGTGAGATTTCTGTCCCTTATTCTTCGGCGAATGAGGGATGTGTTAAAAATCATCGTTTCAACAAATCCCTCGTGGGAGCCACGAAGCACCTTGTCATTGTCTGGCTCCTCAATGCCACGGGACGGATAAGTTCGAGCATCAACAAGCATACCGCCCTTGAAGCCATCAACCACAAGACCGATTGCACCCGAATACACAAAGGTGGAAAAGGGAATAACATTCTCGTGAACATCCACCTCAATGTATGGCAAAAATTTGTTTGCAAAATCTCTCGTTTCAGTTACAGAGTCCACATCCTTGTCGGTCAGCTTCATAATAAATTCAAGCACTTTTTCAAGAATTTCATCTTTAGCATAACCGTCAATAAAATAAAGCTTAGCCGAGCGTGAAGCTATTTTGATTTCTCTTGCAACAACATCAAAATTTTCACTGATTCTGAAAAAATCATCAAGCTGTTTCACTCGGCGTGTATAATCAATTTCAAAGGGAATAGTTTCAGGCATATCAATCTCTCACAATACAATATTCTGAAATTATTATTCTCTTTTAAAATGAAATTATACTTATCTGTATTCGTTATAAAGGTTGACTATTGCGTTCCATGTGAGCGGACCTACCTGCCCGTTTTGCGGAAGTCCAGAAAGTCGCTGAACTGCCGTAACTGCGGCGGCTGTCTGCTGTCCGTAAACACCGTCAACTGTAACATTGGGCACGGCGGAATTGTTTCTTGCAATCACTCTCAAAAATGTTTGAAGCTGTGAAACAACATTTCCGCTGGCACCTGTAGTAATGAAATACCCAGGGTACAGGAGCGAAGCATAGCTCCTGTATTCATTGGGCAACGCATTCAAAACGCCGTTATACGCATTCTGAAGCTGATTCCATGTGCCTCTTCCCACAATGCCGTCTGCCTGCAAGCCGTAAAGACGCTGGAAGTTGACAACCGCATTGTATGTTTCGTTGCCAAAAATGCCGTCAACTGTAATCTGCGAAAGTCGGGGGTTGAAAAAGCCGAGGAAGTTGAGATAATACTGAATAATGCGCACCTCGTTGCCCCTGTCCCCACGGCGGATAACCGTTGAATACTGACGCTGACTTTCAGTTATGGTGATGCCCTCTGAATAAAGCTCAGAAAGACGCTTAACGCTGTTGTAAATATACTTGATTCTGTACCATGTGTTTCTGCCAACAATGCCGTCGGGCGTCAGGTTGAAAATTCGCTGAAATTCCTTAACCGCCGCCACGGTTCTGCTTTCAAAAATGCCGTTGGTTGGGCTGATTCTTGGAATGGCAGGGTAGTTTGAGGCGATTCTGTTAAGCTGACGCTGAATGGTTCTCACATCTTCGCCTGCCGAGCCTAACCTTAAAGCGGTGCCAGGGTAAGATGCAATATCTCCACGGACGGGGGCATTGAACACAATGTTTATATCGTTGCCGTAGTATCTCTGTAAAATCTGATAAGGTGTCAGACCTCTGTTGGCAAGGGTAACTGTGCCCCACTGCGAAAGACCTGGGCAGGTAACTGTTGTGCCGTTGCAATACTGTGTGAAATATGGCTGAACCTGACCCTGCTTCACAACATAATCGTTAAAAAGCTCGTCAACGAGCCTGCTGATGTTGCTGAAAACCTCGTTGTTTGGCTTATATGACTGGTCGTATGCGGTGGAGCTTGTGATGTCAAAATCATAGCCCTGAGAGCGGTAATGCTCTGTGTAAATTCTGTTAAGGGCAAATGTTGTCTGTGCATAAATATTGGCTCTCAGCGCATTCTCAGGCCATGTGGGGTAAATCTCACTTGATGCCACATTCTTGATGTAATCGGGGAACGCTATGCGCACGTTCCTTGCGTTGGATTGCGGTGTGCCAAGATGCACGGTGATGTATTCGGGTATAACAGGTGTCGCCATTTACATAACTCCTTTCAAACGCTCAAAGGAGTTGCTTTCGTCTGTTTCCACAAATTTTGGCTCGTTGCCAACGCTCACAAGGGGAATCAGCTCCACACCCTGTATTGATTTTATGCCAGCAAAAACAGGCACATCGGTGTATCTTGCATCAACAAAATCGGGATGCTCAACATATGTTGTGTATGAGGAGTAGGGCAGGGCAGGGGATTCAGAGGGCGACTGGGAATTTTCCCTTGCAGGGGCAGGCAAAATTATATCGTCCACAATGCCGTTAATGTCTGTCAGTCCGTCAAAAAATTCTCTGGTGCCATTCTGAAGCTCAAGCACCACAACCACCCTTGCACTGGGCACGGGGAATGCGTGGTCGGCAGCAAAAACCTGCACCTTGAGCGAACCGTTCTGCGGATTGTTCCTTATAAATTCCTCATAGTTTTTAAATTTCGGCACTGTCGCATTCCCCACACTGTTTTCGTTGGCTGCCTGCGAATAATCCACCTTAACATTTTCTGCGTTTTCCGTTTCGGTGGCAGGTATGTCAGCTGGCATTTCGTCAAAGTCAGCTTCCTCTTTCGGCTGTGTGTTCACAGGCAAAATCTGCTCTTTTTCAACGGGGATTACCTTACATTCGGTGCAGATTTCTGCCTGCGTTGCATTGTCTTTCTGATTGCTTTTTGGCTCTGATACCGCAGGCTTAGAGCAGTTGTTTTTTGAAAATTCCATCAGCTCACGGCGGTATCTTTCAATTAAATTATCAAAATCGTCCATAAAAAAACCTCCTTCGCTTTATAATATGCGAAGAAGGCTTTTTGTTTACCTGTGTTTTTATGATTGTTTCTTTTCGTTTTCGTTGTGGTGATATGAATAATCGTATCCGCCATAGCCGTAGCCATAACCGCCATATCCACCATATGAGCCATAAGAACCGTATGAGCCGTAACCGTAAGCACCGCCTGAATAGCGTTTTGATGAAGCAGAAGCTTTGTTGTAAACGCAGCCGATAACATATGCGCCGTTGGCATCAATATCGTTAATTGCCATTCTGATTCTGCCAGCAGGTGCTCTGTCCTCACTGATAACAAGAATTGATGCGTCAGCAAGTGATGATATAACAGATGCGTCTGTAACTACGCTTGCAGGGGCAGTGTCGATAATAATGAAGTCAAATTCATTTCTTAATGCCTTAATAATATCTGCCATTCTCTTTGTTGAAAGAAGCTCAGAGGGGTTATCTGTGGGCTGAGAGTCTGCAATAACAAAGATGTTGTATTTTTCAATATATTTGATAATAGATTCAAGTGGAGCTTTTTGAGCGATTGCATCTGCAAGACCTTTGCTTGTGTGCTCAATTCCAAGTGCTTTGCAAACGGCAGGTCTTCTGAGGTCAGAGTCAATAAGAAGAACTGACTTGCCATTCTGCGCAAGAGCAACTGCAAGGTTAGTTGAAATGGTTGTTTTTCCTTCGCTTTCGCAGGCACTTGTAACCATATAAACCTTGTTGCCCTCTTTGGCGGCGTTGCTTTCAACCTTTGTTCTGATAGCCTTAAACGTTTCAATAAACGAGAAGCCGATCTTCTTATTTGTAATCAACATATTCTTCGCTTTCAAATCAATCTTGTTGATTGAGCCGAGAATGTTGATGCCAACCTTTCTTGAAACATCTTCAACACTTCTTACCGTATCTGTAACAATGTAATAGATAAGAATAATAATCAGACCTGCAATTGCGCCAAGTGCAACGCCAATAACTGCGTCAACAAAAACAGTTGATGTGTTATCTGGCTTTGTTGCAAGAACAGGGAAGTCGCACACATTAAGTGTTGCGTTAGAATAAATCTTTGTAACGATTCCCTCATAATTTTCAACAAGAGCCTTTGCAATAGCGTATGACTGCTCTGCCTTGCCTGTGCTGATAATAACCTCAATAACATTGGAGCCTGTAACAAGGTTAACTTTCATAGCCGTCTTAACTGTTTCATAGGTAACAGGGCGTGTGCATTTATCAACAATTGTGTTGATAACAGAACGGCTCTGAAGAATGTATCTGTAAGTGGAGGCAACATTGATTGATGCGTTAATATCTGAGTTATCGATTTTTTCTGTGTCTGCTGTAACAGTATTAACAACAAAAGAAACCTTTGATGAATAAACATCCTCTTCTCTTATCAGTGAAACAGTAGTTGAAATGATACCGCATACAAGAGCAAGCACAAGTATTATCCAAATCTTTTTTGCAACAACACGCAAGAAAGCAAAAATATTGATTTCAATGCCGTTGTTTGCCTTTTCCTGTTTTTCGTAAGCCATTTTTATACCTCCGTTATATTCTGCCAATGTTTTTATAAATGTTCATAACTTCGTAAACCCAACTGCCTAAAGAGAAGTTCTTTATAACATACTCTTTGGATTCAATTCCCATTGCCGCAGTTTCGTTTTTATCTTCATTAACTATTTCGTTAATAGCCTCATAAAGCGAAGCGTAATCACCATTGTTTATTTTTACCGACCACGGTATGTTCAATTCACTTATGCCCGGTTCATCACAATAAATAATCGGTATGCCAAGGTATGCACACTCAATCATGGTGTAGGGGCATCCCTGCTGCCTGTTTGCCGAAACAAAAACATCCGCCGCATTGAAATATGTTGCAATGTCGTTCCTTGACGGCAAAAACTTAACCCACGGGGGAGTCGATTCACAAATCGCTTTCACACGGTTTCTGATTTCGTTTTTATTCTCTCCAACTGCAAGGAACAGCCTGAATTTACGCTCCTTATCGTATTCATAAAGGGAGCGGACAACAAAATCAACGCCCTTTTTATCAAAATCATCACCAAACATAAAAATAATTTTCTGATCTGGAGCTGACATATAATCTTCTTTTTTAAACCTGCGGTCAACAAAATCAAGCCTTGAAAAATCAACTGCATTTTTTAATTCAACAGTGTTTCTGCCCGTTATCGCAAGGGTGTTTTTGATTGAATCAGTAACAGCAATGTAAAGCGTTGCGTTTGTGAAAAATGCCGCCAGCCTGTCATAAAAAGCACTTCTCTTTTTAGGCTCAGTGTGAACGTGAACAATGTAGTCCGCCTTTTTGTTGCGCCACAATGCAAATGATGCAGGTATGTGAATTTTATAATTTGCAAAGTGGGAATGAATAATACCTATTTTGTGCTTTTTAACAATCTTTTTAATAAGTCTGATGTTTTTTAAAATCGAAAATACCGCAGGCTTGAAATAATAAACAGGTTTGCCGTCAGTTTCAATCTGCTTTGCCCACTCAGTGCTTTGGCTCTCTTTAGGCAAAAGATAAACAGCCTGATAGCCGTCCAGCTTCAGCTCCTGAGCAAGAGCGTTTATAGAGCGTATGAAATTTCCTTCGTAGGGACTGGTGTAATTTAGAATAAACAATACATTTTTCATATCATTCACCACCATCAGATTTATCTGAATAATAATATTTTTTGGGGTCGCTGAATTTATCGGTAAATGTGCAGGCAAATATAAGCGCAACAATAAACTGATTGTTCAGGCTATACATCGTAACAACACCCCATTCAAGGAACAGCTGCGCAAGAAACATTGCAATTGCCAGTGTTTGGATTTCGCTTAATTTCTTTTTAAAGAAATTGCCTATAAGCTTTAAACCGATATAAGCATAGAGCCAGTAATAAATAATAAACCCAACAATGCCCAAGTCTGCAAGAATTTCCCAGTAGTTATTGTGAGCGTAAATGTATCCGCCTCCCACCTCATGATAAAGCAGGTTGGCAAAGTTCGCAAATCCGTTGCCTAAAATGGGTTTTCTTGTAAAAAGCTCCTGAGCGTAATGTATATAAAAAGCTCGTTTATAAAGGCTTCCATCTCCGCCTGTTCCGTCATTCATAAAGCTGAAAAGGCTTTCAAGTCGGTGTCCGAGAACTTCATAAAGCGATTCATTGGTCATAACAATCATGTATGCACTGACAACCGTGATTGCAGCGATGCCAAGATGAAGAAAATGGTTTCTTCTGTTAAATGAAAAAAACATAATGAAGAGTATGCCGAAAACAGACATAAGCGCCGCTTTTCGTGAGCTTGAAAGGATACATCCTGCAAGCATAACAATCATTGGCAGATACCACCATCGTTTGCCTTTAACATAGCCTTTATAAAATGCAATTATCGCACCAAAAAGAAGCATATTGCCGAATGTGTTTGTGTTGCTGCCACCGACTGCGTTTCCGAAATATCCTGCCATCCAGTTCTCAACAGGAGTGCCGATGAACTCAATAAGTGCAATTGAAAATACCGCCGCCGCATAAACCTCAACAAGCCGTTCTGCGTCTGCCACACTTGTGGTGTATTGCGTTATACCAAAGCAGATAACAACAATCAACAGCATAAACCTGATATATCTCAATGCAGATGTCAGCGGAGCATATGCCCACAGGGACGACAGCTCAGCAAACGCAATAAAAAGCAGATACCACGCTGTGTGAGCAATGTTATTGAATCCGAAGCCGATAATTCGCTTAAAACCGATTAAAGCAGAGCCAGCAAGGAAAAAGCCTACGCCGAAATAATGAAGAGAGCTCCTGTCCAGAAAGTAAAAAATTGTTCCGAAATATATGCAGATGTCAAATAGAAGCTGATAAAAATTTCTGTCATTTTTCTTATCAAATTGTATCCTTAAAATACCGTTTCTGAATGAAACCACATGCTCCCTCCTTTTCTTAATATATGATGTGTGTTGCCCGTTTTATCTGATAAGTTGAAGCCCTTCTTTCAGCGTATCAACAGGTGAAATGTTAAATGCCTTAAAAAGATTGATAACAGCCTTAGCCTTCATACCGCTTCTGAGATATGAAACGGCAAGTACCGAATAATGTCTGAAATCCATATAGCGAACCTCTTTTTTGGTCAGTGCAGGCTTCTGTGAAGATTTAATTTTAAAAATCTTCTCTTCACTGTCAATCTTATTTTTGCCAACAGAGATTCTGCCCTCATTGTGAAGATATACTTTTATGTATGAGCAGGGAATGTAGCCAAATTTAATTTCGGGGTGATTTGTTGCGTACTGCAAAGCGTCCCACATCAGCATAAATTCCTGACCCATGGGAACTTCTCTGTATCCGCCGAATTTGTGAAGAAATTCACGCTTTATCATAAATGTTGGTGTAGCTGTCAGCGAATGAAGCACGTGAAGCCTTAACAGGTTTTCTGCTGACCAGTCGTCAACAAATCTGCGTGTTCTGTGTTCAACAAGCTTGCCCTCGCCATTATAAATGTGAAGGTCAGAGAAGCAGAAGTCCAGCTCGTGCATCATCACAAATTTAAGCTCAGCCTCAATTTTGGGAGGCTCAAATTCATCATCGTCATCAAGAAAAGCAACATATTCACCGTCGCAAGCACTTATGCCTACATTGCGTGAAATTCCGCCGCCGCAATTTTTTTCATTCTGAATATAAAGAACTCGAGGGTCATTTTTATATTTTGCCATAACCTCTTCTGTTTTCTTCCTGCTTTCGGGAAGCTCAGCGTTATCATCAACAACAACAACCTGAATGTTTTCATAAGTCTGGTTGAGTATTGAGTCAACGGCTCTTTCAAGAAAATGGGGTCGTTTATATGTGGGGGTTATGACGCTTACCTTCGGATTCACTATATACCAAACCTCTCCAAATTAAAATAATCACTTTATTATACATTTTTTTGTACTGTTTGTCTATATAAAATGTAAAAAAAGTATAGCACTTTTTATTATGTTTAAGATAAGGCGAAAAAATATAAATTGGAGTGTGCTAAAAAAAGTAAAAATATCATATTATCCTCTTTACATCAGTTGCATTTTAGGTTAAAATAACTATGTATATTTGTGTTTGGAGGTAGTTAAATTGTATAAAAGAATATTACTCAAATTAAGCGGTGAGGTTCTTGCAGGCGCAAACGGTCATGGCATTGACTTTGATATGGTAACAAATGTCTGCTCTTATGTTAAAAAAGTTGCCGATATGGGCGTTCAGGTTGGACTCGTTGTTGGCGGCGGTAATTTCTGGAGAGGCAGAAGCAGCGGCTCAATGAACCGCACCCGTGCAGATAATATGGGTATGCTTGCAACTGTTATGAATTCACTTGCTCTTTGCGAAGCTCTTGAGCAGCTTGGCGTTAAGGCAAGGGTTATGTCAGCTGTTGGTATGCAGCCAATCGCAGAGCAGTATGTTGCAAGAGATGCAGTGGCTCACCTTAATGATGGCGAAGTTGTAATCTTCGGCTGCGGTACAGGTTGTCCTTTCTTCTCAACAGATACAACAGCAGCTTTAAGAGCCGCAGAAATCGAAGCAGACGTTATTTTCAAGGCAACAAATGTTGACGGTGTTTATGATAAAGACCCCAACAAGTTTGATGACGCTGTTAAGTATGATGAGCTTACACATTCAGAGGTTCTTGCAAAGGGACTTAAAGTAATGGACAGCACAGCAGCATCACTTTGCCGTGATAACGGAATTTCAATTCTTGTATTCAACCTTGAAGACCCCGAAAACATCGTAAGGGCAGTCAAGGGTGAAAATATAGGCACAATAGTTAAAGAATAATTTATTTTAAAGGAGAATTTACTTATGAAAGAAGTTTATAATTATACTACAGAAAAGATGGAAAAAACAGTAGCTCATCTTAAGAGCGATTACGCAGCAATCCGTGCAGGCAGAGCATCAGCAGCCGTTCTTGACAAAATCACAGTTGATTATTACGGCACACCCACACCCATCAACCAGCTTGCATCAGTATCAGTTGCAGAGGCAAGAATCCTCACAATCCAGCCTTGGGATAAGTCAGTTCTTCACGGCATTGAAAAGGCAATTCAGGCATCTGACCTCGGTATCAATCCTCAGAATGACGGCGTAGTTATCCGCCTTACATTCCCCAAGCTTACAGAGGACAGCCGTAAAACAATCGTTAAAGATGTCAGCAAAATGGCAGAGGATGCAAAAGTAGCAGTTCGTGCAATCCGCCGTGATGCAATGGATAAGCTCAAAAAGATGCAGAAAGCATCAGAAATCACTGAAGACGATCTCAAAAACGGTGAAGAAAAAGTTCAGAAGATCACCGATGATTTCATCAAAGAAGTTGACAAAGTAGCAAAGGCTAAAGAAGCCGAAGTAATGGAGATCTGACTTTCTTCACTTGTCTTTTTGTCATCTTCTGCGTTATCACTCCTTGAAGTATCTGCATACATCTGCGGAGCGATGCCTTGAATATAAGCAAAAATATTTAGCAAAGGCGAGCTCGTTTTAGTTTTTTTACTGCGTTGATACCGTTTGAAGTATTTTTATACATCTGCACGGTATCGCCTTGTAAATGAGCAAAAATCTGATGCGATGGCTGGCTTCGTTTATGATTTGATACTGCGTTAGACTTTCTTGAAGTATATTCATACATCTTCGAAAGCCTGCCTTGTTTTGCAAACAGCTTCCCTTGGGGGAAGTGTCAAAATCTTTGATTTTGACGATAGGGGTAACTTAAAGTAATAAGTTGTAGTGAATAGTGAAAAAGTGAAAGTCAATCGTAGAGGGGTTTGCTCCTCCCGAATCAAATTGATATTGTCATTGCAAGGTTGCATAGCAACCGTGGCAATTTATGCTTAATATTAACACATATTCACATAAATTGTACAATAAATTGGTTCCCTTGTGTAAAGGGAGCGAAGCTGACTGAGGGATTGTTTTCTGAATGTCAGCACAAAGAAAAATTCGTGCGAAGTTTTGTCAGTATTGTCATTGCGAACCTATGAAATAGGTGTGGCAATTCACTTTACACTACGCACATCCCCGTGCCTCGAGCGTGAAAATTCACATCTTAAATTTAACTAAAGACTAATAAAATTAACTGAATCAGGGGGGCATAGCTCCCCTGAAAATGCATAAGGAGATTGCTATGGAACGAAAACTTCCCGAACATATCGGTATAATTATGGACGGTAACGGCCGCTGGGCAAAACAGCGTGGTCTTAACCGTTGGGACGGACACAAGGAGGGCGCAAATGTATTCAGAAAAATTTGCTCCTACGCTTGCGACATCGGTATCAAAAGCATAACCTTTTATGCTTTTTCAACAGAGAACTGGCGCCGTCCTCCCGAAGAGGTTGCCGCCATTATGGATCTTTTCAGAGATTACCTTGGCGAAGCTGAGGACAGAGAAAACGAAAACATCAAAAAGGGCATGCAGATGCACTTTATCGGCAGGCGTGATGATATGCCCGATGACATTGTAAGCCTTATGGAAACTGCCGAAGAAAATTCAAAGGATGCCAACAGAATCAAAGTCAACATTGCCATAAACTACGGTGGCAGACTTGAGATTGTGGAGGCTGTCAGAAAACTGGCTCAAAAGGTAAAAAATGGCGAAATGAACCCCGAGGACATTACCGAGCAGTCGATTTCAGATAATATTTATACAGCAGGTCAGGCAGACCCCGATTTAATCATCCGCCCCAGTGGCGAATTAAGACTTTCAAACTTCCTGTTGTGGCAGTCAGCATATTCAGAGTTATGGTTCTCTGATATTCTCTGGCCCGATTTCACAACAGACGATTTAGACAAAGCAATAGACGATTACAACAACCGCAACAGACGATTTGGCGGAGTATGATTTTATGGAAAAGATAATTACTATTTTAGGCTCAACAGGTTCTATCGGCAAGCAGGCACTTGAGGTTGTGGATATGCAGGGCTATAAGGTTCTTGCACTCACAGCCAACGGCAGTGTGGATATTCTTGAAGAGCAGATAAGAAAATATAAACCGAAATATGCCGCTCTTGCAGATGAGAAAAAAGCAGCTGAGCTTGCAGTGAAAGTGGCAGATACCGAAACAAAAATTCTCTCTGGCAGGGAGGGCGTGTGCTTCTGCGCCGCCTTAAAGGCAGATTATGTTCTCAACAGCATTGTTGGCATGGCGGGTCTTGAACCCACCCTCAATGCAATCGAAAGCGGCAACGAAATTGCCCTTGCAAACAAAGAAACTCTTGTGGCAGGCGGCTCACTTGTAACAGGCAAAGCAAAAGAAAAAGGTGTAAGCCTTTTGCCTGTTGACAGCGAACATTCTGCAATCTTCCAGTCCTTGCAGGGATGCAGAGATAAAAAAGAGGTTAAGCGTCTTATTCTCACAGCTTCGGGCGGCCCTTTCTTTGGCAGAAGCAGAGAATCCCTTGCAGATGTTACAGTTGAGCAGGCTCTCAACCATCCTAACTGGAGCATGGGCGCAAAAATCACCATTGATTCAGCCTCAATGATGAATAAAGGACTTGAGCTTATTGAAGCGGTGTGGCTTTTCTCAATGAAGCCTGCGGATGTTGATATTGTTGTTCACCGCCAGAGCGTTGTTCACTCACTTGTTGAGTATTGTGATAATTCTGTTATCGCTCAGCTTGGTGTGCCCGATATGCGCATCCCCATTCAGTATGCTCTCACATACCCCAACCGTATTCCGTCCCCTGTTAAACAGCTCTCTTTAACGGATTACGGTACACTTACTTTTGAAAAGCCTGATTATAATGCGTTTGGCTGCATAAATATATGTAGGGACGCTATTGAAAAAGGCGGACTTTATCCTGCGGCGGCAAATTCCGCAAACGAAGCGGCAAATCTTGCTTTCCGTCAGGGCAAAATTAAATTTCTTGATATTGAGCGCCTTGTGCGTGGTGCGTGCGAAAGTGCGCCATCAAAAACGGATTATACTTTTGCCGATGTATGCCAGATGGATAAATGGGCAAGAGATTATGTTGCATCAAAAATCTGATTTTGCATTATTTTAAGAGGTGATTATTTTTGTCAGTTATTACATGGCTATTAAGTAAATGGACAGTGCTTGTTGCTATTCTGTTTTTTGGTTTTATAATTATGGTTCACGAGGCTGGGCATTTCTCTTTTGCAAAGCTTTTTGGTGTAAAGGTCAATGAGTTTTCTCTCGGTATGGGTCCCAAACTTCTCAGTCGACAGAAAGGGGAAACAACCTATTCATGGCGACTTCTGCCCATTGGCGGATATGTCAGCATGGAGGGCGAGGATGAGGCAAGCAGCGACGAGCGTGCATTCAATAAAAAGCCGTGTTGGCAAAAAATAATTATCGTTGCCGCAGGTGCAATCGTTAATATAATTATCGGTCTTATAATCATCTGCGCAATTCTTGCCGTCAACCATGAAGACCTTTCAGGCACAACATTTATCAATTATTTCCTGCCCGAGCAGTCCGCAACACAGCAGGCAGAGAATGCAGAGAAGCAGGAGCCTCTCACTGAATTTGACGGACTTAAAACAGGCGACAAAATCAAAAAAATTGACGGCAAAAATGTTTTTTATTACGAAGATATTTATTATCTTTCCTCCCGTGATTTTGACGGGGACGGAAAGTTCACTGCCACAGTTGAAAGAGGCGGTAAAAAAGTAACAGTTGAAAATATCAGCACAGATGTAATCAACCGCATGATAATCGTTGGTGTCAAAACAACTCCGCTGACCATTATCAAAGATACATTTAAAGAATCTGTCTGCATTTGCCGAATGGTTTATCTGAGCCTTTTTGATATGATAACGGGCAAATATTCTGTTAAGGATATTTCAGGACCTATCGGCGTTGTGGATGTTGTATCGCAGACGGCGGAGGCTTCCAGTGAAGCTCACGATTACACAGGATTGTTCAAAATCCTTGCACTTATCACAATCAACATCGGCATAATGAATCTTCTGCCGCTTCCCGCTCTTGACGGCGGCAGGCTCTTCTTCCTTTTCATTGAGCTTATCAGAAGAAAGCCGTTGAATCCAAAATATGAGGCAATGGTTCATGGCATCGGTCTTGCCCTGCTCCTTGCACTTATGGCAGTTATTTCGTTTAAAGATATATGGGTATTGGTAACAGGTGGATAATATGGAAAGAAAAATTACAAAACAGGTTAAAGTCGGCAATATTTTAATCGGTGGCGGTGCGCCCGTCAGCATTCAGTCAATGCTCAATAAGCCTGCGGAAGATATTGAAGCAAGCGTTAAGCAGGCACTTGAGCTTGAAAAAGCAGGATGTCAGATAATCAGAAGTGCTGTTCCCAATATGGAAGCTGTGAAGCTTATTGAAGCACTTAAAAATAACCTCACTGTGCCCGTTGTGGCAGATATTCATTTTGATTATCGCCTTGCTCTTGCCTGTGCAGATGCAGGTGTAGATAAAATCAGAATCAACCCCGGCAACATCGGCTCTGACGATAAAGTTAAAGCTGTTGCCGATAAATGTAAAGAAAAAAATATCCCCATCAGAATCGGTGTAAACTCCGGCTCTGTTGAAAAAGAAATTCTTGCAAAATATGGCTCACCCACACCCGAAGCACTTGTTGAAAGCGCACTTTATCACGCATCACTTCTTGAAAAATTTGATTTTAACGATATTGTTATTTCAATTAAATCATCTGATGTTGAGAATATGGTGAAAGCATATACCCTTGCAAGCGAAAGGTGCGATTATCCTCTTCACCTTGGTGTAACAGAGGCAGGTACTGCAAGAATGGGTCTTATAAAATCAAGCGTTGGTATTGGCTCACTGCTCCTTAAAGGAATCGGTGATACAGTGAGAGTTTCTCTTACAGATGACCCTGTTAAAGAGGTTGAAGCCGCCAACGATATTCTTAAAGCAATCGGTGTTAAAAAAGACGGAGTAAGAATCGTTTCATGCCCCACCTGCGGCAGAACTAAAATCGACCTTATTTCACTTGCAAATCGTGTTGAATCAGCTCTTAAAGACTGCAAAAAGTCAATTAAGGTTGCAGTTATGGGCTGTGTTGTTAACGGCCCTGGTGAAGCAAGGGAGGCTGACATCGGCATAGCTGGCGGTGATGGCTGCGCAATGATTTTCAAAAAAGGTGAAATTTTGCGCAAAGTGCCCGAAAGCGAAGTTGTGGATGAACTCCTTAAAGAAATAGAGAAGTTATAAGAAGAAGATTACAATGCAGGAAAGAAGTTTTTTATCGCTTTTCGGTGAATGTGTTGGCGCAGAGCAGGCGGAATACTTTAAAAGTGCCGTTATCACTGAAATCAGCGCAGATGCTGAAACACGCACAATTGAAATGTCTGTGCGGTTTGAGGATTATGTGGCTGACGAGCTTGTTGAAAAAGTAAAATCCCAGATAATGCAGTTTATGGCACTTAACGGTTTTGCATTTGATTATAAATATGCAGGCGAAATGTTCAGCCATAAATGGATTCCTTATCTTGTCAATGAATTAAAAAAGAAATTCAGTGCAGGCTGGCAGTTTCTTGACGGTGCGTTGTATTCTGTTGAGGGCAATAACCTTACAATCACCCTCAAGCGAAACGGCAAAGAGATTTTAAAACAGCTTGGCGTTGAAGATTACATAAAAAAAATAATCAGAAGCAGGTTTGGCGTGCCTGCTGTGATAAATATTGTTTCATCTTCTCAAAGCTCAGAGGATGAAGCAAAGGCACTGCTTGAACTTCAGAAGCAGGAGGCGGCAAAAATTAAAGTAGCTGCCCCCGTTCAGAAAAAAGAAAAGGGAGCAGAAGAGATCAAGAAAAATCCCCTTGAGCAGACCTATGAGGATTTGCCTATTTCCCTTTCAAATGCCAAAACAATCTATGGCACATTTGTTAATAAAAAGCCTGTCCCCATTGAAGAAATCGGCCCCGATTCGGGCGATGTAATTGTGTGGGGCGATGTCTTTAAGCTTGAAGTTAAAGACACTAAAGATAAAAAGAAAAAAATTATCAATTTCAATATTACAGACTATACCTCATCCTATGCCGTTAAAGCATTCGGTCAGAATCAGGTATGCAAAGAGATGACAGAGAAGCTGAAAGACGGCTGCACCGTTCTTATAAGAGGACCCGTTATATACGATACCTTTGCAAAAACTTATCTTATTGATTGCAAGTCGGCAACTCTTATTGATAAAATCGGCAAGAAAGACAATGCTCCTGAAAAGCGAGTTGAGCTTCATCTTCACACAAATATGTCTGCCATGGACGGTGTTTCAAGTGCAAAAGATCTTGTTTCACAGGCGGCAAAATGGGGGCATAAGGCAATTGCCATAACAGACCACGGCAATGTGCAGGCATTCCCCGAGGCAATGAACACAGCCGAAAAAGCTGGCATCAAAATCCTTTACGGTATTGAGGCATATTTTGTTGATGATGTTACCGAAGCAGGTACTGACCCACGTCAGCTTAAATATTACCATCAGATAATTATTGTTAAAAATAATGTAGGTCTTAAAAATCTATATAAGCTCATCACTGCGTCAAATCTTGAGTTCTTCAAAAAGAAACCGAGAATCCCCAAGAGCAGACTTATTGAGCACAGAGAGGGTCTTATTGTCGGCAGTGCCTGTGAAGCGGGCGAGCTTTACCGTGCAATCATCGCTAACGAAAGCGAAGAGCGCATAATGGAGATTGCCGAATTTTATGATTACCTTGAAATTCAGCCAAACGGCAATAATATGTTTATGGTCAGAAGCACCCGTGATGAACACACACAGATAAGATCAACCGTTGACCTTGAAAATATCAACAGAAAAATTATTGCAATTGCAGATAAACTGGGCAAGCCTGTTGTTGCAACGGGCGACGTTCATTTCCTTGCAAAGGGCGATTCAATTTTCAGAGAAATTCTTATGGCTGGTCAGGGCTTTAAAGATGCTTCTGAGCAGGCACCTCTTTATCTTAGAACAACTGATGAAATGCTGGCAGAGTTTTCATATTTAGGCGAAGAAACAGCCAAAGAGGTTGTTATCACCAACCCAAATAAAATTGCCGATATGTGTGAAACAATCAGACCGATTCCTTACGGCACTTTCCCGCCCAAAATTGAGGGTGCGGACGAAGAGCTTACAGAAATCTGCTGGCGAAGAATTAAGGATGAATACGGCGACCCTCTGCCCGAGCTTATCAGCACACGACTTGAAAAAGAGCTTAAATCAATCATTTCAAACGGATTCGGTGTTTTGTATATGATTGCGCAAAAGCTTGTTTATAATTCAGAGGAACACGGCTACTATGTTGGTTCACGAGGAAGCGTTGGTTCTTCATTCGTTGCCCACGCATCTGGTATTTCAGAGGTTAATCCGCTTCCGCCCCATTATGTTTGCCGCAAGTGCAAGCACAGTGAATTTTTCACAGACGGCAGCGTTGGCTCAGGCTTTGACCTGCCACCCAAAAACTGCCCCACCTGCGGAATACCAATGCACCGAGATGGTCATGACATCCCCTTTGAAACATTCCTTGGATTCAAAGGCGATAAACAGCCCGATATCGACCTTAACTTCAGCGGTGAGTATCAGTTTCAGGCTCACCGATATACAGAAACGCTTTTCGGTCTTTCTCATGTTTTCAAAGCGGGAACAATCGGCACAGTTGCAGATAAAACAGCCTTTGGCTTTGTTAAAAAGTGGGAAGAGGAGCGAGGCAGAGCCCTCAATAAAGCGGAGGAAGACAGACTTTCAGCAGGCTGTGTAGGTATCAAGAGAACCACCAGCCAGCACCCTGGCGGAATGGTTGTTGTGCCGGGTGATATGGAGGCGGAGGATTTCACCCCCATTCAGCACCCTGCGGATGATGTTGAAAAAGGACTTCGTACAACCCACTTCGATTTCCACGCTTTGCACGATACTATCCTTAAACTTGATAACCTCGGTCATGATGTTCCCACATTCTATAAGCACCTTGAGGATTCAACAGGTATTTCTGTTATGGATGCCGATGTCTGCGACCCGAAGGTGTATAAGCTTCTCACAACGCCCGAGCCTTTAGGTGTAACAGCAGAGGATATTGACTGCGAAACAGGCACGCTTTCTCTCCCCGAGCTTGGCACGCCGTTTGTTCGTCAGATGCTTCTGGACGCTAAACCGCAAAACTTCTCTGATATGCTTCAGATTTCGGGGCTTTCACACGGCACCGATGTTTGGCTTGGCAATGCGCAGGATCTTATTAAAAAAGGCACCTGCACAATTTCAGAGGTTATCGGAACTCGAGACAGTATCATGGTTTATCTTATGCACAAGGGTCTTGAACCTGATATGGCATTCAAAATAATGGAAATTGTCCGTAAAGGTAATGCCACAAAGCTTCTTAATGAAACCCACTTTAAGGCTATGAGAGATCATGATGTTCCCGAATGGTACATTGATTCATGTATGAAAATCAAATACATGTTCCCCAAGGCTCATGCCGCCGCATATGTTATTGCCGCAATGCGCCTTGCATGGTATAAAATATATTACCCGAAAGAGTATTATGCAACTTATATGACAGTTCGTGGTGATGACCTTGACACTGTTGCAATTATGAACGGCAGAGATGCTGTCCGTCAGCTTATGAAAGATATTGCCATTAAGCAAAAAGAGAAGTCGGCAACCGCCAAGGATGACGGTATGTATGTTGCAATGCAGGTTATCAACGAAATGATGGCAAGAGGAATTGAATTTTTGCCCGTTGATATTTATAAATCTGACGCAACTGTCTATAAAATTGAGGATGGCAAAATCAGACTTCCGTTCCTTTCAATGTCTGGCACAGGCGAAAGTGCCGCAAAAGCACTTGCCGCCGCAAGAGATGACGGCGGAGGACAGTTTATGTCTATCGAAGAGCTTCAGCAACGCTCTGGTGTCAGTAAGTCGGTTATTGAAACGCTCAGAAACGCTGGTGCTCTTGAGGGACTCCCCGAAAGTGCGCAGATGAGCTTCTTCACATTATGACTTGATTTATTATTTACAATAAGATATAATAATCAGGATGCTTAGTCAAAAAAGAAATTCGTATAAGGAGTGCGATTCTTATGAATAAAAAACTTAAAAAAATAATTCCTGCAGCTGCTGTTGGCTCATTACTTGCCGCAAATGCTGTAAAAGCTGCAAAGTTCACCCCCGAAAAGAAAGATTTCCCCGCAGTTCCCAAAGAGGAAGTTAATTCAGAGCGTGTTCAGAATAATCTTTCAAAGGCTATTCAGTGCAAAACTGTTTCAAACGAAGACCCCAACCTTGTTGATTGGGCAGAGTTTGATAAGTTCCATAAATTCCTTGAGGAAGCATATCCCCTTGTTCATAAAACAATGAGCAAAGAGGTTATCTCAAACGCAAGCCTTGTTTATATCTGGAAAGGTGCTAACCCCGACCTCGAGCCAATGGCTCTTCTTGCTCATCAGGATGTTGTTCCTGTTACAGCTGGCACAGAGAAAGATTGGGAGCACGGTGCATTTGAGGGATATAACGATGGTGAGTTTATCTGGGGCAGAGGCTCAGTTGATATGAAAAACCACCTTATCTGCGTTATGGAAGCTTGCGAAACTCTTCTTGAAGAGGGATTCCAGCCCGAAAGAGATATTTATCTTTGCTTCGGTCATAACGAAGAGGTTGTTTGCTCCTCGGACCCTGGTGCAGAGGCTATTGTTAAAACTCTCAAAGACCGTGGAATCCATTTTGACAGCCTTGTTGACGAGGGTGGTGCAGTTCTCACAGTTGACATCAAAGGTCTTATTGACACTTACATCATCGGTGTCGGCATGGCAGAAAAAGGCTATTGCGATTACAAAGTAACAGTTAAAGATAAGGGCGGCCATACTTCACAGTCCCCCAAGCATAACGGCCTTGGCAAGCTTGCTAATGTTATTAAAGACCTTGAGGGTCATCAGTGCGATGTTAAGTGGCTTCCTTTTATGGATAATTTCCTTGAAACAATCGGCAGAACAGCAAAATTCCCTGGCAGATTTGTTGTTTGCAACTATAAGCTTATGAAGCCTCTTCTTAAGCAGGTTATGAAGTCAATTCCTGCATCTGCCTGCCTTCTCCGCACAGTAACAGGTGTTTCAATGTGCGAGGGCAGCCCTGCTCCCAATGTTCTTCCTCAGAGAGCAAGTGTTACAGTTAACTTCCGCCCCATCACTGGCGAAAGCGTTGCAGATGTTGAAAAGCATATCCGTGATGTTGTAAGATATAAAGATATTGATGTTGAGCTTCTCAGAGGCAAAGAGCCTTCACGCTTCTCACCTGTTGGCTCAGATGCTTACAATGCAATTGACGCAATCTGCTCATCAATGTATAGCGACAAGGCAGTTGCAACAACACCTTACCTTGTTATGGGTGGCACAGACGCATATTTCTATGAGGAAATCTGCGATAACGTTCTCCGTTTTGCACCTTTCAGATTCTCTGTTGAAATTCTTCAGACAACTCACGGCACAAACGAGCGTTGCCCCGTTAAGGTTCTTGACGATGGCGTAGCATTCTTCAAGAGCTATATCCGCCTTGTTTCTAAAGAAAACAGATAACAGAGGTAAAAAATGAAAAAATTCGCAGTGTTTATGGCTGTCATAGTGCTTTTGGCGGCGGTTGGATTTGCGCTTTATAAAACGGGGAAAATTCCTCAGATTACATTTGGCGAAACAGCAACCACAACAACATCCTCGGCAACAGAATCCAAAAAAGTTCATATCTTTTCATCAAGAATAGAGGCTGTTTCGGGTGATATGCTCACTGTGAATCCCGATAAAAATTCTGATGAATACAAATCGTCAGATAAAATCACTTTCAGCACAAAGGGCATCAAAATCACAGACGAAAAGGGTACTGCCATAAGAGAAGATGATATAGGTAACTTTTCCTCTGCCAGGGTAAGATATTCAGGCTCAATTCTTGAAACATACCCTGCTGAGATAAAGGCAATAAATGTTGTCCTTTCAGAAAGAGCGTATTGCAATGTGCATTTTGTGGTAAACGGCAACGAGATTGAAACTCTCACTGTTGAGAAAGGCGCAGGCGTGGATTCATCTGATATGCCCAACGCAGGGGCGTATTGTAAGGCAGGCACACATTTTGTCAGCTGGCAGAATGAAAATGGCGAGCCGATACTTTCACTTGAAAAAATCACTGATACCATAACCCTCACCGCAAAAATCGCTGAAAATTAAATTAACGCAGAGCTTCGGCTCTGCGTTTTTGTTTGTGTGAAGTTGACTGCAACCCACTCCCGAATTTGCAATGTGTTTTGATTTATAATTGTAGGGGATGGCGTCCTCGACATCCCGTGATGGTCTTTTGTATGTTAGTATTGATTAAAGGGAATTGTTACAACCTTTTTCATAAAAATTGTACATATCAGACCAATTTGTAGTGTTAAAGGTTGGCACACACCGTAGGGGCGAACTGCGTTCGCCAGCTTTGTATTATAAAATTAAATGGTTTTTCAGGCTTGCTTCTCTCGTATAGAAAGTAGATAAAAGATAATATATAATAGATAATAACGAAAAAGTGGCACACTGTAGGGGATGGCGTCCTCGACATCCTGTTCTGAATGTCAGAACAAAGTCAAATTTGAGCAAAAGCTTTCGGTATCGTCATTGCGAGGCTTTGTAGAAGCCGTGGCAATCTACGATTCAAATGAATAATGAATATTGAATAATGAATAATTTTGGGCGGGACACCCGCACCCGATTTGAAGTAATAAGTTTTAGTGAATAGTGAAAAGTGGACACCGTAGGGGAGTAGCTTGCTGCTCCCGAACTGAATTAAGAGAATATCATACAAATCTACCTAAAACGCACAATAACACAGCTCTCTTGTGTAAAGGGAACTGGATTTTTGCCGTGCAAAAAGACTGAGGGACTGTTTGCTGAATTTTATATACCAGTGAAAAGTAAGCCAAACAATCCTCCCGACTCACTGCGTGAGCCACCCTCCTTTACACAAGGAGGGCAGATGTTACCGCTAAAACTCATCAATCAATAAGGCAACATATGCGCCCACGCCGTCCCCACGGGGTTCATCCCCGTGCAATTAAGGTGAATTTTATTCACACAATACCCAACAAAAAAGGATGCCCGAAAGCATCCTCATTCTTTATTCAATTATTCACCGCAGTGGTCGCAATGATCGCAACTGCCGTTGCATGAACCGAAAATTTCGGGGTCAAGCTCAATGCCATTCTTGGTGTAATAATCTGCAACTGCTGCCTTAACCGCTTCCTCTGCAAGAACAGAGCAGTGAATCTTTGCGGGTGGCAGACCGTCAAGAGCCTCAACAACCGCCTTGTTGCTCAATTCAAGTGCTTTCTCAACCGGCTGACCCTTAATCAGCTCTGTTGCCATTGAGCTTGTTGCAATAGCTGATGCACAGCCGAATGTATTAAACTTAACATCAGAGATAATTCCGTCCTCAATTTTAAGGTAAATCTTCATTATATCTCCGCATTTTGCGTTGCCGACTTCGCCTACGCCGTCAGCATCATCCATTTTGCCGAGGTTTCTCGGATTTTCAAAATGGTCCATAACTTTTGCACTATATGCCATTATTCATTTTCCTCCTTCATAATTCTTTCCCAAACAGGGGACATATCACGAAGCCTTTTAACTACCTTGGGAAGCTCCTCAATAATATAATCAGCCTCTTCTTCTGTATTGTATTCACAAAGTGAAATTCTCAGTGAACCGTGTGCAATCTCGTGGGGCAGACCCAACGCAAGCAAAACATGGCTGGGGTCAAGTGAGCCTGATGTGCAGGCTGAACCTGATGAACCGCAAATGCCTTTAAGGTCAAGATAAAGGAGAAGTGATTCGCCCTCAATGCCCTCAAAGCAGAAGCTTACATTGCCGGGAAGTCTTGGACTTCTTCCACCGTTTACTCTTGTGCGGGGAACAGCTTCAACGATTGCATCAATAATTTTATCTCTCAATGCGCTTACATATTCAGCGTTCTTGTCGATTTCAGCGCAAGCTTTTTTCATAGCTGCTGCCATGCCTGCAATTGCAGGTGTGTTCTCTGTGCCGGGGCGTCTGTTGCGCTCCTGAGCACCGCCCTGCATAAGTCCAACAAGTGAAATGCCTTTTCTGCAATAAAATGCACCGGTGCCTTTAGGACCGTGGAACTTGTGAGCAGAAAGGGAGAGCATATCAATGTTCTGCTCCTTAACATCAATTGCCACATGACCAACTGCCTGAACAGCGTCTGTGTGGAAGAGAACGCCCTTTGCTTTGCACACTGCGCCAATCTCTTTAATAGGCTGAATTGTGCCGATTTCGTTGTTGGCATACATAATTGTTACAAGGCAGGTTTCGTCTTTAATAGCTTTTTCAACCTGCTCTGCGGTAACATAACCGTCCTTGCTCACATCAAGATAAGTTACCTCAAATCCCTCTTTTTCAAGCTTTTTGAGGGTATGAAGCACTGCGTGATGCTCAAAAGCGGTGGTGATGATGTGATTTTTATTTTTAGCTGCGCCAAGTCTTGCGGCATTTCTGATTGCCCAGTTGTCTGCCTCTGTTCCGCCTGATGTGAAATAAATCTCATTAGGTTCAGCACCAAGGCACTTTGCAATATCTTCTCTTGCTTTAACAATAATTGATGCAGCTTCCTGACCTACATGGTGAAGGCTGGAAGGGTTGCCGTAAGCACCGTTCATGCACTCTGTCATGGCTTCGATAGCCTCAGGGCACATAGCCGTTGTTGCGGCATTATCAACATAAATTGTTTTCATTTATAATTCGCCTGTCTTTCTACGAAATATCTTTTCCTACTCTTAGAATTATATACCAGTTCTGTAGGAAATTCAATACCCCAAACGCAAAATTTCCCTTTATCACAATATGAAAATGTTTCTATGGTGTAAATATGTTAAAAAGGTATATTTATGGCATAAAAAAGCCTGCGGTTTTGCTCCGCAGACTTCTCTTAACCTATCCTTGTTCCCTCTAATTTTATTTTAATACCCATAGGACCTTTTACAACGCCGTGGCACTGGTCGCCGTCAAATTCAACATCAACATGAAGCTTTTTGCCTTTGAGCATATCGCAGGTTGCGTCTGCGCTGAGCATATTGCCAACCACTGTTACATTTGAAATTTCCATCTCCGGCACTTTAAATCCAGGCACCTTAAAGCTGAATTCATATTCGTCCTCACTGCCTGCCACAGTTATTTCTGCACTGCCTTTATAAAACATCGAGTTTACGGGAATATCCCAGACTCCTAAACCTATCATACTGCACCTCACATAGTTTTTTCTAAATATTATCACTAAACCCCGTTTTTAGTCAACATATCTTTTAGTGTTTTTATTGACATTTTTACTCATTTATATTAAAATTACAATTAACTTAGTGTAGTGTTTATTTTTTAGAAAGAGCTGATACTATGGATTTTAAAAACATCAGGTTCAAAAAAGCTATGATGATTGTTTACGACATACTTTTTATAAATGTTGCTTATATAATTTCATTCCTGCTTGAAAAGGCGAATGTTGATATAGCTCACTATGCAATCAGATGTATTCCTTTGACAATTGTTTTCCTGATCCTCTATTGGTCGTTTGGCATCTATAAAAGTATGTGGGAATATGCAGGTGCAAAAGAAATGGTCAACATTGGTGTTGCAACCGTTCTTGGCGGTCTTATAAGCATATCCATTGATATTGTTATGTCTTATCTTGATATAGGTGCAGTTGACCGTGGATTTTTCAGCGCAACATTTTATTTTTACGGAACGCTGATGGCTCTTGTGCTGGTTTGTGCTATGCGTGTAGGCTACAGGTCTGTAAGGCGCACTGTTAACGGCTTTAATATCTTCAATCACAAAAAAACAGAAAGAGTTATGATAGTCGGCGCAGGCGATATGGGTATGATTATCATTAAAGAGCTTGAGTCTGGCAATTACAGCAAGGGTAAGCCTGTTGTTGCTGTTGATGATAATCCGCTTAAATTAGGTCAGAGTATCAGAGGTGTACCTGTTAAGGGCAATTGCAACGATATTCCGTCCCTTGCTGAAAAATATAGAATAGACACTATTATTATCTGTATCCCCTCTGCTTCAGATGAAAGGCAGGCAGAGATTCTTCACATTGCTGTTTCAACTGGCAGACACCTTAAAATTTCGCCAAGTCTTCTTGAAATGGTAGAGGATAACAGCTCTGGTATTCGTGATGTTAATATTACCGATTTGCTCTCACGCCCTGAGGTTAAGTTGGACACAAAAATCTGCTCATATCTCACAGGTAAAAATATCCTTGTAACAGGCGGTGGCGGCTCAATCGGCAGTGAGCTTTGCCGTCAGATTTCAAAATATTCACCATCTAAAATTATTATATTTGATATTTACGAAAACAATGCCTTTGTTCTCAAAAATCAGCTGGACAGATACTATGGCGGCGACCCCGAGGTAGTTATCAGAATCGGCTCTGTCCGTGATGAAAAAAGACTTAGAGAAGTTTTTGATGAATTTCATCCGCAGGTTGTTTTCCATGCGGCGGCTCATAAGCATGTGCCTTTGATGGAGGATAACCCTGGCGAAGCTGTTAAAAATAATGTATTCGGTACATATAACCTTGCAAAAACCGCTGTTGAATATGGTGTTGAGCGTTTTGTTAGCATCTCAACTGATAAAGCGGTTAACCCCACAAATGTTATGGGCGCAACAAAGCGTGTAACAGAGATGATTATTCAGCATTTTGAAAGAGAGTGCAAAAATTCCACCAAATTTGCCGCAGTGCGTTTCGGCAATGTTTTAGGTTCAAGCGGAAGCGTTATCCCTCTGTTTACAGAGCAGATTAAAAACGGCGGACCCGTTACCGTTACTCACCCTGATATTACAAGATATTTCATGACTATACCCGAGGCTTCACAGCTTGTTGTTCAGGCTGGCGGCATGGCTGAGGGCGGCGAGGTGTTTGTGCTTGATATGGGCGAGCCTGTTAAAATTCTGACCCTTGCAGAGAATCTCATTGTCCTTTCAGGTCATAAGCCTTATGTTGATATTGATATTATTTTCTCAGGACTTCGCCCTGGCGAAAAGCTTTATGAAGAGCTGGCACTTGAGGAAGAATATGATAAGCGCAGACTTACTGCAAACAATAAGATTTATGTTACAAGTCCCATTGAGATTGATGACGATCTTTTTGTTACTCAGCTTGAAGCACTTAAAACGGCAGATGCTGAGGGCATAAGAGCAATTCTCAAGCTGATTGTTCCTAATTTTCACGAGCCTGAAGAGGCAAATGCAATTTAAGAAAAGTTGTGAAAACATTGTATAAGTTTTTTAAAAGATTATTTGATATTGTGGCATCACTTTTGATACTCATCGTTTTTTCTCCGCTGATGGCGGTGGTGTGTGTTGCTATAAAAATTTCTGACGGAGGGCATATTCTCTTTAAACAGAAACGCCCTGGAAAAGACGGGAAAATTTTCACCGTTTATAAATTCAGAACAATGAAAGAGCAGACCACAGATAAAAACGGCAACCCTCTTTCTGATATGGAAAGAATGACTGCTTTAGGTTCATTTTTAAGAAAGACAAGTGTTGACGAGCTTCCTCAGTTTGTGAATGTTTTAAAAGGCGAGATGAGCTTTATCGGACCCCGTCCGCTTCTTTGCGAATATTTGCCCCTTTATTCAAAGGAGCAGATGCGCCGTCATGAGGTTCGCCCGGGTATCACTGGCTGGGCACAGGTAAACGGCAGAAACGCAATTTCGTGGGAAGAAAAATTTGCCTACGATGTTTATTATGTTGATAATATGAGCCTTTCGCTTGATGTAAAAATTATTTTTATGACTATAAAAAATGTGCTTTCTCACAGCGGAATCAACAGCAGTGAGGCAGATACTATGGAAAAATTTAAGGGAACACCAGTAGAAAAGAGGTAAGAGAATGAAAAAAATATTGTTCGCCGCAACAATAACAGATCATTTCTATTATTTTCATTTGCCATACCTTAAGCTTTTTCACGATATGGGTTGGGAGGTTCATGTTGCAGGTAAGGGCGACAGGAAGCTTCCTTTCTGTGATGTGCAGCACGATATTCCATTTTCACGCTCTCCCTTTGGCAAGAGCAACATAACTGCGTATAAGCAGCTTAAAAAAGTCATTAACGATAATCATTTTGATATTATTCATTGCCACACTCCTATGGGCGGAATGCTCACAAGGCTGGCGGCAAATAAAAAAAATTCGGGCAGCGTTTTATACACAGCCCACGGCTTTCATTTCTATAAAGGCGCACCGCTTCTCAACTGGCTTATTTATTACCCAATTGAGCTTGTGATGAGCTTAAAAACAGATTGCCTTATTACAATCAATAATGAAGATTATACCTTTGCCAAAAAGCATTTTAAACATCCCGATGTTAAACTTGTTGACGGTGTAGGCTATAACTGTGATAAATTTTTCCCTGTTTCTTATGAAGAAAAAATGGCTCTTCGAGAGAAAGCAGGCTATTCAGAAAACGAAAAAATAATCGTCTATGTTGCAGAGATGAATAAAAATAAAAATCAGTCTATGCTGATAAAAGCTCTCACAAAAATTCCCGATGCCCGACTTCTGATTGTGGGTGCAGATAATTTTGGCGGAGCTTATGTTTCCCTTGCGAAGGAGCTTGGCGTTGATAGCAGAGTTGACTTTTTAGGTCATTGTGATGATGTTGAAACTCTTGTTAAAATCAGCGATATTTGTGCCGCTTCCAGCCTGCGTGAGGGTCTGCCTGTTAATGTTATGGAGGCTATGGCTTGCGGACTTCCCACCGTTGCGGGGGATAATCGAGGGCACAGAGCTTTAATCAATAACGGCAAAGACGGTTTTATTGTTGAGCCAAACGATTATGAAGCTATGGCAGAAAAAATAAATTTTCTTTTAAATGATGCAGATTTATATAATCAGATTTCTAAAAGTGCGTCAGAAAATATCAGACGTTTTTCTAAAGAAAATGTAGCTGTTCAGATGAGCAGTATTTATTTGAATTTACAGAGGTAAAATTATTATGTTCATGTCAGATATAAATTTTTATCTCAGACTTGCGTGGATTTATACAATAATCTGCTGGGGTCTTGCTCTTTACAGCAGGTATCATCCAATGCCTAAATTAGGCGGTCTTGGTCAGCCGTTGCCTAATCCCGTAAGTTTGATTGTTCCATTACTTCTCTATGTCCCTTTTTCGGGTTTGCGTTCGTCTGTCGGAGATACCTTTTATTATATCAAAGACTTTAAAGAAATGGCACCTGACGGCAAAGTGGATTTCAATATCGGAGAAGAAACGATGTATCCCATGCTGGCGGATTTAGTAAAAGAAACGGTAGATGACTACAGAGTACTTATCACAATAACCGCTATAATGTCGCTTGTGCCTGTTCTGATTATTCTTTACAAATATTCGCATCCCTATGACCTTGCAATTTATCTGTTTATGGCAACAGGTTATTTCGGATTATCTATGAACGGCATAAGGCAGTATTGCGCAACAGGCATAGTTTTGCTTGGTACAAAATATCTTTTTTCTGAGAAAAAAAGTGCAATTATCAAATATTCTATTTTTGTGCTTATAGCGTGGTCGATGCACGCAAGTGCATGGATAATGTTTTTTGTTTTCTGGTTCTCGCGGCGTAAAGCATGGAAACCGTCATCATTTATGCTTTTGTTCCTGAGCCTTGTTGGACTTTCACTGTTTGACCTTATTCTTCCCTCGTTCCTTTCGGCTCTTGAAGAAACGTCTTTTGATAACTATGCAACTCAGGGTTGGTTTACAAGTGGTCAGGAAGGCGGTTCAAGCTTTGTTCGTGTTCTGGTGTCAATGGTGCCTGTTGTTATCGCTTATTTTTCACGAGCGAAAATGCGGCAATTGGGATTTATCGGCGATGTTTTGACAAATATCGGTTTTGTAAATGCCGCACTTTACATTATATCAACATATAACTGGATATTTGCAAGATTGGCAATTTATCTGAATGTTTATTATATAATACTTCTTTCATGGGTTGTTTATAACGGAGTTCAGAAAAAGGACAGAGGACTTTATTATGTTGTCTGTGTAATGTTCTATTATTATTATTCAACCCTGCAAAGCTATATACTGTCAAACTACATTTCCGAAACCTATTTCCCAGGCAGAAGATTCTTTAATTTTGGGTGATGCTTTTGAAACCTTTAATTTCTATAATTATTCCTGTTTACAATGCCAAAAATTATCTTCGTGAATGTGTTGATTCAATTATTACACAGCGAGGATTTGAAAACGCTGAGCTGATTCTAATTGATGATGGCTCAACGGATGTTTCGTCTGCCATTTGTCAGATGTATGCAGAAAGATTCTCTAATATTGTTTATCACAGACAAGAGAACAGCGGTGTATCTGCCGCCCGAAATAAGGGCGTTGAGCTGAGCCGTGGCGAATACATTTTCTTTGTGGATGCTGACGATTTCCTTTTCAAAGGAATTATTGCAAAGGTAATTAAATCAATTAGTAAGAGTGCCTCTGAAATGATTCTTTTTGACTTTGTTCATGAATATGACAATTTCAATAATTTTATAAAATATCCCTTTAAGCAAAGAGAAATTCTTAATCACAGCTATATTTCAAATGAAATTGCAGATTTTATGCTCAGAGATTCTGCAATGAATTCTGTATGGAATAAGGTTATGAAAAAGAGCGTTATAACCTGTAATAATATTAAGTTCAAAGAGGGAATGAAATACGGCGAAGACAAGCTGTTTGTTCTCGATTTTCTTGCATCCTGCAGCAGTGTTTTTTACATCCCCGAAAACGGATATTTTTACAGATTTGTTCCGTCAGGCGCAATTCACAAAGAGCGAAACGATTATTTCTATACACTGCTTGATGATTATAAAACAACAGTTGATTTTTATAAAAATTTTGCTCTTGAAAAATCTTATGTTGAAAAGACATACAGCAAGCGTTTGGCTCAGCAGATTGTCGGATATATCGGTCTTGCTTTTCACAGCTGTTCAAAGCAGGCATTTCAGAAGCTTATAAAAAATTCTGCAAAGGACGACATTGTAAAATCCTGCGTTAAAAAGTTAATTGACGACGGATGCTTTAAAGACAGCGATGATAAAAAAATTGCTGAAATGTTTCTTCATAAAAAAGCAGGCAAAATATACAGAAATTATAAAATCAATGATGTAAAATCGGCTGTTTATAAAAAGCTTCATAAGGATGACGGCAAGGCAGCAGAAAAAGAAAAAATCACTCCCGAATTTGAAGTGAAAGAAAGACTTGAATATCCGTTTAAGGTTACAGTTTTTACTCCGTTTTATAATAGAAGAAGAACTATCGACAGAGTATTCAACAGCCTTGTTTCACAAACATATAAAGATTTTGAATGGCTTATTATTGATGACGGCTCAAGCGATGATATTTCAGATATTATAGAGCGTTACAGAAACGAAGCCGACTTCCTTATCAGATATTATTATAAAAAGAATGGCGGCAAACACACGGCGGCAAATTATGCCAATTATCTTACAGACAGTGAGTATATAATCATCCTTGACTCTGATGATGCAATGCCACCCGAAACTATCGAAAAATTCCTTAGTGTGTGGGATTCTATTGATGAGAGCAAGCGTGATGAATACTGGAGCGTTGTTGGCAGATGTCTTGACTCTGAAACAAAAGAACCGCTGAGCCTTCCATTCCCCGAGGATATAAATGAATCAGAGAATCCCCGTGAGGTTGCGGCAACCTGCCCTGGAGAGAAATTCAGTTGTATCAAAACAGCAAAGCTAAAAGAATTTCCTTATCCCGAACCAGAGGGAACAAACTTTATTACAGAGTGTGTTGTCTGGAATAAAATGGACAAAAAATACAAGCAGTATTACACCAATAATTTTGTCAGATATTATTATGAAAATGAGCCCGATTCTCTTATGACTTCGTGGTATAAAAATCATATTAAAGAGGGCTATGTTACCAACTATTATTGGATGCAGTCTGTAATAAATGATGGCTGTGGAGATAAAAAATATAAGGATGCCATAAAGATGTGCTATTACGGCAAAGCTATTGGCAAAAATCTTAAAACAATGGTTCAGGATATTGAGCCGTTCCAGTGCAAGCTTGCCTGTGTTGGTGCATATCCTTTCTCAAGCATAATAAAAAAATTAAGATACGACAAATTTGTCGGATAAAGGTTTGTTATGAAATATTATTTATTTGACCATGCGGGTAGCCTTAACCGTGGCTGTGAAGCGATTATAAGAGGAACTGTAAATATCATTTCATCTGCTGATGAAAATGCATCTTTTACCCTCGCATCATATCGCCCTGAAAGCGACTCTGCTCTTGACCTTAACACAATTAAAATGGAAACAAGAGAGCTGACACCTTTTGAAAAAATTATCTCTGCTTTTAAAATTAAATTTGCTCACAACGAAAAATATTTTTTCAAAAAAAAGTATTCTCCTGTTGTGAAGAATGCGAAAAATAGTGAAATCTGCCTTTCAATCGGCGGTGATACTTATTGTTATGGCGATAATGCTTCTGCAAGAGCAATAACAGAAGAGCTTCACAAAAATAAAAAGAAAACTGTTTTGTGGGGAGCGTCAATTGGCGAAGAAGATTTGTCAGAAGAAAAGATTGAAGGACTTAAAAATTTTGATGCAGTTTTTGCAAGGGAACCGCTCACATTTGAGCTTCTTAGCAAGTATGTAAAAGAAGAAAAACTTTTTATGTTTTCTGACCCTGCTTTTTGTATGGAAAAAGAGGAGCTTCCTTTGCCCGATGGCTTTGAACCAAATAAAACAATCGGCTTCAATTTAAGTCCGCTGGTTGTTAATAAAAATCCAAAGCTTATGAGCATTTCTGTTGAGTTTCTTCGCTCAATTATAAACAATACAGATTTTCAGATTGCACTTATCCCCCATGTAACGGAGGATGGCAATGACGATTGCACTGTGCTTGATAAAATCTATGATGAGCTTGATTGCCCGCAGAGAGTTGTAAAAATTTCTGGCGACCTTAACGCAAAGCAGTATAAAGGCTACATCACAAGGCTCAGAATGTTTATCGGTGCCAGAACTCACGCAACAATTGCCGCTTATTCAGGCTGTGTTCCCACAATCGTGCTGGGCTACAGCGTTAAGTCAAGGGGCATTGCCAAGGACCTTTTTGGTAAAGAAAAATTTGTTGTGGATTCGCTTAATCTTTCTTCTGCTGACGAGCTTATTTCTCAGTTTAAAAAGCTTGCAGAGCGTGAAGAAGAAATAAGAGAAACTCTTCGTGTTGTGATTCCTCAAAAGCTCCAAAGCTCAGCAGAAGCAGGCAAACAGCTTTTAAATTTATAACCACATTTCTTCAGGTGAATTAAATGATTTTTTTGCAGATATTTATTCTTTTAATATTCCTTTTCTTCCTTGTTGTTGCGTTGTTTGATGCCGTTCCTTTTGTGAAAGCTATTTTAAAACGCAGGGGAATGGGCAGCTTCAATTCTTCAGAGCAGTGGCTCTCAAAAGCAGAAGAAACTGCGTTAAAATGGCTTTCAAACGGTGTGCCTGTTGTGCCCAAAAATTATAATGAAAGATTAAGATTTATCGACATCGTAAAAGGCAACTATAAAGGCAACGCAATTCAAAGTTGGCAGGAGGGTTCGGTGCTCCTTTCAGCCAATGAATTTTCTCAGGAAAAAGCAGAGATTTTTATTGAAAAAGTTTTATCTGAAAAAGACAAATTTAATTCAAATAGAGTTGACACTGCAATGCTTTTCTTTGCAATGATGAAAAATAAAAATATCAGCGATGAAAAAATAAGGATTTCTGCCGAAAAAATTGCTCAGTTTCTTTTTAAAAAATATGACGAAACCGGCTCAATTCCTTATGGCGGAAACAGCAACATTTTGTTTGTTGATACAATCGGTCTTGTGTGTCCGTTCCTTGCAGAGTATGCAGTGAAATTCAACGATAAAAAATCACTGACAATTGCAATGAAAATTATCGAAGAATATTATCTTCACGGTTTTCATAAAGAGCTGAAGCTTCCCATTCACTGCTTCGATAAAAGAAACAATGCCCCTATCGGCATTTATGGCTGGGGCAGAGGATGTGCATGGTGGGCAACAGGACTTGCGGATACATACCGAGCTATTGAAAATATAAACGGATTTGAAAATGAAAAAGAAATTCTTTTAAATTTCATTGATTCTTTTGCGGGGACGATTATAAATTATCAGAGAAAAAATGGAGCGTTTGACAGAAACTCGCTTCTCTTCTCTGGTGAGGATAGCTCAGCCACTGCAATGCTTGCTTATTTTCTCGGTTTTGCAGGCAAAATCACAGGCAAAGATGAGTATTTTTCTTCTGCTCAAAAGGCGATGAAATATATTTATTCAGTTACAAGAAGAGACGGAACAGTTGACTGGTCCCAAGGCGATACCATGGGCGCAGGTTTTTATTCAACAGCGTCAATCGTTGTTCCTGCGGCGCAGGGCTTTGCCATAAGAGCATATCTGATGCTCAGGGAGGTTAATAAAGTTGATTGATATTCACACACACATTCTGCCGGATATGGACGATGGCGCAAAGAACCTTGAAGAATCTCTTCGCCTTTGTTTGCTTGGCAGAAACCATCATATAAAAAAGACGGTGGTAACGCCTCATTTTAATTCAATGGGCGATGTTGAGCGCTTTATTGAAAAAAGAGATGAAAAAATAAACCTTTTAAAAAAGAATCTCCAGCTTAACGAAATTGATATGGAAATTTTCGGCGGTGCAGAGGTCTATGTAAATGACGATGTTTTCTTTGCACAGAATCTTCGCAGGCTGACCATAAATAACAGCCGTTATCTTCTTGTAGAGTTTGATTTTTCGGGCAAAAGACTGAGAGATATTTTTGATTATCTTAACGAGCTTTATTCAATGGATATTGTGCCAATAATCGCACATCCCGAAAGATATGAATATTTTCAGAATGACTACGACGCTGTGAATGAGCTTGTTTCAAGGGGAGTTCTTTTTCAGATAAACGCAGGTAGCCTTGCCAGCAGAGATGGCAGAGAGGCATTTGAGCTTTCATATGAAATGGCTTATAAAGGGGCGGCGGCGTTTATTGCAACAGATGCACACTCCCTTCACAGGCGACCAAATGATATTGGCGAAATGCTCAGAGTGTTTCCGCAGGATATTGATGGCAGCCGAATGTTTAAATTACTTGAGAGAAACGGCGATTTAGTAATAAACAATCAGGATGTACCACGCCGTTCTTCATATCCAAGGCTTGAAAAACGCAGAGTTTATTGACAAAGTAATAGTTTGTTTGATATAATAATTAGTGGAATTTTAAGGAGCTGATAAAATGCCAAATGAAAATTTTGAATCTATGCCCCACAACATATATGAGGACGGCTCGTCTGTTGATATTGTCAGACTTGTAAAAAATGTTGTCAGCAAGTTGTGGGCAGTGCTTCTTGTGGGTGTTATCTTTGCCGCAGGTGGATATATTATTTCAGAGTCCACCTATGTAACAAGCTACTCTGCAGAGGCAACGCTTGCATTCATGAAAACATCATATGTTAAGGTAACTGACTATTCAGATACAGGCGAAGCTGAAACATCCGTTATCAAACAGAAGGATTTCTATACAGCTGGTGAAGTTTCACGTTATCAATTCCTTTTGCAGAGCGATAAAATGGTTAAAAGAATCAAAGATGCTCTTGATGCTCAGGGTTTGGAAACAGTTTATTCAGAAAGCTTTATCAGAAACAGCCTTAGTGTAAGCACTGTAAAAGACGGACTTCAGGGCTTCTTTGTTCTTAAAGTAAGCAGCGGCGACAGTGGTTATTGCGAAAGAGCACTTGATGTTGTTATTGAAGAATTTCCCACATATGTTCAGGGCTTTGATACATCACTTAGCATTGATGTTATTAAAGAACCGTCTGCTCCATATGTAAGTTCATCATCAAATGCTGTTTCCAGTGCACTTTACGGTTTCATTATCGGTGCGGCTCTTGTTGTTATTATTGTATTCTTCTCAGTTCTTGTTACAGATACAATTATGAGTATGGATGAACTTAAAACTCTTACTCATACAAAAGTCCTCGGTGCTATTCCTATTATCGAAAAGCCCACAGGCCTGTTTATGAAAAAGAAAGTCCCGTCTGGCTCGCTATTGATAACGGACGAAAAGAAAGTGGACTTCTCGTTTATTGAAAGCTTTAAGGCCATACGAACTAAAATCGAAAATGTTCACGCTGAAAGAGGATATAAGTGCTTCGTTGTTACCAGCACATACGAGGATGAAGGCAAAACAACAGTTTCTGTTAATATCGCCTGCGCCCTCGCTCAGAAAGGTAAGTCAGTTCTTCTTATGGACTGCGACTTCAGAAAGCCTGCTGTTCTCAGAGCCGTTGGTGTTAAGAGCGATACAAGATACGGTCTTATCCCCATCATCAAAGGCACATCAACATATGTTGATTCAGTTAAATTCATAAAATCTCTTGGTATTTTCGTTTTGCCCACAGGCGGTGTTTCTCTTAAATCCACCGAGGTTCTGGATGCCGAAAAAGTTCGCAACATCCTTGATCAGGCAAAGAAAGAGTTTGACTATATTATCATTGACTCACCACCCTCACATGTTGTTACCGATAGCTTGGTAATTGCTCCCCTTACAGACGGTATCATCTATTGCGTAAGACGAGATTATGCAAAAACAAACGAAGTAAACAGAACTCTTGATGAAATCAGAGGTGCAGGCGTTGAGATTATCGGCACGATCCTCACCATGAGCTCTGGCGAAGAAAACAACCGTTATTATAAGAAGAAAGGCTATTACCACAGAAGCGGTCGTTATGGCTACGGCAAGAAGAAAGGCACATACGGCGGCTATGGCAACTATGGTGGCTACGGCGGATATGGCGGATACGGTGGCTACGGTTACTCATCTGGCTATGGTTACGGCAGCAGCTACGGTGGCTACGGCTACGGCAGTGGTTACGGCTATGGCGGAGGATACAGTGGCTACGGCTATGGCGGTAAGAATGCTGTTGACTCATCAAATCTTATTATTGAAAAAGATAATATAGACGGTAGAGATTAAATAAAATAAAACACTCACCGCATCTGGTGGGTGTTTTGCTTGTATATAGCCTTTGACTGGAGGAATATAAATGTTTAAGGGAACTGACATCAAGCCATTTGAAAGTAAGGTATGGCTTGCTTCACCCACAACGCACGGTGAAGAAATGGATTATGTTAAAGAAGCTTACGATACCAACTGGATGTCAACTGTAGGCAAAAATATAAATGAAGTTGAAAAAATTGCCGCTGAAAAAGCAGAGGTTAAATACGGCGTTGGTCTTTCATGCTGCACAGCAGGTCTGCACCTTTGCTGTAAGTTAGCAGGGGAGAGGCTTTACGGCAAGCCTGCAATCTCTCACGGTGCACTTGAAGGCAAGCGTGTTTTCTGCTCAGATATGACATTTGACGCAACACTTAACCCTGTTGTTTATGAGGGCGGTATTCCGATTTTTATTGACACTGAAGAATCCTCATGGAATATGGACCCCGTTGCTCTTGAAAAAGCATTTGAAATTTATCCCGATGTTAAATTGGTTGTTTCTGCTGAGCTTTACGGTTTTCCTGGCAGAATGGACGAAATCAAAAAAATCTGCGAAAAGCACGGCGCACTTCTTATTGAGGATGCCGCTGAAGCGATGGGCGCAACAATTGACGGCAAGCAGTGCGGCTCTTTTGGTGATTACAGTGCCGTCAGCTATAACGGCAACAAAATCATCACTGGTTCAGCAGGCGGATGCCTTTTGACAAACAGTCTTGAGGATGCCAACAAAGCAAGAAAGTGGGCAACTCAGGCAAGAGAAAATGCCGCTTGGTATCAGCACGAAGAGGTTGGCTACAATTACAGAATGTCAAATGTAATTGCGGGCGTAATCCGTGGTCAGTATCTCCACCTTGAGGAGCATATTGCACAGAAGAAAAAAATTTATGAAAGATATAAAGAGGGCTTCAAAGGTCTGCCTGTTAAGATGAACCCAATCACAGAGGGTACAGAGCCAAACTACTGGCTTTCCGCTCTTATAATTGATGAGGATGCAATGTGCAAGCAGGTTCGTGGCGAAACAGATGCCCTTTATAATAAGGAAGAGGGCAAAACCTGCCCAACAGAAATTCTTGAAGCAATCAGCTCAATCAATGCTGAGGGCAGACCAGTGTGGAAGCCAATGCATATGCAGCCCATGTATAGAATGCACGAAGCAATCGGCAGGGATGGCACAATGAGATGCAGAACAAACGCTTATATCGCAGGCGGTGTTAAGGATGTCGGTGCAGATATATTTGCTCGTGGTGTTTGCCTGCCATCAGATAATAAAATGACAGAGGCTCAGCAGGATAAGATAATCGAGGTTATCAGAAGCTGTTTCTGACAGGGAGAATGAAATGAAAGATTTGCTTGTTATCGGTGCAGGCGGAATGGGCAGAGATGTTACATGGCTTGTGAAGAGAATAAATGATAAATGCAAAACATGGAATCTTTTAGGTTTCATTGATGATAACGAAGCCGTTCAGGGCAAGGAGCTGGTTGGCTGTAAGGTGGTTGGCAAAATCAGCGATATTGCGAATTTTCCCGATGCTTATGTTGTCTGCTCCATTGCCAATGCAAAGGTAAGAAAAAAGATTGTTGAAAAAATCAAAGCCGATTTCCCCAATCAGAAGTTTGCAACGCTTATTGACCCCACCGTTGAAATGTCAGATTATGTTGAAATTGGCGAGGGTGCAATAATCTGCGCTCACACAATAATAACAATGAATATAAAAATCGGCAATCATCCTGTTATCTGCTCTGGAAGCACAATCGGTCATGACACAAACCTTGGCGATTATGTAACCTTTTACCCCAACGCAACGGTGTCTGGCTTCACAAAGGTTGGCAACTGCGTTGAGCTTGGCACAGGTATGCAGGCGATACAGGAAAAAACTATCGGCGAAAATGCAATAATCGGTGCTGGCGCAGTGGTTGTAACAGATATTCCTGCCAATTGCACAGCGGTTGGTGTCCCTGCAAAACCGATTAAGTTTTCGGCTGTCTGAAATGCCTTGAATTAAGCATATTTCATTGATTTTCAGTGTCGAATTTTGCACTTTTTATGCCAAATTTGTGCAAAAAATCCACATTTTTCCAATGTTAAATTGCTACAAAAAAATATTCAAAAATTCGTAAAAAATTCCAAAAAAATCATTGACAAATAAGGCGTACTGTGCTATAATCCTACAGTACGCTATATTATTTTGTAGTATGGTGTGTAGATATGCGATGATGTGGGATGTGGCAACTCTCAGAAGTTGGGAACTCTCACGGAGTATGTCCGATTTACAAACCGGGCGCAAGAATATCCTGTACATTAAGAGTGCTTATTTCCCTGATAAGCGCTGTATGTACTCGTGCGTTTTGAGAATGCACACTACCCGGAACTAACCCATTCCGGTTTTTAAATGCGAAAGGTTTAAACACCCGGATGCGTTGAAAGAAAATACTCAAAACGATGCCCGCCAAATTTTAAGGAGGCAAAACTCATGGCAGTTAAGGGAAAAATCAGAATCAGACTCAAGGGTTACGATCACAGCGTAGTTGATAAAGCAGCAGAGAAGATTGTTGAAACTACAAAGCGCACAGGCGCTCAGGTTTCAGGTTCTGTTCCGCTTCCTACAGAGAAGGAGATCGTTACAATCCTTCGCGCAGTTCATAAGTACAAGGATTCCCGTGAACAGTTTGAACAGCGCACACACAAAAGGCTTATCGACATTATCAGACCGTCTGCTAAGACCGTTGACGCTCTGAAAGGTCTTGAGCTTCCCGCAGGCGTAGAAATCGAAATTAAACTTTAATCTCGGTTATAATGCCGCAGGTCAAGTTGGCAGAGCCAACCAATAACCTATAAGGAGGAAAAAATAATGAAAAAAGGTCTTATCGGTAAGAAAATCGGCATGACACAGATTTTCGACGAAAAAGGTAACGTAATCCCCGTTACTGTTGTTGAAGCCGGTCCCTGTGCAGTTGTTCAGAAGAAAACTGTAGAGAATGACGGTTACAAAGCAGTTCAGATGGGCTACGGTGACCAGAAAGCACAGCGTGTTAACAAACCTATGAAGGGTCATTTCGCAAAAGGCGATGTAGCTCCCAAAAAGGTACTCAAAGAGTTCCGTTTTGATGACATTGACGCTCTCAATGTTGGCGACATCCTCAAAGCAGATGTATTCGCAGTAGGCGACAAAATCGATGTAATCGGTACAAGCAAAGGTAAAGGTACAGCAGGTGCTATTAAGCGCTGGAACTTCTCCAGACTTAAAGAAACACACGGTACCGGTCCCGTTGCAAGACACGCAGGTTCATTGGGCGCTTGCTCCGACCCCTCAAGAGTTTACAAGGGAAAGAAACTCGCAGGTCATCTCGGTGCAGAACGCGTTACAATCCAGAATTTAACAGTTGCCAAGGTTGATGCAGAGAACAACCTCATCGCTATCAAGGGTGCCATCCCCGGTCCCAAGGGCGGAATCGTTGTTATTGCAGACGCCAAAAAAGCTTAAGGAAGGAGTTTGAATTATGCCTAATTGTTCAGTATTTGACAGCAAGGGTAACAAGGTTTCCGATATTGAGCTTGCAGAGTCAGTATTCGGCATTGAGCCCAATATGTCAGCTATGCATCTTTGCGTAGTTAATTATCTTGCAAATCAGCGCCAGGGCACACAGTCCACCAAAACTCGTTCCGAAGTTAGCGGCGGCGGCAAAAAGCCTTGGAGACAGAAGGGCACAGGCCGTGCTCGTCAGGGTTCAACAAGAGCAACACAGTGGATCCACGGTGGTATTGCTCACGGCCCCAAGCCTCGTGAATACGGCTTCGACATCAACAAGAAGGTTAAGAAGCTTGCTATGAAATCAGCACTTTCTTCAAAGGTTGCTGCTGATGAGATGGTAGTTCTTGATTCACTTGAGCTCGAAGCAATCAAGACAAAGAGCGTTGTTAGCGTTCTTAAAGCTCTTGAAACAGGTAAGAAAGTACTTTTCGTTCTTCCTGAAAAGAATGACGTTGTTTACAGAAGCGCACGCAACATTGCAGGCGTTAAGGTTGACATCGTAAACACAGTTAATGTATATGACATCCTTAACTGCGACACACTCGTAGTTCTTAAAGATGCCGTTGCAAAACTTGAGGAGGTATTTGCATGAGTAAAGCAGCACAGGATATAATCCTCCGTCCTATCATCACAGAAGAAAGCATGATGAACACTGCTGAGAAGAAATACACTTTCGCAGTAGCAAAGAGTGCAAACAAAATCGAAATCGCAAAGGCTGTTGAGGATCTCTTCTCATCAAAGCCCGGCGATATCAAGGTTGCCAAAGTTAACACAATTAACTGCCTCGGTAAGCTCCGCAGACAGGGTACTTCACAGGGCTTCACAGCATCCTGGAAAAAGGCAATCGTTACTCTTACCGAAGATTCAAAGACAATCGAGTTCTTTGACGGTATGATGTAATCATCCCCAATTTAAAAAGCGGTAATGTATGGAGTTTGACATCTCCGCTAAGCCGCTCAAATCACTTAATAAAGGAGTGTGGATAAAATGTCGATTAAGTTCTACAAGCCGACAACAAACGCTCGTCGTAATATGTCGACCACTGATTACTCAGAACTTTCAAAGGTTGCTCCCGAGAGAAGCCTTCTTGCTCCCGTAAGCAACAAATCCGGCCGTAACAGCTACGGCAGAATCACAGTCCGCCATCGCGGCGGCGCAAACCGCAGAAAATACCGTATTATCGACTTCAAGAGAGATAAGTTCGGTGTTACAGGCGAGGTTGCGACAATCGAGTACGATCCCAACAGATCAGCTCATATCGCGCTTGTTAAGTATGAAGACGGCGAGAAGAGATATATCATCGCTCCCGCAGGTCTTAAGGTTGGCGATAAAGTAATGGCAGGCCCCGAGGCTGACATTAAGCCCGGCAACGCGTTACCACTTATCAATATCCCCACAGGTACTTTCATTCACAACGTTGAGCTTTATCCCGGCCGCGGCGGTCAGCTCGCACGTGCGGCAGGCAACGCAGCTCAGCTCATGGCTAAGGAAGGTCAGTACGCTCTTCTTCGTCTTCCTTCAGGTGAACTCAGAAACGTACCCAACGGCTGTATGGCTACAATCGGTGTAGTCGGCAACGTTGACCACGAAAACGTTAAAATCGGTAAAGCCGGTCGTAAACGTCATATGGGTTGGAGACCTACAGTCCGCGGTTCTGTAATGAACCCCAACGACCATCCTCACGGCGGTGGTGAAGGCAAGTCACCCATCGGTCGTCCCGGTCCTGTTACTCCCTGGGGCAAACCCGCTCTCGGTTACAAGACCAGAAACACCAAAAAGGCATCAGACAAACTTATTGTTAAACGTCGTAACGGCAAATAAGTCGAAAGGAGATAAAGATAATGGGCAGAAGCGTAAAGAAAGGCCCTTATGTCCGTCCGGAGCTGCTTAAGAAAGTAGAAGAGATGAACGCGAAGGGTGAAAAAATAGTTCTTAAAACATGGAGCCGCAGTTCCACAATCTTCCCTGACTTTGTCGGCCACACATTTGCTGTTCATGACGGACGCAAACATGTTCCCGTATATGTTACAGAGGACATGGTAGGCCATAAGTTAGGCGAATTTGCACCTACAAGAACCTTCAGAGGTCACGCAGGTTCAAAAACATCAAACAACGGTAAATAATCGGCAAAGGAGTGTGTAATAAAATGGAAGCAACAGCGAAAGTTACTTATGTTCGCATAGCGCCCAGAAAGGTTCAGATAGTTCTCGACCTTATCAGAAATAAGCCTGTTGATGAAGCAGCAGCTATACTCAAGCACACGCCGAAGGCCGCGTGTGAGCCGCTTGCAAAGCTCCTTAAATCAGCTATTGCAAATGCGGAAAACAATAATGACATGGATGTTTCAAGACTCTACGTTGCGGAATGCTTCGTATGCCAGGGTCCCACTCTTAAGAGAATCAGACCCAGAGCGCAGGGTCGCGCAAACAGAATAAACAAAAAGACTTCGCACATAACCATGGTGCTTAAAGAAGCAGAATAAGCAAGGAGGAGGTTTACAAATGGGCCAGAAAATTAATCCCACCGGTTTAAGAATCGGTGTTATAAAAAACTGGGAATCACGTTGGTACGCACC